>QYLO01000071.1 GCA_022766165.1 Candidatus Electrothrix gigas
TCTGGCCGTGAAGATTGCAGAGACTATCGGTCTTCCTGAATTAGAGCAATTCCGCGATAAATTAGCGAAGGTGCGGTCAGCGCGGCAAGGGGAATAATACCTGCTGACTGCGGCGACCCGTTGGTCCGAGGCCGGGGAAAGCCGCATCCTGCTCACCTCCCGCCAGCCCGACTTCAATCATCCCGACTATCCCGCAGCGGGCAGCTTCCGCCATCAATGCCTGCACCTCAAGGGCTTAGGGGAACAGGATGCTCTGGATTGGTTCGGCGAGCTGATGCGCCTGCCGCCGGAACCGAAATTCGGGATGCCGCAGCGCAGTGCCTTGGTCAACTTGTTTCAGCAGGTGGATTTTCATCCCCTGTCCATCGGTCTGCTGGCGCAGCAGCTCAAGGAACGCCGCCCGGCGGAGTTGGGGGAACGGCTGGAAGCCCTGCTGGAGGAGCAGCCCGCTGACCGGGAAGACCGTTCTCTGCTGGCTTCGCTGGAACTGTCTTTGGAGCGACTGCCGGAGCGGTGCCGGGAATGGCTGCCGAGGTTGGGGGTGTTTGCGGGTGGGGGATTGGAAGAGATTGTGGTGAAGGTAGCCGGATTGGAGGAGTATCCTTCCGAATGGTCTATTCTGAGGCATCATCTGAACCTGTCTGGACTGATGCAGGCACAACAGCTACAAGAGGCAAACAAGATATGGCTGCGCTTTCACCCGACCTTGGCCCCTGCCTTGTGGCAGAAGCTGGGTAAAGAGGAACAGGCCGAGTTGATGGAACACTATTATCGAACGTATCACCAGCTTGTGAAATATTTGTATAAGTTGGACGATACGAGTCCTAATGTCGCTCGCATTGCGGTCCAATCCGAGTTACCCAATCTACTTCGCGCTGTCTATGCTGCCTTACAGAAAAATTTAGCAGAGGATGGCGTAGACTTTACTGACAAGGTCAATCTCTTTCTTAACAACTTTGGCTTGAGACGAGACTATCAGGCCCTTGCTAAGGCCGCTGCCGAGGTAGGTGGTACAGTTGTGTCACAGACATGGTTTCTTGCCCAATTCAACTTGGGTAACCACCTTTTACAACATGGTCAGATTACAGAAGCGGGAAACATCTTTCAGGGAATACTCGCCAATCTTGGAGATGTTTCCAGCTATAACCGCTGGGTCGCTTTGCATATGCTGGGACGATGCTACAGGGCGCAGGGTCAGGTTACACAGTCGGAACAGCTTTATAGGCATGCGCTGGCCGAACTCACCCAGTTAGAGCAGAGCGAACAGGTGCAACAGCAAATCAATGCAGCTGCAAATGACTTAGCCGATGTACTGACAGATCAGGGCCGTTACAGGGAGGCCGAAACAATCTACCAGACAGGGTTGGAGGCCATGACGGAATTAAGAGATACGCGGAGTGTGGCTGTAATCTTAGGACAACGCGGCAGGTTGGCTCTGGAGCAGGATCTTTTAGATGAGGCAGCAAAGCGGTATCAGGAAGCTCTTGATCTCTTCCGTAGTTTGAACGAGCCGATATCCGAGTCCACAGTTTGGCATCAACTCGGCCAAGTCTATCAAGAAGAAAAGAGATGGGCAGCCGCAGAGCAGGCATATAGGACAGCAGCACAGCTAAAGGTGGACAAGGGCTTGTTAGAGGGCAGCAATGGGGTGTGTGCAACTTGGGATGAACTCGCTCAACTCTGCTTTTTTACAGACCGTCCTGTAGAAGCGGAGCGATGGTACTGCAAGGCATTGAAGGTTCGCCGGGATACAGGTGATCGCCCCGGCATGGCTATAACCCTCAGCAACCTTGCTCTTCTTTTGTTAAACGGTCCTGGTCGGTTGCATGAAGCCCGCCAGTTCGCAGAGGAAGGGTTGGCTATTGATAAAACCCTTGATCCGACACTAACGGAAATATGGAATACCTACGAACTGCTGGCCCAAATTGCTGCTCAACAGGGTGAGACCCGTCAAGCCGCCGAATACCGCGCCAAGAGCAGGCAGGCGTATTTAGCCTTCCCCGATTGGCGGCAACAGCTACACCAGCATGATAAGCTGATTGCAATGGTAGTACAGGCAAACACAGTTCGGGACTTGCGGGAGAAGCTGGAGCAGAGGTTGAACGAGATGGCCGGAGGGCCAAGGGCCAACCTAATCACCGCTATCCAGCGCATCCTCAGCGGCGAGCGGGATGAAACTGTCCTCTACGAGTCACTAGATTGGGAGGCTGCTGGCATCATCCTCGCCATTCTGGAGGAGATTGAGAGGGCGGCGTAGGATCGTTTCGCAAATTCATGTTCATCACAATACGCAGAACCTCTCACAGGATACCTTCAACCTCTCCAGCAAGAGGAAAAGGGTATCCTTGGGTATGCTTCATCCTATCCGCTGAGAGGTAAAACCATACCTTGGGTATGCTTCAACGACACCTGAGAGCCGTTGAACCGCCCTTGCTTGCCGTTTTGATGCACAAGTAGCGCATCCTACGAATGCCAAACCAGAAAATATAACCTTTGTAAACCAATGAAAGTAGCAAACCCCCTCTACGATGTCGTGTTCAAATACCTGATGCAGGATATGCGGGTTGCCAAGCTGGTCATATCCCACATCATTGAACAGGAAATAGAATCCCTTGACTTCGCCTTTACCGAGTTGAACAGAAAACTTCCTAACGGTGGCCTGACTGTGTTGCGGATTGACTTTGCCGCCAAGATACGGGAGCCGGACGGGAGCAGCAGGCTGGTGCTTATTGAGTTGCAAAAGGCGAAATTTCCCACGGATATAACCCGTTTTCGGAAGTATCTTGGGAAACAGTATCAGGAAGAGTCTCATATCTACCTGGATGAGAAGACCGGGAAGAAAAAGGCATTACCCATTATCAGTATTTATATTCTTGGGCATAATCTTCAGCATAACGACAGCCCGGTTATCCACGTCAAAAGAGCCTATTACGACCATGCCACCAAGGAGCAACTGACCCGGCAAGAGGAGTTCATAGAAAGCCTCACCCATGACAGCTATATTATCCAGGTGCGGCGGTTGCGCAAAAAACATCGCAACAAACTGGAGACCCTGCTGAGTATCTTTGATCAGAGCAACACCAGCAAAGAGAGTAAGCATTTTCTTGATGTCCTGGAATCCTCATTCCCGGATGAATTCAAGGTCATCATCAGACGACTGCACAAGGCTTCTGCCAGCAAAGAACTTTGTGAAGATATGAATATGGAAGATGAAATCTTAGAAGAGTTAGCAACTCAGGAGCGGCTCATAGCTTACGAAAGGGCGGAAAAAGAGAGGGCGGAGGCCGAGAAAAGGAAGGCGGAAGGAGAAAAAGAGAAAGCGGAGGAGGAAAAAAGGAAGGCGGAAGCAGAAAAGGAAAAAGCAGAAGCGGAAAAAGCCAGGCTTGAGAAACTATTAAAACAAGCAGGTATTGATTTTTAAGGTTATTTATTCACCTGAACTTTCATGAAGGCAACCCAACAGCCGCTCATGAATGTTATCAAAGCCCCCATTAGAGAGAATCGCTATCACATCACCAGTCCGAGCCTGCTGCACAAGAGAGGCGATAATCTTTGCAGTGTCTGGAAAGTATTCCGTAGGGATTCCTTGCGCATTAAGGCCAACTGCCAACTGCTGGGAGGAAAACTGTTCTTGAGCAGGCACATTGGTCAGCGGAACAATCTCTCGTACAAGCACCTGATCCGCACCAGCAAAAGCCTGTTCATACTGCTGCTGAAACACGGCTCTGCGGCTGGAGTTGGTTCGCGGTTCAAAGACAATGAGCAGCCGTTGATCAGGCCAGGCCAAGCGCAGGGCCTGCACCGTTTCTCGCACCGCCGTGGGATGATGCGCAAAGTCATCAATCACCGTGATACCGTTGACCTCACCCCGGATTTGCTGTCGCCGTTTGATTCCCTCAAAAGAGGCCAGTCCTTTTGCAATAGCCTCTTGCTCAATCCCAAGATGATCCATCAGGGCAATCACAGCCAAGGCATTCAGCCCGTTATGACGTCCAGGCATGGGCAGGGTAAATTCACCAAAGAGAACCTTGTCTTTATAGGCAGTAAACGAGGTGCTGCATCCCTGAACAGCCAGCTCGCAGAGTTGCCACTGACAGTCCTTACCCGTTTTACCCGTTCCATAGCTGATCACTGGCCCGGAACACTGGGCAGCAATCTCGGCAACCACAGGGTCATCTGTACAGGCAACCAAGGCCCCGTTTTCAGGAATCAGGCCGACAAACGCAAGAAAAGACTGTTTGATCTCCTCCAGATCAGCAAAGATATCTGCATGATCAAACTCAACAGAGGTCAGGATCGCATACTGCGGTCGGTAGTGGAGAAATTTAGACACCTTATTAAAAAAGGCTGTGTCGTACTCGTCCCCTTCCACCACAAAGTATTCTCCCTCACCAAGACGATAGTTGCGACCGAATGCCTCAACAATCCCGCCAATCAGAAAACCCGGTGAGCAACCAGCCCGATGCAAGGCTGTTGCCAATAAAGAGGAGGTCGTTGTTTTACCGTGGGTTCCAGTAACAACAAGGGGCTTTTTGGGATGTTCTCCACCCAGAAAAAAATGTCCCAAAGCCTGGGGCATGGACAGATACGGGATGCCCAGTTCAGCAAGCCGTTGCGCCTCTGGAAAGACCGCCTGAATAACATTGCCCACAATGACCAGATCCGGGCGTGGGTCCAGATTCTCTGGCACATACCCCTGCATCACCTCAATGCCAGCCTGGGCAAGAAAATCCGACATAGGCGGATAGACATTTTGGTCCGATCCCGTGACCTTATATCCGCTCTCCTTGAGCATCCCGGCAATGGCTGCCATACCAGTGCCGCAGATCCCCATGATATGGATATGGCGAATATCACGGATATCATTCGGGGCCGTATTGAGCTGCGGATCAAGCTGGGCTTTCACGACAACTCCTTGGCCGATTGTCTGACCGTGTTAAAGATACGTTCGTAATTCTCTTCAAAATTCCCCGGAGTCACTCGCCCGATTTCAATAAACTTGACCACGATTTCCTTGGTCACCTTTAAGATTGCCTCGTCTGTGATCGGTCGATTATAGGGCTGTTTTTTCTGTTGTTCGTTCATTGTATGTATAAAAAAGGTCAATAAAAAATCCCCTGTCACCCCAAGAAGAAGGCCAATTCAAGTCAGGGTACAGGGGACTTGCCTCACACAGGAAAAACCTTTGAGCACTCCCCTTGAGGACTTTTATCCAAGCAGTCGGTTGTACCTGTTTAGTTGTTAGCCAAGGATTCAAAATTCACTGACTCGGCAAATTGCATCAAGGTTTTCCGCTCCACGCCACGCCCCTTCACTGTCACCATAAAGCGACTGGCAACCACGATATTAATCTCACCCTTACGGTCATCCTCATCATACTTGATCATAGCTCGCTGGTGTTTAATCGTTTTAATCATTCCACCGGCAATACCGGCAAACAGAGGATTATTCAGCATCGTCAGGATAGATTGCAGCACCGGTGAATCAGAGACTATTTCAATAGAAATGGATGAGCCTTTTTTTGTATAATAATCACGACTAACTGTTACCCCGCCTCCAAAAACTGCCGTGCCTAATGCCTGGGATTTGGCAGGTTTAGCCAGCCAACCAGCTAATGGTTCAGGCAGCAGCACCTTCATCCGCTTACTTCGTTTCTGGCGGATCAGTTGGGTGGCATAATCTATGTTGGAAATGGCCTCGGCAAACTCACCAAGTTTATACTGCCTTACCGCCTCTTGAATGGTTGTCAGGACATCATCGGGTTCTTCTTCTTGGGCAAAACTCGGAGAAGGAGGATGGGCAAGGAAGGTGGATAAAATTACAAAAAAATAAAGGCTGACTGCTTGTTTTTTTTTCATTATATTGCTCTGGATTTTAAGAATGATAGTCGTTAATGTCCTTATTATGTGATACCAAAATGGTCAGGTGCCTGTCAAGCGGCAACAAGAACCTTATTTCGCCCCTTCTCTTTTGCCCTGTACAAAGCACAGTCTGCTGCTCTAATCACCCCTTTGATGGTTGTTCCGTGTTCTGGAAAAAGAGCAACACCCAAAGAGGCGGTCACAGTGTGTTCTTCATCATACATCTTTACAGCCAAACTTTCGATACCTTGACGTAACTGTTCTGCTCGTCGTTCGGTATTTTGTAACGAGGCGCCAGGGAGGATAATAATAATTTCCTCACCCCCATAACGGCAGGCAATATCCTCATCTCGAATATTTTCAAGAATAAATTTTCCTATTTCACTCAACACCTTGTCACCCATCTCATGCCCATAAGTATCGTTGAACACATTAAAATGATCTATATCAATCATAATAACCCCAAGAAACTGCTTATGACGTCGGGCCCGACTGATTTCGCGCTGAAATGATGCCTCCATGTGCCGCCGGTTATACAGACCGGTTAAGGGATCCCGAATGGCTTGGACCCTCAAGGTTTCACGCAACCTTAAATCTGTTAAACTCATGGCGTAACGATCTGCTATACTCTCAAACAGGCGTTGCTTTGTCTCAAAAAACTGTGTCTGTTCCTTGGGTTTTGTTTTTTTTAGGCGCTTTGCCTCTTCTGAACAAATCAACAGGTGCATCATCCCGATCAGCTGTCCATGCGTTGTCATGGGAACACAGAGCGAACTCTCATCCGTAGCAATCCGTAAATGGGGACAGATTGGCGTATTTTGAGAATCCAGAACCGCATGCACCTTGCCCCGTCGGACAGCCCAACACTGCTGCTGATCAAATTCAAGCCGTTTGTAGCTGCTGTCGCCCCAGAAACCGACAACTCGGAGTATCTTGGTGGCATCATCGAGCAAGCTGAGATAGCCAGCCTCAGCCGAAAACAGACGTCGGCAGGTACTTATCAGCACATGAACAGTTTCTTCTTCTGACTCACATGCCTGAAGAAATTCGCTCAACTGTTGTAAGATTCTCATTTCAACGTTACGCTGCGTCAGCGTATCAATGGTCTGAGTTAAACGATTATTCGTCTTTGTCAGTTGTTCTCTGAGTATGATATGTTCAGCAATTTCCCTTTCCAGACGAGCATTTTTTTCTTTTAACTCCTCCTGTTGTTTCTGTATCTTAATATCAGCATTCAAAAGATTATGATGAGTGGACTCGTTGAACGCGGCAAGCTGAACAAGTTGTTGTAAAATTGCTGTGTACTCCTCAGCCAAAGCACAACCGTTTTTCCGCAGTATGTCCTGAGACAAGGAGGGATCAACAAAAGACCTTTGTAAATTTTCCAGAAGACTGTATTGCTCTTGAGCCGGTTCTTCAGATATGTCCTGTTTCATTATTTTTTTAGGGCTGATCTGATTCAATCAGAGGTGATAGGATGGTGATTCTTCTCTGCTTGCGTCCTCCTTGTTGACAACTCTGCTCATTAATATACCTTATTTATTTCATTTTTCAATAACCTGATTAACCGGATGAATTCGATCTGTTGTCTTACCGTCACAAATTTCACTGTCACAACTTGAGGGAAACCGCAACCGACAAGATCACCAATCCACCCGCAAAGTATTGTCCAGCGCATCAACTTTGGCAATGCGCACCTTTACCGTATCACCGGGTTCCACTCGAAAAGAGGGATTCACAGGTAGGTCAATATCAAAAAGACAGTCCAGCAGAATCAAACTGACTCGCTTAGGCCCGTGGCTGACTACAAGAGCTGAAACTCGTTTACCAGTCAACTCTTCCAGATAACGAAGAATCCAATAGCGATGCCGGTGCTGGCGTACCTTATTGGCCCGTCCCAGTTTTTGTTGAATTGTGCCGGCAAAATTCTTGCACATATCAGCGGAAAAAAGCATACCTTTTCCATGAATAAGATGCGAGATCTGAAGCTGCATAGCTGTATCAAGAAAACGACGGATAGGCGAGGTAATGGTGGTGTAACAGTTCAGTCCTAGGCCGGAATGGGGCTTGGGATGGACTGTCAACTCGCCCCGTGACAGAAAACGACGCTGGCAGGCAATATCCTGCAGAGAATTCTGAACCCCAGAGATCAGGCGTTTCCGAGGCGGTGGTTGGGAGCGAAACAAACCCGGCGCCTCCTGAGCAGCAAGATAATCAGCAGCTACTCCGTTGGCCAAGATCATACATTCGGAAACCAGGTTGCGGGACGGGCTGTCAGAAGGACTGAGATGAATGGCAACCTTTCCCTGATTGTTGACATAGATATTCACATCTGGAAAGGAAAGGAGCAAGGCCCCGCGTTCCACCCGCTTGAGGCGTAACTGCTGGCGAACCTTATTGAGTAAGTTCAAATCCCGGTCTGTTTCCATCATCTTATCGGTCTCAGTATAACTGAGCTGACGCTTCACTTGGATAACACTGGGAACAATCTTACTGCTCTTAATATCACCTTCAGGCGATATTTTTATTAAAAAACTCACTGCTGGCCGAACCCGATCCTTGATCAGACTGAACACCCCCTGCGACAGTTCTCTGGGCATCATGGGAATCTGCCCTTCTGGAAAGTAAAGTGAAGTGGCCCGCTCCATGCCTTCCAAAAACAGGGGATCTTTTGGGGTGATAAAATAACTGACATCAGAAATATGAACCCCGACCAAGATATCGCCGTTGTCCAGCTCTTCCACATGCAGGGCATCGTCATAATCACGGGTGGAGGCACCGTCAATCGTCAGCGTATTCAGTTCTCGGAAATCCTTACGCTTGGGATCTGCCAAGAGTTCCTCTGCGGTAGGTTCTTCAATACTAACAGCATGAGCCATCAACTCTGCGGTAAACTCCACAGGCTGTTCAGCACGGAGCAGAGCCAGGTTTTCGTCTTTTTCCCAGATACCCGCCCGGACCAGCAAATGATAGGCTCGGTTGGGTTGATGCAGGTCGGCCTTTTTCAAGAGCTGGCGAACCATATCTGCCTGCGCTGCCTCGCTGCCAAACAGGACAAAATCAGCAATCCAGCCCAAAATACGTTCTCTGTCCGGCCACTGTTCCGCACTCACTTGGTTGCCCTGCATAATACTTTGCAGATGGGTGGCCCCGATGGTGAGAATTTCCTCTTTTTCCTGTTCCTTTTGCCGCTGATGGCGCAACTGTTCCACCTGTTCCGGGGTATGAACGTTGACCATCTCATTTTTATACTTAAAGAAAAAACGATCCGTAAACACAGCCCGGAGAAAAGCAGCAGATTGATCATCTGTTAAGTTTTCACCAAATGAAAGTTCCGCAAGAAAATCAGCAGGAAATGCCTCTTCCTCTTCTTCACTGGCCAGCTCCCAGATCTCTTCCAACGGAATAGAATCGGTTAAAGCGGCCCGTATCGCTGCCATTTCCTTAAGCAGGGCAATGCGATCTTCACGACTGGCTAGCTGATGTTTTGTTTTTGAGGCCGTGACCACACGGGAGGCAGGCAGGTTCATTTCCCGCCCATTCTGATTGAGTAATCGCAATCGATTATTGTTGTTTTGCAACACAAGACCGCAGATAAAACGCCCGCTGTCAAGGTATTCGATAATAGTTCCGGGAGGTGTCATTGTTATAAGTTGTTTTTGTATATGAAACAGGCTGTTGTCTCTTTGGAGTCTTCACGTAATGGCGCAATGTCAGATGACAAGAATATCAACCTGACTCTGGTCTGTCAAAGAAAGCCTGTATATTTTATAGATTTTACGCATTTTATCTTTTTTCGATAAGAAATTAAGAGGTTAAGTAGTCGACTTTTTAAAAAGAAGTAATTCTTACAGATAACCTGTAAAAGAGACAAAGGTTTTACAGCATGTATTCGCTGGAAAGCAAAAGAGCAGCAGAAAAAAACTTGCATACCGAAAAACGCATAGGTACATTGAGCAAAAAAGAACGGGCAAAGTAAACAGCCCGTCAATTCTTACTCAGGAAACAGGAAACTTCCTTATGCAACAACCTGTCACAGCTTCTACAGCTTCCGCAGCTTCACAAGAACACCGATCCGGTGTCGTTGCGGTAATCGGTCCGCCCAATGCAGGCAAATCAACCCTGCTGAACAGATATCTGGAACAAAAAATCGCCATTGTCACGCCCCTGCCGCAAACCACGCGCAATCGCATTCTCGGTATTGTGACCGGAACCGATTATCAGATGATCATGCTCGATACCCCAGGTCTGCACAAGGCCAAGGAAATGATGAACCAAGAGATGGTACGCATTGCTATGGATACCTTGGAGGAGGCTGATATTGTTCTCTTTCTCATTGATGCGGAGGCGATGCATGCCTTGGCTTCAGACAAAAAACGCCTTGCAAAGCGATATGCAGAGTTGAGTAACTACTTGAGTAAAATACAATGTCCAGCAGTATTAGCCCTCAACAAAGTGGATAGGCTGGCCAAAGAAGCCTTGCTTCCTATGATCGAACGCTTTACAAGTATACATCCTTTCCGTGCTGTTGTCCCTTTATCAGCCCTTAAAGGAGATGGAACAGAGACGCTTTTGCATACCTTGGTGGACCATCTGCCTGTGGGGCCGCAGTATTATCCAGAGGATATCCCCACAGATGCTTCAGAGCGTTTTATCGTGGCCGAGCTGATCCGGGAGCAGGTCTTTTTACGCACCCGCCAAGAAATTCCCTATTCCACAGCAGTGCTTATTGATGCGTTTAAGGAACGTCCCCAAAGGCAAGGGGGTTCCGTTGTGATTCATGCCACCATTCTGGTGGAGCGAGGCTCACAAAAGGGGATTGTTATTGGTAAGCAAGGAAAGATGCTTGGCGAGATCCGCAAAGCAGCCATCAAAGAGATTGAACATCTCCTCTACTGCAAGGTACAGCTCAAGCTTTGGGTGAAGGTAAAAAAGAAGTGGACAAGTAATGAGCAAATTCTGCGGGAACTGGGTATGTAAACAAACGGTATCTATACGGCAGGTATCGCAGGTATGGCAGGTAAGTGCAGTCAGTCCAACTCTATTTTAAATCAACACTATGATAACAAAGGTGAAAACCACAGCCACGACAAAGTAAATAATCGGCATACCGAGCCAGGCCGGTGGCAACCAGTTGAGGAGTTTCAATGCAGTATCGCCAGCCACTGTTCCTTGCTCTGGTGCTGTTAATATCCACTCAGGAACCGGATACTTTGCCAAATCAAGAAAAAACCAGAGCGTACCCACCAGAAGATAGCCATTCACAGCCCCAAAAATACCTCCCAGCATCATATCCTGTAACCAATGCCTGGGTGCATTTTTATTATCCCTGGTCAAATTTTTATTCACCTTCTGCGCATTTGGTGTATGGTAACCAAACAGGGCAAACAGAATCATAACCAGAGAGGCTGTATAGAACTGTGTGGAACCCTCCATAGCGTTCCACAGTTTTTTTATTGCTCCGATATAGGTTAATGCCAGTTGCATAAAAAAAAGAGCCATAATAAGACTAAAGCTCACAAGCATCTCTTTTGCCCACCCGCGCATTGTGCCAATAATCCCAAACAACGCAACAAATGTCCAAAAGAAAAAGCTGATTGTAACCATTTGTTTCTTCTCAGGTAGGTCTGTCTGTTATTTACATATTTTTCCGCATAACTGATAGGGCAATCACAAGGATCGCCCGTCTCACATTTCTACTATCCCCTGAGCTGCTTGGGTTGAAAAAGATTTTTCTCCATGTGCTTGATTTCGTCAATGCCAGAAATCACAATATCTGGATCTGGAGTAAGCTTTTCAGGTTCCAGCTTTTTTTCGTATTCAATATTGGAGAGAATATGCTTCATGCAGTTAATTCTTGCCTTTTTCTTGTTATCAGAGCGAATAATTGTCCACGGGGTCAGGGTTCGGTTGGACTCGTTAAGCATCTGGAATTTTTTTACACTGTACTTATCCCAGAGATCCTGGGCGAGTTTATCCACTGGTGACAGTTTATACTGCTTGAGCAGATCATGTCTGCGCGACTCAAAGCGACGAGCCTGTTCCTGCTTGGAAACTGAAAAATAGAACTTAAACAGCTTAATACCGTCCTTAACCAACATCTGTTCAAACAAAGGGACATCCTTAAGAAATCGCTTATGCTGTTCATCGCAACAAAATCCCATGACCGGCTCAACCATTGCCCGGTTATACCAGGACCGGTCAAAGAGGACTAACTCGCCTGCTGCTGGCAGATGGGGTGCATAACGCTGAAAATACCACTGAGAGACCTCGGTATCACTGGGTTTGGACAGAGCTACGACCCGAGTATTTCTGGGATTGAGAAAGGCTGTGATCCGCTTGATGGTCCCTCCCTTACCTGCTGCATCTCGTCCCTCAAAAATAGCCAGTACCCGCATACCAGTAGCCTTCATGTGCTTTTGTAGCTTCATCAGCTCAATCTGCATACTTTTTAACTCGACTTCATAATCAAGTGTGGCCTTTTTGATCCATACGGCACAGCGGTCTTTTTTCTCTTTTTTATGCATATTTTTCATTGCTGTCCCCTCAAGGAGTTTTACCTTGATTGGAGCATCTGCTTCTTTGTTATGTTTTTTTTCTTCTTTGTTTTCTTCTTTATGCGACATGATTCTTTTTTCCTTATCAACTTGTCAATTATGAACTATGGACAGCCTTGCCTGCTTGCAGCAGTATATTCTGGAGCAAGTCAATGAAGTGCAAGTGCTGCGTATGTTTTCAACGGGAAAGGCATACCACATTTTTGTTCAAATGGGAACGGCACACTGGCAATAATGCAACCTTTACCGAACTTTTTTTAGTATACACTCCACGCCCCCTACTCTACAAGCCCTACAAGCTCTACAATTCCTCTTGCCTGAGCCAAGCAATTAAACGCTCCATCCCGGTCTCTGTAGACACCTTTTCTTGATATCCCAACAGGGTTTCTGCCTTTTTTTTGCTAAACCAATGCGACATGGCTAACTGTTCTGCCAAAAAACGGGTCATTTTGGGTTCCTCTTTACTGCCTACAAGACCATGTCCGTTTTCCAGCAGCCAACCTATGGCCTTTGCCGTTCCTAAACGAAGATGCGAGGTCACCAAAGGTACTTTCATTTCAGCAAAAAGCTCGTTGATCCACGGCCAAAGCTGGACAGGTTCCTGTTGACCAATAAAAAAGGCATGACCAGCAGCACTGCCTGTACCTGCTAAATTTTCCGCAGCTAATATATGGGCATGCACTACATTGTCAATATAGGCGATATCCACTTGATTTTTCCCATCTCCTATAATACGGAGGCTCTGCTTTCGGCCACGGTCCATAAGCCGAGGAATCAAGTTGGTATCACCTGGTCCCCAAACAAGATGTGGACGAATTGCGACAGTCCGCAGCGCATCCGAGGTATTGTGCAGGACATGCTGTTCCGCCAAAATCTTGGTTGCAGCATAGGCACAGAGCGGCTTGGAAGAATACGGCAGAGATTCATCTGCCCCTTCCAGATCATATCCGTCAAAGACCACAGACGGGGTCGAGGTGTAGACGAGATTTTTGATTGCCAGTGCTTTGCAGGCTGCCAACACATTCAGAGTACCCTGGACATTAACAGCATAATACTCCTGAAACGATCCCCAAATACCGGCCTTGGCCGCAACATGAAAAACTGTATCGCAACCAGTAGCTGCCTCTTGCACATCCTCCTTATTACGGATATCCCCTTGCAGGGAAACCGCCCCAACCGCTTCCACAGCAGGATAGCGATGCCTGCCCAGAACACGAACTGTCTTACCCTGTTGACAGAGTTCTTGCACCAGAGCCAGTCCTATAAATCCGCCACCACCGGTGACCAATACTTTGTTATTTTTCATATTACTTTTTCCGACGCCCCTTTTTACGCTTCACCATCTGTTTTTGCTCCAAACAAAAAAGAGCCTGGGCATCAGAGAGCCGTTTTTCAGCCTTTTCAATTAATGTCTCATGACTGCCCTTGGCTGTCTCTTTTTTACTCATGCGTTGGATATATGTACCGTCCGACTGCATTTCCCAAGCACTGCGCTGGTCAGCAAGCTGCACATTAAGAATTTCCCGCAACTCTTGACGCAACTCCTTGAGTACTACCGGTGTGATAACCTCCACCCGATCCTCCAGATTCCGCTTCATAATATCAGCAGACCCAATAAAATACTCTTCCTCGCCCTTATTGTAAAAATAATAAATACGACTGTGTTCGAGAAATCGCCCGACAATGGAAATCACCCGGACATTTTCCGATAAACCAGGAATACCGGGCCGGAGCCGACAGGTATCACGAACAAGTAAGTCTACGTGTACCCCTGCCATAGAGGCCCTATACAAGGCTGCGGTGATATCCTTGTCCTCCAGCGCATTTGTCTTAAACTGAATTCTTCCCGGCGTTTTTGTGCTATGCTGGCTAATTTCCCGCTCTATTTTTTCCAATAAGGCTTTTTTCAGTACCCGAGGCGAGGGTAGCAAGGTACGGTAGTTTCTCTCAGGTGCATAGCCTGTGGTCAGGTAATTAAACAACTCTGTCAGATCCTGAGCAATCACTCGGTCACTGGTGAGCATACCTAAATCAGAGTAGATCCTGGCCGTGCCTGCATGATAGTTTCCTGTGCCAATATGGGCGTATCGACGCAGACCATCAAAATCCCGACGCACGACAAAGATTACCTTGGAGTGGGTTTTCAAGCCAACCACACCGTAGGTAACATGCACTCCGGCCTCTTCCAGGTTCTCGGCCCAACCAATATTGGCAGACTCGTCAAATCGGGCCATGAGTTCCACCACCACAGCTACCTGTTTGCCGTTCTGGGCCGCATCCAGCAAATAGGGAATAATCCGGGAGCCTGCTGAGGTTCGATACAGGGTCATCTTAATGGCCAAAACCTTGGGGTCACAACTGGCCTCCCGGAGAAAACGCTGCACAGAGCTGTCAAAGGACTCGTATGGATGCTGCAACAGAATCGCCCCCTGTTCCCGGATAACATGAAAGATATTCGGGGAATCACCGGAAAGGCGGAAATGATCAAGCGGCTGATGCAGAGGATAATGCAGCTCTGGCATATCAAGGGAGGCAATCTCAAAGAGGTCCCGTTTTCCGATAATACCGTCCACAGTGAACACGTCCTTTTCCTCATCAATGCCCAATTCAGCAGCCAACATGCCCCGATGCAGCACTGACATATCAGCCGCCACCTCCAGCCGAACAATTTCGGCAAACTTACGATCCCGCAACGCTGTTTCAATCACATCAAGGAGATCATTGGCCTTGGCACCATCCTGCTCAGTAATGGCATTGCGGGTCACTCGAAAAAAGGTACAGGATTCAATGAGCAAGCCCGGGAAAATTGCTGTCAGATTATGGGCAATCAGGTCTTCAAAGCGGATATACAGGTGATCGTCACCAACACGGATAAAGCGAGGAATTCCAACACCGGTAGGCACCTTGATACGGTTGAGAAAGGGATGGTCGTCATGCTTATACTTGGTCACCACCAAGAGGTTGATGGACAGGTTGGAGATAAAGGGAAAGGGGTGGGCCGGGTCCATACCCTGAGGGGTGAGGAGCGGGTAGATATTCTCCTGAAAATAATCATCCACCTCCTTCTGCTGCTCCTTGTCCAGCTTCTCATAACCGACAATTTGGATGCCCTGTTCAGAGAGCTTGTTGAGCAACTCCTGTTCTAACGTTTCCTTTTGTACCAAGATACTGCGGACCAACGCATGGCATTCACCAATCTGCTCACCCGGCGTGCGGCCATCCACAGTCAGCTTGCGTACCCCGGCTCCAACTTGCTGCTTGAGGCCACCGATCCGCTTCATGAAGAATTCGTCAAGATTACCGCCCACAATGGCTAAAAACATGATCCGCTCCAAAAGTGGGGTTCGCTCGTCCTGTCCCTCGTGCAGAACCCGACGATTAAACTCTAACCAGGTCAGCTCCCGATTCAGGTACCATTCTGGCGAGGTGAGATCCACATCTGCCATGTTTTTATTTTGTATTTCAATTTTTTTTTCTTTGGGATTTCCTGCTGCACCCTCGCTTTTTTTTATCATCATTTTCTCTTTTCTGGCCGCATCTTGCGGATAATATTAAAAATTATATTTTTCCTGTAACGGAATAGTTCTCTCTGATACCGATTCTTCTGCTGTAGTATTGAGCAGTTGTACGAGGAAGTCAATGTTTTTTGCCTTGCAGTTTTAGTTTAAGGAGGTAATGTGTTGCTGGGCACTGGTTCCGTACAATTATCATTATATATTCTTAATTTTTTTATTGATTATTAAATAAAACTATGTTAGTTTTTAGCTAAAAAAGGAGATCAAAATGACCTTGATTGATAATCATTGTCCTGTA
>QYLO01000072.1 GCA_022766165.1 Candidatus Electrothrix gigas
TTTCAACACGACCGGTGGCAACAGTACCACGACCGGAGATAGAAAAGACATCTTCAACCGGCATCAAAAAGGGCTTATCAACATCACGCTCAGGTTCTGGAACCCATGAGTCAACAGACTCAATCAGCTCCCAGATGCACTTGCTGTGACCTTCATCTTCAGGATTCTCCAGTGCTTCCAGAGCAGATCCCTGAATAATCGGGGTATCATCGCCAGGAAAATCGTATTTATCCAACAACTCACGAAGTTCCATCTCAACCAGCTCAATCAACTCTTCATCATCCACCTGATCGCATTTGTTCAGGAAAACAACCATTGCTGGCACACCAACCTGACGCGCCAACAGGATATGCTCACGAGTCTGGGGCATGGGACCATCAGTGGCTGCAACAACAAGAATTGCTCCATCCATCTGCGCAGCACCGGTAATCATATTCTTGATGTAATCAGCATGACCTGGACAGTCTACATGGGCATAATGACGCCCCTCGCTTTCATACTCAACATGAGCGGTCGCAATAGTGATTCCACGCTCTTTCTCTTCTGGAGCCTTATCAATATCACTGAAATCTGTGAACTCAGCCTGCCCTTTGGTTGCCAGCACTCGTGTGATAGCCGCTGTCAGAGTCGTTTTCCCATGATCAATATGACCGATGGTTCCAACATTGACATGCGGCTTTGTCCGCTCAAATTTTTCTTTAGCCATCTGCCTTACCTCTTGCTCTTAAATCAAACGCCTCGAATCTTATGTATAATGGCCTCGGCCTGTTTTGCCGGAACCTCTGAAAATGCCTTAAACTGCATACTGAACGTTGCCCTTCCCTGCGTTGCGGAGCGCAGAGAGGTTGAATAGCCGAACATCTTGGAAAGCGGTACGCCAGCTTTCACGACCTGTAGGTTTCTCTCTGCCTCAACGCCGTCGACCTGGGCACCTTTTTTATTCAAATCATTTATTACATCGCCCAGATATTCATCCGGGGTCACCACTTCAACAGCCATGACAGGCTCAAGAAGGACGGCCTCTGCCTTTGCTACCGCTTCTCTACATGCCAAGGCAGCTGCAACCCCAAAGGCCATTTCCGTTGAATTTTCCTCATCATACGAACCGCCAACAAGCTTTACCTCCAAATCAACAAGAGGGTAACCAATCAATGGTCCAGAATCAAAGGTGTCACGGACGCCTTTTTCAATAGCACTGAAAAATTCCTGGGGAATTTGTTTCTCATCAACACGACTGATAAACTGTAATCCACTGCCACGTTCAGCAGGCTTTAATTGCAGAACAACATGTCCATACTGTTCTTTTCCCCCGCCTTGCGTTTCAAAGCGACCTTCGCCTGAAGCTTCGCAAGTAATCGTCTCCTTATAGGCAACCTGTGGGGTTCCCACATTGGCAGAGACCTTAAACTCTTTGATCAATCGGTCAACAACTATTTCTAAATGGAGTTCTCCCATTCCAGAAATAATCTGCTGGCCAGTATCTTCATTCAGGCTGACACGAAAACTCGGATCTTCACAGACTATCTTTTCCAGACTCTCGGCAAGCTTTGCCTCATCAGCCTTGCTCCGTGCTTCAATAGCAACACCAATAACTGGTTCAGGAAAATCCATGGTATCCAAGACGATATGGTCACCAGCTGCACAAAGTGTATCGCCTGTCATCGTGAATTTTAATCCGACAACAGCACCAATATCACCGGCACCTATCGCTTGCACCTCTTCACGCTTATTGGCATGAAGCTTTATTAACTTTGCGATCTTTTCTTTTTTCCGCTTCAGCGGATTAAAGACCTTATCTCCGACGTTTAGCTCACCAGAGTAAACTCTGATAAAGGCTAAATTGCCGATAAAGGGGTCTGATTGCAGCTTAAAAACCAAGCCACAAAACTTTTCACTCCGCTCCAGTTTACGGACAAGCGGCGCACCGTTCTTGTCCTCCCCCTCAACTTGGGGGACATCTACGGGTGAGGGCAGGTACCAGGTAACTGCATCAAGCAATGGCTGTATACCTTTATTCTTAAAGGCAGAGCCACACAGCACCGGAACCAGTTGTAAGGCGAGTACTGCATTTCGCAACGCCTGACGAATCTCACCGGGAGAGATCTCTTGCTCATCCAGATATTTTTCCATGATCCCCTCATCGAAGTCGGCCAACTTCTCGAGGAGCGTCATATAGGCGGCCGAAGATGTGTTTCTTATATCCTCAGGAATTGCTTCTTCATGAACTGTTCCACCTTTATCATCTTCATCATACCGA
Organism: Candidatus Electrothrix gigas; assembly: GCA_022766165.1. Lineage (GTDB taxonomy): Bacteria > Desulfobacterota > Desulfobulbia > Desulfobulbales > Desulfobulbaceae > Electrothrix > Electrothrix gigas. The sequence goes on from QYLO01000072.1 coordinate 2,258, forward strand.
TAAAGTTTCTGTTCTATAAGGTCGACAGTTCCTGAAAAAGTCTCTTCACTACCGTATGGCAGGGCAAGAACAACAGGCTCTGCTGCAAGAGACTCTTTTATCTCTGCAACCACCCTGTTAAAATCCGCACCAACACGGTCCATCTTATTTACAAAGGCGATGCGTGGTATGTGATAACGGTCTGCTTGTCGCCAAACCGTCTCTGATTGGGGTTCAACACCACCAACCGCACAAAACACAGCCACAACACCATCAAGCACTCGCAGGCACCGCTCAACTTCAACGGTAAAATCTACATGGCCAGGAGTATCTATTATATTAACTTGATAGCCATTCCACTCGCAGGTAGTGGCAGCGGAAGTGATGGTAATCCCCCGCTCTTGCTCCTGCTCCATCCAGTCCATAACAGCTGTGCCGTCATGAACCTCGCCTATTTTATGAGAGCGACCTGAATAATAAAGGACTCGCTCTGTTGTTGTAGTCTTACCCGCATCAATATGGGCCATTATCCCAATATTGCGAACACGGGATAACGCGCCATTATCAGCCACTGGTCTCACCCTACATGTTTTTTCTTAGCCTATCACCTAGCCAAAAGAGAAACAGATGCTACCAGCGATAATGAGCAAAGGCCTTATTCGCCTCAGCCATCTTGTGGGTATCATCACGTTTTTTAACCGATGCGCCTCTGTTATTATAGGCATCAAGCAGCTCTGCAGCCAGCTTATCAGCCATAGAACGACCGGAACGACTTTTGGCAAAACCGATAATCCAACGAATAGCCAAGGCATTACGACGGTCAGGACGAACCTCAACAGGCACCTGATAGGTTGCGCCACCAACTCGACGACTCTTTACCTCAACTCTTGGACGAACATTCTCCATCGCTGTTTCAAAAACAGCCAACGGCTCTTCATCGGAAATCTTCTCTTCAACAACGGCCATTGCATCATAAAACATACGACGAGCCAATGTTTTCTTCCCGTCCAGCATTAAACCGTTCGTAAACCTGGATACTAAAACAGAATTATATTTCGGATCAGCCCCAACAGCACGCTTGTTTTGCAACTTCTTTCTTGGCATAGCCCTACACTCCGATAAATATTAATAGCTATTTAGGACGCTTTGCGCCATATTTAGACCGCCCCTGCTTCCGATCACTCACACCCAGCGCATCCAAGGTACCGCGCACGATATGATAACGAACACCAGGCAAATCCTTCACACGTCCACCACGAACCAAAACAACGGAGTGTTCCTGTAAGTTATGTCCTATTCCAGGTATATATGAGGTAACCTCAATGCCGTTTGTCAACCGCACCCTTGCAACCTTACGCAGAGCCGAGTTCGGCTTCTTAGGGGTCGTTGTATACACACGAACACAGACACCACGCCTCTGCGGACAGTTCTGCAACGCAGGCGTATCAGAACGCTTAACCTGCTTCTTTCTTCTTTTTCTAACGAGCTGATTAATAGTAGGCATCTTTTCCTTACCTTTTCAATAATTTGTACACTACCTATCTGCACAAAAAGCAATAGGAAGATTATATATCATCTTTAACATCAAGAGTCAAGGAGAAAAATCAATAGAGCTAATTAATTTTATATCTCGACAAACCTGTTCCTGCTGAAATCAAACGGCCCATAATAACATTTTCCTTTAAGCCGTCTAATGTATCGATTTTTCCTGCCATAGCTGCATTGGTCAAGACCTTGGTTGTCTCTTGAAACGAAGCAGCTGAAATAAACGAATCCGTGGATAACGATGCCTTGGTTACACCTAAAAGCTGGGGTTCGGCTGAAGCTGGCTGAAGCCCCTCGTTTAAAACCCGTTTATTCTCATCATAAAACATCCACTTCTCGGTGAGTTGATCAAGCATAAACTTTGTATCGCCAGGATCGGTAATTCGTACCCTTTTTAACATCTGGCGCACAATAGTCTCAATATGCTTGTCATTAATCTTAACACCCTGGAGACGGTATACCTCCTGAATCTCATCAACAAGGAACTGCGCCAGCTCTTCCTCACCTTTAATCTTAAGAATATCGTTGGGAAGAATGGAACCATCCATCAGGGCATCACCAGCCTTGACATAATCACCTTCATGAACCGTGACATGCTTGGCTTTAGGGATCAGGTACTCCCGTGGCTCGCCGGTTTCAGGGGTCACCACAACTCGCCGCTTGCCTTTCAGTTCTTTACCAAAGCTGATCCGACCATCAATTTCTGTGACAATGGCCTGCTCTTTGGGTTTACGTACCTCAAAAAGCTCGGCAACCCGAGGCAGACCACCGGTAATATCCTTGGTCTTGGTGGTCTCTCGTGGAATTTTGGCAACCACAGTACCAGCCGCCACCTCATTGCCCTCATCTATCGTGATGATAGAGCCAACCGGTAAGGGATACCGGGCCTCATGCTCTCCATTGGGCAACTTAATCGTTCTGCCCCGACCATCTTTCAAGGAAACCCTTGGACTGGAGTGCTTTGCCGTTGTGGCATGAATAATAACCCGAGAGACCTTACCTGTTACCTGATCCACGCGTTCCTGCATGGTGTCGCCCTCAATCACGTCGCCGTACTTAATACGCCCAGATGCCTCGGCAACAATGGGAATGGCAAAGGCATCCCAGTCGGCAATAACCGTGCCTGGTTCTACTTTTTCCCCATCAGCGACCCGCACCTCAGCACCATAAGGGACAGGAAAACGCTCTCGGTCCACATCATGCTCATCAACAACTGTGATCTCCGCATTTCGGTTCATAACCACCTCAAAACCAGTAGAGTTGGTTACAGAATGCAGTTCCTTATAGCGAACAATACCACTGCGCTGACTGCGAATCTCAGCCTGTTCAACAGAACGACTGGCTGTACCGCCGATATGAAAGGTCCGCATGGTTAGCTGGGTACCTGGCTCACCAATGGACTGGGCTGCAATGATCCCAACCGCTTCACCGATGTTGACCATGTGTCCACGTCCCAGGTCTCGTCCATAACACATGGCACAGACACCACGCCGTGACTCACAGGTCAGTACCGAACGAATCCGCACCCTATCAATACCAGCGGCCTCAATGGCTTCAACCTTTTCCTCGGTAATCTCTTCGTCCATTTCAACGATGATTTCACCGGATTGCGGATCAGCAATATCATCACTGGCAACACGACCAAGAATACGCTCACCAATACGAACTATCACCTCACCGCCATCCAGCAGCGGCTCGGCAACTGTATACCGCATGGTACCGCAGTCCTTTTCCACAATAGTGGAATCCTGAGCAACGTCAACCAGTCGTCGGGTCAGATAACCAGAGTTTGCCGTCTTGAGCGCAGTATCTGCAAGGCCCTTTCGAGCACCGTGCGTAGAGATAAAGTACTCCAGCACAGAGAGTCCTTCCCGGAAATTCGCCTTAATCGGTGTTTCAATAATGGCCCCAGAAGGTTTTGCCATCAAACCACGCATACCAGCCAACTGCCGGATCTGATCTTTGGAACCACGGGCACCAGAGTCAGCCATAATATAGACAGAGTTAAAGCTCTTCAAATCACGTAAATTGCCCTCTCCATCTCTCACATAGTCCACAGACATCTCTTCCATCATTTCATGGGTGATTTTATCTGTGGCTTTTGACCAAATATCAACAATCTTATTATACTTCTCGCCATCAGTGATTAAACCGTCTGAATACTGCTCATCAACCTCAGCAGCCTTGCGTTCAGATTCCTCAACAAACTCTTCTTTGTTGACTGGAATTTTCATGTCATTGATACAGATAGAGATACCAGCTCTGGTTGCCTGCTCATAGCCGAGATCTTTGAGGCGATCTGCAAGAATAACCGTGTCCTTGGTGCCTGCATGACGGTAGGTGTAGTCTACCAAAAAGCCTAACTCTTTCTTGGACAGCTCCTTGTTGACCACAGCAAAGGGGACACTTGCAGGTAACAGTTCACCAACAATGATTCTGCCTATCGTGGTATCAACCAACTCGCCCTTTAAGCGTACCTTTACTCGTGCTTGCAGATGGGCTGCTCCGTGGTCATAGGCCATACGGGCTTCCGCAGGAGAGCTGAACGTCATTCCTTCACCGGCAACGCCGTAGCGTTCTCTGGTCATATAGTAGAGACCAAGGACAATATCCTGACTCGGGATAATAACCGGACTCCCGCTGGCAGGAGAAAGGATATTATTGGTGGACATCATCAGAACCCGAGCCTCAACCTGAGCCTCAACTGACAGGGGCAGATGCACTGCCATCTGATCGCCATCAAAGTCTGCATTAAAGGCAGAACAGACCAAGGGATGGAGCTGAATAGCCTTGCCTTCAATCAGGACAACCTCAAAGGCCTGCATACCCAATCTATGCAGCGTCGGAGCACGGTTCAGAATAACTGGGTACTCACGCACGATGTCATCCAGCACATCCCAAACCTCTTTGGCCCCCTTTTCCACCATTTTACGAGCACTCTTGATGGTGGTTACATACCCCAAGGTTTCAAGCTTGTTATAAATAAAGGGTTTAAATAACTCCTGAGCCATCTTCTTGGGCAATCCACATTGATGTAAACGCAGATGCGGGCCAACAACAATAACGGAACGACCTGAATAGTCAACACGCTTACCCAGCAAGTTCTGACGAAAACGTCCCTGCTTGCCTTTGAGCATGTCAGAGAGCGATTTGAGTGGGCGTTTATTAGGTCCGGTAATAGTGCGACCACGACGACCATTATCAAACAGGACATCCACGGCCTCTTGCAGCATCCGTTTCTCGTTCCGAATAATGATATCCGGTGCATCCAGCTCCAGCAAACGCTTTAAGCGGTTATTGCGATTAATGACTCGACGATACAGATCATTCAGATCTGAGGTGGCAAAACGACCACCTTCCAAAGGGACTAAGGGACGGAGATCCGGGGGCAAGACAGGAACAACCTCCAGAATCATCCATTCAGGACGATTACCAGAATCACGAAAGGCTTCAGTAACATTCAGCCGTTTCCCAAGCTTGGTACGCTTGGTCACAGATCCGGTTTCCTTCATCTCCTTACGCAACTGTGCTGCCAGCTCGACCAGATCCAGATCTTTGAGCATATCTCGAATTGCTTCAGCACCAATACCAACCTCAAATTCACCGGGAAACTGTTCTAAAGCCTCCTGATACTGCTCCTCGTTCAGCAAACTTCCTGCCGGAATACTCTCCACATTGGAACGGACAACAGCATAGGACTCAAAGTAGAGGATTCGCTCCATCTCTTTGAGGGTCATGTCCAGTATTGAACCGATTTTGGTGGGCAATGACTTGAGAAACCAGATATGAGCAACCGGGGCAGCCAACTGAATATGACCGAGACGCTCACGCCGCACCTTAGACTGAATAACCTCAACACCGCATTTTTCACAGACCACGCCACGATGTTTCATGCGTTTATACTTCCCGCAATTACACTCGTAATCCTTCACAGGTCCAAATATCTTGGCACAGAATAAGCCGTCCCTTTCTGGCTTAAAGGTCCGGTAGTTAATGGTCTCGGGTTTTTTTACCTCACCGTGGGACCATTCAAGTATCTTTGTCGGTGACGCAAGGGAAATTTTAACCTTGTCAAAAACAAGCGGCCCTTTCGGCTTGTTAAAAAAGCTGAACAGTTCTTCCACGAAGATACCCTCCCCTGTTAATGCTGTAGCAGTTGATATACCCCTGCTACTAAAATCATGATCTCTAAATGTCGGCTGCACAGTCTTGATGATATATTACATATACCTTACTGCCTATGCGCCTGTCTTTTCCTGACTTTCCTAGTTTGTCTGTACGATCTTTATAGGTGCTGAGATACTACTGATCGTCTGTCGATAACAGCTCAACATCCAGACAAAGCCCTTTTAACTCCTTCACCAAAACGTGGAAGGATTCAGGCAAGCCAGCATCAAGGAAATTATTCCCCTTGACAATCTTTTCATACATTGAGGTTCTCCCTTCAACATCATCCGACTTCACAGTCAGGAATTCCTTCAACGTATAGGCGGCACCATAGGACTCCATTGCCCACACTTCCATCTCTCCGAGTCGCTGTCCACCAAATTGAGCCTTACCGCCCAAGGGTTGCTGAGTAACCAGCGAGTACGGCCCTGTGGAACGGGCATGAATCTTATTATCAACCAGATGGTGCAATTTGAGCATGTACATCACGCCGACTGTCACCTTATTATCAAATTTATCACCGGTCAAACCATCGTATAAGGTAGACTGTCCCACCTCGTCCACGCCAGCCTCAATCAGCATATTCCGGATCTCAGCCTCGGTAGCACCATCAAAGACCGGGGTGGCTACGTGAATACCGTGGCCGTACTTGCGTATTTTATCAATCAGTTCATCGTCTGAAAGACCATCAGTAATCGCTGTATACTCTTCCTCGGAATAAATCACTTGCAGACGCTCTCTGACCTGGGCCGCCTCAACAGTTGTGGCCAGCTTTTGAACCTGTTCTCCCAAACGTTTTGCAGCAAATCCCAGATGACACTCAAGAACCTGACCAACATTCATTCGCGAGGGAACACCCAAGGGATTGAGAACAACATCAACGGTGGTTCCATCCTGAAAGAAAGGCATATCCTCTTCAGGAAGTAATCTGGAAACAACACCTTTGTTCCCATGTCGCCCAGCCATCTTATCACCCACTGCCAACTTGCGTTTGGTTGCCACGTAGATCTTAACCAGCTTGACCACACCTGGAGGAAGGTCATCGCCCTTTTCCATTCTGGCAACAATCCCCTCATAGCGTTCACGAACAGCCTGAGCTTGACGGGAGTAGTTATTAAAAACATCCTCTAACTCGTCCTCGTACTTGGCCCGTTCTGAAAAATCAAGACCACGCAACTGCTCAAACTCCACCGCATTCAGGCTTTGTTCAGTTAGTTTTTTACCAAGGGCAAGAATGACCTTTCCTTCACTGTCAAGGATGTCCTTTTTAGCGGTCCGATTGACCATCAGCTCACAGAGTTTTTTGCGAACCCCGTTTTTCAGACTGCTGAGTTCATCCTCCAGATCCCGATTCAGACGGCTGACTTCCTGCTCCTCAATCATCAGGGTGCGCTCGTCCTTATCCACGCCTTTTCGGGAAAAGACCTTGGCATCAATCACCACGCCCTCTACTCCGGGAGGTACTCGCAACGAGGTATCCTTTACATCACCGGCTTTTTCTCCAAAGATCGCCCGCAGCAACTTTTCTTCAGGAGAGAGCATGGTCTCGCCCTTGGGTGTTACTTTGCCAACCAGCATATCGCCAGCCCGAATATCAGCACCAATACGAACAATGCCTGATTCGTCAAGATTGCGCAGGGCATCATCTCCTATATTGGGGATGTCACGAGTAATCTCTTCCTTGCCTAACTTTGTGTCACGGGCCACCACATCAAAGATTTCAATGTGAACCGAGGTAAAGGTATCCTCCTTGAGGAGACGCTCATTAATCAGGATGGAGTCTTCAAAGTTATAGCCACGCCACGGCATGAAGGCAATGGTTACATTTTTTCCCAAGGCAAGTTCACCCATCTCAGTGGATGGGCCGTCTGCCAGCACATCGCCTTTTTTTATCCGCATACCAGGCAGAACCAAGGGCTTCTGGTTAAAACAGGTATTTTGGTTGGTCTTTTTATACTTAGAAAGAGGATAAACGCCTATTCCGGTATCAAACCCATCTGTTCCCGGCTCATCATAGCGAATCATGACCCGGTTGGCATCCACCTCTTCCACCACCCCATCACCGCCTGCCAACAGACAGGCGCCTGAATCCTGCGCCAAGTTTTTCTCAACCCCTGTTCCAACAAGCGGAGAAGCAGGTTTCAACAGCGGCACAGCCTGACGCTGCATGTTCGATCCCATCAAGGCCCTGTTTGCATCGTCATTTTCCAGAAAAGGAATTAAGGAGGCTGCAACAGAGACCAACTGGTTTGGCGCAATGTCCATAGCTGTTACTTCATCGGAAGAAACCGTGACAACCTCGCCGTCCATGCGGGCAATCAGGGTGTCATCAATAATATTACCGTCTTCATCGAGCTTAATATTGGCCGGAGCAACCACATTGCCCTGTTCCTGAATCGCAGTAAAATCTTTAATTTCTTTAGATACTTTACGATTCTCCACCAAACGATACGGTGCCTCAATAAAACCATAGGTGTTGACCCGAGCATAGGTTGCCAACGAGACAATCAGACCAATATTTGGCCCCTCGGGTGTTTCAACTGGACAAATACGACCGTAATGGGTGGGATGAACGTCACGCACCTCAAAACCGGCTCGCTCTCGGGTCAACCCACCAGGTCCTAAGGCGGATAAACGTCGTTTATGAGTCACCTCAGAAAGAGGGTTGGTTTGATCCATAAACTGCGAGAGCTGCGAGGTGGCAAAGAACTCTTTCACTGCCGAGGTTACAGGTTTGGGATTGACCAGATCATGAGGCATCAGGGTTTCAACTTCCTGCAGGTTCATCCGCTCCTTGATTGCCCGTTCCATGCGCACCAGGCCCATCCTGTACTGGTTCTCGCACAGCTCACCAACGGTACGCACCCGACGATTTCCGAGATGATCAATATCATCGCCCTCACGCAGCTCATCCTTGAGTCGAACCAAGTGCTTTACGCCAAGAATGATATCTTCCTTGGTCAGCGTCCGATGTTCAATCGGGGTATCAAGATCAAGCTTGGCATTGATCTTATAGCGTCCTACAACCGAAAGATCATAGGTTGCTGGATCGTAAAAGAGCTTATTAAAAAATTCCTGAGCAATTTCAACAGTGGGAGGACTGGAAGGTCGAAGCCGTCGATAGATCTCAATCAACGCCTGATCTATACTCTTGACCTTATCAATAGATAAGGTTTTCCTGAATGATTCAGAAACATTGACATTATCTATAAAGAGAACCTCAATACTGCTGATCTTGCTCTCTTGGAGCTTGTCAATCAGCTCCTCTGTCAACAGATCATTGCATTGTGCCATGACCTCGCCAGATTCCGGATGCAGGATATCGGTCAGCAAAACCCGTTCCAGCAGTTCTTCAGGAGCAACTGTAATCGCCTTTACTCCGGCCTTGACAATTCTTTTGGCCAATGCCTTGGAAACTTTTCTTCCCTTTTTGCCTAAAATTTCTCCATCTGCCGGATTAATCAGATCTGAGGTCAAACGCTGACCAATAAAGGTCTCGGGCTGAAACAGGATGTTGAACCCCTGATCTGTTATCTGAACTGTATCAATCGGATAAAATTCTCGAAGCAGTTCCTCGTCAGTGTATCCGAGTGCTCTGAGCAAGGTCGTAACCGGCAGTTTACGCCTTCTGTCAATACGAACATGGAGAATATCTTTTATATCAAATTCAAAATCAAGCCATGAACCGCGTACCGGAATAATTCGGGCAGAGTACAGGCGTTTATTTGAAATATGGGACTTCCCATTATCATGGGTGTAAAAAAGTCCTGGTGAACGCTGCAACTGATTAACAATAACGCGTTCTGTTCCGTTTATTATAAAGACACCGTCATCGGTCATCAGGGGAAGTGAGCCAAGAAAAACCTCTTGTTCCTTAATATCACGGACAGTTTGAACACCAGTCTCTTCATCAACCTCAAAGGTGATTAATCGAACGGTTATTTTAACGGGAACCTCATAAGTCATCCCGCGTTCAATACATTCAGCAACTGTATATTTATGCTCTCCAAAGGAGTAGCTAACAAACTCTAAGGTACAGAGTCCGTTAAAATCGCTTATTGGAAAAATATTTTTAAAAATAGCCTGCAAACCGATTTCTTCTCGCTGAGACGGATCAACATTCATCTGGAGAAAACGGTCATAGGAGTGCCGTTGCATAGCAATAAGATGCGGTGGTTCTACAAGCTTGCGTGTTTTGGCAAATCCTTTGCGTACTCTTTTCATTGATCCCCTCTTGTATACAATCTGCAAAATTCAGCTTTAACAGCGACTTGGAATATATCCAGTTGTTCTACTTATCTTTATTGGATACAGTATGTATCGCTGGCCGGTCCACAAACGCAGTAACGCCACGAGGGAACTCCCCCATAGCGTTACTCACAACATCCTGACTGACACTACTCTCAGCCACAAACAGCTGAAGCTGCCCGGTTATTTGATTTCCACAGCACCACCTACAGCAGCAATCTTTTCTTTGATCTCTTCAGCTTCTTCTTTGGTCACGCCTTCTTTAATCGGAGCAGGTACGCCCTCTACCAAGGCTTTAGCCTCTTTCAGACCAAGAGAGGTGATTCCACGAACCTCTTTGATAACCTTGATCTTCTGCCCACCAATTTCTGTCAAGACAGCGTCAAACTCTGTTTTTTCAGCAGCCTCTCCACCAGCCTCTCCACCAGCACCAGGCATTGCTGCCATGGCAACTGGAGCTGCTGCGGAAACACCAAACTTCTCTTCCAGCGCTGACACCAGTTCAGCAACTTCAAGAAGTGACATGTTCTCTACTAACTCTACTACCTGCTCAATAGCTTCAGACATCTCTTATTCCTCCGAATATAAAATAGCTTAATTCTCTTTCTGTTCTTTTATTGCCTGCAGTGCATAGACCAAATTACTCGGTGCAGCATTTAATGTACGGACAAGTTTTGTCGGTACTGCGTTGAGTACACTACACAACTGACCAAGCAATTGATCTTTGCTGGGAAGTTTTGACAGCGCAACTAAATCGTCAGAACTCAGCATTTTACCTTCAAACACTGCCGAACGCACAACCAGCGCTTCATTGTCCTTTGTAAAATCAGCCAAGGCTTTGGCTGAACCTACAGGATCATCAAAACTAACAGCCACTGCTGTAGTACCAGCAAAGTCCTGCGTCAACCCTTCAAAATCTGTATCCTGTACAGCCAGTTTAAGAAGGGTATTTTTGGCAACTTGAATCTGTCCACCTTGCTCACGCAGAGAGGCACGAAGTTGCTCAAATTCATTTACTTTTAATCCGCGGTAATCAGCTACTACTGCGAATTTGGCTTTGGCAAAGGTATCTTTCAGATCGTCTACCTTTTTCGCCTTACTTTCGCGATTCAACTGGTACACCTCCTAGAAATTAGGCACGGGATTGTCGCAGAACAACAGAAATGAAATTTTGCTCTTAATTTATTCCAAACTAAAAAAGGTATCTCTCTTCAGTTTGTATGGAATTCACTGGTCTCGGCTGGCAACCTAAAATTATTAAACAGAACTGTACCTGCTGTCTCTGACCATCCCAAGCTATAAAACAAACGTACTCTCAACTCGTACAACAGCCTCTCACTTCATAAAAAAACTGTCATATAAAATTATTATGCCTTGATTAAGGCTCGAATCTGAACCGGGTCAACCTTAACGCTTGGCCCCATCGTACTTGACAGGCTTATTGATCGCAAATAAATCCCCTTACTGGTTGAGGGTTTTAACTGGATCAACTTATCTATAAAATGCGCAACATTGGCTATCAGTTTCTCAGAACCAAATGAACGTTTCCCGATCAAGGCGTGGATAATGCCTGCCTTGTCCGACTTAAAGTCAACCTTTCCTTTTTTGGTCTCCTGAACAACTCGCTCAATATCAAAGGTAACAGAGCCAAGTTTTGCATTCGGCATCAGGTTTCTTGGTCCTAAAATACGACCAATCTTACCCACCTCACCCATCATATCAGGAGTGGCTATTGTCTTGTCAAACTCCAGCCAACCTTCTTTAATTTTTCCAACCAACTCATCAGAGCCAGCATAATCAGCACCTGCGGCCAGTGCTTCTGCCTCTTTCTCACCCTTGGCAAAGACAAGAACACGTACTTCCTTTCCTGTACCATGGGGCAGGATAACTGAGGAGCGAACCATCTGATCTGCATGGCGAGGATCAATACCTAAACGCACGGCAACATCAATGGATTCGTCAAATTTTGCGCAATTCTTTGTAAGTAACAGGCCCACGGCTTCTTCTAAAGAATACTGTGTTTCCCTGTTAATTCCTTCGGCTGCTTTTCGGTACTGCTTACCACGTTTCGGCATAATCAACCTCTATTTGTCTCCCACACTTTTTTAGTAACTCTCAACTCTCAAGTAGCCAAGCGTGGTACAAACGAAAAATAAAACTTTATAATCTGTTATATAATGCTTCAGTCAATAACCGTAATTCCGCAACTGCGAGCTGTTCCTTCAACAATCTTCATTGCCTGCTCAACAGTATATGCGTTCAAGTCCGGCATCTTTATCTCGGCAATTTCTTTGATCTTCTCTCTGCCAATTTCAGCCACACGTTCTCGTTTTGGATTACTGGACCCCTTCTGCAAACCAACCGCCTTAAAGAGCAACACGGATGCCGGGGGTGTCTTGGTAATAAAACTAAAGGAACGATCATTATAGACGGTAATAACAACAGGAATGATCATATCACCTTCTGATTGGGTCTTCGCATTGAAGGCCTTACAAAAATCCATGATATTCACCCCATGCTGACCCAAAGCAGGCCCTACTGGGGGCGAAGGGTTGGCCTTACCAGCCGGAATTTGCAGTTTTATATATGATTGAATTTTTTTTGCCATTATTCACTCCTCCACGAACCCACCTGGAGTTATTAATTATTGCTTACCTGCATATATTCAAGCTCAACCGGGGTTGAACGCCCAAAGATCGAAACCATGACCCGAACTCTGCCCTTATCAGGAAAGACCTCATCAACAGTTCCTTCAAAATTAGCAAAAGGCCCCTCAGTCACCCGAACAACATCACCCACCTCAAAAATAACCTTGGGTATAGGTTTTTCTGCACCTTCTTCGATGCGCACGATAATTTTATTCGCTTCCTGATCAGTCAATGCAGGTATCAGCTTATAGACCTCACCACCAGCCGAAGCACTCTGTCCGCTATTCACGCCGACAAAGCCGGTAACACGCTGGGTTTCCATAACCGTGTGCCAGGAATGCTCGTTCATTTCCATCTGCACCAGTATATAGCCGGGAAAAAACTTTCGTTCTGAAGTCTTCCGTTCCCCCTTCACCATCTCTACTACCTGCTCGGTGGGTACCAGGATATCACCAAAAAATTCTTCCTGGCCAGCCTGCCTGATATTATCTTCAAGCGTTGCCTTAACCTTTACCTCAAAACCGGTATGAGTGTGTACTATATACCATTTCTTTACCATAATACGCCTATTGGAGAACCAGTCCTACCAACTTCCCAAGGATCAGATCCACAGCACCCAGATACACGGAAAGCAGCACAGTCAATAAAATGACAAACCCTGACAGGCCAAAGGTCACCTTCCGGTCAGGCCAGACAATTTTTTTAAACTCTACAACGACCTCATGATAAAAACGGCGAATGTTTCCTGGAGCAAGCACAAAAGAGGATCCACTCTCGTTCTTTGCACTCTCCTTTGCATTACTTCTCTTTTTTTTAGTCATTTCCTTTCAGCACCCAGCAGAAAAAAAAATGGCAGGCCAGGAGGGACTCGAACCCCCAGCCCTCGGATTTGGAGTCCGATGCTCTACCAATTAGAGCTACTAGCCTGCGCAACATTCACTACAAATTCTATCTGCCTAACTCATTATCTCACTGTCAAACTACTTGGTTTCCTTATGTACAGTATGTGTTCTGCAAAAAGGACAGTATTTTTTCAGCTCAAGCTTATGAGGTATTGTTCTTTTATTTTTTGTTGTCGTGTAATTTCTCTGCTTACACTCCATACAGGCAAGCGTAATTATATCTCGCATACCAGACCCCCTGATATATAGACTCCGGCGACCACAAGGTCAAACCGGAGCCTCATTCTTCAAGCAACTTCAGTTCAGAATACATCCTAAACAGGAGCTTACTCAATAATTTCGCTGATCACGCCAGCACCTACTGTACGACCGCCTTCACGGATAGCGAAGCGAAGTCCTTCCTGCATAGCAATAGGCGTAATCAACTCTCCCGTGATATGGATATTATCTCC
>QYLO01000073.1 GCA_022766165.1 Candidatus Electrothrix gigas
GGAGATAATATCCATATCACGGGAGAGTTGATTACGCCTATTGCTATGCAGGAAGGACTTCGCTTCGCTATCCGTGAAGGCGGTCGTACAGTAGGTGCTGGCGTGATCAGCGAAATTATTGAGTAAGAGGAAAAAATGATCCCCACAGATAAAATTCGCATCAGACTGAAAGGGTACGATTATAAGCTGCTTGATCAGTCAACTCGTGAAATAGTTGAAACAGCCAGAAGAACCGGTGCAACAGTTGCCGGTCCGATTCCGTTGCCTACAAGTATCAATAAGTACACGGTATTACGATCACCGCATGTGGATAAGAAGTCCCGTGAGCAGTTTGAGATGCGAACTCACCGGCGGTTGCTTGATATTCTTGAGCCGACCCAGCAGACGATTGATTCTTTAATGAAGCTTCAGCTGTCAGCCGGTGTTGATGTGGAGATCAAGCTGCCGTAGCCGCTCTTTGTTACAACGTGCCAAAGATCAGCGTGAATCGCTTTGAATAGAGTTAGCATACAGGTAAACAAATGCCGAATACAAATGGAATACTGGGGCGGAAAGTAGGAATGACCCGCGTCTATAATGAATTGGGACGGTCTATTTCTGTTACCGTGATCGAAGCTGGCCCCTGTAAGGTATTGCAGAAAAAAACTGAAGGCAAGGAAGGCTATAATGCCATCCAAGTCGGTTTTTTGGAGAAAAAAGAGTCCAGATTGAACAAACCCGAAGCCGGGCATTTTAAGCGATCAGGTGGAGCCGGTTATTATCACGTTCGAGAATTTCGGGTAACTGAGCCGGATACCTATGAGATCGGCCAGGAGATCACTTTGGCTGAGGTTGTAAAGATCGGAGATCGTGTCAATGTGACCGGGAAAACAAAGGGCCGTGGCTATCAGGGTGTTATGAAACGATACGGCTTTGGAGGCGGTAAGGCCTCGCATGGTTCTGGTTTTCAGAGAGCGCCTGGTTCAATTGGTTGTAGTGCATATCCTGGACGCGTGGTCAAGGGAAAGAAGTTGCCGGGACACATGGGGACTGATAAAAAAACAGTGAAGAACCTGACAGTGGTTGATATTCGTGAAGACGAGAACATTCTGCTGGTTCAGGGTGCGGTCCCCGGCGCTAAAAACGGTTTGGTCAGCATTTATACCAATGCCTAAGTGCTTAGTGCTTAAGGTGTCTGCAAGGAGATACTCATGTCAGTTTGTGATGTAGTGAATACCTCGGCTGAAAAGGTCGCGGAAATTGAAGTAAACGATAATTTGTTCGGTGTCGAGGTCGATACAGGAATACTCCATGAGGTAGTCTGTATGCAGCGTGCCAATAGACGCCGGGGAACCGCCTCGACCAAGACACGAGGAGAGGTTCGCGGCGGTGGTGCCAAGCCGTGGCGACAGAAAGGAACTGGTCGAGCCAGAGCAGGAACGAATAATTCCCCGATCTGGCGTGGTGGTGGTACCACCTTTGGGCCTAAGCCAAGAGATTACAGCTACTCCATGCCGAAAAAGGTTCGCAGGTTGGCTCTGCGCATGGCCCTTTCTGCCCGTATGAGCGAAGGCAACGTGGTCATTCTTGATCAGTTTGCAATGGATGCACCTAAGACAAAAGATTTTGTCAACGTGATGAAGAATTTTGATTTTGATCAATGTCTCATTGTAACTGAGGAAGGAGCAGGAAATCTTCAGCTCTCTGCACGTAATGCAGTGGGATACAAGACCTTGCCTGTTGCTGGACTGAACGTATACGATATTTTAAAATATCCGAAATTGATGGTAATCCAGTCAAGTCTGGAACAGCTTGAAACGAGGCTGATGGTATGAAAGAACTCCATAGTATAGTAAAGGGTCCTTGTCTGAACGAAAAATCCAGTCGTCTAAAGGAAGCTCACGGAACAGTTGTTGTCAAAGTTGATCCAAGAGCAAATAAAATTGAGATTGGTCAGGCTGTTGAGCAGTTATTTGATGTAAAAGTTGCTGCTGTCAGAACCTCTATGGTGCGTGGGAAGAAAAAAAGGGTCGGGCTGAAATCTGTTGGACGAACCAGTGACTGGAAAAAGGCTTATATCACTTTGTCTGAAGGCGAGATTGATTTTCTTGCCGAGCTGTAGAACATAGCGATTCCTTTTTATTTTGGACGAGTAAAAGTGTAAAGCTTTAGATAACGGAAGGAAAAATGGCAATTAAGACCCATAAACCGACATCACCGGGCAAAAGGCATCATGTATCGATTCTGCAGTCCGATCTCTCTGATAAAGGACCGGAAAAAAGCCTTCTTGCGCCTTTAAAAAAATCTGGCGGTAGAAATAACTATGGACGGATCACCTCAAGACGGAGAGGCGGCGGCCATAAGCGACGGTACCGTATCATTGATTGGAAGAGAAATAAGACAGATATAGCTGCCAAGGTGACAGCAATTGAGTATGATCCGAACAGATCTGCACATATTGCGCTTTTAACCTATACGGACGGTGAAAAGTTGTATATATTGGCTCCAGCCGGAATTCAGGTCGGTGACCTTTTGATGGCAGGCGATGCAGCAGATATCAAGCCGGGCAACTGTATGCCCATGAGCAGTATTCCACTTGGTACCATTATTCATAATGTTGAGATGAAAATTGGTAAAGGCGCACAGATGGTGCGTTCAGCCGGTGCTGCTGCCCAGCTTATGGCGAAAGAAGGTGAGTACGTCCTTGTAAAACTGCCTTCTGGTGAAGTACGTAAATTTAATAAGCAATGTCGAGCCTGCATCGGAGCTGTAGGGAACTCAGAACACGGAAGTCAAAAGCTTGGTAAGGCCGGACGTTCCCGTTGGAAAGGACGGCGACCTTCAGTTCGCGGCGTGGCAATGAACCCGATTGATCATCCTATGGGTGGTGGTGAAGGAAAGAGTTCAGGTGGACGACATCCATGTACCCCGTGGGGTATGCCAACCAAGGGCTTTAAGACTCGTAAGCGTAAAGGTTCTGATCGCGACATCGTGACCAAGCGCAAGTAAATCAGGAGAATTTTACAATGCCACGTTCAATTAAAAAAGGTCCTTTCATTGATGACCACCTCCTAAAAAAGGTGGAAAATGCACAGGAGTCCGGGTCTCGTAAGGTCATTAAAACATGGTCAAGGCGTTCTGACATCATTCCAGATATGGTGGGACTCACCTTTGCTGTTCATAACGGCAAAAAGTTTATTCCGGTGTATGTCTCGGAAAATATGGTCGGCCATAAGTTGGGTGAATTTTCACCGACCAGAACCTATTACGGTCATGCTGCGGATAGAAAAGGCAAACGTTAAGTCTGCCTTATATCTATCAGCTCCAAACAAGATTACGGATTACGATCAGGAGTCAGACGATGGAAACGAGAGCCGTCGCTAAATATATACGAATATCTCCGCAAAAGGCGAGGCTTGTTGCTGATGTTGTGCGGGGCAAAGATGTTGATACTGCGCTCACTACCCTGCGGTTTATGCCAAAAAAGGCAGCTAAAATTATCCGCAAGGTGCTGGAGTCCGCAGTTGCGAATGCCGAGCAAACTGAAACCATTGATGTTGATACCCTCTATATAAAAGAGATTCAGATCAATGGTGGACCGATGCTGAAAAGGTTTCGACCCCGCGCTATGGGAAGGGCCACCAGGATATTGAAACGGACCAGCCACATTACGGTGGTTGTTGATGAGGCCTAATCTATGGCCGCTCTTGAGTCTTTGAGATTAACCGTATAGGGAAAACGGAGGGATACCTTGGGACAGAAAGTCAATCCCATAGGACTGCGGCTCAACATTACCAGAACATGGGATTCGATCTGGTACGCTGATAAAGATTATGCCGCCAACCTGTATCAGGATCAGCAGATACGGAAGTATCTGAAGAAGAAATTGTACCATGCTGGAATTGCACGAATTGTCATTGAACGTACCGGTGAAAAGGTACGGGTAAAGCTGCACACAGCACGTCCAGGTATAGTTATTGGTAAAAAAGGGGCTGAGATTGAAAATCTAAAGCGCGACCTGGAGCAGAAGTTTGGTCGGGAGTGCATGATTGATATCCAGGAAGTACGACGCCCTGAAGCTGATGCCCAGCTTGTTGCTGAAAATATTGCTACCCAGCTCGAACGCCGTATCGCCTTTCGCAGGGCTATGAAAAAGTCTATCAGTTCAGCACTTCGTTTTGGAGTCAAAGGAATAAAAATTTCTTGCGCTGGTCGTCTTGGCGGAGCTGAAATGTCCAGAACTGAGTGGTTTAAGGAGGGGCGAGTTCCCCTGCACACACTTCGTGCGGATATTGATTACGGTACAGCAGAAGCCAGTACAACGTATGGAATAATCGGTGTAAAGGTGTGGATTTTTAAAGGCGAAGTATTAGCAGATAGTGAAATATCTCAGGATTAATGAGTGCGGAGATAATATCTAACAGGTGGTATAAAAATGTTAAGTCCACGCAAGGTAAAACATAGAAAACAGCATAAGGGCAGAATGCGGGGAAAAGCTCAACGCGGCTCCCAGATAGCATTTGGTGATTATGCGTTAAAAGCTGTAGGTTGCGGTCGCATGACTGCGCAGCAGATAGAGTCCGCACGTATTGCAATTAACCGTAAGGTAAAACGTGGTGGTCAGATGTGGATTCGAGTTTTTCCGGCAAAATCCATTACCAAGAAACCTGCTGAGACCCGTATGGGTAAGGGTAAAGGCTCTCCTGAGTATTGGGTCTCTGTTATTCAGCCCGGAAAGATTCTTTATGAGCTGAAAGGCGTGCCTGAAGATGTTGCAAAAGAAGCACTCAGGTTGGCCGGATACAAGCTGCCGTTTCCGACTAAGGTTATTGCAAGGAGAGACAGCGTATGAAGGCGAGTGAATTGCGTCAGATGAGTGGCGAGGAACTGAAGAAAAAAGAGCTTGATCTTCGTGAAGATCTTTTTAAACTCCAGTTTCAGCATAAGATCAGATCGTTGGAAAATCCAGCCCGTTTGCGTCAGATTCGTAAGGATATAGCGAGAGTGCAAACCGTCCTGACTGAGCAGGCACAGGCATAAACGGCCTGTTAGAATAAATACAGCATTGGATCATAAGATGACTGAAGAACACAGGCCTAAAAAAACACAGTTAGGTTATGTAAAAAGTAACAGCATGGATAAAACGGTCGTCGTTCTCGTTGAACGAAAAGTCCGTCATAAACTGTACGGGAAATATATTCGCCGCCATGTGAAATATATGGCTCACGATGCAGTGAATGAATGTCAAGTTGGAGATACTGTACTTATAGAAGAATGTCGTCCACTTTCAAAGAATAAGCGTTGGTTTGTTAAAACAATAGTCCAACGTGCTGTCTGAGAACAGACCTTTTTTGAGACAGGAACGATTTAATCAGGTGATACCATGATTCAGACAGAAACACTGCTGAATGTCGCAGACAACTCCGGAGCCAAGAAGGTTCTCTGTATCAGAGTACTCGGCGGGAGTAAGCGTCGCTATGCGAGTATCGGCGATGTCATAGTAGTAACAGTAAAGGAAGCCATACCGCATGCCAAGGTCAAGAAGGGTGATGTACTTGATGCGGTTGTCGTGCGGACATCCAAGGCGATCAGTCGTCCTGAAGATACCACTGTTCGCTTTGATGATAATGCGGCAGTTTTACTTTCAGGAAGCGGTGATCCGATAGGAACACGTATTTTCGGCCCGGTTGCCCGTGAATTGCGGTCACTTGGATTTATGAAGATTATATCTCTTGCACCGGAAGTACTGTAGAGAAGACGCTTACTGATGCAGGTTACGATACGAGGTAGGAAGATGCGGCAGGGACAGACAAGTTTACTGATAAATGACCAGGTAGAGGTAATTACCGGTAAAGATAAGGGGCGGGTTGGCAAGATACTGAGAATAGATAGAGCAGCTGATCGAGCGTTTGTTGAACGCATCAACATGATCAAAAAACATCAAAAGCCCGTTAATGAACAGCAACCCGGCGAGATCATTGAGCGTGAAGCTTCTATTCATATTTCAAATCTTATGCTTGTCTGCCCTGAATGCGCAAAAACAGTGCGAATTGGTAAGAAGATACTGGAAGACGGAGTGAAGGTGCGGATGTGCAAAAGCTGTGGCGCTACCCTGGAAAAATCCACGAAGTAAGTAATCTGCTGCTGGTTACGAAACGGAGAAAATGATATGGGGACAATGAAAGAACGGTACGAGAGTGAGTGTAAACCACAGCTCCAGGAAAAGTTCGGCTATTCAAACAAATTTGAAATACCCAAGGTTGAGAAAATAGTTCTTAATATGGGCTTGGGTGAAGCGGTACAGAATCCAAAGATTGTTGAAAAAGCTGCTCATGAGTTGACGTTGATCGCCGGGCAGAAGGCAGTCGTCACAAGGGCCAGAAAATCTATTGCTACCTTTAAGTTACGTGAAGGCATGCCCATCGGAGCTTGTGTCACTCTGCGCCGGGAAAAGATGTATGATTTTTTGTCTAAGCTTATAAATATTGCTCTGCCCCGGGTTCGCGACTTTCGCGGTATATCTCCCAAGGGATTTGATGGCAATGGTAATTACTCTATGGGAATTAAAGAGCATATTATTTTCCCAGAAGTTGATTACGATAAGATTGATAAGATCAGAGGCTTGAACATTTCTTTTGTTACCAACGCCAAGACTGATGAAGAGGGACGTACCTTGCTGAAGACGCTGGGTATGCCATTTAAAGAACATAAAAAAAGCACTGACCAATAAGGGTTATACACAGCAGGGAGCATTCAATGGCAAAAAAATCACTGATTGCCAAAGCGGGCCGTAAACCGAAATTTAAGGTGCGCTCATATAATCGATGTCAATTGTGCGGGCGTCCACGTGCGTACCTGAGAAAGTTTGGTTGTTGCAGACTGTGCTTTCGTAAGCTCGCTTCTGAAGGAAAGATTACCGGTGTCACAAAATCAAGTTGGTAATCCGGGCAATGCAATTTTCACAAACGACTATTTAACAGAGGTGTACGTAGATGTCTATGAGTGATCCGTTGGCGGATTTTCTAACTCGTATTAGGAACGGTATGCAGGCCAACTTTACATCGGTTGATATCCCCTTGTCTAAGCTGAAGGTCAGAGTGGCTGATGTCCTGAAAAAAGAAGGATATATAGCTAATTATCATGTTGATGAGCAGGGTGTGCAAGGTACCCTAACGATAGATCTTAAATACGGTCCAAATAATGAGAAGGTTATTACCGGTATCCGTAGGGTTTCCAAACCAGGTCTTCGTCAGTATACAAAGAGTGACGCAATTCCTCAGGTAATGAGTGGTCTTGGCGTTGGTATTTTGTCCACATCGCATGGAGTGATCTCCGATCGTGAAGCACGAAAGCTGAACGTGGGTGGTGAGCTTCTCTGTGAAGTCTGGTAACTGCTCTTTGTTCAGGAGGAACAACTAATGTCACGAATTGGAAAAGAGCCAATCACACTCCCCAGTGGAGTGAAGGTTGAGATTGAAGGAACGCATGTGAAAGTTTCAGGCGCAAAAGGTGCGCTTGAGCGAGATTGTCGACCGGAGATTGAGATAGAGCAGAAAGAAGGCCAGATTTTTTTCAAACCTAAAGGAAATAGCAAGCGCATTCGTTCATTTTGGGGTATGACACGTACCCTGATACAGAACATGGTGCAGGGTGTTGAACAAGGCTTTGAGAAAAAATTGGTTGTTGAAGGCGTAGGGTACCGTGCTAAAGTGGGCGGTAAGACACTTACTTTGAGCGTTGGCTACTCGAATCCAGTGGATTTCTCTTTACCGGAAGGCATTGCTGCTGACGTTGATAAAAATAATCAGATTACGGTTGCCGGTATTGATAAAGAGCTGGTTGGTCAAACAGCAGCTAAGATCAGAGATATACGTAAGCCAGAACCCTATAAAGGAAAAGGCATACGCTATGTTGATGAGCATATCGTGCGTAAAGTCGGTAAAGCCGGAGCAAAATAGTTAAGGATCAGGTGAAATAACCATCATGGCAAAGCAAAGTGATAAGTTATCAGCTCGCTCAAAACGTATCCGAAGAATTCGTAAAAAGATTACCGGTACTTCAGAGCGCCCGCGAATGCGCGTTTTTCGTAGCAATCGACATATCTATGTGCAGATAATTGATGATACCACGCAGAAGACCTTGGTATCCATGTCATCGGATGATAAGTCCTTTGACGGTTCCGACATAAAGGGTAAAAAAGAAAAGGCTGCCAAGGTTGGAGAGATTGTTGCACAGCGGGCTATTGAAGCTGGCATAAAGAAGGTTGTTTTTGACCGTGGTGGTAATTTATATCACGGTCGGGTAAAGGCCCTTTCAGAAGGGGCACGCAAGGGCGGTTTAGTCCTCTAATCTGCCGGGTGTATTTACATATTTTTTAAATATTTCAGGTAATGGAAATTCTATTGGGGGTGCTACTTGGCTGATTATAAGCGTGCCAAAGAAGGCAATCAGGACGAACTCATTGAGAAGATAGTCTATATTAACCGCGTCGCTAAAGTTGTCAAAGGTGGACGTCGTTTTAGTTTTAGTGCTATTGTTGTTGTTGGTGACGGACAGGGAAAGGTTGGTTACGGGCTTGGTAAGGCAAATCAGGTTCCTGAGGCTATTCGGAAAGGTGTTGAAAAGGCTCGTAAGGATATGCAGAGAGTCTCATTAACTGATGTGTCCATTCCGCATTATATAGACGGTAAATTTAAATCCGGTAAGGTCATGCTCAAACCGGCTTCTGACGGTACCGGAGTTATTGCCGGTGGTGCAGTACGTGCCGTTCTTGAGGCTGCCGGAGTGCAGAATATCCTGACAAAATGTTTAGGCTCTAATAATCCTCACAATCTGGTGAAAGCAACGTTGAATGGTTTGCGAAGATTACGCTCTGCCGACGAGGTTGCCGCATTACGTGGTCTGGACGCTGAAGAGATTGTCAGCTAAAGATGATGTCTAGTTAAGGTCCGTAGGTTGATGGTATATTGATGCATTGCGTACTAGATTATGTACGGCATCAGTAATGAATCAAAAGAGAGTTTGGACAAACGTTGGTTGAATTATGAGTGATACAGTGACAATAACCCAAGTAAAAAGCGGTATTGGGAGTACCCAAAAAATCCGTGCGACCTTGGTTGGCTTGGGACTGACAAAAATGCATAAGACTGTCACCAGGAAAGACACTCCTGAAATCAGGGGAATGATTGGTAAAGTTCAACACCTGATAAAGGTTGAGGAGTAGAACATGCTGAGCCTGAATAATCTTTCTCCCAATAAGGGAGTCCGTAAGGCAAAGAAGAGAGTTGGTCGTGGACCGGGAAGTGGTCTCGGAAAAACTGCCGGACGTGGTCATAAAGGTGCTCGTTCTCGATCTGGATATACTGCAAAGCCAGGTTTTGAAGGTGGGCAGATGCCTTTGCATCGGCGATTGCCAAAACGTGGTTTTACAAATACCTTTAAGACCACGTATAAGATTATTTCTTTATCTGATCTTGATACCTTTGACGATGGTGCCACTGTTGATCGTCAGGCATTACTTGATGCTGGTCTGATCACAGAGCGTGATACCATGATCAAAGTTCTTGCCAACGGTGAGATCTCTAAAAAAGTACAGGTCGAAGTTGATAAAGTCAGCCAAGGAGCCCAAGAAAAAATCATTGCGGCGGGCGGCACAGTAAAGGAATAAGATATGAGCGGTCTTGCCAGTGCAGCAAATATACCGGAGTTACGTAAAAGAGTAGTGTTTACTCTTTTGATGCTTCTAGTGTATCGTATGGGCGTTCAGATACCAACACCTGGTATCAACGGAGACGCTCTTACAGCTTTTTTTGAGCAGTATTCCGGCACGTTATTTGGCATGTTTAACATGTTTTCCGGTGGTGCTCTGGAGAATTTCTCTGTTTTTGCTCTGGGCATTATGCCCTATATTTCAGCCTCTATTATTATTCAGCTTCTGACCGTGGTTATCCCGCAGTTGGAAGAGCTGAAAAAAGAGGGTGAGGCTGGCCAGCGCAAGATTACCCAGTATACACGGTATGGCACAGTAGGATTGGCTCTTATTCAGGGCTTCTTTATAGCCTCTGGATTGGAGGCCATGACTGGTCCTTCTGGCGTACCGATTGTGCTTGTTGGCGGTCTCCAGTTCAAGTTAATGACGGTACTCACCCTGACAGCAGGTACCTCTTTTATTATGTGGCTTGGTGAGCAGATGACTGAACGCGGTATCGGCAACGGTATCTCGTTAATTATCTATGCCGGTATTATTGCCCGGATGCCCGCTGCGATTGGGAAATCTATTCAGATGGTCAGCTCTGGTGATATCCCCATTATTATTGTACCTGTCATGCTTGCTATGATGTTTGGAGTTATTGCCGTGATTGTCTACTTTGAGACAGCCCAGCGAAGAATTCCTATTCAGTATGCAAAGCGGGTTGTGGGAAGAAAGGTTTATGGCGGGCAAGCCTCTCATTTACCTCTAAAAATTAATATCTCAGGTGTAATTCCGCCGATCTTTGCCTCCTCTATTATGATGTTTCCGGCAACCATTGGAACCTTTATTCAGATAGATTGGGTGCAAAAGGCTTCAGCTTCACTTTCTCCCGGCACGGTTTATTATTATTTTCTGTATGTAGTAATGATCGTCTTCTTCTGCTTCTTTTACACTGCTGTTACCTTTAATCCAGATGATGTTGCAGAGAATCTCAAGAAGAACGGAGGCTTTATCCCCGGTATCAGACCAGGGAAGAGATCTGCTGAGTTCATTGATAAGGTCTTGACTCGGATAACTGTTGTTGGCGCTATTTACCTAGCTGTTGTCTGTGTGCTACCAACCATTTTGGTGAGTAATTTTAATGTTCCCTTTTACTTTGGGGGAACTGCACTCCTGATCGTTGTTGGTGTGGCTATTGATACTATCTCTAAAATTGAATCTCATCTGGTGATGCGAAATTATGAGGGATTCATGAAGGCTGGTAATATCAAAGGGCGACGTTGAGGATTGCGTGGGAACTGCTGAACAAAATATTATAGTCAAAACCTCGACTGAAATAGAGGTTATGCAGCAGGCAAACAGTATTGTTGCTGGTGTGCTGCAAATGCTACAACAGGAGATGCGCCCTGGTTTGACGACCCGTCAGATGGATCGATGGGCGCATGACTACTGTAGAGATCACGGTGCAGTACCTGCTTTTTTAGGCTATAGAGGCTTTCCAGCCAGTTTATGTGTTTCCATTAATGAGCAAATTGTTCACGGTATTCCTTCCAAAAAAGTCAAGGTCCGTGAGGGCGATATTGTCTCTGTTGATTTTGGTACAGTTTATAACGGTTTTTATGGTGATTCAGCAGTGACTATACCGGTGGGCAAGATACCTGCTCATAAGGAAAAGTTGCTTAAGGTGACCCAAGAAGCTCTGGAGCGAGGGATTAAGCAGGTTCGGATTGGCAATAGAATTGCCGATGTTTCTGCTGCTGTTCAGAGCTATGCAGAAGAGCATGGCTTTTCTGTTGTTCGCCAGTTTGTCGGACACGGAATAGGCTCGGATCTGCACGAAGCACCCGAGGTCCCGAATTATGTACAGAATCAGCCCTCGCCAAGGATTGTAGAAGGCTTGGTTATTGCAATAGAACCTATGATAAATATCGGTACAGCCAACGTAAAAGTCCTCAAAGATGGCTGGACAGTCATTACAGCTGATAAAAAGCCTTCAGCTCATTTTGAACACTCAGTTGCTGCGACAAAGAACGGACCGCTTGTTTTGAGCAGACGACAAGAGGAGTTAGAAAAGAAACAAGAGCTACAAGAGTTGTAAGAGTTGTAAGAACTTCTGACGAATATGCGTTTGTTTCATCGGACCCCTATGGGTTCTTTTTTTATGCAATTCGAGTGAAAAGTGGTTGTAAAAAAAACTTTTTTATATATAATAACCTTTTTTTATTTTTTAAAAATAAAACTGGATGGGAACTATGGCCAAAGAAGAAGCCATTGAAGTTGAAGGAATTATAATTGAGCCCTTACCCAACGCAATGTTTCGGGTTGAACTTGATAATGGGCATAAGGTTCTGGCGCATATTTCCGGGAAGATGCGCATGCATTATATTAAAATTTTGCCTGGTGATAGAGTGACAGTCGAGCTGTCCCCCTATGACCTGACAAGAGGGCGTGTTACTTTCCGTTCTAAAGGCGGCGGAAAGGGGAAGCGTTGAACCAAACAAGTCAGCAAGGAACA
This sequence comes from Candidatus Electrothrix gigas, assembly GCA_022766165.1. Classification (GTDB taxonomy): domain Bacteria; phylum Desulfobacterota; class Desulfobulbia; order Desulfobulbales; family Desulfobulbaceae; genus Electrothrix; species Electrothrix gigas. The sequence goes on from QYLO01000073.1 coordinate 12,186, forward strand.
GAGAAATGAAAGTACGATCATCTGTTAAAAAAATGTGCAGCGACTGTAAAATCCTTAAACGAAAGGGTGTAGTCCGCGTAAACTGCAAGAATTCAAAGCATAAGCAGCGTCAGGGATAACCTGCATAATGTACTTTTTTTAAAGGAGTAAAGTTTTGGCACGATTATCAGGTGTAGATTTACCGCGCAATAAGCACATGGACAGGGCTCTTACCTATATTTATGGTATAGGTCTGACAACAGCACGTGCTATTTTGGACAAGGCTGATTTGCCGTATCAGATGAATTCTGATGATTTGAGCGGTGATGATGTGGCACGTATTCGGAAGATCATTGAGACAGATTATGTTGTTGAAGGTGATCGCCGACGTGAAGTGGCTATGGATATCAAACGTCATATTGATCTCGGTACCTACCGGGGCCGACGTCATCGTATGAGCCTCCCATGTCGTGGTCAGCGAACCAAAACCAATGCACGGACCCGTAAAGGTCCAAAGCGCGGCGCAGCAATACGTAAGAAATAAGAGAGTCAATACGCTTTTACTGCCGGTGAAAGTGCTATTCAGAGACGGAGCTATACGGAGCAGATATGGCGAAAGCGAAAAAAGGCGCAGTGCGAACAAAGCGTCGGGAAAAGAAAAATGTTCCTGAGGGGATTATTTTTATCTACTCAACCTTTAATAACACCTTGATAACCATTTCTGACAAGTTAGGAAATGTTGTATCATGGTCGAGTGCCGGTGTTATTGGCTTTAAGGGGTCTCGTAAATCCACCCCTTTTGCAGCCCAGAATGCGTTGAGTGATGCGGTGGCTAAGGCAAGAGAAAACGGTCTTCGTCGAGTTGAGATTCGTGTGAAAGGACCCGGGCCTGGCCGTGAAGCTGCGCTTCGTGCTTTGACCGGAACAGACCTGGAAGTTTCAAAGATCGTTGATGTAACACCAATACCGCATAACGGCTGTAAGCCTCCTAAACGGAGACGGGTTTAAGTCAGCGAAGAGTAGAGTAGTCTGAGAGTAGTTTCTTTGTACGGTCGTTACCAGCACCAGCAGTATACATTAATATATACATTGATATGTGGCTGAACGTAACGTAAAACCGATACCGATTATTTTGATGGAGGAATAAGTGGCCAGATATACAGGAGCTTCCTGCCGGACGTGCAGACGGGAAAATCTTAAATTGTTTTTAAAAGGCGAGAGATGTTACTCTGATAAGTGTTCATTTGAGCGACGTGCCTATGCACCCGGTCAACACGGTCAGAATCGTTTCCGTAAGGTTTCTGACTATGCCTTGCAGTTGCGCGAAAAGCAGAAAGTGAAGCATATGTACGGAATGCTTGAAAAGCAGTTTCGTCGCTATTTCCATCTGGCAGACCAAGCCAAAGGCGTTACAGGTCTCAACCTTCTGTCCATGTTAGAGCGTCGTTTAGATAATGTTGTTTATCGGTTAGGCTTTGCTGGCTCTAGGGACCAGGCCCGCCAGTTTGTCCGTCACAATCATTTTTTGATCAACGGCAACAAGGTAAATATTCCCTCCTATCAGGTAAAACCCGGTGATGTTATCGGCCTCAAGGAAAAGAGTCGAAAAAACGCATTTGTTGTAGAGAACCTTGAAGGCGTTGCACGCCGTGGTGTACCCAGTTGGCTTGAGCTGAACAAGGGCAATTTTCAGGGGACAGTGAAGGCTATGCCTAATCGGGACGAGATAACCATGCCGATTAATGAACAGCTGATCGTCGAGCTGTACTCCAAGTAATACAAGGTCAGGTATTTCATGGAACAGGAAATTCGGGATGATAATCCCTTTTACAAAAACTGGTATGACCTTGTTACCCCGGAACGTCTGGAGGTTACCAGGGATAGCCATACAGAGCGGTATGGCAAATTTATCTGCCAGCCCTTAGAACGCGGCTTTGCAGCAACCATTGGAAATGCCTTGCGCAGGATACTCCTCTCCTCTATCAGAGGTGCTGCAATTACTTCGGTTCGGATTGAGGGAGCTGATCATGAGTTTACCACAATTGACGGAGTACATGAAGACGTTGCTGATATTATACTGAATCTCAAGCAGATTCAGCTCAAACTTAACTCTCCAGATACTCGAACAGTCATTGTAGAGAAAAATGAGACTGGTCTGGTCACAGCTGGTGACATTGATGGCGGTGATACGGTTGAGGTGATGAATCCGGAGCAGCCGATTTGCACGGTGACCGGAGAAAGCACCACCTTTCGGGCAGAGCTTGAAGTGCAATGGGGCAAGGGCTATGTCCCTGCGGAGTGGAATAAAAAGGAAAACCGTCCTATCGGTGTAATACCCATTGATGCTGCATTTTCACCGGTTCGTCGTATTCAGTATGTGGTGAGTCAGGCCCGTGTTGGGCAACGCACAGACTATGATCGTCTTACCTTAGAAGTTGAAACCGATGGATCTGTTTTGCCAGAAAATGCGCTTGCCTATGCAGCCAAGATTCTCAAAGAGCAGATGACTATCTTTATCAACTTTAACGAGCAGGAGGCAATTGCTCCTGAACGAGCTGATGGTGATGGTGAGGGGCAAGAATTTCCTGATTTTCTTGATAAAAATGTTGAGGATCTTGAGCTTTCCGTCCGTTCTGCAAACTGTTTGAAAAATGCCAATATACAGTATATCGGTCAACTGGTACAAAAAACCGACGCTGAAATGCTGAAAACGAAAAACTTTGGTCGTAAATCACTGAATGAGATAAAAGCACTTCTTTCACAGCATGAACTGACCCTGAACATGTCCCACGAGGGCTGGGTTCCTCCCTGTGAACGAGAGGACGCTGATATCGAAGGATAGTACCTTCAAGTTACTCTGATAACGTGATATACCGATTTTGAGGATAGGATAGAATAATGAGACATAAAAAAGCCGGGAGAAAACTGAACAGGAGTGCCTCACATCGTTCAGCAATGATTCGGAATATCGTTACCTCACTGCTTGAGCATGAGCGTATTTCCACAACTGTACCTAAGGCCAAAGAGGCCCGTCGCGTTGCTGAAAAGATGATCACCTTGGGGAAACGTGGTGATCTCCATGCACGTCGTCAGGCAATGGCATTTATTCGTTCAAAGGATATTGTTGCAAAACTTTTTGATGAACTGAGTGAACAGTATGCTGACCGTCAGGGTGGATATACACGTATTATTCGCACTGGAGTTCGTCCTGGTGATGCCGCACCTATGGCTATGATAGAGCTGGTAGGGTATGATGAATCAGCTATACAGGAAGCAAAATAACGATAAAAGTACTTTTAGTACTAAAAGTACAAGAGTATGACAGTAAATCTTCTGTCGCTTCCCTTGTAACAGCAAGATGTATTGAGCCGGTTTGATGTTTATCATCATGCCGGCTTTTTTTATGGAGAACACGTTATGCGTACGGAAATGACCACAAAAAACGAGCCAGAGGCTCAGACAATTCCTTTGCAGCAAGGAGAATCATTCCAGTTTCGTTGTCATTCAGGAGTGAGTTGCTATTTAGATTGCTGTCATAAACTGGAGTTACGGCTTTATCCCTATGATATTCTTTGCCTTAAAGAGAAGCTTTTATGCAGTTCTGGAGAGTTTTTAGAACGCTATACCCGCTTGGGTACTGGTGTGCATCCGTATTTTCCAGCCGTTATGTTGAACATGGTTGAGAGCGATGATGCGCCCTGTCCCTTTCTTACAGAAAAGGGATGTTCAGTGTATATGGATCGTCCCTCAGCCTGTCGCACCTATCCCCTAGAGCGAGGAGTAGAAAAAGCAGGGCATGGGGCAAAGTTACAAAGTCATTACGCAGTGGTACATCATGGGTACTGTAAGGGGCATGACGAGAAAAATCACTACACGATTAAGCAGTGGAAACGGGGTGCGATTAAAAGTGCGGTTTTTTCGATTATCCGGTGCATAACGGCTTATCTTTCTGTTAGAGTAGTTTCTCTGAAAGAGAAACAGAAAGTAATCATCAGGGTGTGCCGCCCGTTCATATAATT
>QYLO01000074.1 GCA_022766165.1 Candidatus Electrothrix gigas
TCAACTATGATGAACTTTAGCCGTGCTATTTTCCGGCCTTCCCTGATTTTTTCCAGTTCAAAGGTCAAGTCGCATTGAAATTTTCCGGATTTGTCTTTTTTCTCGAATTCTTTTTTGGATTGTTTCAAAACACGTTTATAAAAGTCTTGAAAGACAGGGTATTGATCGCCTTCTATTCCTATAATACCCTTTAGTTCTTCAACTCTGAATTCACGGTATCCTATTTTTTTATATTGCTTCAGCAACTGATAGATTCTTATAGAATATATACTCTGAAACTGAGCCGCAATTGAAAGGTTGTATTTAGTAAATTCCCTTTTAAGTCGCAGAAGATACGGCTTTAACTTCGGATCAAATGATAATACAATGTTTCCTCGTCTTTTATTGTATCGACATGAAGAAATCCAGCCAATCCTTAACCAGCCGTCTTCATCTTGAATATGTAAAATTCTGCTCATTATGCGGCCAGAAATCTTTTTAATTTCTCTATAGGCATTTGTAATATCAACATTCATAAGTAATGCGAACTCTTTGACACTTATTTCATAATCAAAAAAATCCGCATCATCTGGATGAATCATTGAAACCATAGCAAGAATCAGTCGTTGTTCGCCAACTGTCAGAGAATAACGAGCCTCAACAAGTCTGTTTGATTGGACAACTATGGGTTGCTTATGTGTCATAAATACGCTCCGGTTTTTCCTGCAACTTAATAAAAAAAGGTCAACTTTGTAAATACTGTCCCTGTTTAACAGTAAATCTGTCCCTGTTTACATTTAAAAAAGGATTAATTGGTTAAAAAATAACAAAAGGTTAAAAAATAACAAAAACTTTATGAAATATATTTCATAATCAAAACAATCCACATTATTTATATGTTTTGGTTTTTTAGATCAATTTATAAAAAAAGGTCAACCTTATAAACATTGTCCTTATTCAACAGTAAATCTGTCCCTGTTTAACAGTAAATCTGTCCCTACTTAACAGTAAATCTGTCCTTGTTTAGCAGTAAATCTGCCCCTACTTACGCTTTATAATATTTTTAAATCAGACAGTTACACCTCCTTAAAACAGTTAAAACATATAAAAAACAACAAACACGCACGCGCGCGCACGTTGATCGAAAAAAGCCATCCGTCTGGATTAGGAGAAAACAGATTGTTGCTGTCTGTGAAGAAGAAAGAAATATGTTGGAGGGACTGTAGGGGCGAATCTCTGTGTTCGCCCTGTTATGGTGTTATGGTGCAAGACAAAAAAACAAAATCACTGTCCGCCGCGCACCAACCGAACCGCGCTGACGTTGAAGCGGTCGTTGGCGAAGGAACTGCCGATGCTGAAATAGACGTACCACGCGTAGTCCGAGTAGTTCGCACTGGGCGACCCGGACCAGTACCGCCATGTAGTATTCGGAAAAGCCTGCTGGTTAATGGTCGGCTTTGTAGAACCATCATTGCACAAACCGATCTTTTTGTTTTTCACGCCCTTACTACAATACACCAAGGTTTCCAGTTCATCAATGGTGGGCATTCGCCAATCATCGTAACCAGCATACGAAACTTTCTTAAAACGCTTCACTGCATCATTCCACGTATATTCTTTTACCTCGCCTTTTTCACAGTTTTTACCGGACAAGCCTTCTGAGCAACGTTTCCACATCAGGCCGGTTTTCGTGTCCGTGATCGTACCGTCGTGGTTGTCAATATACTTTCCTATTTTCGTTTTTTTCTGCAGTAGCTGTGATAACTTTTTCTCCTGCCGTGCCTTTTCAGCTTCTAATCTCCTCAGTTGCAGCTCATATTCTTCTTTATACTGCTTGAGTCGTGCATTGATCTCATGCTCTGCCTCCTCTTTTTGCCTTGTAGGAGGAATAAAGTAAAACGGCTTTTCCCCGTAAAGCCCTGAAGCAGTCCAAGGGATCTGTTGTTTATCGCTTTCCTTGGTAACGTTATATCGCACTCTTCTGAACAACTCTTCTATTGTCAGCCCTGGGGTCTGTAAGGTTTTTAATAAATTCTTTGTGTACAGTCCATTACGTTCCCTTGCGTTGTCAAGAGCAAAACGCCCCGGTCCTGTAGAGTATGCAATAAATGCGCCTTCAGCATCCATTGCCGCCAGTCCTTGACCTGCTCCTTTTAATCCCTTGGATGGATTGTTGCGACAGGCGTCCAAGATCACGATATTTACCTTGCTGCCCGCAGATTCCATCTTGGCAAGGACAAAGTCTGCCTGCACGCTTTTAAAGCGTATCTCTTCTGGGCCATATATTGTCTGACCAACCGGCAAAAGATAGTTTCTTCCATTGATCTGCACCCCGTGTCCGCTGTAATAAAACAGGGCAACGCCATTTGGTGTAATCTTTTGTTTAAACTCACGCAGAGAGCGTTCCATTTCTCGGTGCGTTACGTTTATCCTTTTGATGACATCAAAGCCAAGCTGATCAAGCGCATCAGATAAATCGTTCGCATCGTTGACAGGATTCTGCAACGGCGCATCGTGGTAATCCTTGTTGCCAATAACAAGCGCAACCCTATCTGAGGCGCAAAGCCCATCGTTGCACCAGATGCACACGAACAGCCCGAACAGAACAACTATGATAGGCAGACATTTTTTTCTCATAGCTCTCGTTTCCTCATTATTCTCATTCTTTTTCAGTCAACCGGTCTGATCAGAGCTTAGAGCTTAGAGCCTGCTGACCAGACCAGATGGTATCGTTGCAACAATCACTCTGTGACAGGAATGCGATCCTCTGTCTTCACCGGACATTCAGCCTTTTTGCGGTAGAAAATGCGCCAAACTTCAACTGGATTGGACTTGAGCTTGGGCCGCACTGCAACAACTGGATTGTTTACAGGTTTACCTGGCTTAGTTCCCAGATCTCCAGATCGGAACATCATGCTCCTTACGGGTGAGGTCGTTGTGTCATTCTCCATATCTTCAGGATAAAAGTGAACCGTGATCACGCCAATGTCGTTTGTGATGCCAACGGTTTCAGCGATGGACTCCCGCGGATTGGCAAAGATGAACTTTTCAGCAGTATTGCCGTCTTTTTGGAAACCAGGAATGTCAATCACCGAATGCGAATACTTTACATCGGAAACAGCTTCAAGACGATACCCTGTTGAACGGGTGGAGTCAGGAACGAGCTTTTGCTCAGGCCCGGAAAGTATCCACTTGCGGGCATTGCGAGGATGGACCACAACAGGGCCTCTCGTGCCGTCACCCTGGTTCTGATAGAGGCTGTTCACCCCATCAACACTGACTGCCACGCCAAAAATTCGTTCCCTATCCTTGTTGTTAAAGAATGTAACCTCTGGCTCTCCCCTGTTAAAGATGCGGATTTTGTAGCTCGCCGCATCGGTTCCAAAGCGAAGATCATTCGGGATGGTGGCAAAGAAAACATTATGATATTCAGAATTAGGCTTCTTCGAGGTAATCAACGGGATTTCTTCTTCAGCACCTCTTCCTGTAAGGAATAATTGCACCCCGAACCGACTTGACGGTTCTGTGGTCGGCGGTTTGATGTCCTCTGGCGAAGCAGTTCCTGCAATCTGGTCGGCAGCACCGTCTTGATAGATTATGGTGACAGAGACGTTGATCTTTGTCAGCTTATCTTCCTCCACCTGCGCTGCACTTTTGGCATCTATAGAGCCGACAACAGCGACATCCACCCCGATTTTTTTGAGGATAGTAGCTGTGTTCTTTGGATCGTTTGAGGCGACACCGGATGCGTCTATGCCTGCGGCCCTGAACTCCTTTTTCAGGCCAGCCTTGTCAAGAACCAAGTAGTTTCCTTGCGCCTGTTTCAACAGATTGACAATAAGTTCTCCCTGCAAGACCGTATTCGGTTCGTGCATGGAAATAGTGACGTTGCCGTCAGCGTCACCAAACGGAAAGACAGCAAGACGAAAATGCTGACCGTTCATCTTGGCAACAGCTTTTTCCTTGATATCCGGTGCCATTTTTTCAGCGACTTGGGCAAAGTCATCCTGTGTTCCTGCAATGGATGTCATTGGCAGCGCAATAATAATGAGCCAGAAAAATAACCGCATCATACGAATTTCCATGGTGTTCCTCCTGAGTAAGGATGTTAAAATGATGTAACTTAATTTAGCTTCTTGTTTGTATCGTATCAAAAATAAAATAATTCCGTATCTGCAACTGATAAGTTGAGCTGTACAAACGGGCGTATCTACCAATTACTTTTTTACTGCTCCGACTTCAAAACCGACAAAAACGCCGACTGCGGAATCTCGACATTGCCCACGGTCTTCATCCGCTTCTTACCCGCCTTCTGCTTTTCCAGCAGCTTGCGCTTTCGTGAAATATCACCACCATAGCACTTGGCGGTCACATCCTTTCGCAAGGCAGCAACATTGGTTCGGGCCACAATGGAACCACCAATAGCGGCCTGAATCGCAATTTTAAACATCTGGCGAGGGATTTCCTCTTTCAGGCTCTCGCAGGCTTTCAGGCCACGTTCACGGGAACGATCCCGGTGGGTGAGCTGGGACAGGGCATCCACCCGCTCGCTGTTGACCAGGATATCCAGTTTAACCAGATCACTGGGCCGGTAGTCAATCAACTCGTAATCAAAGGAGCCATAACCTTGGGTCACGGATTTGAGCTTATCATAAAAATCATAGATCACCTCAGCCAAGGGCAGCTCACAGGTGAACTCAATCCGTCCTGGCATGGGATAATGGTAGTTGGTGTTCTCACCCCGTCGCTCCATGCACAGGGTCATGATTGCGCCCATATAACGTTCTGGGATCAGGATGGTGGCCTTGATAAAGGGTTCTTCAATCCGGGTAATGGCACCGGGATCAGGAAAATGAGACGGGTTTTCCACAGTCAGTTCGGTCTCATCCTGGAGGGTTATCTGATAGCGTACCGAGGGAACCGTGAGGATCAGGGGAATGTCAAACTCCCGCTCCAACCGCTCTTGAACCACTTCGAGGTGGAGCAGTCCCAGAAAGCCGCAGCGAAAACCAAAGCCCAGCGCCGCAGAGGTATCCTTTTGAAAGGTCAGAGCGGCATCGTTGAGCTTGAGTTTTTCCAGGGCTGCTGCCAAGTTCTCATAATCATCCGTGGAAATGGGATAGATCGAGGAAAAGACCACCTGCTGCACCTCCTGAAAACCAGGCAACGGAGCAGAACAGGGGGCATCTTTATGGGTGATGGTGTCGCCGGGTTTGGTATCAGAAACGTTTTTTACGCCTGCAATAATATAACCAACCTGACCGGCTGATAGGCTCTTCTGCTGGGTCCGGGTCAGATGAAACTGTCCTACCTCTTCGACCCGGTACTCAGACCTGTTATTCATAAACAAGATCTGCTCGCCCGGTTTCAGGGTGCCGTTAATGATCCGTACCGAAATAACCGTTCCCCGATAGGGATCATAGTTGGCATCAAAGATCAGGGCCTCTAAGGGCTTGGCAGGATCACCCTCGGGTGGAGGCAGGTAGGTAACTATGGCCTCTAGGATATCTTGAACTCCTACACCGGTTTTGGCCGAACATTTCTGGATCATCTCACTGTCCAGCCCCAGATCCTGCTCAATCTCCTCAGCAACCTTTTCCGGCTCTGCTGCTGGCAAGTCGATTTTATTGATCACTGGGATAATTTCCAGATCGTTTTCCATTGCCAGATAGAGGTTGGCCAAGGTCTGGGCCTCAATGCCCTGGGCTGCATCAATGAGGAGCAGAGCACCTTCGCAGGCTGTCAAGGCCCGAGAGACCTCGTAGCTGAAATCAACATGGCCTGGCGTATCAACCAGATTTAAGGCATACTCCTGTCCGTCTGTTGCGATGTAGGGCAGGCAGATGGTTTGGCTCTTGATGGTAATGCCCCGTTCCCGTTCAATATCCATATTATCAAGAAGCTGGTCTTTAAATTCCCGATCCGTGACTCGCCCGCAGAGCTGAATCATTCGGTCGGATAGGGTGGATTTGCCGTGATCAATATGGGCGATTACACTAAAGTTACGTATGTTTTTCATTTATGTATGTTCTTTGTTTATTTCTGCCCGGTCGTATATAGCTGTAGCTGGGCGGTTATGAGATGCTCTTCCTCAGACGCTGTCCTTTGCCTGCCTCTCCTCTTGCCCCTCTTCCGAGTTCTCGGTTGTTTGCAGAGCGTGAACAGACTTCCGGGAAGGTAGCATAAACAGGAGGAAATTTAAACTACCTTGAGCAGAGACAGGACTGCTTTCCTGACCCCTAGATATTTTTTACCTTATTGCCGTGAACTTTTACAAAAGATGAGGTAGAATGCCCCGTAATTGTCTGTCCGCAGGCTGTACAGAGAGATCACAGGCAGTATTTTGTCCAGAAAAGACGTTGGAGTCCATCTATTTTTTATATAAAAGCACCGAGCGGCTTTCATATTGCTGCATATTGCATGTTCTGTTGTTCCGCCCTGAAGAGGCGAGATGTGTGTTATAAACTATGAGTGAGAGTGAGGAAAAAAAAGTCGGAACAATTAAGAAGGTCAGTCAACAACATAATCCGTTGGTTGTCACGTCTACTGATGAAAATTTACCAGCAGTCAGCAATCCTGCCCTGCATCGCTATCTTCAGGAGATCAGCCAGTATGAACTGCTCAGTCGTGAAGAAACCGAAGAGTTGGCTGTTCGTTTCAAAGAAACCGGTGACCCTGATGCGGCCTACCGACTGGTTTCGTCCAACCTCCGTCTGGTGGTCAAGGTGGCAATGGATTTCCAGAAGTACTGGATGCAGAATTTTATGGATCTAATCCAAGAGGGCAATGTGGGCTTGGTTCAGGCCACCAAAAAGTTTGATCCCTATCGCGGGGTCAAGTTCTCCTATTATGCAGCCTACTGGATACGCGCCTATATTCTTAAATTTATTATGGATAACTGGAGGTTAGTCAAGATCGGTACCACTCAGGCCCAGCGCAAGCTCTTCTTTAGTCTGAATAAAGAAAAAAAGCTGCTTGAGGCCCAGGGCTTTAAGCCGGACGTCAAATTGCTGGCAGAACGGCTGAACGTCAAAGAAAGCGAAATCGTTGAGATGGATCAGCGTATGGACGGCTGGGATGTTTCTCTCGAAGCACCGGTGCGCAATGATTCAGAAGATGAGCAGAAGAGTTTCCTTCCCCATCAGGGGCCAGGAATAGAGGATATTGTGGCTGGTCATGAGGTTCGTGACTGTATTGCCGGTGTGCTGACCAGTCTTGAAGATGACCTGAATGAAAAAGAAAAGGCTATTCTCACAACCCGCCTGCTCAATGATGAACCTGAGACGCTTCAGACGATTGCTGACAGGTTTGGTATCTCACGGGAACGGGTTCGCCAGATTGAGGCAAATCTGCTCAAAAAGCTCAAGGGGATCTTTGAGAAGGAGTTGCCTGATGTGGAAGATTTTATCACCTCTGAGCGGATTGTTCCGGCAACTGGTACTGATCAACGTTGAAAAAAATCTGCACAATTATAATGTAATAAACATCCTCAACCCTTTTTAAGGGATGGGAGAAAGACAGGCCCGGAGTTTCGCAATGAAGGTACCTCTTTTAGATCTGCAACCGCAGACAGCATTTTTTCGTGAGCAAATTATTCAGGAAATAACCGAGGTCGTTGATTCAACCCGGTATATCCTCGGGCCAAAGGTAGCCAAGCTGGAGCAGGAAATTGCTGAATACAGCGGGGTTGCAGCGGCAATCGGGGTTTCCAGCGGCACAGACGCTCTGGTAGCCAGTCTGATGGCCTTGGAGTTTCAGCCCGGTGATCAGGTACTGACCACGCCCTATACCTTTTTTGCCACTATGGGGTCAATCATTCGGGCTGGGGCAAGGCCAGTCTTTGCCGATGTGGACAAACAGACCCTGAATCTTGATCCGGTCAAGGCCGAAGAGGTTTTGTTGGCTGATGCGGCTGGCAAGCGCAAGATCAAGGCCATCATGCCAGTGCATCTCTTTGGTCAATGCGCAGATATGTCAGCCTTGATGCGGCTGGCTCAACAGTATGATATTCCCCTTATTGAAGATGCGGCGCAGGCTATCGGTGCTGAGTATCCTTTGATAGATTCTGGTGGAGAGGTGGTGTGGAAAAAAGCAGGCTCTATGGGGCTTGCAGGCTGTTTTTCCTTTTTTCCGTCTAAGAATCTCGGCTGCATGGGCGACGGTGGTATGATCACCACCTGTGATGTTGCATTTGCTGAAACCCTGCGTTGCTACAGGAATCACGGGGCCAAGCCCAAGTATTATCATGCCAAAATTGGCGGCAACTTTCGTCTTGATCCGCTCCAAGCAGCGGTACTCAGTGTGAAGCTACCCTATCTGGAAAAATGGCATCAGCAACGCCGGGAAAACAGTGAGCAGTACCGCAGGCTTTTTGCCCAGACAGATTTGAGTCCAGAGCAGATTACCTTGCCGCAGGCCGTGTATCAAGATGCACCCGATGCGGATCAACATAACGTGCATATTTACAATCAGTTTGTTGTTCGGACACCACGCCGTGATGCTCTGAGAGAATATTTACAGGAAAAGTCCATTGGCTGTGAGGTCTATTATCCAGTTTGTCTCCATCAGCAGCAATGCTTGGACTCATTAGGCCCCTATAATACGCAATCTTTCCCTGTGGCGGAACAGGCCAGTAAGGATTCATTGGCCCTGCCGATTTACCCGGAACTGAGCAAGAAACAGCAGGAGTATGTGATTGAGAGCATAGCTGCTTTTTTTCGTTCCTAGCACGTACGTTCCTGTTGTTTTTTTGTTGTAGATTTGTCGTTGTCCTGCCCTGTCCTTTTTTTTTGGATGGGGCTGTTTGTTTTTTAAGAACTGGGTGTCTCCTTGAAGTATTTCCTTGAAGTCACCTGATCAACTTTCATGTTTTGCTATCTTTGCTATCTCGCTCCACAAGGAGAGGATGGATGGTGTAAACAGGATGAAAGGAATAATTTATTCAAAGTAGTAGAGGAATGAGTATGGTTGACCGTATCCCCATGTCCAAAACCGGACACATACAGTTAAAAAATGAGCTTGAGCAGTTAGAAAAGGTAGAACGCCATGAAGTTGTCAAGGCCATTGAAGTTGCTCGCGCCCACGGTGATTTAAAAGAAAATGCCGAGTATCATGCAGCCAAAGAACGGCAGGGAATGATCGAAGGGCGGATCATGGAGCTGAAAGATAAGCTCAGTCGGGCAGAGGTGATTGACTGCACAACCGTGAGTACAAGCCGGGCTGTTTTTGGCACAGTTGTTACCTTGATGGACATGGAGACTGACGACGAGGTGACCTATCAACTGCTTGGGCCAGAAGAGTCTGATGTAAAAAAAGGTTCTATCTCGGTGTTGGCTCCGTTAGGGCGATCCATCTTAGGCAAAGAAGTCGGTGATGAGGTCGTCACCAAGACGCCGGGCGGTGTTCGGGAATTTGAAGTGGTGGAGATTGAACCCAGTTCTATTGGCTAATTCTCAACTCTATCTGAACTCTATCTGGTGGTTGATAGGTTGATAGGTATACTCTCTGCAGTAGTGGGAGTAGTAATAGTCGATATTAACTCCATTGCTACGGCACGGGTCGTATTTCTGTTGACATCGCTACAAGCCGGGTGGTATATAAAAATATTTTAACTTTTTGGTTTTTTAATTAACCTTCCCGCTCTCTCTGAACAGACAGTGAGGGCCATTATGACCGTGAGGAGGATCTATGCGTCATTACGAAACAACGTACATCCTTCGCCCTAATCTGGGTGAAGAGCAGTTTGTAGAAATTATTGAGCGAACCAACGCCATTATTGAAGGTGATAACGGTGCGGTTATTGACATTGATCGGAGTAGTGATCGCTGGGGCATGAAAAAGCTGGCCTATGAGATCAAGAAGGAAACACAGGGCTACTATATTTATATGAACTATGCTGCGCCTGGAAGCACAATTCAGGAGATTGAGCGTATTTTTCGTATTGATGATCGAGTACTCCGTTATCTGACAGTAAAGTTGGCAGATGAAATAGACACTGCCGGGATAGAGCAGGAAAAAGAGAGAATTGCCGCTCTTGCTGCTGCAAAGGTTGCTAAGGAAGAGGAACTTGCCAAGCAGGATGAAGAAGGCGAGAGAGAAGGCGAAAGCAGTGACAGCAAAGTAGACAAGGCCGTTGATAAAATAGAGGAAAAGGCTGAGACGGTTGCTGAGGAAAAGGATACGCCGAAACAGGAACAGCCAAACGATGCAGCGCAAGAAAAAGCGCAATAAAACTCTCTACTCTTGCAAAAAAGATAACAATCACAAGGAGAAAAAATTATGGCTCCCCGTAAAAAAGTATTTTATCGTCGAAAAGTTTGTAGATTCTGTACAGATAAAGAGCTGGTTATGGATTATAAAGATGCCAAAGTGCTGAAAGGTTTTGTAACAGAGCGTGGCAAAATTATCCCAAAACGCATTTATGGCACCTGTGCAACCCATCAGCGTCAGTTGACAGAGGCCATCAAACGGGCTCGGCATCTTGCTCTGATCCCCTATACCGGATCTATCCAGTACTAATCAAAAAAACATCTTGCAGCAAAATAAGCAGAAGAACTCTTTTTTTACAGCTCGGCCCCTGTTGATGGCCCTGTTCTTTTTTTTACCGATACTTCTACCGGGATTCATTGGCTGGTTAAACGCCCTGCTTGCTGTCCCAATTTTTCTCTTGCTGCAAACGGCAACAGATGAGCAAAAGGCTGCTGTGGAAATCAGGAACGGTTTGCTCATGGCGGGCTTGGGGTCGTTACTCATAGGGCGTTTTTCAATGTTTCTCTTTACATTGATCATGCTCCCTGTGGGCTACAGTTTACACCATAGTGCGGTTCAACAAAAAAATCCTGCTCAAGCTGGAATTGCGGGCATTATAACGCTGTCCATAGCATGGCTGTTCTTTTGGACAGGATATAGTGTCCTCTCTGGGACGCCGCATCCGTATACAGGATTACTGACCAGTCTGGATGCCTTTTTAGAGCAAATTATTATAGTGTATCGGACAAACGGCGAGTTACCTGTAGATGTTCTGTATCGCCTTGAACTGTTGATAACAGAAATGCGTGAGTTGCTGCCAAAGATCCTGCCTGGTCTTCTTGCTGGAACAGTTGTGCTGACTGTTACCCTGAACATGATTATCAGTAGGGTTCTCCTGCGCAGGCTGGCACCTGAAAAGGTCTTTTGGCCGCCATACAAAGAATGGCAACTGCCGGATAAGACGATTTGGTTTCTTATCTTTTCCTTTGTGCTGCTTCTGATAAACAGCGGACAGGGAAAGACTGTTGGCTTGAGCTTGGTCTGTGTTGCTGGACTGTTGTATTTTCTTCAGGGTGTGGCTGTTGTTATGCACACTCTGAACCGCTGGAATCTTCCACGTGCCTTTCGTCTTTTCGCCTATGTATTTCTTGGCCTGCAACGCTATGGCGTACTGCTGGTCATTATTATTGGAATAGCTGATACCTGGGCAAATTTTCGTAAGTTGGATCATACAGAGAAAGATACAACGGAATAATTAATAATCCTGTACTTAATGAGGATACTATATAATGGAAGTTATACTGAAAAAAACAATTGATACCCTTGGTCGTGAAGGGGAAATTGTCAATGTTAAACCGGGGTATGCGCGGAACTATCTTATTCCGCAAAATATGGCCTCTTCTGTCAACAAGGCCAACCTGGCTCGTTTGCAGAGAGAGCAGGCAACCATAGAAAAACGTTGTGCAGAAGAGAAAAAGGCAGCGGAAAAACTTGCTGCTCAACTTGAAAACAGGACTGTTCGTATTACCCGCAAGGTTGGTCGTGAAGGCCGGCTCTTTGGTTCTGTAAATACTGGTGATATTGCAGCTCAGTTAGCAGAACAGGGCGTTACCCTGGATAAACGGGCGATTATGCTGGCTGACCCTATTAAGAGTACAGGGGAAACCAAGATTACTGTAAAGGTCGGCTACCAGATAAGCACCGAAATTACTGTACAGGTTGCATCAGAATCAGAAGTTGAAGAAGTGATAGTTGAACAGATGTAATTTTTCAATGCACATTTTTTTGAGCGGCGTGTTGCCTAGCTATTGCCTAGCAGGTGATACGCCGTTTTTTGTTGAGAGTATACAGTAACTATCTGCCTCTACTCTGCTCGTCCTCTGTCTGTACCCTATCTGTATATGCAGATATCATCTCCCTCGTGGTTACCCGTGTCTGATAATTCAGCCTTCTTTGAAAACGGAGGCTCTGCACCTCCTTCACCCACAATGCTTCCACCCCAAAATGTGGAAGCAGAACAAGCCCTTCTTGGCACTATTTTAATTCAGGATAAGTCCTTATTAAAGATTGTTGAGATTCTTTCCCCTGATGATTTTTACCGAACTGCCCATAAAATCATTTTTGAAGTTATGGTCAAGCTCTTTGAACGCAGTGAGCCGCATGATCTGGTGACAATGACCAACGCCTTACGTGATCAGAATCGTCTGGAACAGGTTGGTGGTTCTGCCTATCTCGTCTCGCTGACCGATGTTATTCCTTTTACAGGAATGCTTGTTCATCATGCGAGGATTATACGAGAAAAATCTATTCTAAGAAAACTCATCGAAACCAGTAGCGATGTGGCGGCTCGTTGCTATGATGCCCAGGATGACCTTGAAGCCTTAATTGATAAGGCAGAGCAGACGATTTTTGAAATAGCTCAGGCCAAGAACAAACAGGGCTTTGAACCCATGTCCAAGATTATTCCCAAGGCTTTTTTGCGAGTGGAAAATCTTGCCAAGCGTAAAGAGCATATCACCGGGATATCTACTGGATACGATGAACTAGACAGGATGACAGCTGGTCTGCAACCTGCTGATATGATTGTTCTGGCTGGTCGGCCATCTATGGGCAAAGCACAGCCCCTTGAGGCAAAGGTCTTAACGCTTCAAGGTTTTAAGCGGATAAAAGAACTTGAGATCGGGGATCAACTCGCTTCGATTGACGGCAAACCATCGCAGGTTGTTGGCTTGTATCCGCAGGGTAAACGGCAGGTGTATACAGTCACCTTTGCAGATGGGCGTTCAACACAATGCTGTGCCGAGCATCTCTGGAAAATCCATTATCGCAATTGGTCGTGTTCCCGCATCGTGACAACAGCGAGGCTGATAGAACTGCTTGAGCGAAAGCGATATCAGAAAAGGATGTGGATTGATACCTTCAGCGGCGATTACGGCTCGCAAGCTGATCTTCCGATTGATCCCTGGTTATTAGGTGTCCTGATAGGGGATGGAACCTTCAGCGGTGGTTCTTTACGATTCAGCACAACAAGTAAGCAGATGCTGGAACGAGTCAAGGCCGCAGTGGGCAGCGGGATGGAGGTAAAATATTCGGGACAATACGATTACCGTATTATCATCAAAGGTGGCGTTCATTGCAAAGGAGTATCAGGGGTGCGGGAAAACCCTCTGGTTGCATCATTGCAAGAACTTGGTCTCTGGGATTGTCGGGCGGAAGCGAAATTTATCCCTTCCTGTTATCTGCAAGCCTCCCGTCAGATGCGCCTGCGTCTTCTCGCAGGTCTTTTGGATTCTGACGGCTGGGTGGAGAAATTTGGTGCCATCCGATTCTGCACATGCAGCAGACAACTTGCAGAAGATACGGTCTCTCTTGTTCGGTCACTCGGAGGAATAGCACGTTTCTTTGAAAAAAAGACCATTTATACCTACCGCAAAAAAAAATATACCGATCAGATTGCCTATACATGCAACTTGCAAATTCCCGATGCCGAGTCCTTGTCTCTGCTTGAAGAAAAACAGCGACGGATCAGAAAGCGGCAACGTATTCATCGCCTGAATGTCATCAGCATTATTCCAGACCGGATAACGGAAACTCAATGTATTGCTGTCAGTCATCCATCACAACTCTACATTACAGACGATTATATTGTAACGCACAACACGGCGTTGGCCATGAATATAGTGCAACATGCTGCTCTGATTAATAAGGTGCCAGTGGCGGTATTCAGTCTGGAAATGTCGATGGAACAACTTGCCCTGCGTATGCTCTGCTCTGTGGGCCGGATTGATTCCCAACGCATTCGGACCGGCCATTTACAGGAAAATGACTGGCACAAGTTAAACAGAGCCACGGGTATGCTGGCCGATTCACCGATCTTTATTGATGATACCGCCGGAATGACGGTGCTGGAGATGCGGGCCAAGGCCAGACGACTGAAATCCGAGCATAATCTCGGCTTGGTGGTGGTGGACTATCTCCAGCTCATGCAGGGGAATTCCCGGATTGAGAACCGTACCCAGGAAATCAGCGACATCTCGCGTTCTCTCAAGGCAATGGCCAAGGAATTAGATGTACCGGTGATTGCCCTTTCCCAGCTCAACCGAAGTCTGGAGAGCCGTACCGACAAACGACCCCAGCTTTCGGATCTTCGGGAATCTGGCGCAATCGAGCAAGATGCTGATGTTATTATGTTTATTTACAGAGACGAGGTGTATAACAAGGCCGAGGATAATCCCAACCGGGGGATTGCCGAGCTGATTGTAGGCAAGCAACGTAACGGACCTATCGGCACTGTGAAACTGACCTTTCTTGGGCACATCACCACCTTTGAGAGTTACACGAATCAGGAACCGCCAATGGGATATGAATAGGTGATTGTACTATTTGATTGACAATATTTTTTAGGCAGGTAAGTTGCTTTGTATTGAAAGAATGTGTTTTTGATGTTGTTTTTCCGTGATCGGAGAATAAAATCGTTTTTTCAATAGTTTACTATATTCTGTTCTCAGTATCGTACATTGGCTTGTTGTGACATTTACTTTCAGGAGGTGTTTTTATGCAAAAAAAATTGTTGTATCATAAGAAAAAACAAAGAAAGATCATACGACGGGTGGCTGTTCCACTGGCTGCTGTTTTCTGTTGCGGCATAGGCAGCGCAGATGCTCTCACCGACCCCCCTTCTCCTCCCTCCCCCTGTGGAGCTGGCCGCCCCCTACCTGCCAACACCTGGCTGATGACTGCGCCCTCCTGCGAGCCAATTCCTGCTGACCTTGCCAGTCAGTACGATGACGACCTCAACGGCCCGCACAACACAGGCTGGCTTTCTTTTACATGGGATTCTGCTCCTACGGCACAGAACTACGTGAAACAGACTGGAAGCGATTCGTTGGTACCTGGCACCGGCAACTGGCTCTACTCCTACAAGGCTGGAACCCTGCTCCTTGACGGCACAGCCACGCCCACCGTACCCTGTTCTGACTACGGTAGCGGCCTAATGGGAAACTGCTTTGCCGTTGACCTCACCCCGTCCTCTGGCAGGAACTTATGGCAGATTGTCGGTCATCCCTTTCCCTATCCCGTGTCCTGGGATGATGTACGGATTGCGTCTTCAGACGGCACAACGTGGACCCAGTATACGCCTTCAGAGGCTGCAACAGCCAATCTCATGGCCAAGGAATACTGGTTCTGGAACGGTAGCAGCTATCAGACCAAAGACGACAGTACTCCCGGCGCAATCGGTGTTCTCCAGCCACAGGAATCGATCTGGGTGCGGATTAAGGCTGATTCGTCCTCACTGAGTGCAGGCGATTTTAAACTGCTGATTCCAGCGGCGCATGAACCGAACACAGTGCAAGTACAAGCATTGAACGACACCGGTATAACGTGGAGTGGTAACTATGCATCCGGCAACAATACGACCTGTGTTGCCTCCACTACACCAGACGGCGACAACGTGGTTGCGGCGCAGGACTGTTTTCGTGGTCGGGATACAACGCATAATGACGACTCTGATGGTCATGCTGGATTCAGCTACACCAAGTTGGACAGCAACGGCAAGCCGCTGCCTGATCAAACAGTGGACTATGCGACCACACCCTGGGCCTGTGTGCGGGATAATGTCACCGGTCTGATTTGGGAGGTGAAGACCGATGATGACGGGCTGCATGATAAGGATGATACCTATGCATGGTACTACACTGGTTCAGCCAATAATGATAGCAGCGGACTTTGCTATGGCTACAACAACGGCGATCCATCCACATTCTGCAATACCGAGGCTTATGTGAACCGGGTCAACAGTGCTGGCCTGTGCGGAGTCAACGACTGGCGCATGCCCACTATTAAGGAACTGGAGAGCCTTGTCAACTATGGTCGC
>QYLO01000075.1 GCA_022766165.1 Candidatus Electrothrix gigas
AGCATCCGTATCCGAACCAGCGGCTACGCGTCATCTGACCCGAGGTAGGAGCCGTATGAGGTAGTTCCTCACGTACGGATCTGTGCGGGGGGTGCCGGGTAACTGGTATCCCTACCGCGATTATTTTCACTCCTATGACCTTCTTCACAGCTAATTCTAATACCAAAGCAAAAGCAGAAGCCACCGGAGAAAGAGGTTTTCCTCATCTCAACAAACAAACAACGCCCTGTGTTGCGTAAATATGAAAATCTACTTAGATGTATGCTGCCTCAATCGCCCGTTTGATGATCAGACTCAGGACAGAGTCCATTTGGAAGCAGAGGCAGTTTTAAGTATTTTCAGACGATTGGAAAAAAGTGGCTGGACATGGATCAGCAGCAGTGTCGTTTTGTATGAAGTCAATCAGATTCCGAATAACGACAGAAAACACCGGATTCTTCGGTTGTGTGACAAAGCATCTCATGTTGTTACGCTGGATAATGATATTTATACACTGGCGGAAAAGCTGAAGCATCTCGGCGTCAAGTCCTATGATGCGTTGCATTTATGTTGTGCAAAAAAAGCAAATACGGATGTATTTCTTTCAACAGATGACAAGTTGGTAAAGAAATCCAGGAACAATAAAATCCTATCGGATATGAAAGTTGATAATCCATTAAATTGGTTAAGAAAGATATGGTGAAACAATGAGCAGCCAGGCAATGACTCTTGAACAGGTGAGAAGGATCGGTATAACAGCTCTTGCTCAGAAACTCGGAACAGTCGGAATGGTCAGATTCTTACAGCAATCCGAAACCGGCTGGGGAGATTATACAAAAGAAAGAAAACAGTGGCTGGGCAATCCTGACCTGAAAGAACTGTTTGATGCCGTAAAAGACAGCGAGCAGAGCAACGCCTGACGCGCATACAACAGATCCCTCAACGACGTAGCCTTTGCCTCCTCGGATACGGGTTCCTTCGTCACCGCTGATACCGAACAGGAGCCACCGGAGAAAGAGTCTTTCCTCATCTCCATTGACAAACAACGCTCTGAGTCAAGCATGGTTCAGAGCAGTTCTTTTATATCCCACCATATCCTTGCCCTGTCTGCATACACTGTGTTCCCCCGAGGAGTTAGGAGAAGAGATATGATTGAAGATCCAATAGTTGCTGAGATTCGTTGTTTTCGTAACGAGCACGCTGAAAAATACGGTCATGATCTCAAACGTATTTGCATCTCGTTACGTGAATTTGAAAAAACTTCCGGGCGCAAGGTGGTGCAACGCAAGCCGCGACTGTTGCAGTCGAAAATGGGCGGTTGAGGCAGGTTGACCTCCGCCACCGCTGATACCAAGCAGAAGCCGCCGGGAAAATAGCCGAGTAGGATGGAGGCGAATTCATTGATCCACTGCCGGACGGACTGGAAGGCATGAAAAAGCACAATCTGCTAACCTTCAAGTCCATCAGAGAACCACTGGACGACTGGACCCTGAAAGAGCTGACACTCGATGATCCAGTTTTTTTACCTTGCAAAGTTTTCAAGAATTCTGTTGAGTCACCCAGTTTTTACAGCTTATATTCTAACATTAAGGCTTTACCCCAACATAGGATCGTTTCATATCAAGAGCAGCCGTACTTTCTGCTTTGCTCAGATACTTCATATAATACTCTCGCAGAGCATGAGGATCAAAGTCGAGCAGGGTACCACCGGTTTCAAAATGCAGAAGAAAAACTTTGCCAACCGCATAGGTCGTCATCGCACCTAATGCAGAGGTGGCAAAAAGAGAAAAAGGAGCCGTTATAGGAAGAAGTTTCAGGGTACCCGCCAACCTTGGCGATATTATCACAGTCCCCCCGCCTCCGATGTGTCCTGCAATAAGCGCTTTGACCCGCTGTTCGGAAAATTCGATCTCATACAGAAGAGCCAAGGCATGTACTAATTTGACCTGCAATGCTGTAATGCCAACTAAATCCACAAGGGGTAAGGGGAAAAGACCGATCCCTGCACCTCCTGCCGTATATTTTTTGATAATCTTTTCTGCCTGTACTTCTTTACTTTGCGGCTTACTTTGCTGTTCTTTCATCGCTAGTATCCTTCAAAACTTCATGTCTTCCAGATAGTTGCCCACAACGCTCTTGGGATATCCAGGATCTGCACGGTACATTGTCATATCATAGCAAATATATTGATCATCTCTGAAAAAGTACACCTTGCCATTGCCCCAGTAAGCAGCAGCATCAATTCTGTCAAAGGTCACGCCAGCCCAGCGTTGACTGATTTGCTGGGGATAGCCGTCTTCCACTCGCTGTTCTTTATAGTTATAGCGTACATACTGATTGCCTGTAAAAAAATAAAGGGCATCAGAACCTGCATTCACCGCAGCATCAATCCGGGAAAATGGCAGTCCGGGCCAGGCATCCTGAATGGATAAGGGATAGTCTGGATAAATACTCTTGCTTTCCAAGTCCATCAAGACAACTCTTTCTTCATCAAAGAAAAATGCCTTGCCGCTTAGATCTTTTCCTTCAGGAGAAATCAAATCGCTTGCCTCAAAAACAGCATCAATCTCGTAAATCCCGGCTTTTGCCAATGCAGGCCACAACAGGTTCACAGACTGTTCCTGCTGACTGTACTCCTGGAGCGTGTTATACGATGTGTACTTATCTCGTCGGATAAACAGGATGTTTTCTTTTACCCGTAACATGGAAGAAATGGGCCGAAAAACAGTGGCTGTTCTGTATGCAGTCTGTAAGGCTTGCGCTTTGGCTTTATCCTCTAGCAGCGTCCAGATGCCTTCCACTTCCAGCTCAATAACCTGCGGATTGTTGTTGATGGAGGCCAGCCATTGATTATACAGTTTGTCATCCAGACTGCCAAGAGAGGCCAGCAGTAACTCGTCACCTCCCTTGCCGGTAACAAGGCAGTTAGAATTGGCCTGCAACTGTTCTTTCTGTTGCTGCGTACCGCTGTTGAGTTGGGCATCGCCTAAACTTCCATAGCTTGCTGAAAGTCCCGCTTGAATATCCTCTTTGGACATTTCAGATGATTTGGCAATGATAAAGGTAAGATCTGCCTTTCCTCCAACCCAAACACGTCGTACATAATGGGTCCCGTATCGTGCAAAAAAAGCATGATATGCCGACCGCTCACGTTGTCGAAAGGGAACAGGAATGTCGTGCAAGAGTTCCTCCTCTGAAAAACTGGAAACAACTGGCAGATAGACACTCCACAGCGGAATAAAGGAACTCCGCATAGCATAATAGGCGTCTTCATCGCTCCGTACCTGACTGGAGCTGCTGATATTAGCGCTGACACTGAACATGCCATTCCCGGCTGCCATTTTAGCATCCAGAGCGGTAGATTTTTCAAAACGCTCAAAGGACTCCTCAATCGTCATCTGATTCAGGGCTTTTGCAGCTGGCATCGGAGGACTGTCATTTACCTCGTATCCTTCTGGAACAGTGTATGTCTGTTTGGTCTCTTTGGAAAAATACTGCTGCGTTTTTTCTTTTCCCGTCAAGATTCCCTTGGCTGTAAACAACAGGTCTCGGAGCTGATAAGGTTGGCGGGGCATGAGATAAATTCCCCGTCCTACCACGTTTGACCCAGGCAGTGGGTGTGTTGTAACCATGTTCTTTCCTTAATGTATCGGGGACTTGTTTTTCTTTGGCAAGTAATCAGTATAATGACTTTACTTTTATCTGTATAACTACAATCTAAAGAAAAAATCAAGAAATTTTAATAAAAAAGGAAAGGGATGGGGAACAGCAGGTGTGAGCAGGGCAGGCCAAAAAAAAGATTGCCTAAAAAAGCAATCGTATGGTATCTATCTTTAAGCAACGCACCCATTTTTTTAGTGTGACCCTTTTCCCTGTTTTTCTTTTCTTTAGAATGGAGTCCCCATGAAAACAACTCTCCGTGCAGTATCACTCCTCTTTCTCCTCTTTACCGTGTTCTTTGCCGGTTTAACTGGCTCTGTCCAGGCCAAAGAGTATGGCTTGGAAACCTTGAAAAAAGAGGCCAGCGAGTTAGTAGCAAGCTATACAGCCAAGGGGAATGTCCCGCCTAAGCCGCAACAGGCTGATATCCTGCATCAGGCTGCAGATATTATGATTGCAGAAAGGAAATGCTCTACCGCCCTTTCCCTGTACAGGCAGGCAGCCCTTTTTTCGGGTCAACTCAATGCCGATCTCTGGCTGGCCGTGGCAAAGGCGAGCAGCTGTGCCAGACAGTGGCCCCAAGCAAGTCAAAGTGGCTGGTTGGCCTATACCACAGCAACAACGAACAGGGTCCGGGGAACAGCCCTCTTGTTGGTTGGCGAGGCCCTAGAAAAACGCACTACCTCGTACCGGAACTGGACTCCGGCTGCGGTTGATATCTATGAACAGCTCAATACGCTGAAGAGCAACAAGAAAAATGCAGAAAAGTTGGCCCGGGTCCGCATTAAGCAGACTGCGGATAAAAAATTACTGATTCAAACCTACAAGGCAGATACCAGCTCAGGTCATCCTCGGCTTTGTATCAACGTCAATGATCAACTGCTGCGTCCAGACAAGACGCATTACGGGGATTATATCCAAACCGTTCCTGCTTTACAGGGAGACTTTTCAGTAGAGTATCAAAAACTCTGCATCAACGGGGCAGCCAACAGTACCAAATACAAGGTTATCCTACGCAAGGGGCTGAAAAGCAAGAACAAGGTGCTTATGGATACGGCAACCGTACATATCACCACAGGACATAGTCCTGCTGCTCTCTGGTTTAACCGCAACGATTATATCCTTGCTGATGCCTCTGCTGCTGTGGGCCTGCACACGATGAATGTGAACAAGGTGAAACTGCGTCTCTACCGTATTCACGAACGCAATATCTTGGGTGATTTTGTCAGGAATCGCTTTCGCCAAAAACTTGACGCCTATGATCTGCAAACCATTGAAGAGAACAAGGGCGAGCTGGTCTGGCAAGGGACAACCGAAATCAAGGGTGAGGAGGATAAAAAAACACTGACTGCTCTTGCCCTGCCGCAGAAGCATCTTGCCGATCCAGGTCTCTACATCTTGGTTGCTGAGAACAGCAAATCCACCCTCCAACGTTGGCAAGGGGCGGCCAGTCAATGGCTGGTTAAAACCGATATCGGACTTACGGCCCTGCAAGGGGATGACGGCCTCACTGTCCTTGCACGGAGTCTGGAAACAGCCCTGCCTCTTGCTGGTGTGAAGATAGTTCTTGCTGCCCGAAACAATACTCCCTTGGCCACCCTGACTACAGATGAACAGGGGCAGGTTGATTTTGCTCCTGGTTTGCTCCGTGGCAAGGGTGGAAAGGCCCCAGCCCAGTTGGTTTCCACAGACAGTCAATACGGCTTTACCTTTCTTCAGCTCAACCAGGCTCCGTTTGATTTCAGTGACCGAGGCGTAGGTGGACGCACTCGTCCTGGCCCAATGGATGCCTTTGTCTATACGGAACGAGGCATCTATCGCCCTGGGGAGGTTGTGCATCTTGTGGCCTTGGTTCGAGATCAGTTGGGTCGAGCCATCAATGCACCGCCCCTGACCTTGCGCCTGAAAGGCCCTGATGCCAAGGTGAAACTGGAACGCATCCTCAAGCCAGATGTGGCTGGTGGATATAGTAAAACCATGAACCTGCCACCCGCAGCCCGCTCAGGCTCTTGGACAGCAACCCTTTCTGTGGATGGCGACCTAGAACCGGTCGGCCAAACCAGTTTCTTAGTCAAATCGTTTAAACCACCTCGCTTGGAGGCCCGTTTAGAGGCTGAGGGAATCTTAACTCCTCAGCAAGGGGTCAAGGCCCTGGTGCAGGCTGATTATCTTTACGGTTCGCCGGGGTCTGATTTGCAGGTTCAGGCCAGGATAAACCTTGAGTATGATCCGCATCCTTTTCCCAACTTTAGCCAGTTCTTTTTTGGTCGGGATGGGGAAGAACCTGGTATTGGCGAGATTGAACTTGGAGAGAGTAGAACAGATGCCCAGGGACAGAGTATTTTATCGCTGCAACTCAATGGACAACAGGAGACCACCCGCCAACCTCTGCGAGCGGTGATTTATGCTGAGGTCATGGATATTGATGGGAGAACAGTGGCTGCAACCACCAAGGTGCCAGTGCGCCATCTGGACCAATACGTGGGAGTACACCCAGAATTTACAGAGGCACGGGTGCAGGCGAACAGTACTGTACAATTTTCTGTTCTTGCCCTGAACAGTACCGGCCTCCCGCAAAAAAAAGGCAAGATAGGCTACCGTCTTATTCGGGAAGAGGTTGATTACCAGTGGTTTCAAAAAAACGGTAACTGGGGCTATGAGCGAATTGTTCGTCATCATGAGGAGGTACGAAATCAGCTTACCTTGCAAGAGACCAGTCCGATCCCCCTTGCCTTGCCCGTTACCAGAGGAAGATATCGCCTTGAGCTGCTCAATACAAGAGGTGAGGTGGCCACGAGCTTTCATTTTACTGCGGGTGAACAGCTTATCGGCAAAAGTGATACACCGGACGCTGTCAAGGTAGAGCTAGATCAGCAGCAGTATCAGGTTGGTGATATTGCCAAACTGACGATAGAATCGCCCTACCCTGGTCAGGCAAGTCTGGTTCTGGCCAACAGTTTTATCCACGGTATCCGTAACATCTCCCTTGTTGAGAGCAAGGGATCTTTGGAGATTCCAGTGAAGGCAAACTGGGGCGCTGGAGTCTATGCCCTGGTGACGGTCTATCGTCCTGGTAAAGATAAAAAACAGGGTGCAGGTCGGGCTGTGGGCTTGGTATGGCTCAATATTGATCCGGCTGCACAACGCTTACAGGTAGCCATTAAGACACCCGACAAAATTCGTCCTCGCCAGATCCTCAAGGTACCTGTGGAGATTAAGGATGCTGTTTCAGATAAACCAGTGCATCTCACCTTGGCTGCGGTGGATGATGGTGTTTTGCGCCTGACCAACTTTGTTGCCCCTGATCCTTTGGCCTGGTTCTTTAATAAACAGCAGTTAGGGCTGGAAGTGCGAGATCTGTATGGGCAGTTGATTGATCCTCCGCAAAGTAAGCCCCTTACTCTGCGCACCGGTGCTGGTGAAAACGGCATGCG
Source organism: Candidatus Electrothrix gigas (assembly GCA_022766165.1). GTDB lineage: Bacteria > Desulfobacterota > Desulfobulbia > Desulfobulbales > Desulfobulbaceae > Electrothrix > Electrothrix gigas. The sequence goes on from QYLO01000075.1 coordinate 7,074, forward strand.
TGGAGCACCTGAATCAAATATCAAGGTGGTTTCGCTCTTTTCTGGAGTAGTTGAGGTTGGAAAAGACGGGATAGCCACGGTTCCCTTTGATATCCCAGACTTTAACGGCAGGCTTCGGCTGATGGCTGTGGCGTGGTCGCAGGACCAACTGGGGTCAGCCAGCCAAAACCTTCAGGTGAATGATCCTGTTGTGATTTCGCCAGCCCTACCCCGTTATTTGGCCCAAGGCGATGAATCCAATATCCAGTTGCTCCTAGAAAATATTGACGGCCCAGCAGGTGAGTACCGTATCATCTGGACAGCAGAGGGTGCTGTGGCAATGGAGAACCCGGACAGGGCTGCTTCTGTAACCATTACGTTAAAACCAGGAAAACGAGAAAATCTGCGCTTTCCAATACAGGCAGACAAGATCGGCGCAGGCAACCTCCATGTTCAGGTTACAGGGCCAAAAAAATATAGCTATGCAGGCGACTTTCCTCTGCATGTTCGGGGAAAATATCTGCCCACTCTGGAGCGTCGCTTTGCCCTGCTTCATCCAGGCGAATCTGTTGTTCTGAATAAAGAGACAGTCAACGGTCTGTATCCAGAAACTGCTCAGGTTGCCTTACGTCTTTCCAGTCTGCCCAATCTGGATGTACCGGGCCTGTTGGACCAGCTTGACCGCTATCCCTACGGTTGTTTAGAGCAGTTGACCAGCCGGGCCATGCCCTTACTCTTTACCAATTTGCTCGCAGAATGCTTTGGCGTGCCGCTGGATAAGGAGTTGCCAGGCAGAGTTCAAGAGGCCATTGATCGAATTCTCCAGAAGCAACGAGGGGATGGGAGCTTTTCCCTGTGGTCAGACAGCGGCAGGGTTGAGCCGTGGCTTTCACCTTATGCTCTGGATTTTCTCAGTTATGCCCAAGAAAAGGGATATATCATATCTGATTATTTTTATACAAAAGGGATGCAGTGGCTGACTGAGCAAGTGAAAAATGCCAACTCACCTCAAGAGAAGGAGCTGACACCCCTCGCTTATGCCCATTGGGTGCTTGCCAAAAGTGGCCAGGGTCGTCATGAGGATGCCCGTTATCTCTTTGATACCTGGTTCAAGAAGATCCCTTCCCCCTTGGCAAAAGCCCAGCTTGCTGGAGCCTTGGCCCTGTTCGGTGATCGAAATCGGGCCATAAAGGGGATCAGGGCTGCCTTGGATCAGGTAAACGACTCTACAGTCTCTTGGAAAAACTATGAATATGGATCACGCCTCCGTGACATAGCAGGTATAATTCATATTATTGCTGAATCCGGCATAAAGAAGGTTGACCCTGCTCCGGCATGGCAGCAGCTGATTCACCTGTTTGCTCAGGAAAAATACCTGTCCACCCAAGAACAGGCATGGCTCATTATGGCCTCCCTAACCCTTGAACCAAACAACCCGCTTGATCTTACTATTGCAGAGCAACCTGCTGCACAACAGGCTGAAAAGGCTGAAAAGAAAAAAAGGCCAGAAGAGGAAAAGGCGTCTTTGCTCAACAGGATTAAGGCTGCCCTGAACTTTGGAAGCAGTGAACCGCTGAAAGATGAGGCGGAAACTTCTCAAAAGAAGAAAAGAGAACAGCTAAAACCAACCAGCACCTTTTTTACCCTGCAACGAGATGGAAACGAACTGCTCAAGAGTTCAGTTGCTCTGACCAATAACGGGGACAAGGCTATCTGGTTGGTCACCACAGTGCAAGGCGCACCTATTCAAGCACCAAAAGCAGTGGAAAAGGGATTCACGATTTTTCGAGAATACTATAATACCACAGGGGAACCCATGCCAGTGGATGCCTTTCAACAGGGAGAACTCCTGGTAGTGATCCTTAAAGGCGAGGTGGCAACTGGGGCTGATTTCCAAGCCCTGTTAGTTGATTTGCTGCCAGCGGGTTTTGAAATTGAACGACCCATTACCGAGTTTGATACGACCTATAGCTGGCTTCAGAATTTGGAACTGACCAGCAATCGTTATGTAGATGCTCGGGATGATCGTTTTGTGGCAGCTTTTGCTACAGATGCACTGCCCAAAGTGAAGGGCAATCCAAAGATGAGTAGGTTCCAGGTTGCCTATCTGGTTCGGGCGGTTACGCCGGGTATGTACACTCTGCCGCCAGTCGAGGTTGAAGCCATGTATCAACCTGAATATCGAGCTCGCAGTGAAGTCGGCATGGTGATTGTCAGTCAGTAAGGAGGTACAAATAAGGAAGGAAAGGGGGATATTTTTTGATCAGAAAAAGTATCCTCTTATTTAACGTATTCCATAACGTATAAGGCTTATTAACGCTCATCCCATCTCTCCCTGAGACTGGGATGAGACCACACACCATGAAATCTCTCCCTGTCTTTATCTATTTCCTTAACAACAGGACAACAAAAAGAAACTTCTTTGTTTTATCAAAATTTATCGCCTTTCTGATCCTTCTCGTTTCCCTATACAGTGTGCTTTTTCATCTCCTGATGCTTTACGAAGGTCGGCAGTACAGTTGGATAACCGGTTTTTACTGGTCTTTGACGGTGATGTCTACTCTGGGCTTTGGCGATATCACCTTTCAAACAGATCTTGGCCTCTTCTTTACCCTGATTGTTCTGCTCTCTGGGGTGCTTTTTCTGTTGATCCTGCTTCCCTTTACCTTTGTCCAGTTCTTTTATCAACCCTGGCTGGAAGCACAGCAAAAGGCTCGGATGCCCAAAGAGTTACCCGAGCAGACCACAGGTCATATTATCCTCACCTCTCTTGATCCGACAACGTTGATTTTGATCAAAAAGTTGAAAAGGTACGGCTATCAGTATGTCTTGATTGAACCTGATCTCAACCGGGCGCAAAAGCTGCACGAGGAAGGGTATATCGTGGTGGTGGGCGAGTATGACGACCCTGATACCTATAGGCGTCTTTGTTTATCACAGGCCCGTTTGGTTGTGGTCACCAATGATGATCTCACCAATACCTCTATCGGCTTTACCATCAGAGAGATAACAGATAAGGTCCCCATTATCACAGATGCCGATAACTTTCACTCTGTTGACATTCTTGAATTTTCAGGAAACACAAAGGTGTTTCAGTTTACAAGAATGCTTGGGCAGGGGCTGGCCGGTCGAATCAACGCGATCAGCTTGGGTGCTGGTATCTTGGGTAATTTTAACGGGTTGATGGTGGCTGAGTTCTCGGCTGTGGGAACGGTGTTTGAAGGAAAAACCATAGCTCAAACCAAAATTACAGAAAAAACAGACTTACGGATTGTTGGGATCTGGCAACGGGGAGAATTTATTGCTCCCCAACCGGAAACAGTGATTACAGCAGCTATGGTCCTGATGCTGGCAGGATTTGAAGAGCAGTTTAAGCGATATGACAGGATTTTCCAAATTGATTTTACTGATACTGCAACAAAAAAAGATGAGGCGCCTGTCTTGATCCTAGGCGGCGGTCGGGTGGGAAGGGCTGCTGCTGAGACCTTGGAAGAGTACGGTCTGCGTTCTATTATTGTGGAAAAGGACAGAGCCGTGGTGAAGCGGATTATGCGGCAGGAGGGTCAAAACTGTTTGCTTGGCGATGCTGCTGATATTGATGTCCTGTGTAAGGCTGGCATTGAAGAGGCCAGAACCGTTCTTATAACCACCCGTAACGATGCAGTAAACATCTATCTTGCCTTTTACTGCCGAAAGCTCCGCTCCCAAGTTGAAATTATCAGCAGAGCCCTTGAGAAACGCTCGGTTTCAAGACTGTACAGGGCTGGAGCTGATTTGGTTCTGTCAGCGGCCTCCCTGGGAGCAAATGCTATTTTACAGGAACTTCGTCCCAACGAATTTTCTATGTTTACAGAAGGGGTGAGTCTTTCAAGTCGAGTTGTCCCCTTAAAGCTCGTGGGCAAAACCCTTGCTGAAGCCCTGCTGGAGAGGCATCAGGGAGACACAGTACTTGCTGTGCAAAGAGGGGAGGAGCAGATTATTGAGCCACCATTGGAAACAAAACTTGAGCCAAATGATCGGGTCATTCTTATTGGAACAGAGCAGGAAGAAGAGCACTTTTTGCGGAACGAACCGACATAATTTTTAAATTTTTAATGCATAACCAACTACACCAACTACAAGAAGCCTGTGATGCAGGAGCAATACGACCTTTAGATCTTCATCTCGGTCTGTTTTTGGAAAAGCAGGCTGTCAGTACTGTCAGCGCTGTCAGCACAAACAGAGAGCAAAGGCATCCGTCCTTACTCCTTGCCGCAACCTTGGCCAGTGCTGCGGTGGGCAACGGACATATCTGTTTTCCTTTAAAAGAGGCAACACGTGAGCAACCTGTTGTAGCAGACTTGGTCAAGAAGTACTGCCCCAACCTGAAACAGTGGCGGCAAGAGCTGTTGGCAACCTCTGTTGTTGGCAATCCAGGCGAGGATTCACCGCTGATCCTTGATAAAAAAAATCATCTCTATCTTTACCGTTTCCTCTGCTACGAGAAATTCATAGCAACAACCTTACGTCACCGTGCTGTAACGCAACTAACCTGTAATCATCAGTTGGCTGCCCAACTGCTCAGGCAACTTTTCCCGGCAACGGAACAGGGAAGGCGTATTAATTTTCAGGAGATGGCAGCGGCCTTAGCCCTGCTGAAACCCCTGCTGATTATTTCCGGTGGACCAGGCACTGGAAAAACCCATACCGTAGCTCGTATCCTGGCTGTGATTCAGGCCCTCCATGCCCAACAACAGCAGGGGCCAAGAAAAAAAATCCTCAAAGTTGCCTTGGCAGCACCTACTGGAAAGGCTGCAGCCCGCTTAGAGGAATCTCTTCGTCAGGCCAAGTTGTCGTTACCAGAAGAATTTCGTCGCAATATTCCTGAACAGGCGCAAACGCTGCATCGGCTCCTTGGTTCCCGTCCTGGGACAGCTCCCTTTCGTTTTAACAGGGAAAACCCGCTTTACCTCGACCTTCTCATCCTTGACGAGGCCTCTATGATTGATGTCGAGATGATGGTGAGTATTTTGGAGGCCCTCCCAGAAAAGACACGTATTATTTTGCTGGGAGATCGCAACCAACTGGCCTCAGTGGAAGCAGGCAGTTTGTTTGCAGATCTTTGCGGACATGATGAACCACAATGGTCGTCCCAGATTTGCACTCAGCTAGAACAACTCTGCAACAGTCCAGGCGTACTTTCTTCCGCTGCCGGACAGGCAGGAGTGTCTCCACTTGCAGACTCCTTGGTTGTGCTGCGTACCAGTTATCGTTTTCAGGATAACAGCGGGATAGGTGCATTGGCTTCTGCTGTAAAAAAATGTTCAATAGAACAGGTACAGCAGGTGATAACAGCTGATTTTACTGATGTAGAGGCGGTACAGTATACAGGAAAAAAACGGAAACAATGGTTAAAAGAGCAGATTATTCAGGGCTTTCAACCCATGCTCACCGCATCCACACCAGAACAGGCTTTTGCCGCAATGGAAGGGTTTCGGCTACTCTGTGCCCTGCGTAAGGGGCCGGATGGGGTGCAGGGGATCAATACCTTGGTGACACAGGTTCTTCGACAGGCTGGGCTGATTAGTCTGCAAAAGACAGAGTGGTATCACGGCAGGCCCATCATTATTCTCCGTAATCAGTATGAGATGCAGCTCTTTAACGGGGATACTGGTATTCTTTGGCAGGATGAGAAGGGTCTCCTGCGAGCATGGTTTCGGCGGTCAGATAACAGCCTAACCTCAATGAGCTGCGCCCGGCTCCCGGAACATGAGACAGCCTATGCGATTACGATTCATAAGGCTCAAGGGTCTGAATTTGATCAGGTCTTGCTTGTTTTGCCTGAAGAAGAGAGTCAGGTGCTTACTCAGGAACTTCTCTACACCGGTATTACCCGGGCCAGGAACAAGCTCATCCTTTGTGCATCGTTGGCAAGGATAGCAACAACAGTGCAGAAGAAAACGCAGCGTTTTTCTGGATTGGCGGAAAAATTGCATGATTTAAAAAATATAACTTAATATAAAATTTTGAATCAAATGATTGACAGGTAAAACTTTCACCCTATACAATGCTCTTAATCATAAGGAGGTTAATGCGTTTACTCTAACCAGATATAACCAGAGAGGAAGTTGCAAATGCGTGTGAAAATACTCGTTTTACTCAGCAGTCTATTGTTTTTTGTATCATTATCCGCATGTAAACAGGCAAATAATGAACAAAAGGAAAGGGAAGTAGAAACGAAAACACAAGAATCAATAGTTTCCGTGGCACAGCCTGAAATTCAAAAAGTTGTTCCAGAGACAAAAGAGGTGGTCACTCCCCAAGAGGAAATACTGATAGATGATTCTGCATCCGATGAAAAGATTGTTGAGGTAACAGAAAAGGACTTTGGTTGTATTCGTGATATGCAGCAGGTGCGGGGTATGTATGTTGGCAACCTGTTGGGTAATATTGATGCAACTGAAGCTGTGGCCAACTCTCAAGAAGGCGGGGTCTATCCTCCGGGAACAGTTGTGCAGCTCGTTCCAGGAGAGGCTATGGTGAAACGGGAAAAAGGGTTTAATGCAGCAACCAATGACTGGGAATTTTTTGTACTGAATGTTTCCCTAGAGGGAACGCAGATTGCAAGCCGAGGCGGCGAAGAAGTCAAGACGGCCTTTGGTCAGGATTGCCTGTCGTGTCATGCGCAGGCAGCGCCACAATGGGATATGATCTGTGAGACAGGCCACGGTTGCGCTCCAATTCCTATTACTAGGGATATGATTGTTGCTCTGCAAAAGACCGATCAACGTTGTCCGCCAATGGAGCTTGAACCAGCCGACAAAGAGGCTCTTGCAAATCTTGAGAAGCTTATTGCTGGCTTTCAGGCCCAGGCTGCGGCAGCAAAGGCAGCAGCTACAGTTTCTGAAGCGGGAGAGGGAGAGGGAGAGGCAACTCACCAATAAAATAAAAATATTGTCATGCCCGGTACGCTCTGTCCGTGCTGGGCTTTTTTTATACAAAGGGCGATTCCTGAAAAAAGGTCGCCAGGTAGCCCTTAATAGCGAAGGCCTTAATAGCGAAGGTATTCGCAATAATTGACCAGCATTTTATTCATATCTTTTTTTAAACCCATATTCTCTTATCATAAGAAATTCTTCTACTTCTGCTCTACATACCTCACCTGACGTTCGTCTGACTCGTTGCTCTGACTCTTTAGTTGATATTGATAGTATATTTTTTTGTGAATTTCTATATAATTTATGGTATAAAACATACGTTGGAAATAGTTTGAATCGCAGTGAGAAGAATTCAATACAAGAGGAAGAAAATGCAGAAAACTTCGTTAACACTGGGCCTGCTGGCCCTTATCGGTATTGTTTCACCATGCGGCAGCAACGCAGCAACTCCACCACCACCAGTAGGTCCAAATGCTCAGGTGGACAGAACAGCTAGAGAATACAGAGAGAGTCCTAATGGACCAGGAGCCTTAACCAAGGAAATGATTGAGGCATGTGTTGTCTTAAAAACTGACATGGAGGCACACACAGATAAACTGGATAATCTCAGAGAAGAACTGGGCAGACTGAATAATGAGGTAAAAGATCTCGGAGCCTATTTGAAAAACAACAAAGGGCAATTCGACGCAAACGATACCAGTGCAGCTCGGAGGCGATATGATGCCAAGGTAAAAGAGTATAACTCTAGAATCCCTCTTTTAAAACAAAAGACCAAAATGTACCAAGATATGATCAAGCCCTATAAGATAAAAGAGGTTGAATTTGAACAGAATTGTAATAACCAGCCTTACTATGAAGACGATTACAAGGCGGTAGAGGAAAAAATGGGGCGTGGCTTCTAACTCTGCTGACCTCTTAACAAAGATATGCAGCAATATGAAGCAAATAGAAGTACAGTTTTGCTGGCTTGATCCCGACAACTGTCGGGATCTTCCCTTACCTGCTTACGCAACTGCACAGGCAGCAGGTATGGATGCAGTAGCGGCAATTCGTAAGGACACAGAACTTCAGCCCGGTGAGATAGAGATCTTTCCCACCGGGTTTGCCGTAGCCTTGCCCGATGGATTTGAGATGCAGGTTCGACCGAGATCTGGTCTGGCAATACAACATGGTATCACCGTGATCAATACACCTGGAACCATTGATGCCGACTATCGAGGGGAAATAAAAATTGGCCTGATTAATCTCAGCCAGATTCCCTTTACCATTCAACGGGGTGATCGCATTGCCCAACTCGTTCTTGCTCCGGTTTACCAGGCGCAATTACAAGAGGTACAGCAGTTAGGCACAACTGAGCGAGGAAGAGGCGGCTTAGGCCATACCGGCATTTCGTCACTTCTCCCCCCACATTCAAAGCAAAAATAAAAACGTAACAACTCAAAAAAAGGAGCGATTCCTATGCCCACACTGAAATATTTTCTCGTTCCTGCTGCTCTTGCTCTTGTTGCAACGGTGGCATCCCCTTGCCTACAATATTCCTTTGCTAACGCCTTAAATGCAAATACAAAAAAATCAGAACGCAAGTATCGAAAGACAACAACAGGTAACGGTGCCTTGACGCAAAGAATGCTTGAAACCTGTATACTGCTCAAATCAGACATTGATGAGGAGTATGAAAAAATTCTTGCTTCCAAAAAGGCATTTGATGCACTCAACAGTGAGATCAACAGCCTTGCAGCAAAGATACCTCATAAAGATGATGTCTCTCTGATTGAATACAATAAACAGATAAGACGTTATAACATGAAGCTGAACGAATTAAAAAAAATGACGGTAGAATACAACAAAAAGAGCCAGCCATATCAAAGAAAAACAGCTCAAATGCAAAGACAGTGTAACGATCAACCGTATTACGAGGATGATTATGCAGCAGCCGTGGAAAAGATAGGG
>QYLO01000076.1 GCA_022766165.1 Candidatus Electrothrix gigas
AGCATGAATATTTCCTCCGGGGTAGTCAATTATATGAACGGGCGGCACACCCTGATGATTACTTTCTGTTTCTCTTTCAGAGAAACTACTCTAACAGAAAGATAAGCCGTTATGCACCGGATAATCGAAAAAACCGCACTTTTAATCGCACCCTTGCCCATCAAGAGGATGGCGGATTTGATTATATGAATCTGCACTGGTACACTGTGTATCAACGCAATACACCTGCGCTCGAAGCGGCAGCAGCCCAGAATATGGGGGTATTTATTATCAGCCCTACAGATAAGGGCGGGATGCTGCAAAGTCCGCCTGCATGTCTTGAAAAAATATGCGCTCCTCTCACCCCTATCCAGTTTAATGACCTGTTTTGTCTGCAACGCCCTGAGATACATACGGTCAGCGTCGGTGCAGCCCGGCTCAGTGACTTTGACGATCACCTCAATGCCTTGACTTTGTTAGATGATCAAGAGATGGTACAGGACATATATCAGCAATGGGAACAGCTCATGCAAACAGCCACTGGTCATTCCCGGCCTGATGCCCTCTGGTCCAGCTTTCCTGCTTGGCAGCAGACACCAGGATATATCAATATCGGTCTGATTCTCTGGCTGTATAACCTGGCCCGTGGCTGGGACCTGCTGGAGTTTTCTCAGCAACGCTACAGAATGCTCGGACAGGATATGCCCTGGGTCCCTGGATTGAACGGAAGCGCAGCCCGCTGCTATGATCTTGGGAATGTCGCAAAGCAGGCAGGAATAGCTGTGGAAGAAGTGATCAGGAGTTTGGAAAAGGCGCATTCCCTGTTAGGAAACCATTAACGTTGATAAAAGAAACGAAATTCCGCAACCAAAATCCTTCCTCTAAGGGATTGTCTTTTAGAAATATCAGTGTTATGGTAGCAAAATGGTAGTAAACCATATACAAAATACTCCAGACGGACAATAACTATATTGCCTCAATAAAATTAATAAACAGAAGGAAAAGAAGACGATGGCAAAGTATATAGAGGGAAATCTTCAGGGAAACGGCTGCAAAATCGGAATTATTGTTGCCCGCTTTAACTCCTTTATTTCCGAAAAACTCTTGGAAGGAGCTTTGGACACCCTTGTTCGCTCCGGTGTGCAGGAGGAAGATATTGATGTTGCTCGGGTTCCGGGTGCCTTTGAAATCCCCCTTGCAACCCAGAAGATGGCAAAATCCGGCAAGTACGATGCAATTATCTGCATTGGCGTGGTGATTCGGGGAGCTACCCCGCATTTTGATTTTGTTGCCAATGAGGTAGCAAAGGGCAGTGCGCAGGTTATGCTGGATACCGGTATCCCGGTTCTTTTTGGTGTGCTGACTACGGAGACCATTGAGCAGGCCATTGAGCGTGCCGGAACCAAGGCTGGAAACAAGGGGGCAGATGTTGCTGTGGCTGCTCTGGAAATGGTCAGTCTCATGAATCAGCTATAAGATATAAGATATAAGATATTAAGATATGGGACTACGAAGAAAGTCACGAGAGCTGACCCTCCAATTTTTTTATGGACACGATCTCCAAGAACGTCCCTCTGCTGCTGATCTCCTTGATCAGGAAATAGAGGAATTTCAGACCTCGTTTACAAGCGATCAAAAAGCTCAGCCCTATGCGGTGCAATTAATGCGGGGGATCTGCGCCCGTCAGCAGGAGATTGATGCTGCTCTTGCTGACTGTTCCCATCATTGGCGGATAGAGCGAATGGCCTTGGTTGATCGCAATATCCTCCGCATTGCAGCCTATGAGGTGCTGTATGTCAAGGATGTCCCTGCAACCGTGGCCATTAACGAGGCCCTGGAAATCGCCAAACGGTATGCAGAGCCTGAATCAATCAGTTTTATTAACGGCATACTGGATAATCTACAGGGCAAGGACGCTAGTTGATTGTGGAGAACACACAGCAAGAGACAGTAAGAGACAGTAACTCTGGACAGTACCTCTGGTGAGGGCTGTCTTTTTTTATGCAATACTCTTTATTTTCCTATAATTTTCCTATAATCTCTGCGAAAAAATAATTATGAGTACAGCCCATCAACAGAACAAAAAAACTGAGCATAATCATGCAGCAACGGTTTCTCGACTGAAAACCATGAAAACCTATCTTGCTGGCCTGATGAACAAAGCTGATTCTGCCAAACTCATGCACTGTAGTCCAGCAATTATTGAGCCGATCTTTAACGGAGCAACCATGATGAATCCGGCTTCTCTGTTTTTAAACACCGGTTCAGCAGAAGATATGGACTATATTCGGCAACAGGCCCTGAATCATAATGAAGAGTTTGCCTTGGCAACATCAGGGCATACCTGTCATTTTGACGGCCCCAAGGATCAGGGGCGCGACACAGCCAATACCAAATATCTTGCCTACACTGATACCCCAATCAGTTCCCTGCAACAAAAACTTGAGCATCGAGCTGGCCTGGTTGAAGTCCGTGCCATCATGGACGACCTCATGGTTAATAAGGAGATGATCGTCTCCTTTATCTCCCGAGGCCCCATTGGCAGCAGGGTTGCAGATCCCACCTTGCAGATCACGGATTCCTACTATGTTATTCACAGTGAGTATCTGCTCTACCGTATGCTTGATCCAGCAACCTTTTCCCGTGATGTGGAAGAAAAAGGCTATCTCTTTATCAACTACCATACTGCTGGCGAGTTGACCCCTGAGCATGTCTCTGCCCACCTTGAGCATCGGCGTATCTATATGGATGTAGAACGTTTTCATTCCTACAGCGCCAACAACCAGTACGCTGGCAACTCCATTGCTCCGAAAAAGATCAATCATCGTTTTGCCAACATGCATAACCTGCGTCACCACTTTGGGGAGCGTCTGGATGAACACATGTTTATCACAGGTTTTGAGGTAGACAATGAAACAGTGTACTTTGCCGGGGCCTATCCCAGTGGTTGCGGTAAGACGGGAACTGCCATGACCGGTGATACCCTGATTGGTGACGACCTTGCCAAAATCTTTATTGATGAGGACAGCGGTGAGGTGCGAGCAGTCAACCCAGAAAAGGGGATGTTCGGAATTATCGAAGGGGTGAACCGACAGGATGACCCGGAAACGCTTGATGTACTGGAACGGGAAGGTGAAGAGGTTATCTTTTCCAACCTGCTGGTTCATGAGCAGAAACCGTTTTGGCAGGGTTGTGATTATGAGATACCGGAAACAGGGCGTAATTTTGCAGGCAAATGGACCAAGGACTCTGGGCAGCCCATGTCCCATAAAAATGCCCGCTTTACGATCTCGTTGGATACGCTGGCTAACTATTCTTCAATAATGGAACGTCCTGAGGGGGTGCAACTGAGTGCCTTGGTCTTTGGCGGTCGGGATTATACCACCATGCCTACTGTTGTCATGGCCCATGACTGGATGAATACAGTTGTGCATGGGGCCATTATACGTTCTGCAACCACAGCCACTGAACTTGGCGCTGACGGCAGTGAAAAGCGTTCGCCCTTTGCCAATGAGGCTTTTTTTCCAGGCCCCTTGGGACAGTATATCAGCCATTACAAGGCATTTGGAGAAAACCCAGCTATTGCCGAAGACTGTCTTCCCAGCGGATTTCAGGTCAACTACTGGCTGCATAAAAAAGCCCGGTATACGCTTGCACCTGGGGAAGAGGATGGGCTGCTCGGGGAAAAACAGGATACCAAGGTCTGGATGCGGATCATGGCCTTGATGCATCAGGGAAAGGCGGAAACCATCTGGACCCCTATTGGACTGATCCCCACATACCGTGACCTGGAACCGCTCTTTAGTGAGTTGCTTGATAAGGCGTACAGTCAGGAACTCTACAACCACCAATTTTCTCTGTACATTGAAAATCTTATCCGTCGGATAGATATGTCTCTTCAGGAGTTTGCCACGGAACAGGCCATGCCGGAGGAATTTTTTCACACCCTTGATACCTGGAAACGAGATTTACAGGCATTGGAGTCTTGTCTTGGGCCTGTGGTTACTCCAGCAGAGATGATTGCATACGTTGATACGCTCTGAGTTTTTCTTACATGAAAGGAAGAAAAGAACCATTGCATGGTAATACAATATTTTTTATTACAGTACTGCTTGCTACCCTGCTTTTCCCTGGTTTGCGACAAACTGAGAGCTTCCTTGCATTCGTTCTATCGGCTTATGGGATAGAGTTACCTGTGAAAATAGAGCTTTCTGCGAAAAAAGCACGATCCTCGCCTGAACAGCCATCTGCTGCCTTAGCTCAAAAAAATAAAAAATTCAATCATTCGGAAAGCGATGTAGAAAACCGCAGAGAAAGCAGTAGAGAAAGCAGCATAGTGAACAGTGCAACCTGCGGACACATTTGGAAGAACCAGTTGACAAAGGTTCAAGGAAAGATACGCAAGGTTGCCTACAGGACGCAACCCCTCACCAGACGAAGCGGATTGCATATTGATCTGGAAACAGGTACACAGGAATACGTTGTTATCCATGTCTTTCCAAAGACACTTATAGCAAAATGTCCCTCAGCGTTTCACTTTACTTTAGGAGATACGGTGACAGTGAGTGGCTCTGCATTTTTTACTGGCAGTGGAGGAATGCAGCAAAATATCTGTGCAGCAACAATTATTCGCAAAAAGGATGTGTTGCGCATTCGTGATCCAATGACTGGCAGACTTGAACGCCACGGATGTTGCCAAGAAATATGTAAAAAAAATTGCTCAGGGCTGCCACTTATGTGCAATAGAATGTGTATGGGCAACTGTCAAAACATGTGGCTCAAGGCTGTCTTTCAGGAAATTCCTTTTTGTCCCTCCTGCGACAAAGAGTATGCAAAAACGACCTTTGATTTTTGATCTTTGACTTTTGACGACTGATTATATATAACTCCCATCCTACCCCTCTGGACTGCTCTGGAGCGGGATAAAAAAATATGGAGTCATACGACGTCATACGGTACGTTCATTCAATAAAAGACGATTACTATCGTATAATTTTAACGAAAAACAGAGAGAGCCAGAGAACTATGGGGTTTCAATGCGGCATTGTCGGCCTGCCTAATGTGGGAAAATCAACTATTTTTAATGCGTTAACAGCAGCAGCTATTGAGGCAGAAAACTATCCTTTTTGTACAATCGAACCCAATGTAGGCGTTGTGCCAGTTCCAGATAAACGACTGGATATATTGGCTGATCTGGCTAAAACCCGCAGCAAAATTCCTACCCAGATGGAGTTTGTCGATATTGCGGGCCTGGTACAGGGTGCCTGTCAGGGCGAGGGGCTGGGGAATCAATTTCTCGGGCATATCCGTCAGGTGGATGCGCTGCTTCACGTTGTTCGCTGCTTTGAAGACGATAATATCGTGCATGTTGATGGCTCCATTGATCCGATTCGAGATCTGGAAGTCATTACCATGGAACTTGTTATGGCTGATTTAGATACGGTCAGTAAACGCCAAAAAAAATCAGCAAGTCAGGCAAAGTCAGGAGATAAAAAATATATTGCCGAAGCCGCCTTTTTGGAGCAGCTCCAGGACCTGCTGGATCAGGGAAAACCGGCTCGGATGATGACAACAGCAACAGAGCAGCAACAGGAGCTTCTGCGTGATCTCTGCCTGTTGACCACAAAGCCAGTACTCTATGTGGCCAATGTCAGTGATGAAGACATTGCAGACGGTAATGATTTTGTTGCCCGACTCAAGGAGACTGCTGCGCAGGAAGGGGCCTCTGTGGTTACCATTGCCGGAGCCATTGAACAGGAAATCAGTTTGCTGGATGCAGAAGAGCAACAGGAGTTCCTTGCTGATATGGGTATGAAAGAGCCAGGTCTGCATCGCCTGATCCATGCTGGCTATGACCTGTTAGGCTTAATCACCTATTTTACTGTGGGTGAAAAGGAAACCAGGGCCTGGACCATTACCAAGGGAACAACTGCACCCGGAGCAGCCGGCAAGATTCATACTGATTTTGAGCGGGGGTTTATCCGGGCTGAGGTTATTGCCTACGAGGATTATGTGGCCTGTGGTTCTGAACCTGCGGCTCGTGACAAGGGGCTGATGCGTTCAGAGGGCAAAGAGTATGTGGTCAGGGATGGGGACTGTATTCTGTTTCGCTTTAATGTCTGATTAACGATAGAACGGCCTGCCTATCCTACCAAAAAAGCCAGAAAAAGCTTAAAAAAAGGAGCGTTTATTTACTATGGAACATGCAATAGCCAAGGCTAAGGTACTCATAGAATCCTTACCCTACATACGTGAACTGAACCATAAAACCGTGGTCATAAAGTACGGCGGTCACGCTATGGTGGATGAGGAACTCAAGAAAAATTTTGCTCTGGATGTTATTCTGCTCAAATACATTGGTTTGAATCCGGTGGTGGTACACGGTGGCGGACCGCAGATCAACGAGTTTCTGCAAAAGATGCAGATCACCTCGAACTATATTAAGGGGATGCGGGTGACAGACGGCCAGACAATGGATGTGGTGGAGATGGTGCTGGTGGGCAAGGTGAACAAAGAAATCGTTGGCCTGATCAACCACTGTGGCGGTAAGGCCGTGGGGCTTTCCGGTCGGGACGGGGATCTTGTCCAGGCAAAAAAGATGAAGATGTTGAGCAAACCAGAGGCAGAAAATGCCCCGCCTGAACTGATTGATCTCGGTCGGGTAGGAGAGGTCACCAAGGTGAATCCTGAAATCCTTAACACCTTAGATGCGCAGGATTTTATTCCGGTTATTGCCCCGGTTGGAGTAGGTGATGACGGACAGGCCTATAACATCAACGCCGATCTGGTAGCCGGAGCCATTGCTGCTGAACTTGATGCAACCAAACTCATCCTGCTCACCGATGTGGAGGGTGTAAAAGACCAGCAAGGCAGTCTCCTCTCCTCTATCAGGAAAGAGTCTATTGAGCAGATGGTTACAGACGGTGTCATCAGCGGTGGGATGATCCCGAAACTCCGCTGCTGTGCCTCTGCCCTTGACGGTGGGGTCAACAAGGCCCATATCATTGACGGACGGCAGGAACATGCCCTTTTGCTGGAGATTTTCACCCATAAGGGAATCGGTACCGAGATTACAGCATAACCCACCCAGCATATAGACGTATCTATCAGTTGGGAAGTCCTGCAAAGGAGTTGAAAAGAGTAAGCAAAAGGTTCGTAGCAACAAACAAGGGGTTGTTTATAACAAACAGAAGGTTGTTTGCTTTTAACAGAAGGTTTGTAACAACAAACAAGGAAATGTTTATTATAAATAAAGTATTCGCAATAACTAGCAAGGAGTTGTTTATAACAAGCAAGAGGCTATTTGCTCCTGCCAGAGGGTTCGTAGCTATTTATAAAAGGTTGTTGGCGAGCAACAGGAAGCCTACTCAAGCAACAAGGCTTGTGCATTGTTTTTCAGGATTGCGCTTTATCGTGAAATTTCCTTGTCGCAGAAAAAAAAGCTCCATACTTACTCATTTTCCCCTGATAAATCTCTCTGTTATTCCTTGACAGACTGTAAAAAAGGCGTTATGCAGATGTATTACCTCTTGTAACTCTTCTTTTACCCAAGATAAAATCCTTTCCAAAGGAGAACGTCTCATGGCCTATCAACGTAAATCATCCAAAGTTATCACGGATGCTCAGGAACGGTCTGCCGATCTGCGGGCAATTGATCCCAATTTTGATTTGGGCAATGATCTCAATGTTGCAGCCTATGATGCCAAGATCGCTGAGGTGCAGTCAGCTCTGGATGCCTATAACGGGTTGCTTGCTCAGGCTGATGCAGCGGGTAATGATTTCAGGGCAGTGGAAAAAGAGCTGCGTGATCTTTCTTCTCGGATGCTTTCCGGGGTGAAAGTGAAGTATGGGAGAGATAGCAATGAGTATGAGATGGCTGGGGGAACTCGGTTGAGTGATAGGAAGAAGAAGTTACGGAAAGATGAGGGGGAACTCAAGGGGTAAAAAGTAGGTACAACAAGATGGTATACCCAACACCTGCTTTGGTCGTTGAGGTAATGCATTGACGGACGAGTGAGCTTTGTGTTAGCTGCAAAACGTACAAAGAATTGAGTATTCATAATGATCAGGACAATTAAAATAAGGAACGTAGCCAGTTACGACTCCCAGGGAGTTGTTATTGACGAGCTAAATAAGATCAATTTTATTTATGGGTCGAATGGAAGCGGGAAGACAACTATCTCTAATCTTATTTCTGAAGAGACTGCGCCGTGCTTTTCTGATTCACAAATATCCTGGCACCACGATATTAAAGTTAAGAGCTTAGTTTACAACAAGGCATTTAGGGAAAATAACTTTGGCAAAGGAACAATTGAAGGTGTGTTTACTCTCGGTGAAGCTACCAAAGAGGAAATAGAGCTTATAGATGAAAAGAAGAAAGAATTAGAAGAAATTAAAAGAAGCGGCATTCAAAAGAAAGACACACTAGAGAAACAAAAAGTAATTAGGAAGAATCAGGAAGACGCATTCAGAGAAAGTACGTGGAAGAATGTATACAAGCGTTATGAAGCAAATTTCAAGGAAGCGTTCAAAGGATTTATGCAAAAGGAAAAATTTAGAAATAAATTGATGCTTGAGCATAAAAACAACGAGCAACCTCTTGTTGAGGAGAGTGTATTAGTTGATAAATCAGCAACAATATTTGGCGAAATACCACAGAGGTTAATGTCTATATTAAATGTGGACTTTACCGGCTTAGTACCAATTGAAGAAGATAATATTTGGAACACAAGAGTCATAGGAAAAGCAGATATTGATATAGCAACACTTATTCAGCGCTTAAACATCAATGACTGGGTGAATCAAGGCAGGCTACTATTGCAGGAGAATGAAACCTGCCCATTCTGCCAGCAGCCAACGATAACTCAAGATTTTAGAAAAAAACTGGAAAGCTATTTTGATGAGACCTTTACAGAGTCAACTGCGAGAATTAAGCGCCTCAGTGATGAATACAAAACAATAACAGAAAGCCTTAAGTATAGTCTTGACCAAGTAGAAGCTTCAGAAAAACTCAATAAAGACACAAAACTTGATATTGACCAATTTTCATCGGAAGTAAAAGCTCTGTTAGGTCAATTATCAACCAATATAGAAAGACTCTCGACTAAAGAAAAAGAGCCCAGCAGAACTGTGGATATCATCAGTACCAAGGAACTAACGAGTAAGATCACAAGCACCATAAGTGAAGCCAATGACGCTATTCGAAAACACAACAATATAGTTGATAATTACCAATCTGAGAAACAAAACTTAATTAATTCAATTTGGAAGTATGTAGTTGAAAACTACAGGGAGAAAATAGAAGAATATAAAAGCAAAATTAATGGACTATCAAAGGGGATTGAGAATCTAAACCAACAGTGTCAGGAAAAACGAAAGGAATACCAGGATCTTGATACTGAAATAAAGACACTCAGCAATAATATAGCGAGTATCGAACCCACAATTCATAAAATAAACGCAACACTTAAGCGATTTGGCTTTTTGAATTTTGAGATAGTGCCATCTAAAGACGTTAAAAATCATTATCAGTTACAACGTGAAAACGGAGAATTAGCAGAGGGATCTCTAAGCGAAGGAGAGATTACCTTTATCACTTTTTTGTATTTTATGCAGCTTGCTGTCGGATCAACTAATAGAAACGATATTGCAGATGAAAGGATATTGGTAGTAGATGACCCAATATCAAGCTTGGATAGTACAATATTATTTGTGGTTAGCACTCTACTCAAGGATACAATAAAGGACATAAAGAACAATGAAGGAAGCATCAAGCAATTAATTCTGCTAACTCACAATGTATATTTTCACAAGGAAGCTTCATTCGTTAATGGTAGAGAAGAAAAAAATAACAGCACAAACTATTGGATACTTAGAAAAGCAGATCTCCATACCACTATACAGTCCTTCGGCAAAGAAAATCCGATACAAACATCTTACGAACTTTTATGGAAAGAATTGAAACATCGAGAGTACAGTTCTGAAGTTACTATCCAGAACACCATGAGAAGAATCATTGAGAATTACTTCAAAATACTTGGCAAATATGGAGATGATGATCTAATACAGAAATTCGAGGACAAAGAGGATCAAGAAATATGTAGGTCGTTAATCAGCTGGATTAATGATGGCTCTCATAGCATTACAGATGACTTGTATATAGAGCTACAGACTGATGCTATTGATAAGTATTTAAAGGTATTTAAAGATATATTTATTCTTACCAATCATGAAGAGCATTATAAGATGATGATGGTTTAGAAAACAGTATAACGTTTTTCTAACTTACTAAATTTACGCTATTCACAAAACATTCCGCATCACCTCTGAAAACGAAATACAAGCTCCGTCAAACAACTCCTAATTACCTCTCCCCAATTACCGAGTAGACTCCGGGAAATAGGGACAGATTTATTTTTTTGCCCCTTCTACGTCATTACCTCTCCCAGCGAAGTAACCTTTACCCCGGATGCGAATGACCTCCGTCACTGCTGATACAGAACAGAAGCCACCGGGGGAAATAGGCTTTCCTCATCTCCACGAACAAACAAAGCCCTGAGTCAAGCATGATGCAGGGCGTTTCTTTTGTCCCTGCCATTCATCTTGCCTTTCCTATACTACCCTCCCGAAACTATTGCCACCTTCCAAATTCCCGGGTATACTGTATCTACTTGATGGTTCGTCAACCATACTATCATACTATCCCCGGTTCCCAAAGACACACCAGACAACTCAATCAACCATGCGAGTAGCCAACCCCATATATGACGTGATCTTATGGAACAGTTGCCCAGTATTTTTGATCAGCAGAGAATTAACCTTTACCGCTTATATTACAACTGATTATATAGATTCTATATTATGAAAAACTCAAATTGGAAAGAACGGGGTGACGCCGTGTTTGCAGGAACCTATAGCCGATTTCCGGCAGCAATGGTACGAGGACAAGGGTGCAGACTGTGGGATGCCGATGGCAAAGAATACCTTGATTTTTTGGCAGGTATAGCGGTTTGTTCGTTAGGGCATTGCCATCCTGCTGTCACAGAGGCGGTTTGCTCACAGGCCAAGAAGCTCATGCATGTCTCAAACCTGTTTTACACGGAACCGCAAACGCAACTGGCTGAACTCCTGACAGCTCACAGCTTTGCTGACCGTGTTTTTATGGCTAACTCCGGCGCAGAGGCCAATGAGGCAGCCATAAAACTTGCCCGCATCCACAGCGGTAAGGGACGGTATGAAATTATCTCCTTATCTGGTTCTTTTCATGGACGAACCCTGGCCACAGTTGCCGCAACTGGTCAGCCTAAATTTCATCAGGGCTTTGAGCCAATGCCTATCGGATTTGTTCATGCCGACTTTGGCGATCCTGATGAACTGGAAAAGTTTATTAACCCAACCACCTGCGCAATTCTCTGTGAGCCGCTTCAGGGAGAGAGCGGTGTACGGCCCCTTGAGCCGGAGTACTTACAACAAATACGGAGCCTTTGCGACAAGCATAACCTGTTACTTATCTTTGATGAGGTGCAAACCGGCATGGGACGTACTGGCACACTGTTTGCCTATGAACAACTGGGCGTTACCCCGGATATCATGACCTTAGCCAAAGCCTTGGGAAATGGTCTGCCCATTGGAGCCATGCTGACCCGTTCTGATATTGCCTCGTCTTTTACCGTGGGTACCCATGCCTCCACCTTTGGTGGCAATCCAGTGGCAGCGGCTGCCGGTGTTGCAGTCATGGAGACCATGCTGGCTAAGGGCTTTTTTGCCAACATCCAGGAAAAGAGCAGCTACTTTATCAAACAGCTAGAAGGTGTTGCAGCGCAGTTTCCTCATCTCTGTTCTGGGGTTCGTGGGAGCGGTATGCTACTTGCCCTTGTGCTGACGGAAAAGGGAATTGAACACGGTGCAGAAATTGTCCAGCAACTGTTTGAACGGGGGTGCCTAATTAATTTTGCCGGGATGCGGGTGTTGCGTTTTATTCCTCCATTGACGGTCACGCAAGAGGATATTGATCAGTTAATAGGTGAGTTATCGGCTGTCTTGCACGAGGTTGGATAAACTCACCGCCCAAGGTGTTTGGGGTATTTGCCCGATAAAAATGAGGCGTTCGCCTTATTGCAAGGGCAGATTAAACATGGTTTAGTAAAGACATAATCAATTGCAGTCAAGTATGCGGATCGCATAATCGACCGAAAGGAGTTTCAGATGCAAGCCCAACAGACAACCAGCAAAGCATATAATTGTCCTCTGACCAAAAAATACGTCCAGGTCCAGCTCAAAAGTACTCCCAAAAGTACTTCACAAGCTGTTGCCAGAGAGCCAGAGGTCTGCTCAAATATCGGTGCATGCGGTTGTGGTGTTGTTGAAATTATCTACGGCATGAGCTACACCGTTGACTGGAAAAAATGTTGCCTGTATTCAAGCCTGCAAGAACAGAGAAGTTGTCTTGCAAATTAAGGTCCGGCGATATTTTTTTTTGATTATTTACAACATGCAGAGTTGATTTATTCAGACGACTCTGTTTTCTAAGCTTCCTCTGCGGCGATCATGACTCCTCATCTCATGATCGCCGCTCCTCTTTTTGGCATCAAGCCTCAGTCTGCCCAGCCCACCCTTACCTCAACCCACTTTCAGTTTTTATCAAAGTTCTTATCAAGTAAAAAGAAAATATGATGATTAAAACTCCTTTGGAACTTTATAAACATTTGGAGCAATCCAACTGTCGTCGTTGCCTGTTGCCCTCCTGCATGGCCTTTTCCGTTGCCGTGATTCAGGGACAGAAACAGCTCAAGGACTGCCCCTATCTCAGCAAAGAGAAAATTAATCAACTTACTGGCGGTATTGTCCTTAAAAAATCAATGGCTGAAGAACAGGGCACCTATCTTGCTGCCTTACAGCAGGAAGTTGCTCAACAGGATCTCCTTGATATTGCTCGCAGGCTGGACCTGTCGCTTAAAAAAGAAACCGTAGGCGTACAATGCCTGGGAAAATATTTCTGGATTGATGCTCAGGGGAGGATGACATCAGAATGCCACTGTACTAATTGGGTGCATATTCCTATCCTTCACTATCTGTTGCAAAGCAAGGGACGGCAACCCATTGGCAAGTGGATTACCTTTGCGGATATTGAAGATTCAGGAGGAAAAGAACCCTTTTTTACCCGTCGTTGTGAGCAGGAAATGGGGCGTCTTGCTCAGGAACACACAGAGGTCTTTTATGCAATCTTAGACCTTTTTGAAGTTGAGGAAATCCAGCATGTTCAGGAAAATATTGATGCGGATAAATCCTTTCTCCTTCTTCCCCTGCCCGGTGTTCCCTTTATGATTAATTACTGGGAACCAGAGGATGCCTTTCCAGCAAAGCTTACTATCCTCTTTGACATAACAGTATCAGAAAACAGCAATGTGGAATCTATCTATATGTTAGGGCGAGGGCTGGTGGAGATGTTTGAAAAGTTAATCCACCAGCATAATGGTTGAAACAGCCTGCAAGGGGCGAACACAGGGATTCGCCCCTACGATACCCGGCATAATGAAGGCGATTACCCAAGCAGGCACGTTTTGCTTTTTAGCTCCTCAATAAGTACAGATTCGTTTTCTGCATAGTCAATGGGAAGCTCAATCAGATGAACTCCTGGGGTGTTCAGGCAATGCTCCAGCACCTCAGCAAGCTGATCCTGGTCTACAGCACGGTATCCCTTGGCCCCGTAGCTCTCTGCATATTGAACAAAATCTGGATTGCCAAAGTCAAGGCCAAAATCAGGCAGGCCCATGCCCCCCTGCTTCCATTTGATCATGCCCAGCCCATCGTCACGGAGTAGCAGGATAGTCAGGTCCAATTGCAGGCGGATTGCAGTTTCCAGTTCCTGCGAGTTCATCATGAACCCACCGTCACCGCAGATCGCAACCACCTTTTTTTGGGGAAAGAGCATTTTAGCGGCAATGGCCACGGGCAATCCAGCCCCCATTGTTGCCAAGGCATTATCGAGCAGCACAGAATAGGAGTTCATAGAACGATAGTTGCGGGCAAACCATATCTTGTACATCCCATTATCCAAAGAAAGGATAGAGTCTTTGTCCATAAGTTCACAGAGAACCCGGGTCAGTTGTTGGGGTGTATACGGAAAGGTGGCTGGCAGGGTACGTTTATACACATTTTTGTCAATCTCCTTTTTCAGCAGATCAAAATACCCATCCCCGGCAAGCGTGTCTGAGGCTGAGGCTGGGGCTATCAGGGCAGTCAGGCGTTGCATGGAATCGGCAATATCGCCAATGACCTCATGTTGCGGAAAGTAGACTTCATCAAAAACAGCTTGAAAATAGCTGATATGAATGACCTTTACCCCGGTTCGCTTCATAAAAAAAGGCGGTTTTTCAACAACATCATGCCCGATATTAATGATAACATCTGCCTTGCCAATAGCGCAGTGCAGATAGTCATGATCAGAAAGAGCGGCTGTGCCAAGACAGCGCGAATGAAACTCATTTGCCGCTCCTTTGCCCATCTGGGTGGAAAAAAAGTAGATCCCTGTTTGCTCAATAAAATGCTCAAGGGCTTGGCCGATTTTATGCTGATGGTTACTGGCCGCAGCAATGAGGAGCAGGGGATTTTTTGCCTGTTGAATAATGGCTCCTGCCTCTTTAATGGCTTTTTCAGGCGCACATGCTGAAGCAACCTGAGTCACAGGAAAGGGGGTGACAGTTGTCTGTTCTTCTGCAATATCCTCTGGCAACTCAAGATGTACAGGCCCGGATTTTTCCTGTATTGCCACTCGAAACGCCTCACGAGTCAAGGTGGCAATAGAGTCAGCCCCAACAATCTGGCGGGTCATCTTGGTGATTGGGGCCATCATGGAGACAACATTAATGATTTGAAACCGCCCCTGTTTAGAGGTTTTGATCGGCTTCTGACCAGTAATAAACAGACAGGGCATACCGCCCAGCAGGGCATAGGAAACACTGGTGACAAAATTAGTCGCTCCTGGCCCAAGAGTGGCAAGACAGACACCTGGTTTTCCAGTGAGCCGTCCATACGTTGCCGCCATAAACCCTGCTGCCTGCTCATGCCGCGTCAGGATCAGTTGAATGGAAGAGGAACGTAAGGCTTCCAAAAAGGCCAAATTTTCTTCACCGGGGATACCGAAGATGTATTCAACCCCTTCATTCTCAAGGCATTTGACCATGAGTTCTGCACCGTTCATTATAATACACCTTGTCCTTGATTTTTTTTATATAAAATAATACAAAGAGTCAGTCTACTGGGTTTGTCGAGGACTGTTCATGGCCTGACAATACCCCTTTACCAGCTTGAGACGCTCAGGGAGCGGCAAGCGGAAGTACAAAGGACTCTCCATTAAAATACGAATAGCATCACGAAATTTCATACCTGCACCTCTATCTTGAACTACTTTTGAACTACTTATTTTCTTGCAAGATAAAGACCAGGTTTCAAAAGTACTGCTGAACTCTCAGTAATCATCAAAACCATCAGCAAGTACTACTCTAACTACTCTATCAAGACAAGAAGACATTATTATTGTAGCCACGGCTCCTCCTCTCGTGATACAGTTTCTGCCAACAGAAAGAGGATAGTACACAGCGCATTCTCGCTTGTCAAGATGCTGCTGATCTCATAGCCTGCTGCATAGGCTACTGTTTACGAAACCCAAGCTACTCTATTATACTGTGTTATACGGGTGCGATTAAAAGTGCGGTTTTTTCGATTATCCGGTGCATAATAGCTTATCTTTCTGGTAGAGTAGTTTCTCTGAAAGAGAAACCGAAAGTAATCATCAGGGTGTGCCGCCCGTTCATATAATT
>QYLO01000077.1 GCA_022766165.1 Candidatus Electrothrix gigas
GAGATCTTGGTCAATTGGAAGCAAGTCCATCATTGCAATATAGAGCTGCCGGGTGATTAAGTTACTATGATTTAAAATACAATTTAAGGAAAATGTGTCAAAATAAAAAAACTGGATCATCGAGTATCAGGGGCAAGGGAATGCTCCTTGAATAGGTGGAGAATGCAGGGTAGTTCCCGTCGGTAGAACTCGCCTGGAATATAATCATGCACTTCATCGATATTGCTGCGGTATGTTGCATGTTCGCATTCGGAGGTCCAGTGTTCAAACGCCACTCCTCCGACGGTGGCGGTGTCATGGTGATACTGCACATCGACTGCAATAATCATAGGTCGGATACCTCTTGGATTGGTTTTTGACACAAGCAAACTCCCTTCTCCAACTCAAAGTTGCGCTTTTACCCAGTCCATAACCGCAGCAAAAGGATACTGCTCTAATCGTCCAAACAACGCATGTTTGCTCAATTTATTCCGAGTCAACCTCGGAGAAGAAAGCCCGCAAAGCAAACGGGTGACTTGGCGTGGGCTTGCCAGGGCTTGGGGATACTCACTACGAAGCCGCTGCAATACTTCTGCTAGTTCTTGCTGCTCCGGTATCGCCTTATCGTTTTTTTCATTTCCGATCAACGCATTCTTACCCTGTAAACAGAACGAGCAATGTCCACAGTCTCCTCGTTCCTCCCCAAAATAGCGCAACAGAAAGCCGGTCTTGCAACCTGCATGATTGACCAACTCAACCACCAACCCCAACCGATCAAGATCACTGCGTTCCCGTTGGGCAAATCGATCAACCAGCCTCTCTTTCAAGGCCGCAATATCAAGCGAAGCATGAGCAGGCTTTCTGAAACCAAGCCGGGCCCCACTGACCTTGAGCTTCAGATCGCCCTGCTGTTCCAGATAATCCAGGGCTGCAATCACCCGTTTTCTTGGACTGCCTGTTCGTTGTGCTGCCTCATCAAGATCAATGGTGAACCAGATTTTCTGTTGAACCGCGCAGGAAAGAAGCTTTTTGAGAAACTCCTGTCGTTCCGCATCAAAACGAGGGAGAATTTCCGCAGAAGGTCGTAAGGGCTTAAAGGAGTAGCTACTGTAAAATGGACCAGTGGATTGCAGCACCCCTTCAAGCTCCAGATAGGTGAGCAAGGTTTTGACCACCAGAGGACGCATATCAAAAAGGCCGGAAAGCTCATAAACAGAGCAGGAAAAAACGGTCTCCTGACCAAGAATATGATCGACAAAATCCCGCACATGATCAGGCTCAGGCGTATCGCCGTAGACAAAATTTTCCAACACATGGAGATCATCACCATTGCCAAGCATGATACAGGTTGATGCTTGACCATCCCGCCCTGCCCTGCCGATTTCCTGAGCATAATTTTCCAGACTCTTGGGCAGGTTATAATGATACACGGCCCGGATATTGCTCTTATCAATGCCCATGCCAAAGGCAATAGTGGCCACCACTATGGCCTCATCCGACCCCATGAACCAATCCTGAATTTCCTGCCGTTGTTCATCCTTGATCCCTGCATGATAGGGTTTGGCCGGGAAACCAGCCTGGACAAGCTGTTCAGCCACAGTCATAGCGGTTTGCTGAAGCGTGACATAGACAATACTCGGACCAGTACTCCCTTCTTGCTTTTTCTCGGCAAGGTGGCGAACTAAAGCCTTCTCCGGCTCATCAGCAGGTTCAAAAAGCAGCGTCAGATTCGGACGATAAAATCCGGTTTGGATACTGTCAGCCTCTGCAACAGCAAAGCTCTGGCGGATATCCATAGCCACCTTGGGCGTTGCTGTGGCCGTCAAACCCAGGACTGCTGGCACAGCAAAGGTCCTGGCTAATGCAGCAAGCTTAAGGTAGTCTGGACGAAAATTATGCCCCCACTCGGAAATGCAATGGGCCTCATCAATAACCAACAGGGAGAGCTGGAGCCGGGAAATCAGGCCAACAAAACGTTCATTGGCAAAACGTTCCGGCGCCACATAGAGCAATTTCAGTTTCCCTTGTTGCAGACTGTCATAGACAGCAGTGACCTGATTAAAATCCAAGGAAGAATCCAGCCGGGCTGCGGCAATGCCTTTGCCAACAAGAAAATCCACCTGATCTTTCATCAGGGCCATGAGCGGAGAAACCACTAAGGTTAAACCGGAGAGATGAAGAGCAGGCAACTGATAACAGAGGCTCTTTCCTTGGCCGGTGGGAAAAATAGCCAGGGCTGAACGGCCTGCTAAGACAGCGGAAATCACTGCCTCTTGGCCTGGCAGAAAATCTTCAAAGCCAAAAATCTGTTGCAGGCTTTCTTTAGGTGTACTGGTCATACTCGCCATACTGGTCAATACAGTCATTCCTCCCCCCTTGGGACATAAATCGGGAACACCAATTATTCAATTATTATTTCTCCATTCATCCCAATAAGATTTACTCAAATTCTCTAGCTCGTTGATTGAATATTCTTTTCCTACTTCATCAATCACTTTGGCTGATTCTGTTCTAAAGCTTAGAAAACCACCACAATAATCAAACGTTGTGCCTACCTGACTGCATGATACTACAATTAATTTATTCTTTATTTCAGCCTCCAAAATCCATAGATTAGCTTGAAATATTTGTTTGAAATCGTGAAAGAATTCGGCTTCATGCCCGTTTTGATTAGGCCATGTTTCGAGTTGAATATTGGTGCAATCAAAAAGTGTAACTGTGAAACAAGAAAAACCGTCTCTAACCTTCTCAGTTAAATAGGAAATTTCAACTTTGAGCATGAGATCATTTCCAGTTCTTTCATATTCAATGATGTTTCCATCATGAAAAACATTAAAAATACCTCCTATGTTGTCGTCGTTATGTATCATTCCCGAGAGGGTTAATAAGGAATTATTTTCAGCTTACTCTTCCCTGTTCAAATAGGGGTTGAAATAGCCAAATTTCAGGGCAGGGAACTGCGCTTGCAAGCTTTCCAGCCATCGGAGCATTCCCATAGGTGGTTTTTTGGGTGTATGCTGGACCGCCTTTCTGTACTGTTCCGGGTCCATGTTCAGATTCCGCAGCTGGATAAGGTCCGGCCCTGTTGCGGCAATAAGTTCACAGAGCGCATCATATTCATCAGGATCATCAGTAAACCCAGGAAGAACAAAATAATTCAGGGAAACATGTTTTTCAGCGGCCTTCATCACCTCAATGGAACGACGAACATCTTGAAAGGAAAAACCTGCAGGGCGGTAGTAGCGTTGATGAAAGGCAGGACGGGCTGAATTCATGGAAACCCGGAGAGAATCCAGCCCTACAACAGCCAATTTTTCGACTGCATCAGGGAGGCTGGCATTGCTATTCAGGTTGATCGTTCCCTTATCGGTCTGCTGGCGGATGAGCTGGATGGATTGTTCCAAAAGAGGGGTCTGAAGCAAGGGTTCTCCCTCACATCCCTGACCAAAGCTGACCACTGGACGTGGGGCCTTTTCCAGGTGTGGAATGGCGATTTCAGCGATCTCACGGGATGTTGGCGTAAAACGAATGCGATCCTGGGTAGACGGGCAGCAACCTGAAGGCTGAAGTGAAATACAGCCCACACAGGAGGCATTACAGGTGGGTGAGCTAGGTAAGGGGGCCTCCCAGCGGCCCAGAAAGTAGTTACGAGCAGCCGGGCAGCCATAGGTCAGGCAGCATTTTCCCAGATGCTGAATCAGGCGATTGTCTTGATGCTGCTTGAGTTTTTTTGCAGTCCGCTGGTTAATAATATCCTGATCAAAGCCCGCTGTGTCTTGACGAATATCCTGATCACTCCGAAAGGCAGCAACCCAGAACTTTCCATCCATCCAGCCTACAGCAGTGTAGGCAAACAGAGGCAGTAGAGGGGCCTTGTTTTGGCTCTGATAGGCAGCAGTGTACACGGCAGTATGAGCAGGAGACATAAAGGCCGCAACAGCAGCTATGCCTGTGTCTCCGGTATATGGATCACAATCCAGCAGGGCAGGCTCGCCAGTCTCTGGTTCAATACCGACTGGCAAACGATTTGGCAGGACAAAGAGTTCACTCCCCTCAGGCAGTTCTATCAGCTCGTTCTGATCAGGACAGGAAAAGAACTCGCCACTGGCCCCGGCCATAGTGAGTCCTTGATAGTCTATTATCTCACCTTTGCTGTTGGCAAAAACGAGGGCTGGTTTGCTGGTCCCCATCTTATTTTTTTAACTTGCTCAGGACGGCATCAATCGCCTTGTATACGTCAAGGTCATCACCAAAAATATCCTGAATCTTAGGATGGTTGATAAGATCATCAATGATGTATGCGGTCAGATAGAGGGTAAGAATATTCGGATCAGGAACAAGGGTTCTGATATCGGCTATTTTCAGACGAATCTCGAACTCCTCCATGTCCGCAGGTTCCCGGAGCTGTCGTTCAACACCCTGTTGAATAGCATGGACATCGTTGGTCTCAATAATATGCTCATCAACAAGCCGCTGAACCAGTACGATTGCCAACTCTTCAGCATTATCTTTGGCCTTGTTCAGAATAAAACGACGTTCTCGTTCTCGCTTTCGATCAAGGGCATCAATAGCCTTATTTGTTGATCTACTTGGGTTGATATGACGGGCCATGATTTTTTTCTCCTTATCTATTTTCTTAGTTCCACATCCGGTGTCTGTGTTCAGGACGCAGAGTACTCAGAAGGTTCAGGGGGATCAGAGGACTCACTTTGATACAACTTCTGAAAGTTCTTTATACGGTTTTCTGTCTCATCCGGAAGTTCAAGATCGTATTTGCGGACATATTCAGCAGCCATGCGGTGGGTGTTAAAGAGAGGAACATTCAGCCGCAAGTTGTTCACAGCAATTTGCATGTACTCATCAGGATGACTGTAAAACAATTCCAAAACCTTGGGTAAAAGTTGGTAAAAGGACTGCGAGTCTTCAGCATAGAGCAGGGTGTCTGGATGCTCACTCAGGCTGTCTGCATTGAGCGGCCCTTCATAGCCAAACTTCCAGCCTGTTTTTCCTTCATGATAGCCTTCCACCCACCATCCGTCCATAACGCTGAGATTCGGCACCCCATTCATAGCAGCCTTCATCCCGCTGGTACCAGATGCCTCCAGAGGGCGTTTGGGGCTAT
This sequence comes from Candidatus Electrothrix gigas, assembly GCA_022766165.1. Taxonomy (GTDB): domain Bacteria; phylum Desulfobacterota; class Desulfobulbia; order Desulfobulbales; family Desulfobulbaceae; genus Electrothrix; species Electrothrix gigas. Next base: position 5,102 of record QYLO01000077.1, read on the forward strand.
TTAGCCAGGTATGCACACCGGAAACCATCATCTTGGCAATTCGCATATCATAACCAGGAATAAAGATAAGCTGGGCCAGACCGTTACTGCGTTCGTACAGTTCTTTTTGATTGTCCAGAATGAGTTTGAGGACAGATTTACCCGGCTCATCCTGGGGATGGGCCTTACCGGCAAAGAGAAAGTTGATGCGCCAGTTCTTCTTGAGCAGGATATCAGCTAAGGCTGGAATATCATCAAAAATAAGATCTGCCCGTTTATAGGTGGAGAATCGTCGAGCAAAGCCCACAGTAAACACACCAGGGTGCAGAGAGGCGTCTTCTGGTGGCAGATGGGAAAGATAGTTGGGCGGATCAATCCAGGTGCTATCCATCTGGGTCCGGTGATCCGAGAGCATGTTGTTGACATATTGAATCAACACCTCGTTATCGTGCAACCAGGTCTGCTGAAGCTGCCTACGAAAAAATGGTTCATCAGGCAGGTTCATGCGGGCAAAGACACCAGGATCATTACGCCAGTCAGCTAGCTCTTCGGTACGATCAAAGAGTTCTGCTCTTGCCTCGCTGATCCAGGTCAGGTGATGCACCCCGTTGGTAATAGCCTTGATTTTATCAGCCACATCAGGGAACTGTTTTCTGGTGACATCACGATGCAGGCGGCTGACACTGTTAATGGCCCGATTGACCCGCATGGCAAAGGCAGTAAAGTTATACTCATGCGGCGAGTCAGGATCACTGGCCAGCAGATTGAGAATATGGTGACAGGTTGCATGACTGATACCAGTATACAGTGAACGGGCAAAGCGGTCATGCCCGGCCTTGACTGGGGTATGGATCGTGTAAACAATATGCTTGGCAACTTCACGAGCCGCAGCCATGATATCCTCATCTCTCATGGTGCTTCTGTACTCTTTGCCCAGAGTTTTTTCCAAATGGCGGAGGATCAGGTGTAAGGTGACTGTGACCCCGTGCTGTTCATTGAGATGAATGGTCCCAGGAGTCAGACCCAGAGCCTCTGTCAGGGGAAGAATACCTGAACCAAGCATACGACGCTGATTGGCCTTCATGATAGCGGATTTAGCATTGTATAACCGCAGACCAGCTTCCCGCACCCAAGGAGGCGATGAGGGGATGGAGTAATCCAACAGGAATTCTGGGACAAAATAATCCAGTTGTTCACTCACTTCCATTTTCATCCAGACATGGGCCTTGGCCTCAGTGGGATGATCATACTCATTAAAAAAGGGGACAGTTATTTCCAGGGGCTGACCTGGATTTTCTGGGTCCTGCAATTGGAAAAGAGTGGGGGTTTTTTCAGGAGACCAGTTGGTGGCCTGATCAATTTGTCCGACTCGAGAATCAACAAGCTGGGAAAAATAGCCCTCTCTATAGAGCAGGGAGACGGCTATGACCGGGATATGGGTATCGGCAAAACTTTTGAGGGTGTCGCCAGCAAGTACGCCCAATCCACCACTGTAATTGGGAATTTTTCGTGGTCCCTGAAGGTAGCTGTCGAGTATTTTTTGAATATTCGGATCAGTACTCTTAGTATATTTTTTTTCTTTGAGAAAATCCTGCACAGGATGGAAAATGTCAGGATCTGCACCGATCTCCATAGAGACATAGGCGACAGAATTTTTTTTCGGACTGCTGAGTTCCTGCCAGACTCGATCAAAAACAGGTTGGGGAACCCCGAAAAACGTACCAAATGTATTGCCACAGGTTAATTCTTCGACAGAGTGAATATTGATCGGTTTTTTATTGGTCACGGTTGTTTCTGGATGCCTCATATATATGTTGTTGTTCCTCCTTAACCAAGGAGAGATGGTGGTTATTTACAAGATGAATATGAACACATCTAAAGTAGATGGGCTTGGGCGGTTTTGCAAGTGAATTTCTGATTTCCAGAGAAAAATAAGTTTGCTATTCTGCCCTATTTTGCTCAAGGGAAATGCTCTTTCTGGCAAGGAAGATTGAAAAATAATCAAAATAATGAACGACAGGTTGGAAAGAATGATATTTTTATTGTAAACCAAAACGGCAAGCTACTCTAGCTGAACCAAGTGGAACGCCTGAAAAAAGTTCTTGAAATCCTTCCCTGTTCGATTAGGATAGCAAGGACTGAAAGAGAGTTCTCAAGTCGAAGCAACGTGTTGCTTCTGGTGCAGTATTTTGTTATTTCGCCCCAGCATGTTAGCGGGGAGGGATAGGAGATAACGTTTTTTTTAAAAAGGAGTTTGACTGTGAAACGAACAAGCGTACGGAGTTTATCAACTGTTTTTTTCTTTCTTATGGTCTTTATGGTCTTTACTGTTGTTTCGGCAAGCGCTGCCACCCGGGTGGGTGTGGTTAATTTGCAGCAGGTCTTGGACAAGTCCACAGCTGGAATGGCTGCCACAAAAAGGATGGAGGCCAAGATGCAACAGTTTAAAACCTCTCTTGAAAGAGAAAAAAGAACAGTGCTGGCTTTGCAAAGGAACATGGAGAAGAAAGCCGATGTTTGGAATGATGCAACAAAAAAAGAAAAACTCCTTGAGTTGCAACGAAAAAAACGTGATTTTAGAGTAAAACAGGATGATGCTAATCTGGAAATGAGAAATTTGCAGGAAAAGTATCTTGCTCCGATTATGAAGAAATTAGAAGTTGTTGTGAAGGAAGTAGCCAAAGCAAGAGGCATCTCAGTTATTTTACCGAATACAACAGTGCTGTACTTTGACAAGAGCGTGGATATGACTGATGAGGTCACAAGGGCGTTGAACAGGAAGATAAGATGAATCAGGTATAAAGGATGACACCGCATGAATTTCTAAAGTATATCCCAGCCACAAACTGTGGTGAGTGCGGCTATGCGGCCTGTCTTGCCTTTGCTGTTGCTGTAACCAAAGGCGGTGTTTCGCCAGCTCGTTGCCCCTATGTGAAAAAAGAAAGCCTCCCTGCTGCGTTTTCAAAAGACGAGCAGGTTGGCTTAGAAGGTGTGGGGCAAGGACAGGATGAGCGGGATATGGCCTTGGTTGCCCATCTGAAATCTAAGCTCCAAAAACTGGACTTTTCTCAACTCAGTCAGGTGGTAGGTGCTGCTTGGTCAGCAGATAGTCCAGAGCAACTTGCGTTTCATTATCTTGGTCGTTCGGTTCTCTTAGGGCGGGATGAGGTGGTAATGGATGGGGAGCAGCTTGTTGATCCTAGGGATCAGATCTTGCTGTATAACTATGTTGCCTTTGGTGATGCTGATGCCAGTTCAGGCAGGTCAGATAATTTAGGCGGGTTAGACAGGAGCAGAAAAGAGAAGAGGCTACCCGGTGGTACTTGGGTCGGTATGGAAAGCCTGCCCAACTCTATTGCAAAAATTCGTACCTTGGCAACCTATTGTGAGGCAAGGCTGGCTGAACGTTTTGCTGGTCGTCTTGATGACCTTGCCCCACTCTGTCAACAGATCAGGGGAGAGCAAACCCATGATGAGCAGGCACAGAGCGCAGATTTTGCCGCAATTTTACCCGTCCTTCCCCATGTTCCGCTGTATCTTCTTTTTTGGGATCAAGATGTGAAAGACGGTTTTGAGGCTCGGGTAAAGATCTTGTTTGATCAGCATGTCATGGATTTCCTTGATCTGGAATCCTTGGTTTTTGCTGCCGAACGCATGGCAGATCGCCTGTTGGCCTTGCACTTGCATCAGGAGGCAGGGCATTAATGGACGAGAGCAAGACAAAGAGCGACAAGCTGACAACACAGATACAGCGTTTTGCCGATGTTCGTATCTTGGTGATTGGTGATGTGATCTTAGACCAATTTATCTGGGGAAATGTTTCACGAATTTCTCCAGAGGCTCCAGTGCCAGTGGTCAATGTAACCCGAGAAGAGCTGTTGCTTGGTGGCAGTGCCAATGTTCTACGAAATATTATTTCACTGGGTGGTTCCTGCGCCTTATGCGGGATTATTGGCAAAGACCCTATGGGTGATGAACTCCTTGCGCTCATGGAGCAGGTTGCCGCACCGGTGGACGGCCTGATTAGGGGAGAGCGACCAACCACCATAAAAACCAGAGTAGTGGCTCAGGGACAACAGGTTGTTCGTTATGATCGGGAAAAGGCTGGAGGACCGAACAAAAAAACTCTGGGTTCTATGTTGCAGTATTTAGACCAGCATCTGGCAGAGTTTGACGCAGTTGTTGTCTCAGACTATGCCAAAGGAGTTGTGAATGAGCAGCTTATGGCCCATCTGCACCGGCTCTTACATGAGTTCCGCTCTGCTCGTGGGCAGGCCATTCCCTTAGTTGTTGATCCAAAGCCGAACAAGCTCCATCGTTTTATCGGAGCCACAGTTATTACACCAAATAATTTTGAAGCGTCACAGATGAGCGGCAAGGCAATCAAGGACGAAGAAAGTCTGCTTGCAGCGGCTCGTCAAATTCGGGAAGATATTGCCTGTGAGGCTGTCTTGATTACCCGGGGTGAGGCGGGTATGGCTTTGTTGGAAGGTGAAAACAACAGGTTGATCACCATTCCAACAATGGCGCAGGAAGTGTTTGATGTAACCGGAGCAGGAGACACGGTTGCTGCCACCTTATCCCTTGGGCTGGCCGTAGGCTGTTCAATGACTGATGCGGCTGTATTAGCGAATCATGCGGCTGGGATTGTGGTAGGTAAAATCGGCACGGCCTCAGTGCGTTGCGCAGAGTTGCTGACAGCTCTGAGCTGATTCCCTTATCTCCTGTTATTTGTTCACTGTACCGGGTGACTTCACGCCTTTACGCTTTTACGCTTTTACGCTTTTACGCTTTTACGTCTTTGCGTGACAAGGAGTTACCCGGTACTTTTATATAAACCCCATCCCGGCCCTTGGGTCAGGATAATAAAAGTTACAAAAAAGATATATGCGTCCACGGAGTATGACCGGTTTCGGTCGCAGTGAATCCGGCAATGCCGAACAAATCTGGGTTGTGGAAATCAGAACTGTTAATCATCGTTTTCTTGATCAACGGGTGCTGCTTCCCTCTGCCTTTACCGCCTTAGAGGAACGGATAAAAAAAACAGTTGCAGGTCAACAGGAACGGGGTCGAGTTGATATCTCAATAACCCTGCATGGAGAAAGCACTGGAGGTTCTCAGTTGCATCTTGATGTAGACTTGGCCCGCCAATACCATGCCTGCTTACAAGAGATGAAAGACAAACTCGGGATCGGATCTGGGACAGATATTCAGCTTGCTGATATGTTGACCCAGCGGAACCTTATTATAGTTCAGGAGCAGAATCCAGATATTGAAGAGGCGTGGCCTCTGCTCGAAAAGGCCCTGCTCAACGCCCTTGCTGACTGTGCCTGTATGCGGGAAAGAGAGGGCAGCAGTCTGAAAAAAGAGCTGTTACAGCGTCTTGATAACTTTGCCGCTTTGGTTGGGAAAATTGAGAACATGATCCAAGAGATTCTTGGTCAACGCCAGCAAGAGCTGAGAAATCGAATTGCCAAGTTACTGGAAGGGATGGATATTGATCCGATGCGACTGGCTCAGGAAACGGCCATTATGGCTGATAAAGCTGATGTGACTGAGGAGGTGGTGCGGCTTGCCAGTCATATTGGTCAGTTTCAAGGGTTTATGGAGAGCAATGAACCTGTTGGACGACGGCTTGACTTTCTCTTACAGGAATTTTTACGTGAAGTCAATACATTGGCCTCAAAAATCTCCAGTTCAACAGTAGCACATCTTGGCGTTGAAATGAAAAATGAGATTGAAAAGCTGCGGGAGCAGGTGCAGAATATTGAATAGGTATGTCAAAAATAATGGATAACAGGCTTGTCAATATAGGCTTTGGTAATTCCGTAAAAATCAGTCGAATTTTAGCTGTAGTTAATCCAGGTTCGTCACCGATAAGGAAACTGAAAGAAGAGGCTCGACAGGAGCATCGGCTCATTGATGTCACTGAGGGGCGGCGCACCCGGGGGATTGTTATCCTAGATAGCGGTCATCTGGTGTTGTCCTCAGTGCAGCCGGAAACCATTAATCAGCGGCTGGCAGCCTTGGATAAGGAGCAAACCGGTAGAGGACTCCTGCAAAAATGTACGCAAGAAGGAGAAAAAAATGGCTGAGGGTATTCTTTTGGTGGTCTCTGCACCTTCTGGATGTGGTAAGACCACAATTTTAAAAAAGCTTATGACGAAGATATCAAATCTGGAATTTTCTGTGTCGCATACAACCCGTCAACCACGACGTGGTGAGCAAGACGGCAAGGATTATCACTTTGTCACAGAGGAAGAGTTCATCGCCCTTCGTGACCAACAACCCTCTGGTTTTCTCGAATGGGCTGAGGTGCATGGCAACTTGTATGGAACCTCACGTCAGGCAGTTGAGGAGATAGTCGCAACGGGCAAGGATGTGGTGCTGGATATTGATATTCAGGGAGCGGATCAGGTAAGGGAAAATGCCAATCCAGTGACGGTTTTTATCAGTCCTCCCACTCCAGAGGAATTGGAACGCCGTTTACGGAAGCGTGGGACAGAAACTCCTGAAGACATAGATTCTCGGCTTGCCAATGCAGAGAGTGAAATGGCAGCAGCTAGTCGTTATCGCTATTTGATTATTAATGATGAGCTTGAGCAGGCTGTTCGTGATTTGCAGGCGATTGTTGTTGCAGAACGACGGCGACAGAATACGGCACAGGTCAAGAGAAGCGTTTTAAAGGATTGATGATAAAAATTTATGGTTACATCGCATAAGTCGTATAAAAAGGCTCCTTGGTCGAGCAAAAAGAAAAAGGCTCAACAAAGTACATTCCCGGTACAAGAGATACAAGAGATACAAAAGGAGATACAAGAAGCCACAGATGGTTTGCTCTGGGGAATCAATACTGTTCACGAGGCATTACGAAAAAACGCCCGGAGCTTGAGCGAGCTGCTGGTGCAAAAGGGCAAGGCCGGGCCAAAGGTGCAGGAGGTTATTGATCTTGCTCGACAGCATAAGATCAAGGTTCGCTTTGTGGAAGCAGAGCGTTTGCCTATCCCACGTAACTGTCGGCATCAGGGCGTTATTGCTCGCCAGACTGAGGCAGAATTTTTGTCGTTACAGGAGTTAGTGGAGCAGACCAAGGCTGATAACGGACGGATTTTGTTACTTGATTCCATTCAAGATCCTCGAAATCTTGGCTCAATTCTCCGTTCAGCTTTGGCAGCAGGTTTTCAAAGTATTATCCTCACCCGTGAACGAAGCGCACCCCTGACCGGCACCGTGGCTCGTGCCTCTGCCGGTGCAATTGCCCATCTTCGTCTTGCCCAGGCAGTAAATTTGGTCGCAGCTTTGGAGTTGCTGAAAGAGCAAGGGTTTTGGATTTATGGTTCCGTGGCAGAACAGGATATGCCTTCCATCTACACAACGGATTTCAGCGGTCAGCTGGGTTTGGTGATTGGCAGTGAAGGCAAGGGGATTCGGCCGCTGGTACGGAAGCACTGTGATCAGCTCGTAACGATTCCTATGGCTGGAGATTTTGACTCACTGAATGCGTCGGTTGCTGCTGCTTTGATTATGTTTGAGGTTGTGAGGCAGGGCAAAATTACGTAGATATTTTCTCCCTACTTTGCGGGGAGGAACAACAAATCATAACAGTTTCAATATTTCAATGAATGAGGAGAGAACAAAAGAAATAATTGAACTCGCCCGGTCCTTTGGTACCCGTTATCTCAATGAAGAGCTGATAGCCTGCACCATGCGATTATGTATTGCATTAGGTCAGAATCGTAAGGTAACAATCACTCGTGGAAAAAAGGAGATTTGGGCTGCTTCAATTGTGTATGTGATAGCCCGAGCAAATTTTCTTTTTGACAAGAAAAATGAGAACTTCCTGACCGCTGATGTGATATGTGACTTTTTCGGTACTAATAAAACAACAACTGCCAATAAGGCCACTGTTATTGAAAAAACGCTGAATATTTCTGTTGCTGACAAGAGGTTCTGTACCGACGAGATCATAGACTCCCTTTCCTTTGTCGTGACCAAGGGTGGCTATCTTCTTCCGAAAAAAAGAGTAGAGGCCTTGGTTGAAGACTTAGTTGACGAAGTCATTTATGAAATGGTGGACGAGGAGGAGTCCAAGGAAATTGAGCGGTTCATGGCTGAAAAGAAAAAGCAGGAAGAAGCGGCTGCTCAGGCCAAAAAAGAACGTCGTGCTGAAATAAACCGAGAGATTGCTGAAAAGAAGAGGAAGAAAAAGGAAGAAGAACAGGCTAAAAAAAATGGCCGACAACTCAAGCTCTGGTAATTTAGAGTTGATTCACCGTCCATCTTGAGGTGAAAGAAATAAGGTCGGAGGCTCGGACAAAGGTGAAATAATGAAGATTGGCATTATCTATTTTTTAAGTGGAATTTTATCTCTTTATTCTACCTATTACCTCTGGCCAAGCCTGTGTTCAATAATGTTTCTTTGGATGGCCTTTTCCTTACTCTGTGTGAGTTTTGCCTATGTTACCAACACCCCTGGGATATTTAGGAAAAAAAATAATGGCAAAATACCGTTTTTTATCAAGTTGGTTTTTATTCCCTTTCTCCTTATAATCTACAGCTATAATAAACTGGCACGCGACCTTGACAAGGTGCCATCAATTCAGCGTATTAGTGAGAGGTTATTTATAGGTGACAGGGTGACGCCAAGCGATGCACCCATCCTGCTCGAAAAAAAAATCAAAGCAGTACTCGATGTTACAGCCGAATTTGAATCACTCAACTGGGCTGCTTCACTTGAAAATATTTCCTATCTCAACATTCCTGTTCTTGATCATGCCATTCCCACTGAAGATGATCTGATACGTGCGATTATTTGGATTAAAAATCAACAGCTTCACAACGGATCAGTCCTTGTCAACTGTGCGCTTGGAAGAGGTCGTTCAGCATTAATCATAGCTGCCTTTTTGCTCAGTCAGACAAGGAATAATGATGTGCCTGATGTGCTGGAACACTTAAAGACCCTGAGAAAGACTGTACGCCTGAACAAGCGACAACGGAAGTTGTTAATGAATGTTATTTCTCATAAGCAATTTTCAGACCTTCCCACGGCATGGATTATAGCAAATCCTGTGTCCGGTGGAGGCAAGTGGGATGAGTATAAGGAACAGATCATAGATGAACTCTCGTCCCATTATTTGCTCATTATTAAAGAGTCTTCCAAGACAGAGTCAATCAGTACGTTGGCAGAACAGGCTGTGGCAAATGCTCCAGATACAGTGATTGCCTGCGGTGGAGATGGTACTGTTTCTGAGGTTGCAGCATCTCTCGTCAACACAGATATAAAGCTCGGTCTTCTTCCTATGGGAACAACGAATGCGCTCTGCCATGTACTCTTGGGAATAAAGGTAAAGCTCCTTCCTGTTGAAACAGCCTGTTCCTGCATTATAACTGGTCATACGCGGTTGATAGATACAGCTATATGCAATGACCGTGTGGTCTTACTTCTTGTTGGTTTAGGCTTTGGTCAAAAGATGATTGAGGCTGCCAGTCGACAAGAAAAAGATGAATATGGTCAGCTTGCCTATCTTCGAGGGCTTTGGCAGGCCGTACAAAAGAATGATCTACTCAAGATGACAGTGTCTCTTGATGAGGGAGAACCTTTCAGTATTGAAACAAACAGTCTTGTTGTGGCAAATGCAGCGCCCTTAACAACAATACTTGCTCAGGGAAAGGGAAATCCTGATTTTCTTGATGGTCTCCTTGATGTGACATGGATAAAATCAGAAACCAATACCGGGGGCGCAAGTGGTATAATGGGTCTCTTGGAACTCTCTCTTTCCGGGATATTGAATGTCAACACAGGGTTATCCGTGGGGCATCTGCATGCAAAAAAAGTTCAGATTTCCATTGAACCGCCAAGGGGGTATGTTGTAGATGGTGAAGTGTATCCTCCGGCAGATCTTGAAATAGCTATTTTACCGAAATCACTTTGGGTTTACTGTTAAGTGACTCCCTGTATACAACCGGGGTAGGGGTGTGATTAAAAGTGCGGTTTTTGACACCTTACGCCGCTCTTTTTATTTTTCGGAGATTCCTAGTGCGTCCCCTATTTACTCTGCCCATTCTGCACATTTTTACTCAATGCAGCATTTTTTTATTGCCAAGTTTTCCAAAAAGCAGTATTTACCTGCGCACTTTTTTCTTGGAACGGACGGTTGTGTAAAAAGAACTTAAAATCAAACAAATAGATTCAGGGTCGGTTCCGGATAAAAAATTATGCGCTTGACCACACTATACTGCTTTCGATTTCACATAGGGTGACTTGCGAGCAGTCACTGCAAAACTCTTTTTGAGGAGACTGTAGGTCATGATTTATCCAAAAAAATTTGGGAGCAATCCCCTGTATCCGCAAGCTGTTGATTTTGAACTCATCTACAAAGATGCGCTTTCTGGTTCAGGTATAATCACCAAGAGATATTTTGCTCAGGGTGATTTGATGGCGATGGTAGCAGGAGAAGAAGTATCGGAGATACTCCAGCATACTCTTCAGATCGCACCAAATCGTCATCTGTATGACCCTTATTTTTCAGGATACTTTCTTCATTCCTGTTCACCGAATATTTCACTTGATATGGAGCGGAGGACAGTAACCGCCCTTTGCGATATCGGGCCGGGCAGTTTTCTGTACATGGACTACGCTGAAACAGAGGATGTTCTCTT
>QYLO01000078.1 GCA_022766165.1 Candidatus Electrothrix gigas
TGGTTGGGATGGAGGAGTAGATATAGGCAGAGCCAGACAATCCGCCGTTATCATCATCCCCGCTAGCACCGATTACGATTGTATCACCAGATATAGATACAGACTCACCAAAATGGTCTTCGGCAGTTCCGTCATCGGGTAGTAGCTTCGTTTGCTGAATCCATTCGTCACTCCCGTTACGAACAAAGACATAAACTGAGCCGGAATGATCACCACCAAAGTGATAATTAGTAGGTTCACTAATCAGCACAGTATCACCAGATATGGATACGGTGCTGCCAAAGCGTTCACCAGCATCCGGTAAAAATTTTGCCTGACGATTCCAAACTCCAGCTATATTGCGGACAAAGACATAAACAGAACCAACCTCGGTTCCATTCTCGTCATCTCCTGGTGAGCCAATTACCACAGTATTACCAGATATAGATACAGAGGAGCCAAATAAACTATAGGAGGCATCCGGTATGAGTTTTGCTTGTTGATGCCAGAAGCCGTCTCCGTTGCGAACAAAAATATAGGCTGAACCAGACTGGTAGCCGTTTCCGTGATTTCTATCCGATCCAATTACTATAGTATCACCAGATATAGATACGGAGCAACCAAAAGCACTGTGGGTAGTTACGTCATCCGGTACGAGCTTAATTTTTTGGTACCAAGAGCCATCTCCGTTACGAGTAAAAATATAGGCTGAACCGGAAAAGTAGTCGCCGTTGTCATCATCCCCTTGAGCACCGATAACGATTGTATCACCGGAGATAGACACAGCCTTTCCAAAATAATCATAGACAGCTCCATCATCAGGTAGTAGCTTAGTCTGCTGAATCCATTTGCGGCTTTCGTCACGGACGAACACGTAGGCAGAGCCAGAATAATCGTCTCCGCGTGCTCCGATTACAAGAGTATTACCATCTATGGAACTGGACCAACCAAAGTAATCGGAAGCAGCACCATCCCCAGCCACCAACTTCTGCACCGTACTCGGATCAATAGCCCCCCATCCCACAGCCGCAGAAAGAAAAAATACTGCAACCAAGGCGATAACTCCAATGAACTGCTTTTGTAATTTTTCCATAATACCATGTCCTCATATTCTGATTGCACCGGTGAAAGAGAAAGTTTTCTTAATCCATCTGCCGACCCAGCCATATAACTTTTATCGTCCGGTCAAGTGACAAGCAAACTACACAATAATCAGGAACCAACTGTTTCCGCAAGCATTTTTTTCAAGCTCAATCTTATCTCTTCAACACGAAAAACGTCCGCCCGGAATCGATTCAAGAAGCGTACAGATTTCTAATTCAACCATAATTTTTCCCTCCACGCTTGCAATTTCCTGACAAGTACTCTAATACTTCATTTTCAAGAAAAAACCTTTTCAGAGGAATATCCCATGTCAACACAACGCAATACCGAACTTGGCACGACCGAGGTGCTGTGGAATCTCACAGATCTCTATGAATCCCTCAACGATGAACAAATTGAGGAAGACCTCGACTTTTGCCACCAAGAGGCAGATCTTCTTCAGGAAGTTCAAGGCAAACTCGCAGATCTGGAGCCAGCAACTTTTGCTCGCACAATCAAACGGATGGAACGGATTCGAGCCACGCTGGGCCGGATTGAAACATACTCCTTTCTCAACTTTGCCACCCAGGTCAAAAACGCTGAGGCAGGTTCTTTTCTTCAGAAGATCACAGAGGAAAGCAGTAAGATCAACCGAAAGCTGGTCTTTTTTCATTTAGAATGGGCTACAATGGATAAGGCCATTGCTGACCGTCTCCTTGCCCAGGAGGAGGTGGCATCCTTTGTTCATTTTCTGACCCATCTCCGCTGCTATGCTGATCATGTACTTTCAGCAGTAGAAGAAGAATTACTGGTCGAATTTCAACCCGTGGGTACGGAAAGCTGGCTCAACCTGTTTGAAAAGGTGATGGGGTATCTGGAATTCGGGGAAGACAAGCGCAGTGAAGAGGCAGTCCTTGCTGACCTCTATGATAATGATCAAGCAGTGCGGTGTAAGGCTGCTCAAGAACTCACCCAGGGTTTGCAAAGTCAGCTTCATATCCTGACCCATATCTTTAACACCATTTTGGCAGAAAAGATGATCAGCGACCAGTTGCGCAAGTACCCCTCGTGGATCAGGACACGAAATCTGTCAAACAAGTTGGAAGACAAGACCGTTGATGCCTTGGTTACAGCCTCAGTGGATCGTTACGATCTGGTGCAGCGTTATTATTCCTTAAAAAAGGAACTTCTGGGCCTGGATGAACTCCAAGACTATGACCGCTATGCGCCTTTGCCCTCGTTGCCAGACCAGCAGGTCGCTTGGCAGGAATGCCAAAACATGGTTTTACAAGGGTTTCGCAACTTCTCTCCAGACATGGCTGAAATTGCTGAACGCTTCTTTGAAGAAAACTGGATTCATGCACCGCTCCTGGAAGGAAAACGAGGTGGAGCCTTTGCCCATCCTGCTGTTCCAGATGCTCATCCTTATGTACTGGTCAACTATACTGGTAATCTGCGTGATGTTTCGACTGTGGCGCATGAGCTGGGCCATGGAATCCACCAATACCTTGCCCGTGAACAGGGCTATTTCAACAGCGATACCACGCTGGTTTTAGCTGAAACTGCTTCGGTCTTTGCTGAACTGCTTATCTTTCATGACCAGCTGGATATCCTGACAGACCCGGCGCAACGTCGTGCCTTTATCTGCCAAAAACTGGAGTCCATCTTTGCCACGGTCTTCCGTCAGATATCCATGAACCGATTTGAGGACCTGATCCATAACAGTCGACGAGAGCAGGGAGAACTCTCCGCAGAAGCCCTGTCTGACCTGTGGATGAAAAGCCAGGAAACCATGTTTGGTGATTCGGTGAATCTGAGCGAACAGTACCGGATCTGGTGGTCGTATATTCCTCATTTCCTGCATTCGCCTGGCTATGTTTACTCGTATGCCTTTGGCGAGTTGTTGGTCCTTGCCCTTTATCGTATCTATCAGCAAGAGGGGGCTACCTCTTTTGTACCCAAGTATATTCACCTCCTGCGCCAAGGCGGGAATCAGTCACCGTATGAACTGCTCAAGCCTTTTGCTCTTGACCTGAACGATCCTGCATTCTGGCAAGGTGGACTGGCTGTTATTGAAGAGATGTTGATCCAGGTTGAGAAGAAGTAAAGAAGTAAGGAGGTAAAGAGGTACATCTACTGCTCACCTGATAAATACTTTCCATCCCGGCCCTTGGGCTGGGACAACTCCGTAGGTAGGTCGTTATTAGCGTTATTTTCATATTATAAAAATTCAGCCTGGTGTATTGACATGTTACAAACATTTTTATTTTTTCTAACCATCTTAAGTAGTCTGACAGTAATAACCAGCTCTTCAGGACAGCCTCAAATACAGGCACAGGCACCTGTTGCAAAAGACAGGGTTCAACAGACTGAACAACGCATAAAAACACCAGGCAAGAAAGAAGTTACCTCGCCTTATGCGAATATGACGCAGGCCCAAATCAACCAAGTAAAACGCTACGATTGTCGATTGCGACATAGGTTAATCCCTCATGATTATGAGAAAGAAGTAAAAAAGATTGCCTCTGCAACAACAGTCAAGAAAGAGGCGAGCAAGCTCCAAAAATAATAATTATTATTATTTCCCTTGCATTTGTCCATTGGTTTTATACAATTGATTGTAAAGGTGACTTCGTCTTTTTTTTCAGTCTCCCTTAACAACAAGCCAATGAAAGCTCATCCTTATCAAGGGATTATCGTAGGGTGAGTAGGATCAAATAACTAAAAAAAGGAGCTATCCCATGCAAAAAAGTGATACCCAGCCTGTGGCAGCTAAAGTAGAGGCTCAAGAGCCAACAAAGACTCTTTACGATGAATTGGGTGGAAAACCAGCGGTCGATGCCGCAGTAAAAGGTTTTTACGATAAAGTACTGGCTGATGACCGCATCAACGGTTTTTTTCAAGGCGTTGACATGGATCGTCAGATAAGGATGCAAACTGCATTCCTGACCTTTGCCTTTGGTGGGCCAAATAATTACGAAGGAAAAAATTTGCGAGCAGCCCATGCACATCTGGTGGAAAAAGGTTTGAATGATACGCATTTTGACATCATTCTTGAGCATCTTGGCAGCACCTTACAAGAGTTAGGTGTGTCAGATGCGTTGATTGAAGAGGCAGCCAGTGTGGCCAACTCTGTTCGTGACGATATCCTTAACAAGTAACGTTTATGCGTATCAACGAAGTAGGCAGGTTCTCTGTAATGAGCCTGCCTTTTTTACGGCTCCCAGGAAAAGAGTAAATCTGCACCACTGGTTTTGGCATTGGTTGCAGTCTCAACGGAAAATCCGTACTTCAGATCATAACGAGCCTTAAAGGTTCCTCCTTCTCCGGTTAGATTTTTACCATAGCTAATATAGAGATCTTTATAAATTTCTTTGCCCATGACCAAGGAGAGATCTGAAGCATCTTCACCCCCGCCGATACTGAGATCAACCAAACCTTCCATATCAAGCGTTTTGAGCGGATCAACTGTCTTGAGCAAGATTCCACCACCAACCTTGCCCAAGGCGGCTCCAGCTGGAGAAAGCACCTTGTCTTCAGCACCAGACTTGGATATATCCTGACCTGTTAAGAGATAAGAGAGGATCTCTGATTGCTCCATAGCCGTGTTAGAAAACAAACGCATATTCATATTATTTGCAGAACCGGTGAGGTGAACACCTAAGGCAACCTTGTTGACCTCTCGGGATGCCTGAATGTCAAGGCCTGGATCATCAATAGGGCCTCCCTGATAAAAAATTCGACCGTTGCTGAATTTGAGCATATTGCCCTCAAAGTCAAAGGTACCATCACGGAGGCCAAGATTACCAAGGGCTGTAATCGGACGACCCGGCGTAGCCTTAATCTGCAAACTGCCATCAAGAAAGCCTTTGAGACCAAAGCTATTGATCAAAACCTCTTTGCCCATGATTACCTTGAGATTAAGCTCCATGGGTGAGGTACCTTTGGTTGGCTGCTCATCGTCAACAACAACAATATCAGCAGAAGAGGACACAGCGCCGCCAAACCCTGTTGGAGAAATTTCTGCTGAATTTAAGGTCACAGTTCCGTTGAGTCGAGTAGCTTGTGTTGTATAATGTAAGCGAAGTTCTGGGCTGATCGTTGCCCGATACTCTGGCAGATCAACGGCCTGAAAATTTTTACCAGACAGCACAACATCGACAAGCCAATCCTGTTGCGCATCCTGCCGCACCACTCCGTTGAGCTTGATGCTTCCTTGTCCTGAACTACATGTTGCATTCACTGTATTGGAGTGGCTGCTGCCAGCAAAAGCAACCTGAAGATCTTTGAGTCGAATACCAGCATCAGTGAAAAAAATCTCCCCCTCTTTTTTGTTTTTTTTCAGAGCCAGTTTGCCGTTCACGGTTGGTTTAGCAACTGTCCCACCCAAGAGAATACGACCTTTGAATGCTCCAGTGGCTTGAACAGCCTCATGAGTCAACTGGGCCAACGGACTCAAATCTTTGAAGTGTAAATTTAACTGACCGCTCAGGGGCATTTTGTCTGGTTGACTGAAATCAGTACAGTTGGTAACAACAACCTTCAGTTGAGCATTACTCCTGTCCTGGAATTGCGTTTGGGCATGCAGGCGAGCTGTTCCTCCTTGCAGCCGGGCCTCAACAGTGTTATCGGTCCAGACCCAAACCGTTGTTCCTCTCTTGTCCCTATCATCTTCAAGACTCTCAAGGCTCTCAAGGCTCTCAAAATTTTCCGTAATCAGAGAAAGTTTCGGCACTGTAACGGAGAGTTTTGCCTGATCAGGTACTGGCCCCTGTCCCTGTGCGGCCAACTGTATCTGCACTGTACCGTCAATATCTGGAACCGGAAACTGCCACTCCTGCAAGAGGTTAAGGGCAAGATCCTTTACAGCGCCCTTGACCTGCCAGCCCTTTTTTTGCCTCCATGATCCGTCCAAGGCCATCTTTGCCCCTTTATGTTGCAGTTGAAAGTGAGAAAGTGCTGCATCTTTGCTGGACAGGCGTAAATCCGCAGGTCGGGGTATTGTCCAGGCACCAAACTGTTTGTGATGCAGAGAAAGTTGGGTGAGTTGGCCCTGCCAGATCTGTTCTTTCAAGCCACCCGCAGCAACCAGTTGCACCTGTCCCGGTGTACCAGTCAGAGCAAGCTTCAGTGTATGTTGAGCTGTTTTCCCCTGAACATCTAAGGAGAGCCTGCTGATCTCTTCTTTTTTTTTGCTACGAAGCCCAGACGCCCTGATATTTGCGGCAACTGTACCCTGCGCACTCAGATTCGCCTTGATCTTGCCCTTGAGCTGTTTGAGCTGATAATCTGCATACTGTATATTGTCAGCCTTGACAGTCAGATATAGATCAGGCTGTTGCCCCTTTCCTTGCCCTTGTAAAACCCCTTGCAACTGCAACTTGCCTTGCGTCCCTGGCAACAGATCTGCAAGGTTTGCCGATTTTGCTTCAAAACGGAGGTCAAGCTGCTGTTCTCTATCAGCAGAGCCATGTATCCTGACCTTTCCAGACCCCATACCCAAACGGATATTGTTTAACAGGATAAGCTTATCTTTCAACCTAATCTGACCGCTTCCAGACAAGGGGAGATCACGCAGCCTACCACTCAGTTGCTCTATCTGTACTTTACCGGTTATTTCTTCTCCCTTTTTTTGCCCCTGAGAAGTTATATCGGTTGTTATATTGCCTGCCCACTCTGGAAAAAAAATACCCGGATCTATTTGCTCACCATGCAACGTAGCCTGCCAAAACAGTTTCTCTCCCCAACCAACCTGCCCAGTGGCAGCAAGTACACTCTTTTCTCCCTTTTTACTGAGAACAATGCGGAGATTTTTTACACTAGCACCTTGCTTATCCCCCTGTACAATAAGGTCTGCTGCTGCATCAGCTTGTATATCGTCCAGCAGGTACTCCTGAAAGGCAAGTTTCTGTCCATGGACACTGAGTGTAATGGCCGGATCAGTGGTTGTGCCTTTGGCCTCAGCTGTTATCTCAACACGGCCTTTGAGTTCAGGAAGCAAGGAGGATAGATCGTCAGATCGTGCCTGAACCGTGAGATCGAGCTGCTGTTCATCTGCCTGCCTTTGAACTGCCCCCTGAACTACTAATTGCGTGGCCCCAGATTGAACTTTTAGATCATGAACATTGATGTGTTTATCGTTGATAACAACCTGACCGCTTCCAGACAAGGGGAGATCACGCAGCCTACCACTCAGTTGCTCTATCTGTACTTTACCGGTTATTTTTTCTCCCTTTTTTTGCCCCTGAGAAGTTATATCGGTTGTTATATTGCCTGCCCACTCTGGAAAAAAAATACCCGGATCTATTTGCTCACCATGCAACGTAGCCTGCCAAGACAGTTTCTCTCCCCAACCAACCTGCCCAGTGGCATCCAGAGACATGTCCTGCTTATCCTCCTTATTTTGTCCAAGGAGTAGGTGTAGTTTATTGATTTTCATACTGCTCGCTTTTTCTGCTAACACCAAATCAGCAGCAAAATCAGCCTGTAGTTTGCTCAGAGTATACCCTGCAACATCAAGATCAGATCCCTTAAGCACAAGGTTGATACCGGGATTTTCTTGCTGACCTGTTGCTGTCCCGTGCAGATGAATCTTGCCTGCATACTCAGGAAAAAAGGTTGAGAGGTTATCAGAGCCAGCACGAATGATAAGATCAAGTGAGTTATCCTTGGCAATCCGTCCGTCAAGTTGCGCTTGGGCAGAACCGGCGTGCAGTTGAAGATCATCAAACTGTAGCCCGTGACGGTCTAGGGTCATGCTCCCACTCCCTGTAAGAGGGAAACCAACCAGTTCACCACCTAAACTGTTGATATGCACTGCCAGCGAGGTGCCTAAAGCCCCTAGCTTTCCCTGGGTTTGTATCAGTCCATGAATGTTGCCAGGCCATTTTTTTGCAAAGAGCGAGGGATCAAGTTGTTTGCCTTCCAGCTCGGCCTGCCAAGAAAACCCGTTGCTCCAGTGTATTGTCCCACGGGTGGTCAGACGTGCTGCTTCATGGTGAACTGCAAGGTATTCAACAGTCAGCCCAGTATAATCATCAGCAAGAATCTTTGCCTCTGCCTGCATCGGAGGATAGCCCTGGTAGTGGACATGAGCAGCTAAAGTGGCGCGATAACTGCCTGTTGTGCCTGAAGCCTCAACAACTGTCAGATCACCATCCACCGGCACAGCAACTTGCATATCCCTGAGTTGCAGATGACCTGTTTTTGCGGTTGCCTGCCAGTGCAGGTCGTTCAGGACATCTGTTATCTGACCCTGTAAGGTTGCTTCAGCCGGTGCAACAAGATTCAGAGACAGGGCAAGTTCATCCAGATCCCCTTGAGCATGTACGTTACCGTTCAGACCAGGACCAGCAACCTGCCATGTCCCTTTGAGTTCTAAAGGCCATGCCTGAGAAAGGGCTATCTGTCCCTGAAGATCAACTCCGTAATCACGAAGATCTAGCTTGACTCGTTGCAGATCAATAGATGTGTATTGCTCCTGCTTTTTCAGAATGTTATTCTGAGTTGTTGCCTGGAGAATCACCTCGTTTATGACAAGTGGCTGCTCGTTTTCTGCAAAGGAAATCTGCCCGTCCCGGAGATGAATTTTTTCCAGCGCAACAGTGACGGGCAAGGCAATGGTCGGCAGGAGAACAGGACTGGTCTTTTCCTCTTTTGTATCCTCTGTACCGGTCAGATGAACATTTAGCCCCTGCATGGCCACCTGCTGCACCACTAATTTTTTTTGGAATAACAAGAAAGGGGACCAGGAAAAGACCAACTCATCCAAGACCACATCAATCTTTTGATCAATATGCACCTGCACCTTGCCTAATCGCCAATCACTGAACAACTTCCCCTGTATCTCCTGTACAGAGAAGAGCGGCCCGCTCAGGCTGTCTGCTGTACGGAGCATAAGCTGAAAACCAAACTCTGTGGTCAGAGCCAGGAAAAAGCCTGCAAAGATCATCAGGCAGAAAAAAAGAGAAAAAAGTATTCCTCTGTGCAGACGAGTTCGGCGAGGAGATGGCAAAGTATCGGATTTCATAGATTCCATAAAAGGGCGTTTGCAGGCTATGAATAACGTTAAGAAAAAGTTCGTTGCTCTCAGTGGGTATAGTCAAGAATCATAATATCCGGCCCTATTTTTTTAACAACCGCCTTTCGCATCAACTCATAATGAGGACAGGCCATGCCTAGCGGCTTGCCATCACTGATGCAGGAGGCAAAGGCAATGGCCTCTGCACCCCGATCTACCATGACCTTTGCTCGTGCAACAGCCCGTTTTCCTGGACAGCCACCACAGCTCACAAAGCCAATAATCTCTGCCGGGCCAAGAGGTTCAAAACCTAGCTCACCCATTGGGGCGACAAGAAAATCTGTGGTTCCAGGACAGACGTCCTCGGTTTGCTGACAGCGGATAATGCCTACTTTTTTCATTGTTTTCTCCTGTGGATAACACCTAAATTACGAGTACGTGCGAAGCCATATTTTAGCAAAGAACTTCTCAACTATTTGCAATCAAGATATATTCAAATTTTTAAAATATCAACTGCTCAATGTCAAAGGGCAGGGCATTTTTCATACTTGTTAATTCTTGCATCTAGCAACTCGGCCCGCTATGATACCCCTCATACAGGCCGTATAATCAATGGTTCGGTACATTTTACTTCAGATTATGTAAGTGCCGCAAAACTTAATATTTTATGTGCATTTTATACATAACCATTCGTAATCCTTTATAAGGAGTCGTTCTTATGCAAAACTTTGTCTTTCATAATCCCACCAAGATTATCTTTGGTCGTAAAACCGTTCCCTCTGTTGGTTCAGAGACCGCTGCCCTAGGGCAAAAGGCCATGTTGGTCTACGGTCAAAGCAGTATTAAAACAAGTGGACTCTATGAGCAGGTGATGAACTCCCTTGCCGAAGCCGGTGTTACTGTGGTCGAGCATGGCGGCGCCCGCTCAAACCCGCTGCTGGATCATGTCCGGCAAGGTATTGCCAAGGCCAAGCAGGAAAAGGTGGATGTTCTTATTGCCGTTGGAGGCGGCTCAGTGATTGATACGGCCAAGGCCATTGCTGCGGGCTCTGTGGTGGAGCATGATGTCTGGAAATTTTTCATCGGCAAAAAATCTATCAAGGCGGCTTTGCCTGTAGTGACCGTGCTGACCCTAGCAGCAGCCGGTTCAGAGATGAATTCAGGCATGGTCATCACCAATCAGGAGACCCAAGAGAAGTTTGGGTTTGGTCATCGTTTACTCTATCCCAAGGTGTCTCTTCTTGATCCAGAAGTTACCTTTACCGTGCCGCCTGATTACACGGCCTACGGAGCTGTGGATGCCATTGCCCATGTTCTGGAATTTTATATGACCACCGAGGATGCTGATACTCCGGTGCAGGCTCGCCTTATGGAGGGGTTGATCCAAAATGCTATGGCCTCCTGTGAACGTTGTCTGGTTGATCCCCGTGATTACGGAGGCCGGGCCAACCTGATGTGGACTGCCACGCTGGCCTTGAACGGTTTAACAGGAGCAGGGCTAGGCCGGGTGGGTTTTCCCATGCACATGATTGAACATGCCCTGAGTGCGCTGTATGATGTGCCACACGGGGCTGGTCTTTCTGTCGTCATGCCGGGTTGGCTACAGTGGTATAAGGAACAGGATGCTGCTCGTATTGCCCAACTGGGGCGGGCTCTCCTCCCCTTAAATACGTTAGAAGAGATACAGGGGCCACAGAGGAACGATCTTGCCCTTGCAGAACGCACGATAGACTTTCTCCGTGCTTGGTTCAGCAAGGTCAACAGTCCGGTCACGCTGGCAGAACTGGACATCCCAACAGAGGATATTCCCCGTATTGCTGACAATGCCCTGGGCTTGGCCAAGGTCTGGCGTTTGGATCAGTACACTCCAGAGATTATCAGGGATATTTTACAGCGTTGTGTATAATGCGTATGATGATTCTCTTATGAGGCAAGCAAGGTTCCAAGCAAGGTTGCCCCGGTTAAAATGAGATTATAGGAAAAGTGGAGGGCTATTGAGGGGCCGATTGATCTTGTATACAGTCGCAACCATAAGGCTGCTAAGGCCATAAGGGCGATAAAGACAAAGGCAGGCCAAAAGTGGATTGCCTCTACAAAATGAGCAGCAACAAAGAGAGAGGTTGTCAGGACTGCGGCCCAGATTGGGCCAAAGGATCTACAGAACCCGCCAAACATGACGCCTCGGAACAGAAGTTCTTCAACAGGCGGGGCCAAAATAAGGGCGATAAAAAATGCTATGATCTGCTGCAAACCCGGTGTGTTTGCCATCTTTGTAAATGGTCCAATGGCAGTTTCATCTGGTGGTGTACTCAGCAGCGGTGCAAGGAAAAGATAGCTGAAAGCTATGAACACACCACCTCCGCCGCCGAGCAAGAGGAAAGGTCGTGAGCCTACTCTCCAGGCTGCTCCGGTCATACTGTTTTTGTTTATTTCTCTTGGAAACCAGCGCACTGCAAGGTACAGTACGGTGAGACTGGCAAGGAGAAAACCTGATATTGTGGCGAACAACATGGCCGCTTGGTGGCTGATCTGAGCAACCATTCCTGTGGCAAAGCCTACGACCAGACCTACGAGGATCTGGAGGCTAATAAAGAGAATAAAGAGCGAAAAAGCACGTCTAGCTGTGAGTCGAGGGAGGTTTACAGATTGATTTTTTTGGAATTCCACGAGATTTTCTCCTAGATTGAGAGGGGATGCAATGGAAGATGGCAATGGAAGATAACTCATACTATCTTATTCTATCTTGCTCAGTTCGTCGAGTATTCAGGTTTTTTTATTTGATGGTGTGGAGCGATGGTGTGTTGTGCATCATCCTGTACATGCTGGAAGGATTCTTTGCTGCATAAAAATATCTTTTTCCAGCGCATATTCATCGTATGTTCATCTTGTATTCGGTACAGTGAAGGACAGCAAAGGACAGTTCAAAGCCTATCCTGTAACCGGTTTTGAACTCTACCAACCAATGAAAAAAGGCAAGAATGAAAATTCTCATTGTTGAAGACGAGCAACGCTTGGCTGCTCTTTTGAAAAAAGGACTCGAAGAACAGTCTTATGCAGTGGATCTTTGCTTTGATGGCGAAGAGGGACTCTATATGGCTGAAACCTATCCCTACGATGCAGTGCTGCTGGATGTCATGTTGCCTCAGATGGATGGTTTTACTGTACTTGATAGCTTACGCAAGCAGGGTATTGATGTGCCTGTTCTTATGCTTACGGCCCGCACAGAGGTAGAAAGCCGGGTCAAGGGATTGAATAGAGGCGCAGATGATTATATTCCTAAACCCTTTGACTTTACTGAACTGCTTGCCCGTTTAACAGCCGTGATCAGAAGAAATAAGGGGCAGCCTGCTTCAACGGTTCAGGTGGCGGATCTCTGCCTTGACCTGAATGCCAAAACAGCCACCCGAGCTGAAAAAAAAATATTGCTCTCTGCCAAAGAGTATGCGGTCTTGGAATATCTGGTCTTGAATAAGGGACGGGTTATCAGTAGAACTGAATTTTCCGAGCATGTCTATGATGAAAATTTTGACTTGGACAGCAATATCATTGATGTCTTTATCAATAAAATTCGTAAAAAGATAGATGTAGGGCATGAGCAGAAGCTGATTAAAACCAAGAGAGGGGTGGGCTACTATATCGACAAGGAGGAGGAATGAAAGTTGGAGACTCAATAAAGGGAAGGTTGGTACTCTGGATTTTTTTTGCAGGTGCTGTTATGGTTATTCTCCTTGACTTTGTTCTGCTCCATCAATTCACTAAGGTTGCCCTGCATTCGGTCAACAATGTACTCCACTCCAAGTTGCAGATCATGAAAGGGCTTATCCACGCACATGCCAACTATATTGAGGTTGAACTTGCCGAAGTTGCCCGGGGTGAATACTCTCTTCCAAGTTCAGGTCATTACTATCAGGTGTTTATCAACGGGCATCTGTATCTGACTTCCCCGTCTCTCCAGCCTGCCTTTTTTAATTTGCTTTCTGATACACCAGAGTCCTATAATGCGAAAGCACAGGAGTGGATATATCGAACAGTCGGCCCTAACGGCGAACCGCTCCTTGTACTCAGGAACGACTTTTATATAAAAGAACAAGAGGTTTCTATTCGGATAGCTGAGACATTAGCTGAAACCGTGACAATGCTCTCTCGGCTAGAGCATCTCTTTTATCTTCTTACCCCATTTTTTATTCTCCTGATTGGGATTGTTGGCTACTTGATATCGTCACACGCCTTACGTCCGCTCACGTTGTTTACAGATGCCCTTGAACGCATTAACCATAATAATTTAGGGGAACGAATAGAACCCAACGGATTTACCCGGGAGCTACAAATTTTTGCAGAACGGTTTAACTCGCTGTTGGAACGCCTGCAAACAGCCTTTACTGCGGAAAAAGAATTGATAGCCAATGCGGCCCATGAACTGAAAACACCTTTGGCTGTTATTCGGGCGGAATGTGATATTGCCCTGATGAAGGAACGTTCAGGAGAAGAGTATACTGAGAGTTTACAGGAGGTCAGAACAGTTTCCGATACCATGCTTCGCCAGGTAAACGGCATGTTGACACTGGCTCGGATTGATTCCGGTATCCTGACCAGAGCCTTTCAGCCAACATCTCTCAATCGCTGTCTTGACGATGCAATGGAGCTTGTAAAAACACTGACAAAAAAGCACGATATCAGCATGTATCAAGAGATAAGGGATGAGGTCACGGTCTTGGGAGATAGGGATGCCTTGACCGAGGCCCTTGTTAATCTTCTTGAGAATGCGGTCTATTATAATCATCCTCAGGGGTCAGTAACTGTAACCTTGCAGCAATTGAATCAGCAGATACTGCTCACTGTCCAAGATACTGGTATGGGTATCCCGGAAGATGAACTTGAACAGGTCTTTTGCAAGTTCTACCGAGCAAAGGCTGTCAAGGGAATGCAAGGAACTGGACTCGGTCTGAGTATAACCAAGGCCATAGTGTTAGGGCATCAGGGGGATATCAAGGTGCAAAATGTAGCATCAGGAGGTGTTTGTTTTACCATCACCCTGCCTTCTGCATAAGGAAATAAGGAAATAAGGGAATAAGGGAATCGCTGCATACTTTTTTTCGTCCACAGGGGACGGATTCTTGTAACCGTATATATCTTTTGATTAAAAAGGAGAAAACATGAAAATCAGAAAACTGCATCGCATAACCGCAATCACCTTTGCACCGTTTTTTGTTCTGCTTGCGGCTTCTGGCTGTGCCTTGCTGTTCAGGCATGCAGAGGTTTATCCCAAGGCAACCAAGAAATTTTTGGTCTCTTTGCATACCTGGGAGATTGTTGCTCCCTATATCGGCATTATTGCTGGTTTGGGACTGCTCATCGTGACAATCACTGGCATTATTATCTTTTTTAAACGCACCGCATAATCAACCAAACTATTAAACGGCCAATGGAAGCAAACGGCCAATGGAAGCCAATGGAAGTTAAGTACCCGGTGTTGAAACACCGGGCTATTTTCGGCAGTCCCTTCGGGACGCTATTTCTCGGATATCCTCGCCCTGGAGTGGGCGGCGGCTCATCAAAAGGTTACAAATTCTGATAACTACAAAAGAATACGATTGACAGAACCGGCATTCTGAAGTTCATTATAAGGGAAGGCAGCTAAAACTCATATCCTCCTTTTTATGACGATACTCCCTCCAATTTTAGCTGCCTTCGTTTTAATGAAAGTTCAATTTTCTGTCTTTTTTATTTTTTTATACAATTTTTTATACCCTGCCTGATGTAAAAAAACAATATTTCTTTTTTGTTCAGAACAAGAAAAAAGGATGTCTTGCTAAAAAAGACAATATAATCAAAAGTAACCACTCTCTTTTGGACGAAAAAATAATTACCACTCACATTGAGCGGGTGCAGTTTTATGAAATTTGATATATATTAGCCACAGCATCACCAAAGAGTAATAGTATTCGTCTTTTCAGCTTGGTAATACCGTCAAAGACATACTTAACCCGGTTTCCGACAGTGATTTTGATACGACTGATTCCGCCCATTAACTGAAA
>QYLO01000079.1 GCA_022766165.1 Candidatus Electrothrix gigas
GCAGAAGGCATTACTGAAAGAGGGGCGGGTGGAAGAGGTGAAAGAATCGTTAAAGCCGCATCTTGAGCCTGAAGAAACTGAAGATCAACATGCTCCTGTACGGAGCTGCCTGCGTTATCTACACAATCGTCCGGGACAATTCGATTATCTAGGTGCTCAAGTCAGAGGTCTACCCATTGGTTCAGGCGAAATAGAGAGTGCGCATCGATATATTATTCAGGAGCGTCTGAAAATAGCCGGTGCATGGTGGACACCGGAAAATGCCCGGATCATGCTCGCCCTGAGAGTTGATCGTGCAGACGGGTACTGGGAAAAGTATTGGGATAATATAAAAAGAGCGGCGTAAGATGTCAAAAACCGCACTTTTAATCACACCCGCACCGGGGCGCATGGCTTGAGGGTGTAAAGAAAGGAAAAAGCGGGTGGCTTTACCTTGGCAAGTCGTTTTTGATGGCCTTGGAAGACCCTTCCAAAACAAGCAGTTAGGCGATTTTGGAAATTATCAGTTAAAAAGGATAGTCACCTTCATCTAAGGGAATACATTCTCTACACACATAATCGTATTTTTCTTGCAAATAAATGTCGATTTCTTGACGGTTATATTCTATAAAGCTTCCCAAGTGATAGAGGAGAAATTCTGAAACGTCATCATCGGTAGCAATCCATTTAACTTGATTATTTTCGAGAAATGCATCCAATATTCTATTGATTTCATCCTCAGTAAAATGATTACAGCGACTTAGTAACCGAATCGCGTCGTGAGTCTGTTGAAACGAATCGCTGTTTTCCAGAATTTCAATCTCATCCAACTCATACCACTCCTCCGCTTTAAAAGATTCTTTTGTAATTCTTTTCTGAACTAAAGTTTCCTTTATTTCTTCAACAGACTTCTCAGTTAATTTATTATCTAATAAAGAATTAGAATTATATATAAAGGAATCTAAGGAGTACATCCAAAAAGAAACACCCGCTTTTTCATGAATTTCTATTAACAGCTCCTCTCTAGGCTTTTCAATACGTTTATTTTTCTTGTTTACATAACACCAATCATTTTTATTTAAATCATCAATTACTAAAACAATTGGTTTTTTATGGTCATTCGCATGCCTAATAATTTCTTTCCAAATTATTAAATCTCCAATTTTTTGTATTCCTACTTTTTTATTATTTGTATAATCTTTATATCCAGGAGGGATTTGATATTTACTACGATATTCTCCTTCTTTAAGAAAGGCCATTTTTTCATCAAAAGAGAACCCTTCTCCTGTTAAAAAAAAATCATTAATTGCTTCTAGCAAATTATCATTATTCAAAATATCATTAACTTCTAACACTCTCTCTTTGATTTCAAGATCTCTGTCATTATTAAATTTTATATAAGATTCTTTGAACTTATCAAGATTATCCTTTAATTCTTGAGTTATCCCTGTATTGATGATTGGGTGAGTTCCTGCATTTTTTATATTATTATCAAACGATCTTATCTTATTACCTATATCTTCAATATTTTCCTTTATCCCGTCTATTTTTGTCATTTTTTCATATTTATCACTAACTATTTTTCTTAAAACAACCTCCCTGTTCCTTAAAAATTCAAGTTTAACTTGAGAAGGTATCCAAAGTCTTTTTGCATTTTTTTTAAAAATTGATTTAATTATATTCCCCTTAGTATCTTCAGTGAATTTATAAATATTTAAAAGTGCGGATGAATCAAATGTAAAAATACATTGATCCCAAAGTTTCTTCTCATCATCCCTTAAAAGAGAATAGTTTTTGGTAACTTCAAATTCCATAGTTAAACCTCTTGCATCCTTTTAATAAAGCTAGAAATTTATTTTCTCTATCAAAAATAGGCAAGTAACCACAATAAAATCAAAAAGTAAAGAAAAAACAATTATCAAAATCACAAAAATGTACCCATCCCGGTATCACAGGCCAAAATCAAACCGCACAATGATGCGGATTACAGGGCGGGGTTGAAGGTTTGAATCCCATAGTGTTCTCTACGAGTGAAAAGAAGCATAATTTTTCTTTTCCTCTTGCAATTTGCCGAAACAAGAGCTAATTCTTCAATTCTGTTCAAAGAACGTCTTCCGCCGCACTTTTGCAGAAATAAATCCCCCGGAGGCGAGAGTGTCCATCCCGTTTTCTGTTTCCAGAAAGGGATGGTATACTTAAATCACCCCAAAGTCAATCGAAATCAATACAAAGTCAATTTGAATCACTCCATTTCAAACCGTAATCAAGACGATTTCAATCGAAAATGGTCCAATGTCAATTGACATCAGGCCAATTCCTGTTGACATTGACCCGATTCCAATTAGAATCAAGGCAAAGTCAATTGGAATTGGATCAAAGTCAATTGGAATTACATCGATTCCAGTGTGCATCATCTTCATTCCGGCGTGTTCTGCACCGGAGAAAAGCGTACAACTCTTGAGAACAGCTGTATATTTTATTGTGTGACCCCCTGCTGCCGAGTTCACCTCAGTCGCAACCAGATAAAACACAGGAGTACAGAAAGGAGGAACTACCATGCGTTTCCCAAAGACTGAAGCAAAGATCATAACCTTGGCACAGAAGATCATCAGCGGGCTGAAAGATAACCCGAACTTCCGAAAGATTGAAGAACTGACCGGGGAGAAGCCTGTTGCATTCGGTTCGGGGAACTGTTCGTTGGAACAGGAAGAAGAATTTTGGGAGTGTGAGCTCGCTTTTGAAGAGGGAAAGCGCCCCTCGTTATTTACTACCCTGGTCAATAGCGGGCTCCTTTTACCGACTCCCGATGAGTTGGATGATGGAACACTCACGGAAAAACTCTGGGAAATAATTCATGCCTTGGCAATGCTTGGAGTTTTCTTGCATAATACAGATCACCTGAATGATCGTGAACTCTATACAGATCTATGGCATGATGCCTTACGGGAGGGAGCCTTCATTCAACCCGCTAGCAAGGCCCATGCGTATCATATTGATATCATCGGCAGCGGAAGCGAGGAGGATCTTTTTCTTTTCCTGAAATACTACGCAGACGAAGGAGAGCGGGAGTGGTGGAAGGACGAGTACCCGCAGGATAATTTTCCGAACTCTGCACCAAGGCCCTATGATCGTGATAGTTTTTTACCCAAACGAGAGGAATGGGAAGAGGGGCAGTGTTAATACATATTTTTTCACAAACAATGCAATCCAAAGCCACTACCAGTCTCGCTCTGTTTTTCATTTTATTGTCCTGTATCGCCTGTGATAAGCCTGTTTCAGGCACGATTATCGGCAATGCAGGCTCAAGACTCCTGCCGGAGAGTTTTGGCACCTTTAATGAGCCGTGGGCCATGACGTTTCTCCCAGATGGTGACCTGTTGATCACTGAAAAATCAGGAACCTTGCTCCTGTTCCATATCCAAGATCGTTCTCAGGTAGCGGTTCAGGGCGTACCCAAGGTGGCGTATGGCGGTCAGGGTGGTTTGGGAGACATTATCCTTCATCCTGACTATACAAAGAACCATCTGATCTATCTTTCCTATGCTGAGGAAGATACATCTGGCAAAAGGGGTGCAGCCGTTGCTCGGGCGCAACTTCGGCCTACAGCAGACCATCCCAAGCTGGAAAATCTGGAGGTTATCTGGCGGCAACAGCCCAAGGTGTCTGGTAAAGGGCATTATGCCCATCGGTTGGCCTTTAGTCCAGATGTTAGTCCAGATGGCAAGCTCTTTATCACGTCTGGTGACCGGCAAAAACAGCAGCCTGCCCAGAGCTGGACACAGAATCTCGGCAAGGTGATCAGGCTGAACGAGGATGGATCTGTACCACCGGATAATCCGTTTCAGGATAAGGGGGAACTTGCAAAAACCTTTTGGACTCTTGGTCATCGCAATTCGCTGGGTATTGCCTTTGATAAACAGGGGCGATTATGGACCCATGAAATGGGGCCTCGGCACGGTGATGAATTGAATCTGATTGTTGCCGGTGATAATTACGGCTGGCCTGTTGTGTCATGGGGTGATCAGTACTCTGGAATTCCTCTTCCTGATCATGACACCCGCCCGGAATTTCATGCGCCTGAGACATATTGGGTGCCAACTGTTGCCCCGTCGGGTTTGATAATATATTCAGGTTCGCTGTTTCCAGACTGGCAGGGCAATGCCTTGCTTGGTGGGCTGCGGTCGGAATCACTGGTTCGGATCAGGATACAAGGGAATCAGGCAAAGGAGGTTGAACGTTTTGACATGGGTGAGCGTATCCGAGAGGTTGAGCAGGGACCGGGTGGGGCAATCTGGGTTTTAGAGGATGGAAGGGAAGGGCGGTTGCTGCGATTGCGTCCTGGTACTTGAAAATTTGGATGAATTATTAATGACCAGAAATTTCTATTACGGCTTAGGCCGTCCATTTTCCCCGCTCTACAGTGTTGCCATGCGGCTACGAGAGCGTTTGTACCAGCAAGGTATTTTGAAAAGCACCGCATTTGAAGTGCCAATAATCAGTGTGGGGAATCTTACATTAGGAGGAACTGGCAAGACACCAATGGTGCAATATTTAGCCCGGTTGCTTCAGAAAAAGGGCTATCAACCTGCGATTATCAGCCGAGGTTATGGTGGTGCGACCAAGGAACGAATTAATATTGTCTCTGACGGGAAAGAGATCTTTCTTGCTGCCGATTATGTGGGTGACGAACCACGAATGCTTGCAGAGACCCTGCCCGGTATTCCTGTTCTCACTGGGATTGTTCGCAAGCTGCCTGCTGCTGAGGCGGTCAGAATGGGAGCTAATATTCTGCTCTTGGATGACGGTTTTCAGCATCTGGCTATCCGTCGTGATCTTGACCTTGTCCTCTTTAATACGGATAAGCTTGCTGGCAATTCGAGAGTTTTTCCTGGAGGTGATCTACGCGAACCAATCAAGGCCCTGCACCGCTGCCATGCCTTTGTCTTGACCGGAACAGATGAGCAGAACCAACAGCGGGCCATGAACTTTCGGGCTGTTCTTTATGAAAAATTTCCGGGCAAACCTGTTTTTTTCAGCCGCAACACCCCCATCGGCCTTGTTCTGCAAACAACAGACGGGGATAAGATACCAGTGCAGCCTGAAGAACTGAGAGATCAGCAATGCCTTGCCTTTTGCGGTATTGCTCAACCAGAGAGTTTTCAGCAAACGCTGAAACAGTTGCACATACAACCAACAGCCCTCCGTGTCCTGCCTGATCATTTCACCTATACCCAAAAAACTCTTGGCCAACTCATTACAGCCGCCCGGAAGAGCAAGGCAAACTGTTTTCTCTGTACGGAAAAAGATCTGGTCAAACTCCGCAACCTTGAGCTTCCTCTTCCCCTGTACGGTGTGGTTATAGAAGCACAGCCAGATAAAGGGCTAACGCATTTCATTGTAAACCATAACTCGCTCTGATTGCTTGATAAAACGTTTGAATATACCGGCAATATATAAAAGTATACTTGGTGGTACCGGTACCAAAGGTATTAATGGTATTGAGACTGTGTCAAAAAGACAACATTCAAATTTTTGAACACCATCTGTGTTTTTTTTGACACAAACTTTTTCTTGAAACAAAACTGGCCTTTTTCCTCTTTTAAAAAGGGTATCCGTTTGAATATGGACAGCAAAACGGACGCTTTGAGAGAAAAAAACAAAAAAGTGAACTTCTGGCTGTCTTTTTGCATCCTATAAAGAAAAAAGGAAGCTCCTTTTGCAGAGAAGAAGCAGAGAAGAACATGGTTGAACAACGGTGAAGAGGTGCAAAATGTTTATCAATATAAAGTCACATCAACATACCCTGCGACGATCAGTGAGTTGCCAGGGCATTGGACTGCATACAGGCAAAAAGGTCAAAATAACCATCAACCCTGCTGCAGAAAACAAGGGGATATGCTTTTATCGATCTGATATAGCAAGTAAACCAGCTATTCCAGCTCGAATGGAACAGATCGTTGATACCACATTGGCAACCACCATCAGTAACGGCCAAGAAAAAATTTCCACCACTGAGCATTTGATGGCCGCTCTGCATGGGGCAGGTATTGACAATGCAACGATTGATATTGATGCACACGAAGTACCGATTATGGACGGCAGTGCTGGTCCCTTTATTCATCTTCTGCAACAGGGTGGCCTGAAAAAACAACGCGCCCTTCGTAAAGTTCTCCGTATCACCAAGCCCATCTCACTCACTGACGGTGACAAATCTATCAGAATTGAACCCTATGCAGGTTTTAAAATAAGCGGAACCGTTAAATTTGGCGACAACGATCTGCTCAAGGAACAGAGCTACAGTGCTGAACTCACCTCGGAACGCTTTATCAAGGAACTGGCTGAGGCCAGAACCTTTGGTTTTATTGAGCAGGTAGAAGAACTCTGGAGAAACGGTCTTGCCCTTGGCGGAAGTCTGAACAATGTCATTGCCATCCATTGGGATCGTCAGTCTGTTCTCAATGAAGAAGGGCTTCGTTTTGACGACGAGTTTATCCGCCACAAGATGCTGGATCTGATCGGTGATTTGGCATTACTCGGCAGCCCGGTTCTCGGCCATATAGTTGCCAATCGCTCTGGCCACAGCCTGCATCATAGTTTAATGCAAACCATTGTTGATCGTCCTGACTGTTGGGAATATGTCACATTCCGCAAGCACGGTCATGTAGTCGAACCAATGGTTGTAGGAACAAAGGCAACCTGGAAAAACAAAAAAAAGAAGCCTTCTTCTCTGCCGGGAATGCTGCTTCCGCCTCTGCCGCAACCGTTGTGTATGGCATGATCCCTGATCTTGTGAAAATATGACAAGGAACAGCCTGACAAGACGTCGAAGACGCAAAAAGAATACTACCTGTCATTGCTGCAAAAAAGAGTTCCCTTTTTGCTGGAGCTGTAGTTGTGGTTTTGCCATCTGCCCGGACTGTTTTAAAGAAAACGCCTGGGGTATCAGCAATGGTCCCACCTGGATCTGTCCAGACTGCGAACGCATCCATATAATGGAATGATCTTAGAAATGGAACAAGAAATATCTTACCCGGTATGCAAGGGCGAACACAGAGATTCGCCCCTACAATAAAAAGATATGCAACAGGCATTGCTGCAAAAAATACTCCTTTCAGCCGTGGGCATCATAGCAGCCGTATTGCTTTATCTGTCTCCGTCCCTCAAAATTCCGATTCTTGATCAAGCAGCAGACACCTATTTTCACGAGGCAATCAGCAAAGGAGGTGTCTCCTATGCCACCTGTCGGATCATTAATGCCTCTGTTTCTATTATCAAGGAGTCAAGCCTGCATCTGGAGCCAGCAGGGGTTGGTTTATCCTTAGCAGTTGGTCAAGCCCTTGACCCTATTGATGATATGACTGAGCGGCTTTCTGATGTGCTGGTGACTGCAATTACCTCATTGGGGGTGCAGAAACTGGCCTATGAGATAGGAATCTCTCTTGTTCCGCCAGTACTTGCAGTTTTCCTCTTTTTGTTCGCCCTGTTGATCTGGTTTAATACAACCAAGCTCGTCTTGCTGTACAAGACCATAACCCGTTTTGCCCTGCTTCTTGTGCTTGCCCGTTTTTTCCTGCCCCTTTCCTCAATGGCCAATACCTTTATCAACACAGAGTTTTTCGTCCCCCAAATTGATACCGTCAACAAGGAACTTGCCCTTGATTTGCAAGAACTTGATAAGCTTAAAAATATCTCGCTTCCAAGGAGCATATTAGGCGCAGGTTCGTTTCTGAAAGAACAGTCCAGTGACTTTAAAAAGGCACTTGCCGCAGTGACAAATAATATGGGAGGGTTGATTGAAAGCCTGCTCACACTCACCTTTCTCTATGTTGGCATTCTACTCATTCAGGTGATTTTTTTGCCCTTGCTGGCCTATTTTTTTCTACTCAAGATCGTCAACTCCCTGTTTGTTCTTCATCTTCCAACAGCGCTGTTGCATCATCAAGTACGTCAGATGTATCAGACGGATCAGACGGATCAGACGGATCAGACGGATCAGTCAACGTCTGCACGGCAACACGACGGCTCGTTTTCAGAATCCCCTAGAAAATTATGAAAAGGTCAAGCGGCTGATTCCGGCAACTTCGTCCCAAGGACGAGAGATATCCATCCCCTTTAGCTCAAAGACAATCACCTCAACCACAAGATAGACCCGGCTGTCTTGACGAATACATCCGGTCAGGGTTTTTCCGTGTTCTCCTAATGAGCCATGCAAGTGAATTTTTGGCTCATCGCCGTCCATGTACACAGAACCGCACCCGATCAATTCACTTACTCCCTCCACATTCTGCCACAGAGGCTCTGGTGGAACAACTGGCTCCTTGGGACCGATAACCACACTGGCTTTATCCACAGCACCAATAATCTGAAACCAACTGTTGCGAACCTTCTCTTTCAGGACAATTTCCCTTAATCCTTGCAGGAAATCTTCGCCATGATCAAAACGAATGGTCAAAACTCGACCGATTGTTCCTGTTCTATACTCCATAAAGCCAGCTCCCAGCTCCTTTTTTATAATCCAGCTCGACAGGCTGGGTTGGAATACTCTACCAATTTTGCCACCAACGAACCGATCAGAATTTTTGATCTGATCTCCACTGGAATGCGGCAAGAGTCATCAGTCAACCAGAAAACCGTTGCGCCGTCCTTATTATACAGGCCCTTAAAATTCATCTCCGGCATCACCTTGATGGTGTTTTTTATGCCGAACATGGTTTCTCTCTTCTCCTTGCCTAAAACCTTTACTGCGACCCTGTGTCGTTTTTTATCCACAAAAGCAGGTACAAACTGTGGATTATCTGGTTCAAGACGTAACACCCGTGTGATAAAAAACGCAGAAAACTCATTGTACACAGGTCCGGCAACAGGATAGCTCGTCAGTTCATCCTGGTGTTTCCGATATTTGACCTCACCTTTTTTCTGATCATACAGGGTCAGCCGTTGTACCTTCCGGCTCCCTTCACGTTGCGACACCTCAT
This sequence comes from Candidatus Electrothrix gigas, assembly GCA_022766165.1. Lineage (GTDB taxonomy): Bacteria > Desulfobacterota > Desulfobulbia > Desulfobulbales > Desulfobulbaceae > Electrothrix > Electrothrix gigas. Next base: position 8,955 of record QYLO01000079.1, read on the forward strand.
AGCGGCTCGGAAGCATCCAAGGTCTATGAACAAGGGTCGTAAAGGTATCATTCACAGGATACAGGAGATGAAACATACCGTGATCAGTAGTAATCCGTGCCTTGATCACCATTTCCTTTCCTGTCTGATTTCGGGTCAGACTGAGAACAAGATCTCCAATCTTCACTCCGCCCGACCAAGAAACAGAAAAGTGCATGGTCTCCTGACCAGAAAATATCAAAGCAAGGGCTTGCAGGTCCAGCGCAAGGGGGCGTTCCTGGTTTGTGGGAAGCTTCTCACCATGCAGGGAGAGAGGTATCCCTATGACAAGAAACAGTACAAAGAGCAGCGTATATATTCCTCTTGTATTCATATCTTTTTTTGACTGGAAAATAAAAAAGGGGCGGATTCATGAGAATCACACCCCTTGCGATATGACCTGTGACAACAAACAGGTCGTGGCCTAGATCATGGCATTCCAATCAATCAGTGGTCGTGATGATCAGCGAACTTGTGCATTTCCCGTTTAGGATTTTTCTCAACTTTTTCAAGAATTTTAGTTACATTTTCTTCTGGCAGCCATTCGATTTTACCAGTACCTACATCATAAATAGCACCAACAACCTTGGCCTTCCCGCTCTTGACCAGTTCACGAGAAACCCGGCTTTTCATGAAAAGGTCTTCAATAGCCTGCCATACGTTTTCAATAATGGCATAGGGAATGATATCAGCATCTTTTGCCTCTGGATATTTTTTTACAGCCCGTTGTACTGCAGGAATGATTCCATCGACCAAGGGAAAAATATTTACTTCCAAGGGATGACCGTGTCCCTGCACCTCCTTTGTTACCGCAGTCACTGCACCACACTGGGTGTGACCGAGAACAACAAAAACCGGGGTGTTGACATGCGCTAGACCGTATTCAACAGAACCAGCCTCATGAGCATCAATTACGTTACCAGCAACACGGAGAGTAAAGATATCCATAATACCTGCATCAAAGATAATATCGACAGGTACGCGGGAGTCAGAGCAGGTAATAACTGTGGCATAGGCATGATCCCTTTGATTTTCTTTGCCGGCCTGGATCAGGCGAGCTGCATCTGCATGGGGATGAATAGATTTTCCACTGACAAAACGAGCATTCCCCTCCTTGAGCATGTGGATTGCTTCATCTGGACTTGGTTTTTCTACTTTGGAAGTTTTAGCCATTGCTGGGGCCGTGGCCAGCACCAGCACGCAGCAGGCTGCAACACAAATTCTTACAATCGACTTTCTCATTACCTTTCCTTCGTATATAAAGATTTATTGATCTGCCAAACACCTGTTTGACATGAAATGGGTATGGATTTTTTTGCCAGCTTGGTGGTATTTTGGATACTCATACAGAGTCTGGGGAAAGCGATTCTGATAAACAGGAGGGCTTTTCAATAACACCTGCCACAAAATGGAGACTAAAATGTAAACTATAGACTAGCTGCTGTCTCAAAGAAATATTGAAAAGAAATTTTATATATAACGAGGCAGTCAGTAATTGTCAAGAAAGGATTTCTTTTTATCCTGACCTTCTGTAAAAAGCTTATCCTCTTCTCCTCTTGAAAATTTTTTTTGACTTTTTACTGAAAAATCAGAGGAAAGACTTGGCAGGCTTATTCGGTTCAGCATCTTGATTCGCTCTTGGTTCCATTGACAGAACAGGAACACTCTGCTATCTTTTTTCGGTTTATCGGGAGCGGAAAAGAATTTCTCAAAAAATATTTTATTATCGAACTATTACCCTATCAGGAACACCCCATGCCTGTCAATATTGTCTTTGCCTCTCACCATAACACGCTGAAGACCGCCCCTTATTTATTAGAGGCGCTGATACAGCGTCGCAGCCAGTTTCTGCTTGAACAAATCAACAGGTCAGAGAGTACGGTCAGTGTTGTCTTGATGGACGACGCTTCCATGACCGACTATAACCAACAGTACCGGTCCAAGTCTGGGCCGACCAATGTGCTTTCTTTCCCAACAGTAGAAGGCCAGCATGACATGGACCAAGTACTCCCAGATGAACTCGCTCATGATGAGTTAGGGGATATTCTCATCTCTGTGGAAACTGCACAACGAGAGGCCCAGAAAAAAGGCATCAGCCTCCATCAACGCCTGACCGAACTGCTCATTCATGGTTTGCTCCATCTTATCGGTTATGACCACGAAATTTCCGATGAACAGGCCGAAAGTATGTTTAGCCGAGAAAAAGAACTCTTTGACTTTATCCAACATCATTACGCACGGAGAAAAAAAATGCCGCAACTTACCATTAACGTTGATCATATCGCCACTATCCGTCAGGCCCGAGGGGGTACAGAACCTGACCCGGTTCTTGCTGCTGGCATCTGTGAACTTGCCGGTGCCAAGGGCATTGTTGTTCATCTTCGGGAAGACCGTCGTCATATCCAAGACCGAGATGTCCGTCTCCTTCGTCAGACCTTGAAAACTCGGCTTAATCTGGAAATGGCCAATGTGAAAGAAATTGTTGAAATCGCCTTAGAGATCCAGCCGGACATGATTACTTTGGTGCCAGAAAAGCGCAAAGAGCTGACCACAGAAGGTGGGCTGGATGTTATGAATAATAAGAAAAAATTATTCAAGACTATCCGAAAGATGACCAAAGCAGGTATCCCGGTTTCCATTTTTATTGACCCTGATGCTGCCCAAGTTGCAGCAGCTCAAGAGGTTGGGGCCACCTATGTGGAACTGCACACGGGCCGCTACTGCGATGCGGAAAATGAGCAAGAGCGGGACAAGGAGTTTCACCTGATTGAGCAGACTGCCGAACTGGCCTTTGAAAAAGGACTCCGGGTCAATGCTGGTCATGGGCTTGATTATCGAACAACCACCCGCATTGCAGGTATTCCCGGTATTGAGGAGCTGAGTATCGGTCATGCAGTTATTGCCCGATCTGCCTTTGTTGGTTTAGATCAGGCTGTTCGGGAGATGCAGGCCTGTATTGATCAGGCAAGACAGTAGAGGCTGGTCTCTGTGCCTGCCTAGCATGAAGTGAACACAGGGATACAGGGATAGAATACAGGGATAGACCCCTACAGGGTTTTTGCTAGGGCAGATATCTGCTGATTATCACCCAGTACGATCAGAATATCATCCTGCTGGATCTTGGTCTTTGAGCCAGGATTAAAGATCATCGGCGTGTTAGGCCGTTGAATAGCCACCACAATGATATCGTACTTACTCCGCAGTTCCGATTGCATCAGGGTTTTATCGACTAGGGATGCCTGCTCTGTCACCAAGAGTTCATCCATGCAGAGGCCCAGTTCCCGTGCCTCCATAGCCAAATCAAGGAAATTAACCACAGTGGGGCGAACAATGAGTTGCGCCATTCTTCGCGCCCCAATAGAATAGGGAGAGATAACCTTGGTTGCCCCTGCCCGTTCCAGCTTCTTGGCAACGCCAGGGGTTCCGCTGGACCTGGTCAGGATAAAAAGGCCCGGATTAATTCCCCGTGCTGTCAAGGTGATGTAGAGATTTTCTGCATCTGTAGACACCACTGCAACCAATCCTTTAGCCGTCTTGATCCCAGCCTTTAACAGGGTATCATCATCAGAGGCATCTCCTTGCAGGGCAAGATACGCAAGTTCGTCAAGCTCTCGAAGTACCTCATCATCATTTTCAACAACCACAAAAGAACGGTTGTTTTCTCTCAAAATCGAACATATTTCCTGACCAATCCGTCCGAAACCGCAGACAATATAGTGTTGTTGTAGTCGTGTCATTTTTTTTTGCATTTTTCTTCTTTCAACAAAACGTTGCAATCCCCCTTCCACCATTGCTTCAGTAATTTGACTAAATATATACATAACATAGCCAACTCCAGAAAAGATCAGCAGCACTGTAAAGAGCCGACCAAATGCCGTGGTTGGCACAATATCTCCATAGCCAACCGTACTAATGGTTATAATGGTCAGGTAAAGTCCGTTAAGAAAACTGGTTCCCTCTAGGAGAGTATAGCCAACCGGGCCAATGACCAAAAACATCAGGAGTGGGGCTATAAACAGTATATATTTACGCATTTCTTGTCAGAGCGTGGCAGAGTCAAACATCGTTGGCAGGCGCAAGAAAATCTGGTAGCAGATCCGGTAGCAAAATCCGGCAACAAATACCGGATAAAAAAATCAGCCCTATTATGAACGATTCTTTATTTTCTCACCACATTAATTGACAAAACTTTTTGTACAGTGTAAAGTTGATCCCATCAAAAGCCCGGATGGCGGAACTGGTAGACGCAAGGGACTTAAAATCCCTCGGTTCTTGTAACTGTGCGAGTTCGATTCTCGCTCCGGGCACCATAGTAGATTCAAGGGGTTGTAGCTTATTGGCTGCAATCCCTTTTTTGTGCAATTTTTGTGTAAATGGCGGCAGATAGTTTTGTTCTTTGGAAGATGTGGCCGGGTAGCGACAGGGGGAGATTATCCGGGACTTGGCAACACCGCAAACCGACGCACCGACCGGAGTGGATGATATTGCCGAAGCGGTGTTCAGGAAGTTGCAAAAGGCCGGGGTTGAGGCGTGACATAAAGGACACCATACGATGTATTGATTTGAAAAATTCTATTTACTTCTTCGGTGTAACACTACTATACTTGAAACCTCATGAAAAAAATTCTGTAACTGGTTTAACTGTATAGGTGCTGATCAAATGGGAAACAGCCATCAAAAAAGACTGCAAAAAATACTCAGTATTGCAGCCGCTCAAGAATTAAATGGTGCCGGTCATCTGACAGATCAAGCTATTAGACACTTTCATCAGGAATATAATTATAGATGTTTGGAGCACAACCAGAATTCTTTCCCTTCATCATTTAATGTCGCCGGATCGTTCTTCCATTATCATCCTAATCTCAATATATTCCTTATTCTTGATGAGGAGAATAATTTGTTTTCATTCCCAGATTTTGTTGATTGGTACACATCACCTGATCAGTCGTTTGAATATCAAGACGCTCTGGACAACATGGAAGAGGGGGTTATCTATACTTTTGACAATTTACTTGATCCTGCCGACTTGCTTTATGATATTGAAAATGGAGGTGAGATAGCCGTTTCTGGTTTTGCTATAGTACGATTTGGTACTGAAGTCAGTGTAATGTGCATCGGAGGGGAAGAAACGGATATTGAACAGAAAAATAGAGAACTCGCAGAAATATTTTCGTATTACCAGCCAGCTAAATTCAAAAGCCACATTGAACTCGATCCATCCCGGATTCTTGAAGCTGTCACTTTGAATAGCAAACTGCCGCTCTGGAAATTATTAACATTAACCACTCACATTGAGCGGGTGCAGTTTTATGAAATTTGATATATATTAGCCACAGCATCACCAAAGAGTAATAGTATTCGTCTTTTCAGCTTGGTAATACCGTCAAAGACATACTTAACCCGGTTTCCGACAGTGATTTTGATACGACTGATTCCGCCCATTAACTGAAA
>QYLO01000007.1 GCA_022766165.1 Candidatus Electrothrix gigas
CAAGCATCTAGTCCTTTCCGGCTTGAAACCTCTTGCGGGGCTAGAGCAATACGGAATCCGATACGAGAATTGCTGAAATGGGGGGCAAATTTACCTCGAACAGCTGATCGGACTCCGCGGCCGCCTAAAAACCAGGAACCTCCACGAACTACTCGAAATTCTCCTTTTTTTGACCCGGTTGGATCAACTTGCGGCTCTTGAGAGAAAAGATCCTCTTGCCAGTAATCCTGACACCATTCCCAAACATTACCGTGCATTTCAAATAATCCCCAAGCATTACAGGGAAAGGATTTGACCGGCACAGATTGTCTCCTGTTTTTTCCGACAAGTCCAGTGTGATACGGGTGCTGACCATTATAGTTTACCTGATCAGGCGTGATGCGGTTTCCAAAACAAAACGGTGTGGCACTGCCAGCTCGGCAGCAGTACTCCCACTCTGCCTCTGTTAACAAACGAGCCCTTATGCCTGGGATACGTTTATTGAGGTGTTCAAGAAAAAGCATTGCATCCTGATAACTGACCTGTTCAATCGGACGATAAATTCCTGAAAAAAAACTGGGATTATTGCCCATAATGGCCTGCCAGAGTTCTTGGGTCACAGCTGTATCCGCAACCCAAATTTTTTTAGTTAAGATAACTTCATGTAATGACTCCTTGCCCCAACTTTCCCGTTCTGGTTCATCCTTGGGCGATCCCATCATAAACCAACCAGGGGTAATTTGTCGAAACCGCTGAGTAACTCTCTCTGTTATCTTGAGGTCAACAAATAAACCGTAGTGGTCTGTTTGCAAAGGTCCGCCGCCGTTCCACAGTCCTGCGCCTTCGCCTGTACTGTTTGTCCAAAATAAGCGGTGTGTTATGCCAAGCCACGAGGTGTCAACAAAGAGACCTTTTTTATGGCGTCCTATGGACTTGGCCCAGGAAGGTCGAAAACAGGCAGTAAAAATCAACTGTTCTGTTGGAGTTTGTATATACACCTCTTTTTCATCAGTACAGTGATCAGTACAGTCATGGACCAACATTCCTGATTGAACCGGTAGAGTAGCTTTTTTCCCCTTCCTGTCTACTAAGAGGCAATCCACAGAAAGTTCAAATTCAACAAGAGGGCTTCCTGGTAGGTGCGGTGATGATGCCTCACTGCTTGGATAAAGAAAAAGTTTTTCTCCCTGTTGGATGACCTGATATCTTACCGGCCACATAGCCCTTTGTACTGTTTGAATAACTCGTTCTGAATCATACTCCGATGAAACAATAGCGCCGGAACGCAGCTTATTATTATGCAGAATCCCGTACAGAAAGGAATGCGCTGTGATTTGCCTCTTACATTTTGGGGGGAGCATCTTGATAAGCTGCAGGAGCTGTTCAGCATGTTGTACCAGTATTTGATGATCAAACTGATCAAACCAGGTGCGGACAAGGCGCAATATAAATGATTCCAACCAACCAATGAGCTGTTTTTGTAGGAGAGGAGATTCTACAAAGGGCAGAACTGAAAGCAATTCCAAGGCAAAAAGAAGCGGGGAATGGGCTGCATCACGTTGACGTAATAATGCCAGCATATCAGTTTGCATCTGTTCGTCTTCCTGAGCAAAAACCTGATAGTACATCTCTTTTTTTTCAGATTTAAGGGCGAGCAGTATCTTGCTATCCTGTTCTACATCAGGATGAGAGCGAAGAGCATTTTCAATGGCAATACCAGTGAAAATATCAGTGGCACCAGTACGGACAGAACCAGCAGAGGGGGAAGAGGGGATCAGGCGAACTGTTTCCTGAAGAAGAAAGGGGTCAATGTATGCTGCAACAGAGAGGAGGCCGAGCAGGCGGCGTATCCTCAGAGCATTTTTTTTTGCTGCCTGTTTTTTCCTGCGCACCGTCTGTTCAGTCTTTTTTCTCCTGATTTGCCTGCGCTTATTACATGGTACGCTCAACGACTCTGCTGTAGAGGCAACAAGATTGTCTAAAAAACGATCCTGAAAACGATCTTGATTTGGTTGAGCTTGAGCAATAGGTCGTTTATTCGATTGTGCTGCAATAACCAAAGAGCAGGGAGAGAGGGGAGATTCGTTGCTTTCCCTGGGAACAAAGGTTGGCACGGCAAGCTCTTCTTTGCTCAAGGGATCAATGTTGAGCAACGCAGTAGGCAGGATACATTTTTTTTCGTTTGGGGATTTGATCTCTTGACAGGCATGGAGGACCGCTAAACGATGAAGTGTTTTTTTTAAAGCCCTTTTTTCGGCAAGGTACCAGAAGGCTTCATGGGGTACTTTTTGTGGAACAGGCTCAAGGGGTGCCATCTTGTCCTGTTCATCCTGTGCATGTACTCTGAGAGCAGAGCGGGTGATTTCCTGTTCTTCCTCTTTGTCCTTGCCAGTTTCGCCAGTCTTTTCAGACTTTTTTTGTTTTTTTTTAAGAGGTTGCCTGTCCTGTTGTTCAACAGGGTAACCAATCATTTTGGCTGCAACAGCAGCAGGAGCGTTTCGTGAAACCGCAAGGAGCCGAAGAATATCAGCTTTACTGACTTGTGTGTGCAACCTTTTCATGGGATCAAGGACTCAGTAGGCAGCAGATTTTGCCAGGGCATAGCGACTGATTTTTTTCAATAAGGCGAGTTGGTATTGTTCCAAAGCCTCACCTGAGTAATGCGGTGTCGGCATATCCTGTAACGCTCTGAGAAGATCAAGAAATTCAGCCTGCCCTGGCTGTACCCCCCCGGTTCGTTGTGCTGCCCGCCGATCTTTGATCAGCAGTTGAGCCGCCTTTATCTTGACTCTATCGGAAAAAATACCTTTAAAGTGTACTTCTGCCCGTTGTATCAACCAAAGAATGAGTATTTTTTCATCTGAAAGCTCATCATCACTGGAAGGGATTGATTTTTCTTCCATCTGTTGTTGCCACCAAGTGCGAAGGTATTCTTTATCGTCAAAATGAAGATGCAGCACTAAGCAACGTCGAACAAAGGCAGCAGGTAATTCCTCTTCCTCATTTGTGGTAATAATTATCAAGGGTTTTTTTATACCCGAGGCCATGCCAACAGATTCATCAAGGAGGGGAACATGAAAGCCGCTGTTGCCCAATACTTCAAGAAGGGTATTAGGGAGAGAGGAATCAGCCTTGTCAATTTCGTCAATAAGCAGGACAAAGCCGCGTTCTGCGGTTTCAAGCTCATTATTTTCTTCGTAGAGAAACCCTGGTTTATAAAAAGGATAACAGCATCTTGAGTACTGTCTGTATGCGGAAACACAGTCAAAAACCCACCACAAAATACCCGGACTGATAAAGTTATCCGGACGCAGGCCGTAGGTGCCGTACGCATGTTCTTTTCTCTGAGGAATCGTCACTCGATCAATTTTTTTAGGCGTATTAAGCCTATTAAGATGATAAAACCCTTTGTTCTTTTGTCGTGTTGACTTTTTTTTTCTATGCCGGGGTATTTTCTTTTTTTTCGGAAGATTTGATGAGGACGTAGGCAAAGACTGCTGTCTCGCTGTTGTCTCAGTAGCTTCTTCTTTATAACGTTCTCTTCGTTCTCTTGATTGTTCTGCCTGTTGTGGTTGTTGCCTCAGAGCTACTTCTGCTGCGTGGATTTGGGCTTCACTGAGCCGAGCCACGGGATCATATTTCCATAAAAGATCTTTTCCCTCTGTGGTAGCAGTGATGCTTTCAGCAAGAAAATAACGATCTAACGCTTGGGCAGCTGCCCGTGCCAACTGACTTTTGCCACTGCCCGGTTCACCCCGCACTAAGAGAGGTCGACCCGTGGCCAAGGCCATTTCTATGGCAAAGGCAGACTCTTCATCAAAGATATGATAGCTTTGTTCCCAGGATTGACATTGATCAAGTTTGATACGTTGCCCAACCCTAATTTGTTGAGGACGGGGCTTATCGCTACTCATATTCAGCTCACCTTGTTGTTGATTGCTCCCCTAGAAAACTATAGGGAATACTTGGAGTAACTCTGGCCGTGATAATACATCTGGAAATACAAAAAAAGCGAAGTACCCAGCGTATTAACAGGTAGTTTTAGAAAAATTGTATAATAAATTTGAAAGGATGTCCAAGGTATTTTTGAGTTATTTTTCAGAAATTGTTTTTTACATGAAAGTACAAGACGACTCATGAACGTAAGCTGTATAACATTCTCTTAACCCATTGCTTCTGTTAAGCAACTTGGCGGCTGACTGAGTAGCTACGCCAAGTCTTACTTACCTCCTTACTCCGCCTTCCGTTCCTGCTGCTTGAAGGCGTCTGCTGCGCCTTTCTTTGGAAGCAGGCTACCGATCATATTGTTTAAATGTTCCTGCATCTGTTCCGAATCAGAAATTTTTCCTAGCTCTTGTTGCATCTTCAAAAGGTCTCCTGCCAACTCCATGCGTCCCCGCAGTGTTGTTCCTTCGAGTTGAATTCGTGCCTCCTCAGCCTTGCTGGCAACCATAGCTTTGACACTCCCTGTAAAAAGCGATTTCATTGTTTCAACCATCCGATTGAGAAAGGTAAAAAAAAGATCAGCAGAAAATCCTCCGAGCAATGCCAGGAGTGGTCCTATTAATTCTGAATTGAAAAAGGAGCTACCTCCCTGGACAGCGTCACTGCTAACAAAAATGGGTAAAATTAATCCAGAAATCAGGCCAAGCATAAGTCGTATCCAGTAAGAAGCTGAATGCGTGGGATCAAAGGTACCATTCGTAATAAAAGTATTAGCAGTATAAAGAGCGGAAAATGAAGCACCTAGTGTAGCTGCGGAAAGAAAAAAGAGCAGATTCATGGCAGCAGCGATTCCGCCTGTAAAAAAATGAGTGATGGAGGTGGAATTCAGCAATCCCGTACTGGGTATAAGAATAAAAATCACAATAGAGACGACAGCGACCAACATCATTTTTCTCACCAATCCGACTAGACCAAAAAAACGGAGTAATCCTCCCTTCTCCTGTTCCATATCCAATAAAAGGATCGTTTTTGGTGTAGCGGGTGCAACAATTTCTGTCAAGACAGCGTGAGTCGCTACCAAATGCTCAATATCTATACCTTCTGCTGTTCCTTCTGCTATTGCATCAGGATAAACAACATCGGAATCAACAGCAGAATCAAGAGATTGTTTTTTCGGATCAGTTACAGTGGACTTTGTTACCTTTATAGTTGCGATATTGCTTTCAATTTTCTCTATCGTATGAATAGCTTCCACTGGAACCTGTTTTCCCTTAGAAAGGGCGAATTCTGCCATCGCACGAGATTCCAAAAAAAGTTGACGTCTGAGAGTCAGGTTAGCATAAGGATTGAGCAATTTATGTGTGTTCATATCTTAACCTCCTAATGTCTTTATAAAATTTATTTTAACAGGCTTAACAGGCACTTCCTTCTATCCCTTGCAGCTCACTCCACAGTCACACTCTTTGCCAGGTTCCTTGGCTGATCAACATCACAACCGCGCCGGTTGGCAATTTCATACGAGAGCAACTGGGCCGGGATGGTGTAAAGCAAAGGATTAAGCTCCTCATGCACCCTGGGCAGATAGAGGACATCATCAGTTAACTTGATAAGATGTTCATCTCCGAGAGTACCGATTAATAGCAACCGCCCTTGCCGTGCTCGAATCTCTTCCACATTGGAGATGGTCTTCTGATACACCGAATCCTGTGGCACCAGGGCCATGACCGGCATATCTTTATCAATTAGGGCAATAGGACCGTGTTTTAGTTCACCAGCAGCATAGCCTTCTGCGTGGATATAGGAAATTTCCTTTAGTTTCAATGCACCTTCTAAAGCAATAGGAAAGTTCAGGCCACGCCCAATAAAGAGAAAGTCCTTTGCATCATAATATTCCTCTATCATCTCTCGAATCTGCTCCTGCATGACAGGGAGGGTTGTATCAATCAGTGCAGCAACATCAATCAACGCTGTTCCCAACTCTTTGAGCATGTCCTGTTCAATGGTTTGGCGTACCTGCCCAAGATACAGGGTAAAGAGAAACAGGGCTGAAAGCTGACTGGTAAATGCCTTGGTTGAAGCTACCCCGATTTCAGGGCCAGCATGGGTGTAGATCACCCCGTCTGCTTCCCTGGTCATAGTGGAGCCAACCACATTGCAGATAGTGACTACCCTGGAACCCAATGAGGCAGCCAAACGGATACCGGCTAAGGTATCAGCGGTTTCCCCGGATTGAGAAATAGAAACAGTCAGTACCCGGTTATGGAGCAAAAGTCGGCGATAACGAAATTCTGAGGCAATATCAACATCCACTGGAATACCGGCCCATTTTTCAATCCAGTACTTGGCAACCAAGGCTGCATGCCAGGATGTTCCGCAAGCCACAAGAGCAATTCGCTCAATCTTATTGATATCCTCATCAGAAAGACCGATTTCAGGAAGATCAATTTTACCTGTATCCGGGATAATTCTGCCGCTCACCGTATTGAGTATGGCCTGGGGCTGCTCATAAATTTCCTTGAGCATGAAATGCTTATACCCGGCTTTTTCAGCCATAGCAGCATTCCAATGAATTGTTTTTATTTCTTTGCTGATTTCCTGACCGCTCTCAACGCCCATAATGGTGTATACGCCTTTTTCGAGAACCGCCAGTTCATGATCATCAAGAAAAATAACCTTTTTGGTATAGGGTAACAGGGCTGGAATATCCGAGGCCAGATAGCAGGCATCTGTATCAACACCCATGACCAGAGGACTTTGATTACGGGCCGCAACAAGTCGCCCTGGATCTTTTAACCACATCACACCCAGAGCATAGGAACCCTCAACCCGTGCCAACGCCTTACGGACAGCAGTCACCAGATCATCTTTAAGGTATTTTTCAATCAGATGTGCCAGTACCTCGGTATCGGTTTCTGAGGAAAAGCGATGTCCATCGGCAACAAGCCCCTGTTTAAGTTTCCCGTAATTCTCAATAATTCCATTATGCACGACCACGAGTTCACCTGTACAGTCGGAATGAGGATGGGCATTATCTTGGGTCGGTGCGCCGTGGGTAGCCCAGCGGGTATGTCCCAGCCCGGTGTACGCCTCTTCCCCGATATGTTCATCAACGGTTTGTTCGAGATGAACCAGTTTGCCGGCTGCTCGAAATTTAACCAATGCATCTTGATATTGATAGACAAGGCCAGCTGAGTCGTATCCCCGATACTCCAGACGACGTAATCCTTCCAACAGAACCGGGATGACTTTTCGATTGCCAGTATAACCAACTATTCCACACATGACGACTCCAGTATTTTTTTATATGAAAGATAACCAAAATAACCAAAAGGTTTCTCTGTTTGCTCTGTTTGGGTGGTGAGCAAGAATAAAAAAGAATATCATATCCAATCTATAAAGAACACAGAAAAAGGGGCTATTTCGCTATGTGCCTATCCAGATGGAACACTGAATAAACTGGAGATGCAAAAAATTGTACCAAAAACAGATAAAACGTGTTATTTTTGATTAGTTGAATCATTTTGTACGATCCGTAAAGGATATAAGGATATTAACCGCAACTGGCAGAGTAATTGACGGACTGAATCAATAAAAAAGGGGGGGGAGCTAGTTAGCTTAAATTATTATGGATATCTTTATGGAAATCATTGTAGCAATCATTGATTTTTTTGCGAATGCGCCAGTGCCGAATATTCTTATAATTTTCGGGATTTTTTTTATACTGTTGGCCAACATACATTCGCAGCATATTGCGGTTAGACGAAAAAAATTAAATTTCTTTTTCGGAATATTGCTCTTGACAGGAGGGATGGGGATCTATGCGGCCCCCCTGCTTCCCCCTGGTTTCATCCCGCCCAAAATAATAGATTTCTTCTTCGGTCCTACCATAGAAAGAATAACCATCTCGCAACATGAAACGAAAAATTTATTTGAAGGTCACCTGAAGTTGACTCCCCTGCGGATCGTCGGAACAACTGCCTATTTTAAAATTTCAGACTGTTCAGATCAGAACGGTTTATTATATTGTGTGGATAAAAATTTTTTCCTCAAAAAGGATCATACTGTATACAGAGGTCAGGATTATGATTTTTTCTTTGAAGTCATAACAGAAGATTCTTCCTCCAGTTCTATTGCGCTTCAGATTACACAGAAGGAAAAGCAGAAAAAAGTCCTGCTATAATTAGATTATCAAGTCCGCTCAAAATTTTTATAACTGAGGTAACGATGACTCATAAAAAAAGAAAAAAAGCTGGTGTTGTTGCCTATAAATATACTGCAAGCGTTCCAGAACCCTTGGTTCTTATTGTCTCAACTCGTAAGGTAAAAGACTCATGGGTCTTTCCAGTCGGAGGAATTGATCCGGGAGAAACCCCGAAAATTGCAGCAGCCCGTGAATGTGAAGAAGAATCAGGGTACAGTGTGAAGATTGGCAAAAAGCTGAAACCGTTTGATCCAAGGAATGAACTTGACCTGTTCACCTTTTTTCTTGCTACGATTTCAGGGGAAAAAGAGACCTGGGAAACCGATAGAACAAGGGAATGGGTTCCCCTCTCCCAAGTAAAAAACAAACTTCCCTCTTTTTTTCACAGCGTGGCGGATGCAGCAGCCAACTGTCTTGCTGAACAGTAATAAAATAATAACCCGTAAGGTGCGTAGGATGAATACAGCAGATGAACGCAGGCGGCTTAAGGAATTACTCCTTGAAAAATCATATCGTCAGGGAACCTTTACCCTGACTTCTGGAAAGACGTCGGATTTTTATATTGATGGCAAGCAAACCACCTTAGATGCTGAGGGTGGCTATCTTTGCGGGCGTTTGCTCTTTGAGCTTATCCAAAATGCTCCAGAAAAGATCAGCAGTGTTGGCGGCATGACCCTGGGTGCTGATCCTCTGGTCACAGCGGTATCTGTAGTCAGTCATTTAGCAGGCAAGCCGCTTCCAGCCTTTATTGTCCGTAAAGAGGCCAAGGGACATGGTACAGGAAATTATATAGAAGGGAAAAAAAATCTAGAGCCAGGAAGCTCTGTTGCGCTTGTTGAGGATGTGGTCACCACGGGTGGAACCTTACTTCAAGTGATTGAGCGGGTGGAAAATGAGGGTTTTACGGTGGGCTTGGTTGTGACAGTGGTTGATCGTGAGGAGGGCGGTGCCGAGGTGCTTGCTCAGGCTGGCTATCCCTTACAGGCTATTTTTACCAGAACAGAGCTTGTCGGTTCAAGCGGTTAAGCCGATTAAACAAAGGATGTTGGTATGCAGTGCAAAAAATGTGATGGTGAATTGACAGTCCAGCGGCAATGTCGACGAATACGTCTGAAATGCCAGAAATGTCAGCAGGAATACCAGATTCATGAAGTTGCTGCGGAACTGGATGCAGCAACTGAAAAGCTCTTGGAACAATACACCTGCATTATTTACGACTGAGGTCCCGCCCGGGTTAAAATCCATAACGACTCTTGTCACCAATGTCAAAATGCAGGGGCATACGCCATTTTGCAAGACAAAGCCAGGTCAGTAAAAAAGCGGCTGGCAAAAGAAAGTAGGGTTCAGCAGTGGAAAAACCAAACAGGCTACTCAGGATAGAACAGCAGAGGAACAGGGGAACCAAAGGAAGCCCGATAATACGAAAGCAGAGCGACTCTTTTATCGCAAATATCCCGGCACTGACATAAAAAAAGCCCAGACTGATCTGTGCTAAGATATCTGCTAAGGCTGCAAAAGGAGTTGTTTCTTTGAGGGCATAGGCAAAGGCAAGAATCACAAAGGCGATCCAGCTCACAACAGGGAAAAACCAGCGAAATTTTGGGTCGTACAGATGAACATCCGCACTTGCCAAGGCAATGCCAGCAGCAAAGACAGGTAAATAAAAAACACCGAGTATTTGTACTCCTATAATTCGTTCAATGCTGTACAACAGAGCGGTTACAGCAGCAATGGTCAGCCCTGTTCGATAGAGGAAAACAGTCAGGTTGTCCAAGGGGGTCATTTTGGGAGTATGTTCGGGAGTTGCCATAATAATGGATAATAATGTATGGAATAAGGAAGTTGAGTCTTTTTATTGCTCAGTAAAGCCCCAAAAGGGATAATCAAGTTGATACGAACCAATAAGGCCCGGTGTATGTTCGCGGCTGGCGACCAACCAGAGCGCATTTTTTCGCTCCTCTGGCCGGGTATTACTAAAGGGGTCCCATTGCGGCAGCAAGACCATTGCGTTGTCAGCCGAGTATTCAATATCACCTGATCCCTTAAAGGCGCCCAACTGGGGCTGTTTATCATACTGCCCATCATCGCCACGTGTTAGCTCAGAAATCACCAAAAAAGAGACATTCAGCTCATCACGCAGGGCCTCAAGATGACGGAGCCAGGCATCAATGCCGGTTCGTCGTTCGGAAAAATCCTTAAACGGCAGCTTATGGAGACTGTCAATGATCACCATTGTGTACTCAGACTGATGTTCATGACGGAGAAAATCAATGTGGCTGCGCATAAGTTGCGGGTCAAGTTGACGGTCTGTAACCACCCGGAGCCACGGCAGGAGGTCTTGCAATGTAACCTTGGCGGCTGCGAGTCGTTGTTGCTCCTGCTCAGTAAGGGTATGAAGGCTCTGGAGCTGCTCCGCACTCAACCTGCTTAAACGGCACAGGGTGCGCTGATAAATTTTTTGGCGACCATTTTCAAAGTCATAATAAATCACAGGAACCTTGCGCCGTGCCATCTCGGTTGCCACCTGAATAAAAAAGCAGGACTTACCTGCCTTGGGTAAACCACCCATGATGTTGACCCCGTGCAAACCGCCTAGGGCCTTGTCCATCTTGCTGAACCCAGAGACCATTGTCTGATAGTTTTCCCCGCCTTGCAGGCCGAGTTGTTCCTCAAAATGAAGAAATTCCCGTTCTGGTGAGCTAAACGGAGAAAATGCCTTGGCCTCCCGCACCAGTTGAAAAAACGCCTGTTGAAATCCCTTGCCCTGTTCTTTGGCCAGTTGCATAAGATTAAACTCTCTTGGAGCAGTATCTGGCCAACGAATCATTCTGATTTTAAACCCTATCCGGGTGGCAAACTCACGAGCAGCGGCAATGGATTCCGGGTTATGAGCTACACAGAGAAAAACAGTGTTCAGCCAAGCCAGTCGTTTTGCTTTGAGGTGGGCAAATTCACTGATATCAGGCAGCGCAATACCAGGAAGCCCTATCTGCCGGACAGCAAGCAGGTTGTCTTCTCCCTCAACGATCACAAGGCTACCGTTTTCACAGCGTTGAATATCCTCTAGGTTAAAAAGACGGAATCCATCTTGGGCAAAATTTTCATTGCCGTGCCAAAAGGTGTCTTCAGGCCTGTCTGGGTGGACACAGCGGGCTGTGTAGCAGTTTCCGTCTGCTTGAATAAAGGGATAAACCAGATAACGTCCGTTATACCCAATTTTCATTTCTCGCAAAACAGCCTGAGATATTCCACATTGGGCAAAACGATGTATCAAATCATCGGTCATCCTCTCCATAAAATCAGATAGCTCATGGTTGATATTCTTGACTGGATAGTTGATCTGACTGGCAACATAGTCCCGGTCCGGGTCAAAACCAGGGGCCAGATTCATATCAAGATGGGCTTGTCGGGCAAAATGAAGCGGAAAACCACCTGGTGAACAGCGATTGAGGCAACGATAGTACCCGTGAAAATAGCTTTCCGGGTTCAGGAAAACAACAAGCGATTGCCTTCTTTTTGTTGTCTTTTTATCAGAGTGACTGCCGGATTGAACACAGAACGGACAGGTTGCTGTCAGGGCGTTATTATGCTGTTTTGCATCAGGAAGTTGCCTGAGATAGAAAGCTGTTACCGGGTCGGTGTGGTTCATAGTCAGTATCTTTACTTACTCTTTGTTTCTCTTTGTTTACTCATCAATAAACACGGAAGCCAACGCTATCTGAAGCTGATCAAATTGGTCCGAGGTTAGAACATCGTTGCGGTCTACAACCCGTGCTTTGCCGTATTGACTCTCCTGACTGTTTTGACTGTTGTTTATCAAAGTATAGAGCATGGCGATTTTATCCGTGGGATGGAGCAACCAGTACTCTGTTACACCGTGCTGTTCATAGAGAAGGCGTTTAACTTTGAGATCTTTGGCTGCGGTGGAGGGCGATAATATTTCAATCACTAGGTCTGGTGCGCCAACGCAACCACGATCATCCAGTTTTTTCCGATCACAGATAACCGAGATGTCTGGTTGAACAACCGTGGTGATTGCTATGTCTTCTGTATCGTCTGCTGTTTTCGTCTTTGGCGTATCTGGTAAGCGAACGTCAAAGGGTGCTGGATACACCTCACAGTTTTTTTCTTTAAAATGATCGAATAAGGCATAAAAAATTCTGGATAACACAGCCTGATGGAGTCGCGAAGGGGCAGGGGACATGGCCCAGGCTTCTCCGTTGATCAGCTCCCAGCGTTCTTGGTCATCCCAGGAAAAATAATCAGCATAACTGTATGCGGTGTGGGATTGTTGCGGTAAGGCCATAACAGGATCTCTGAGTTGGTATTTTGCTGGATTGTTTCGGATCAGTTGCCAAATTTGAGCGGGAAAGGTAGTATTACCGTTCGTACAAAGATGATAGATGTTTTTTACCCTATTTTTTACCCTATTCTCTCAGGAAAAACAACGAAACTGGTATCAGTGCATTGGATTACTTTTATGAACCTACGATCTCCTCTTATCCTGTTGGCTTGCCTCTGCTTTTCTCCGGTCATTGCTCAGGAAAATACAGAAAATACAGAAAGGCGTACAGAACTTATTCAAGCCGCAATAGAACGCACAACCCATCAGGTGACCTATGACGGCAGGTACCTAGGAATTGCCTATCCTGGTGGCGATGTACCTGATAACATCGGCGTCTGTACTGATGTGGTGATTCGTTCCTACCGTAAAATCGGGATTGATCTGCAACAAGAAGTGCATGAGGATATGCGGGCGCATTTCTCTGCGTATCCCAAGAATTGGGGTTTAAAACGACCTGATACCAATATCGATCATCGCCGGGTGCCGAATCTTCAGGTCTTTTTTCAGCGGCATGGTCAAGAGTTGCCCGTGACTAAGAATGCCCAGGAGTATAAGGCCGGTGAGCTGGTCACCTGGATGTTGCCAGGGAATCTTCCCCATATTGGCATTGTGACCGATAAACGATCTGCTGATGGCAAACGGCCTCTGATTGTCCACAATATCGGACAAGGCCCCAAGCTGGAGGATATGCTGTTTGATTATCCGATTACAGGGCATTATCGCTATCCATAAATATACTATCGGGTCTATCGGGTAGACACAGGGATCTACCCCTACGACCTACACTGAACCCAGCAAATGTATTTTTAGAAACTATGAACGCACTACTCCGTCTGCATGATAATCAAATGTCCGATGAGGGCATGCAGGAACTGACCTTTGAACTCAAAAACAGCCTGAATCAGGAAACCGACCTGACGGCGCAACTTCCCGAAGAAGCGGGTGGCCTTGGTACCAAAGGGGATGCTGTCACCATTGGAGACATTTTCATTGCCGCCCTGAGTTCTGGAACCGTTGCGGCCCTGTTGCAGGTGCTGAAATCCTATGTGGAGCGCAAGCCGACCCTGCGGATTAAAATAGAGAATGCAGACGGCAGCAAAATGACTCTTGTGGCCGAACATTTCAATCCGGGCCAAATAGAACAGACCACCCGAGCTGTGCAGCAGCTTTGCGAATCCAGCGGCGATGTCGGCAATGGCTGAACAGGCTGAAAAACGCTACGCCATCCTTATTGGCAGCAGCAGGTACCCGAATGAACCGGGCCTGACCGAGTTGCGCTGTCCTGAGAATGATGTTGATGCGCTGGATGCGGTCTTGCGTTCTCCTGATTTTGGTGGTTTTACCGAGACCTTTGTCTTTAAAAACCGGGCCAGTCATGAGATCCTGGAAAAGATTGAGACGGTGCTGGTTGATGCGGGTCGGGAGGATTTGGTGCTTATCTATTTTTCTGGGCATGGAAAGCTGAATCCGGCAGGCCAGCTCTGTCTTGCTACGGTAAATACCAAGATCAAGGCGCTGGGTTCCACCTCCATTCCGGTAAGCTGGATCAAGTCCTACTTTGATCATTCTGCGAGCCAGAAAAAGGTTTTTCTCTTGGATTGCTGCTACAGCGGGGCTGTGGGCAAGGATTTCATCCGGGGTGGGGTGGATGATCAGTTGCAGCTCATGTCCCGAGGGCAGGGTACCTTTATTATGACGGCTTCCTCTGGCATTCAGACGGCTGTGGAGAAAGAGGGGGATCAGTACGGCCTGTTCACCAAGTATCTTGTTTACGGGATTCAGTCCGGCGAGGCGGATAAGGACGAGGACGGTTTTGTGGACATGCAGGAGCTGTATGAGTATGTTCATGAAAAGGTGCGGGAGGAGGGGGCGCAGGAACCCATGAAGTGGGATCTGCATGTTAAAGGTAAGCTGTTGATTTCTCGGAGTGGCAAGGCTCCCAGAGAAAAGCAGTTGCGGGAGGCAAAGAGTACCTTGTTCAGGCTGGCAGCAGAGGAACGGTTGACCGAAAGCATTGTGTTTGAGGCAGTCAAGGTCCTTTCCATTCCCAGGCAGGAAATGACAGCAAAGGATCAGGATTGCTGCCTGCTGGTCCGGCAACTTGTCAGTGCGCAGATCAGCCCTCCTGCTTTTATTGAGCAATGGATGCGTGCCTGCCTTGCCCGTCCTGCCGCACCTGCGCCGGAGGAAAAAGCCGCTGTATCGGTGAAGCCGGTTCGGATTATTTCACCTGCTCCTGAGTTGCCAAAAGAGAGAAAAATCGGACAATATATTGATCATGGCGACGGCACGATTACTGACACTGACACCGGTTTGATGTGGAAACGCTGTTTAGAAGGCTTGTCGGGTGTGAATTGTGAAGAGGGGAAGGCGGAAAGATATACATGGGATGAAGCGGTGAAGCGTTTCAAGAATGTTGAATATGCAGGCTATGCTGATTGGCGGCTGCCAACCATTGATGAACTGAAAACCTTGGTGTATTGCAGTAAAGGGAAAAACAAAGAGGGCTACTGTAAGGGTGGTTCTGCCGTGCCGACGATCAATCAGCAGGCCTTTCCGAATGCTGAGGCATCCTATGTCTGGTCCGGGTCGCCCTATGCAAACAACTCGGACTACGCATGGGTCGTCGATTTCATCAACGGCGATTCCAACTACGACGGCCGCTTCAACAACGTTGCGGTTCGTTTGGTACGTGGCGGACAGTGATTTTGTTTACGAGGGAGACTGCCCCGTTCATAGATAACGGGAAGGTCAGTACAGACCTTTACTGCAAGATCCCTGCTTACCTTCGCATGAAGGTTACTGCTTATCTTCGTGCAGGGTCAGTACGTACCTTTGCTACAAGGTCACTGCTGACCTTCAGGATAAGGTCACCGGGAACTTGTGTGAAGCTACTGATCAAATGTACCTCTACACCTCACGGAGAGTGGTTGACACAATGACAGACATTCGCAAAGAAGAGTTGATTCGGGAAATCGAACTATTAAAACAAAAAGTGGCAGCACTGGAAGGGCAGGGTGAGCCGTGCATTCCAACCTACCGATATCATAAAACTCGTGATCGTGACCTGACAGCATTATTCGACATTGAACGCAATGTGGAACGTGAACGCTTTGCCTCGTGGTTCACAACACCCATAAAAGTTGATAAAGCCACAGAGGCATTTTTAGCTGAACTCATTGAAGAAAACACCCTGCTGATCGACAGCTATGGAGAAGAAGATCTAAAAATTAAGTTTATCGGCCCTTTGCTCAAACAAGTCAAATTTACCTCCTATGAAAAACGGGTCCGGGATTTTTATGAAGTACCCATGACCTACGCCACTGACCGGTTTATCCTCAAGGGAACCGTTGATTTTATGGTAGCTCAAGGCCTGGTTGACAGTAAAACTCCCTATTTTTTCATTCAGGAATTTAAACGAAGCGAAGAATATGGTAATCCTCGTCCGCAACTCCTTGCTGAATTGATCAGTGCGCTTGAACTCAACCAATGGACAGAGATCAAAGGAGCATACATTATCGGAGGCAACTGGCGTTTTGTCATTCTTGAAAAGCTGGGCCAGGACTCGTATCAATATTTTCTGTCCCAGAACTTTGATACAACCAAACTTGATGATCTGACCAGTGTTTACAAACATCTTGTCTCTGTGAAGCAGGAAGTTTTCGCACGGGTTGATGCAGGATAATACATACGCACTATGATAAAAAAACAAAAGATAGACTGGCACAGGTTACTTCGCAGCTAGAGTTGACAAAGGTTCAGGACGGTGTTTACGATATACACAGAGGCAGCGACAGTATCCGTTTGATCGTTTTGAACGAGAGATGCCACACGCAAAACATAATGCGATCTGGCATCTGTTCAGCGGCATTCCCGGAGAGATTGAATTCGCCGCCCGGCAGTACAGAGGAAAAACGCAGGAAATCAGCACAGTGCTGAACAGACTGTTTGAAAACTATCAGATGGAGGGAATACCTATGGCATACACAATGGAAGACTTTAAAAAAGATTATGTGAAAGAAAACCTGGGGGTGCTTTCGCCGGATGATGTGCTGCAACAATTTTCGCCGGATGATCGACTTAGGGGGCTTGCGCCGAATGAAGTGTTGAACAACTTTTCCGTTGAAGAAATTCGGCAGTATTTGGAGAAAAAACAAAGGGAAATATAACGTAATATGATACGATCTCAAGTAAAAAAACTGGTTGACCAATGTTTTCAGCAGGGCGTAGAACAGAGCCTCTGGTCCGATGCCGCTGCAAACCTGTATAACGTAGAAGTTCCCCGTCATGAAGGGCAGGGCGATTTCTCCACTAACTTTGCTATGGTGCTGGCTGGTAAGGAAAAGCGTAATCCCCGTGAGATTGCCAGCCAACTCGTGGACTTGCTCAAGACAAATGAAACCTTACTGGACAAGGTGGAAATCGCTGGCCCCGGCTTTGTGAACCTCTTTCTCAAGCCTGCAGTCTGGAGCACCGTGCTTGGACCAATTAATGAGCAGGGCAGGGCGTTTGGCCTCTCTGATGTGGGGCAGGGGAAAAAGGTCATGGTGGAGTTTGTCAGTGCCAATCCCACTGGCCCCCTCAGTGTTGGTCACGGACGCAACGCCATCCTTGGTGATACCATTGCCCGGCTCCTCCAGGCCACTGGTCATGATGTCACCCGTGAGTATTATTTCAACAATGCTGGTCGGCAGATGCGGGTGCTGGCTGATTCCTTAAAGGCACGGTATTTAGAAAAACTGGGCCTAGACAATGAGTTCCCGGACGATGGTTATCAGGGCCATTATATCTATGAGATCGCTCAAACCATGATTGATGAGAGCGGGGACAGCTTGCAGGATGCAGAACAGGCCGTTTTTCGCCAACAGGCCCAGGATGCCATTTTTGCCGATATTGATGCTACCTTACAGCGCATTGGTATTGTGTTTGACTCCTATTATAACGAACACACCCTGTATGAAGAGGGGAAGATTGAGGAGGTCGTTGAACAACTCCGGGCCAAAGACCTGGTTTATGAGCAGGATGAGGCAACCTGGTTCAAGACCAGCGAATTTGGTCAAGAACAGGACCGGGTGATTATCAAAAATACCGGAGAACCCACCTATCGTTTACCGGATATTGCCTATCATCAGGAAAAGTTTCGTCGGGGATTCGACTGGATGATCAACGTGTTTGGGGCGGATCATATCGCTACTGTGCCTGATGTGCTGGCTGGCATTGAGGCATTGGGCTATGATAGGTCCAAGGTTCATGTTGTCCTGTACCAATTTGTCACCCTGCTCCGAGACGGCAAACAGGTCAAGATGTCCACCCGCAAGGCCACCTTTGTCACCGTGGATGAGCTGGTGGATGAGGTGGGCGTTGATGCACTCCGCTTCTTTTTCCTGATGCGCAAACCAGACTCCCAGCTAGAATTTGATCTGGAGTTGGCCACTGCCCAGAGTCAGGAAAATCCGGTCTACTATGTCCAGTACGCCCATGCCCGGCTCTGTTCTATTGAACGCATGGCAAGAGAAAAGGGCGTTGCTTTGCCCAAGCTTACTGCAACCGATCTCTCACCCTTGCAAGAGGCAGAGGAACATCAGTTACTGAAAACATTAGCCTCCTACCCAGCCCTGGTTGCTGATGCGGCCACGGATCTGGCCCCGCATCGGATTATCTTTTTTCTTATGGAGTTGGCTGGCAATTTTCATTCCTTTTATAATAAGCATAAGGTGGTGACTGAGGATGAACAACTTACCGCAGCTCGCCTCTGTTTATGCCAAGGCATCAAGACGGTGCTGGCAAATGGTTTAGATCTGGTTGGCCTGACTGCACCGGAGAAGATGTAAAAAAGGGTGCGCAGGAGTAGTTTAATGAACAGGGAGCAAGGAGCTACGGTCAATATTGTTCTTCCAAACTGGAATGGTCTGCGTTTTCTGCCGGCCTGTTTAGCCTCAATCAAGCAGCAGCGTGTTGCTCTGCAGGTTACTGTTGTTGATAATGGCTCGACTGATGGCTCCCTAGAGTATTTAGACAAGAACCATCCGCAGGTACGGGTCATTGCATTGCCTGAAAACAGGGGGTTTAGTGCGGCTGTCAATCAGGGCATCCTGAGCAGCACAGCACCCTTTGTTTTTCTTCTGAATAATGATACAGAGTTGGCCCCGGACTGTTTACATCATCTGCTGGCAGCAGCAGAGGAGCAGGAAAGATTTGTTTTTTTCTCGCCGAAAATGCTTAACTTTTATGAGCGTACCATCCTAGACGGGGCAGGAGACGGGTATTGGCGGGGCGGGGCAGGCTATCGTTTAGGGACTATGGAACAGGATGGGCCAGCCTATAATGTGCCAGGGCCAATCTTTGGTGCATGTGCTGGTGCTGTGCTGTATCGCCGCTCATTATTTGATGATATTGGTCTTTTTGATGAGGATTTTTTTGCCTATCTTGAAGATGTTGATCTGAACCTGCGCATCAATCATTCTGGCAGACAAGGGTATTATGTGCCTGCTGCCAAGGTGTATCATATTGGCAGCGCATCCAGTGGTTCAAAAATTAATCCCTTTACAGTACGTCTTTCCACCTGTAATTCTTTGTATGTACTGCTAAAAAACTATCCTGTCCAACTTATCTTTCGTTTTTTACCTGTTATCTTTACTTATCAATGCCTGTGGCTGCTCTTTGTTATAAAAAAAAGGCAGTTTTTACCCTATCTCCAAGGGATTCGGCAGGCTCTCAACGGTATGGTCATGATGCGAAAAAAACATTATATCTTATGTCAAGATGTCTTACGCCAAGATCATACCTTGACTGTGGATGAATTTGCCTCTTGTCTGACAGCAGCAGAACAAACTGTTGTGCAATCCATCATGCGAAGACGTGTTGCGGAAGGAAAGAAAAATTGGCTTTTCAGAGTTTATCTCAAGGTGTTTCTTTAAAGAACATTCATCAAACGCTGCGCCCCAGAGGAACGCAACGATATCAAATTGATATACAAAATCTTTCTCTAAGCATTTAAAAACCGTTCTGCAAAATAGGGTTCCAGCACCTTGGGTACTCGGACGGTTCCGTCTTCCTGCTGATAATTCTCCAGAATAGCCAACAAAGTACGACCGACTGCCAATCCAGACCCGTTCAACGTATGCACAAGACGGCTTTTTTTCTGCCCCTCTGGGCGATAACGAATGCCTGCCCGGCGGGCTTGAAAGTCAAGAAAATTAGAACAGGAAGAGATTTCACGATAGGTGTTCTGTCCTGGCAACCAGACCTCTATATCATAGGTCTTGGCAGCGGAAAAACCCAAATCACCAGAACAGAGCGTGACCACCCTATAGGGCAGTTCCAGGAGCTGCAAGACCTCTTCTGCATCTGCTAACAGGGATTCCAGCTCATTAGCTGAGGTTTCAGGGGTTGTGAATTTAACCAGTTCCACCTTGTCAAACTGATGCTGACGAATAAGCCCTCGGGTATCTTTGCCATAGGAGCCAGCCTCGGAACGAAAACAGGGGGTATAGGCAGTATACTTTAGGGGCAACTCTGCCTCTGCCAAGGTTTCGTTGCTATGAATATTGGTCAACGGCACCTCTGCTGTGGGGATGAGCCAGAGATCCCAATCTTGTATTTTAAAGAGATCTTCCTTAAACTTGGGTAACTGGCCTGTGCCGGTCATGGAGGTGGAGTTGACCATAAAGGGTGGCAGCATCTCCGTGTACCCGTGTTTTTGGGTGTGCAGATCAAGAAAGAAGTTGGTCAAGGCTCTGGAAAGCTTGGAGGCAAATCCCTTGAGCAGGACAAAGCGTGCGCCTGAGAGCTTGGCTGCTGTTTCAAAATCCAGAATCCCCTGACCTTCTCCAATTTCCCAATGCGGTTGAGGGGCAAAGGAAAATTCTGGAATATTGCCCCAGGTTCGGAGTTCAATGTTATCACTGTCATCTGTTCCCTTGGGAACAAGGTCATCACAGAGGTTGGGAATAGCCATGACCACCTGCTCAAGCTCTTCCTGAACCAAGGCCAGTTCCTTATCCATCTCCTTGATACGTTCAGAGACCTCACGCATTTCTGCAATCAGCGGTTCAGCCTGCGCATGCTTGCCTGCCTGTTTGAGCGGTGCTATTTCTTTGGAAACCGTGTTGCGTTGATTTTTGAGCTGCTCCACCTCTCCAAGCAAGGCTAGTCGTTTGGCATCAACTGTTGTAAACTTTTCAATCAGATCAGTCTTCATCCCCCGATGCAGGCATTTCTCTTGGACAAGGTCTTTGTTTTCCCGGATAAAACGTAATTCAAGCATGATATGTACTCGGTAATAAAGTCAATAAAATAGAATACTAGGATAGAATACTGGGATACGATCCTCCTTTCCTCCTTTTAAATGCAGATCAGGTTGTATTAGCATGACCAAAAACATTCAGCAACGGTTATTCAATCAGACAGTATGCAGACGGTATTCAATTGCTTTTACCGGGCAGGTTTGCTACATATTCAGGAAAAAGTTCACCAGATATTGAGGGACTCATTTTCATCTGAACCTCCGTACCTTTCATCAGTCAATTCAAGCAGCAAAGAATCTTGTGCAACAGCCTAACCATTATAATAATCTCGTTATTTTTTTATCAGAACTGCGGAAATCCATTCGCTTACTCGGGGTGAGCCTTATCCTGCTCACCCTTGCGGTTTTTTTTCTTTCCACCGGTTTAATTACGGTTTTTCAGTACCATTTAGAGGAAAAACTCTATTTTTTTTCCGTGGCTGGCCCCTTTCTTGCCCATGTCAAGGTGGCATTTTTTGGAGCAGTCTACATTCTTATGCCTCTGCTCATGTTTGTCCTTTGGAAGGCAATAGGCAAACCCTTTCACGTCACTGGTAAAAAGCTCTTCTGGTTTGTCTTTGCCACCTGCTTTCTTTTCTACAGCGGCACGTTATTTTGTTATTTTGTCACCTTGCCTTATGGCGTTGAGTTTCTTCTTGGCTTTCAGTCCGAAAATATGAAGCCGGTTATCTCTATTGGTCGCTTTGTTAGTTTTGTGACAATTTTTATCTTGGCCTTTGGAATTATTTTTGAACTGCCAGTTTTTATGGTATTCTCAGCACAGGTGGGTTTGTTTTCTCGTCAGGTCTTTGAAAAAAATCGTCGCTTTGCAATACTCGGTATTGCTATTTTGGCTGCCCTGCTGACCCCAACCCCGGATGTAGTGAATATGGCCTTGATGGGGGGGCCGCTGTATCTACTCTATGAAGTCGGTATTTTGGTTATCCGTCTTTTACGTTTTGATGAAAAAAAATAAGAACGCTTTAAAATTCAACAAGCTTGATCCCATTGCTCTCTAAGAGTGCTGCTGTCACCCCGAGTTTTGTTACGCCACAGGAAGGGCTTTGCGCCTTGAGCAGAGCAAGTCGAATATTCTGATCCTGAGCAATTTTGAGTACAGCCTCTGCTCCAGCTATAAATTCCTTGGTGACGTTATGACCTTCCGTTGTCATAACAGAGGCTAATCCGGTCAGGACATCCATTCCATCCCCACCAATTACATCGGCTGCCGGACGCGGGGTAGGAAGTCCGCCAAGTTGTTCCGGGCAAACGGGAATATAGATATATCTCTTCAGGCCGTTAAGATCGTCGAGATATTTTAAACAGCGTTTATCTGGCTTGCTTTTCCCGTCGTAACGGGTGCATAAGCCGACTAAACAACTACTGACCAGGCATTTTTTCATTGCGGCCTCTGAACCGGGTGGGGCTCCGTTAATTTTTAAGAAATCGCATAAAACATTGCAGAGCAAAAGAACAAATAGTCGAACAAACAGTCCCAAACGACGACAGAGTAAAGGGTTCAGTCTGCGAGAAAGAAGAGCATTTCGTCGTATTCTGCTGATCGTTCTTTTCTTTGGAGGGTTTTTCCTCTTGTTTGCTCCTCGTTGCAGCCTGTATTCTTATTATAAGATAGAAAAAAAGTCAAATAGAGTGATTAAGGAAAACAAAAGGCTGTTACAGGAAAAGGCAGCCTTGGAAAAAGAAATAGACCTGCTTTTACATGATAAGGATTATCTGGAAAAAGTAGCCCGAGAAAAGTACGGGATGTTAAAGAAAAATGAGGAAGTATACTATCTTGATCCAGAGTCAAAAAACAAATAAAAGATATTTTGTGTCAGCAGTACTGATTCTGTTCCTTCTCAGTATGTTTTTTATCAGTCCAGGCTATGGGATCGCAACAAAAGATACAGCAGGGACTGTACAACACACCAAAGCAAGTAGTACAAGTAGTAAAAATAGTACAACTAGTGTTATTTCGCTTTCTCCTGAAGAAAATAACTGGCTGAAAGAAAATCCAGTCATTAGAGTGGGTGCATTTTCTCTTCCTCCCTATATTATTCAGAAAAATCATGGGGAGGTCAGTGGGTATATGCCGAATCTCATTCGGACGCTGGCTGCACGGGTGCGACTGACACCAGAATTTATTCAGTTCGACGATTTGAGTGAACTGCTCAAGCAAGCAGAGCAAAAAAATATTGAGACAACTATGGCTATGGTACGGACAGCGGAACGAAGTCGTCTCTTTACGTTCTCCCCCGAAACCATGCCGTTGAGTATGGCGATTTTTGCCCGTACTCATGATCAGAGTATTATAAATATGTCCTCATTGCAGGGGAAACGCATTGCCTTATATCATAATTATTCTATGAATGCCTTGATACAAAGGCAGTTTCCAGATTCTCTGATCGTCATGACAGATAATGCCGTGGATATGTTGCAACTGGTGGTTCGAGGTGAGGCTGATGCTGCAATTCAGGAACTGCACAGCGGTCGCTATATGCTGAGAAATTATTACCTCAATAACCTTGAGGTAAAGGCGTATGCACAGTTTAAGGAGTTACAACAGCTTCAGGGAAGTTCCTATCTTGTACGTCGCGATCTGCCTCTGCTTCAATCTATTCTGGATAAGGCGTATTTATCCCTGTCTGAGGGAGATAAACAGGATATTTGGGAAAAATGGTTTGGAGATGTAGAGCGTTTTCAGAATTCTCAAAGTCCTCAAGTCACGTTGTCCCCTGAAGAAGAACAATGGCTGGCAAGACATCCTATTATTCCCTTTACCTTTGATCCTGCTTGGGCGCCGGTTGAATTTGCCAATAATAACGGTAAACCGCAAGGAATTTCCAGCGACTATCTGCACCGTTTAGAAAACGTGTTGCATGTTCGTTTTAAGCCGGTTCCTGCCCAATCGTGGAATCAGGCACTCCAATTTTTAAAAGAGAATAAGGTATTACTGGTACCTGCCTTAGCTAGCACCCAAAAACGGCAAAAGGATTTTCTCTTTACCTCTTCTTATCTCTCTTCTCCTGTGACTATTTTTTCTGCTGCTAACGTGGCTTACTTGGGCAATCTCAATGCGTTAACAGGAAAAAAAGTAGCTGTGGTTAACGGGTATGCAGTGCAGGAATGGCTGTTGCGAGACCATCCTGATTTTGAGTTGATCTCAGCGAACACAATAACTCAGGCTCTGCGCATGGTTGCGCAAGGCAAGGCATTTGCCTTTGTTGGCGGCCTTATACCGACTAGCTATTATATAGGTCAGACCGGTTTAACGCAAATTCGGGTAGCAGGCGAAACACCCTATAGGTACCAGTTGAGTATATCTGTTTCTCCAAAGGAGCCGATTTTGCAAAAAATTTTAGAAAAGGGGCTGAAAACTATTACCAAAACTGAACGCGATGCAATATATCATCGCTGGATTTCAGTTCAGTACACACATAGTATTGATTTTGGACTCTTCCTGAGCCTGCTTATAGGGGCCTGCGTGCTGCTGTTTTTGTTCAGCTTCTGGGTTTGGCGCATGATGCAGGAGGTACGACGAAGGCGTACAACCGAAGAGGCCCTGCGAGACAAGGAACATCTTCTCTCTGATGTTATACAGTTTTTCCCAGAAGCAGTGTTTATTGTTGATCAAAAGGGTATTGTCTTGGCTTGGAATAAGGCTATGGAAGAGATGTCTGGTGTTGCAGCAGAAGACATGCTTGGAAAAGGTGATTTTGCCTATGCAGTGCCTTTCTATGGAGTACCTAAACCTATTTTGATCGACTTGGCAGGCCGTTCTGTAATGGAGGCTGAAAAGGGATACTATAATGTTCAACGAGACGGTGATACAATCACAGCAGAAACCCCAGCTATCACACTGCAGGGCCGATCCACCTATCTGGTTGGTACAGCTTCTGTTCTACGGGATTCTCATGGCAATATTATTGCTGCAATTGAATCTCTTCGCGATGTAACAGCGGATCGACAGGCTCAAGTCGCCTTACGTGAGGCCAGAGATGCAGCAGAAGCAGCAGCCCAGGCAAAATCAGAATTTCTCGCTACCATGAGCCATGAAATTCGAACGCCCATGAATGCGATCATTAACTTGACGCGTTTGTTGTTGGAGACCCGCCTTGACGAACAACAGAAAAAATATGCTGAGATATCGATCAACTCTTCCGAACTGCTTCTCTCGCTCATTAATGATATTCTTGATTTTTCCAAAATTGAGGCTGGTAAACTAGAACTTGACCATACAGCCTTTGATTTAAGAGAGCTTTTAAAAAAAATCAGTAACCCCATGAGCATGAAGGCTTTAGACAAGGGGTTATATTTTAACGTAAAAATTTCCCCGGATGTCCATCCCTTTCTTCTAGGTGATCCTGTTCGCCTCCAGCAAATCCTCTTGAATTTTCTCAACAATGCCATCAAATTTACCGAGCATGGCGGTATTGATGTACACATTACAGCCGAAAAAGAGGAGAATGACCACCTTTTGCTTCATATAAATGTGTGTGATACAGGTATTGGTATTCCAAAAGATAGGATGCATCGTCTTTTTCAATCCTTTTCTCAGACTGACGCATCAACATCTCGGAAGTATGGAGGCTCTGGGCTCGGGTTAGCCATCTGTAAACGACTCAGTGAACGTATGGGAGGAGAAACAGGGGTTGTCAGCGAACAGAGAAGGGGCAGCACGTTTTGGTTTACCGTACGGATTCAAAAAACCACTGAACAGCAAATTATTAGTAAAAAAACAACAACTCGGTTGCATGACACCTTCCCCTTTGTTCCGAGACTGTTGCTCGTTGAGGATAATACGATCAATCAGTATGTGGCCCTTTCTATTTTGAAGAAGGCAGGACTGCATGCAAGTGTAGCTGAAAATGGTGTACAGGCCCTTGAGATGTTGCGAGAAAAAGAATATGATCTTGTTTTTATGGATATTCAGATGCCAGAGATGGACGGCTTTGAAGCCTGCCGGCGTATCCGTTCGCCTAAGTCTGATGTTTTGCAACATGATATCCCTATTGTTGCTATGACAGCCGATGCCACTCATGAAGACCGGAAAAAATGTCTTGCTGCTGGGATGAACGATTATATTCCCAAGCCGGTTAGCCAGGAACGTCTTTTTAGTGTACTACAAGGTCAACTTAACAAGTTAGCCTCAAAAAGGCAGACAAGAAGCCATAAAGATACACCTCCAGAAGAAGATATAGATATATTTCAAAAGAAGCCAACGTTACAAAATGCCTCTGATGCTATGACTCTTTCTGAGGATATGATTCCAAGTCATATTCCGATTTTTAACCGAGCAGATCTCGTAGAACGCTTGGGGGGAGATGATGATGGTGTTGATGAATTTTTACAGGAGTTTCCATTATTTTTATCTGAAGACATTAAGGAGTTACAGATAGCTCTGAATAAACAAGACGTGCAAGGTATTCTGAGTAGTGCGCATAAAATTAAAGGAATGTGCGCCAATGCTTCGGCAGAACGTGTCCGAAAAATAGCATATACTATTGAAAATATTGCAAAACGGGGTGACATCGCAGAGGTGCAATCATTATTTAACTGTATGCAACAGGAAGAAAAGGTGTTGTATGAGTATCTGTCCAAAAGAGAGCAAAAATAATCTGGGCAACTCGGGTGGTTCAAAAGCATTCAAAAGAGCATTCAAAAGAATCAACCGAGTCGCCTGGAAAGATGTGAAGTTAAGGCGTTAAGAAAGAGTTGAAAATGGAAAGCCACACGGGCCTTCTGGCTGCTATGCTCAGGAAAAACCAGCGTTAGACGGACAACCTGAAGGCGGGCCACAGGGGGCAGAAGCACCAGCAGAGTTCATCCGAAAACTTCCTGAAGAGATGGTCTTCTTTACTTCAAGACTTTTGCATTCTGGGCATGTTATGGTTTCGTTGTCATTTGATGAGGTCTTGAGAATTTCAAAGCTCTTTGTACATTTTGTACAGACATACTCATAGATAGGCATACTTTTTCTCCTGGTATTTTTTCGGCTTTTCTTGGCTTTTGCCAGTGTTAATTCGTTTAAATTTGTTTCCCTGTAACTGAAAAATATAAACACTGGAGCAGCTTTTGTCAGCTAAGAAAAAAGATACAGCAGTTGAAGTTGATCCCTTTAACTTGGCATTTTTGACCTCTCAGGTGCGGAACCATCTTGCCTTTCATCAAGAAATGGGGCTGAATACCTACCCATCTGGACCAAAATTAGAGCAGTTCCTTGCCCGGGTACCGAGACAGCAGGGAAGGGGACAGCAGGAAAATCATCCTGAACATTCGCAACCCGTTGCACCAGTTGTACCTCATGCACCGCCTGCTCATCATCCTGGAAAATCATCAATCAGCCTGCAAACTCTTGAGCAACAGCTTGAGGCGTTCAATCAGGAAATCGTACAGTGTTGTTGCTGTTCTTCTGGGTCTTCTGTCCGAAAAAAAATATTAGGGCAGGGCGGACCAAGACCCCGATTATGCGTGCTAGGGGATTATTTTCTCGGTACCCCAAAAGATACCCTGTTGTGGGGTAAGGAAGAGGATGCTATGCTCTGGAGAATGATGCAGGCCATAGGTCTTGAGCAGGAAGCAGTTTATGTCACCAATGCAATCAAATGTCCGCAGCCAGCTTTTGTTCAATCGGGATCGCCACAGGCGCAAGCCTGTTCTTCACGTATGGAAAAAGAACTCCAGATCATTCAACCTGAAGTCATCTGTGTTATGGGTGATACAGCTCTTCAGATTTTACTCAAAACCAAGGCCCCGCTGGTGCGCTTGCGAGGAAAATTTCATACCTATCGTTATCTACATGGAGGAACGGTCAAGATCATGCCGACATATCATCCTCGGTTACTTGTGCAGTATCCTGAGATGAAAATGGCTACCTGGAAGGATCTGCAGGCTGTGCAGAGGTTTTTGCAAACAAGGTCTCCTGATACTGTTCAATAAAGGCATCAATATCCTGCTGCCATCCCTGCATCAGGTTTACGTTATGTTCTTTTAATACCTTGTTTTCCAAGATAGAGTTAGCAGGACGAAGAGCCGGAGTAGGGTATTGCGCTGTGGTACAGGGTTCAAGAGAGACGTCGATCCCCAGAGATTCGAGAAAATACTTTGCTCCCTCATACCAGGTGCCAAAACCCTCAGCCGTGGCATGGGCAATGCCAGTAAGTTGTGCAGAGAGGAGCCTGTCAATTTGACGGGCCAAGGTCATGGTCCAGGTGAGTGACCCGTACTGATCGTTGACAACCCTGATGCTTTGTTTCGTGGCTTGTTGTTCATTCGTCTTTGCTAACCGCAACATAGTTTTGAGAAAGTTATTCCCACCCATCCCGTAAAGCCAAGAGGTACGCAGGATAAGAAAGTTATCCATATTTTCTGCGATTGCCTGCTCCCCAGCCAGTTTGCTTTTTCCGTACATAGAGAGCGGATGAACAGGTTCTTGCTCTGTGTACGGTTCAGGAATCGGTTTGTCACCGGCAAAGACATAATCGGTTGATATATGAATAAGCCGTGCGCCTTGTTCAGCACAGACTTGAGCCAAGTGTGCCGCTCCCTGCGCATTAACAGCCCAGCAGAGATCCTGCTCGTTTTCGTCTTCACATGTATCTACCCCAGTATAGGCAGCACAGTTGACCACCACGTCTGGTTGCAGAGCCTGTATTTCACGTTGAACCTGATCAAACTGGGTGATATTGAGTTGCCCTGATGTACGGCCATACACGCTATAATTATTATAGTTTGTATGATTTTGCCCTATGACCTTGAGACAGTCCTGCCCCAGTTGGCCGCCAGCACCTGTTATTAAAATTTTCATTGTATTTTAGTTCTACGTGAGTGCGTCCTCTTCTAGGATGGACAGCAAATATTGACCGTATTGATTTTTCAGCATGGATGCAGCAAGGTTAGCAACCTGTTCTGCTGTAATATACCCCTGCCTGTAGGCAATCTCTTCAACACAGGCAATTTTAAGCCCTTGACGGTCTTGGACAGCCTGCACATAACTTGATGCCTGTTGCAAGGATTCATGGGTTCCAGTATCGAGCCAGCAAAAACCTCGCCCTAACAGTTCTACAGTCAGCTTTCCCTGTTGCAAATAGCAGGAGTTAATATCTGTAATCTCAAGCTCACCCCGTGGTGAGGGTTGAATGGAAGCGGCAATATCCACCACAGTATTATCATAAAAATACAGGCCTGGTACAGCATACCGTGACCGAGGCTGTTTAGGTTTTTCTTCAATGCCAATTACCCTTCTCTTTTTATCAAACTCGACAACGCCATAGCGTTCAGGATCTTTGACAAGATATCCAAAGATAATCCCACCGTCTGTTATTTTACTGCACCGCTGGACGATCCCGGCAAACCCTTGCCCAAAAAAAATATTATCTCCCAGAACCAGAGCAACTGGCTCATTACCAATAAATTCTTTGCCAATCAAAAATGCCTGGGCTAGCCCTTCTGGACGGGGTTGTTCAGCATAGGAAAGATGTATACCAAGCTGTTGACCATCGCCAAAGAGGTCAATAAATCGGGGTAAATCGTTTGGGGTAGAGATGATTAAAATATCCCGTATTCCTGAGAGCATAAGGACAGAGAGAGGGTAATAGATCATCGGCTTATCATACACAGGTATCAGTTGTTTACTCATCACCTTGGTTAATGGATAAAGACGGGTTCCTGAACCACCTGCAAGAATAATACCTTTCATTTTTTCTCCAAATTTCTCCAACCACCTGAAAGCTGCTTGCCTCAAAGGCGGATTGTATGCTATGAATTATGTATTCCTTATTTTCTGTATTTTCCTTATTGCTCACATGTTAGAGTTGAGTATAACGTATTTCTTTTGGTTGTTCAAAATTTGTTTGTTAAAATATTTTCATTTTCTTACTTAGAGGTCAGTTATGTCGGAATCGCTCAAATGTTTTACTGCCTATGATGTCCGGGGACGTGTACCGGAAGAGCTGAATAATGATATTGCCGCCCGTATTGGGCTGGCCTTTTGCCGACAAATTGATGCAGGCAAGATCGTTATCGGGCATGATATTCGCCTATCCAGTCCAGATATCAGTGAACATCTCTGCCAGATCCTCACCCGCGCAGGTATTGATGTTGTTGATATCGGACTGTGCTGTACAGAAGAGGTGTATTTTGCCGTCTTTGATGGAGAAAACAACGGAGTGGATGGCGGTATCATGGTAACAGCCAGTCATAACCCTGCTGATTATAATGGGATGAAATTTGTTGCTCAAGGTGCCCGGCCTGTATCTTCGGACTCAGGGCTGTTAGAGGTGGCCCAAAGAGCTGCTTCTGAGGATTGGTACAACAGATCCTTACCTCAACAACCAGACCATATTGGCCGGCACAGTAAGATGCCGAATAAATATAAATATATCTCGCAATTAGTTTCTACTCTTGATAAAGATAGTCTTGAGCCTTTGAAGATTGTTATCAATGCGGGCAATGGGTGCGCTGGACCAGTGATTGATCTTTTGCAACAGCACCTTCCTTTTACGTTTATTATGCTCAATCATGAGCCAGACGGTAGTTTTCCCAAGGGCGTGCCAAATCCTCTTTTGCCAGAGAACCGGGAGGAGACAGCTCAGGCTGTACGTACACACAAGGCAGATCTTGGCATAGCCTGGGACGGAGACGCTGATCGCTGTTTCTTTTTTGATGAAAATGGTCGTTTTATTGAAGGCTATTATATTGTTGGTCTGTTAGCCGCTGCCATACTCAAACGCCATCCCGGTGCAACTATCCTGCATGATCCCCGACTGATTTGGAATACGCAGGAAATTGTTCAGGCCGCTGGTGGCACGCCGATTATGACCAAAACAGGGCATGCCTTTATTAAAGAGGCTATGCGCCAAAAGCAGGCTGTGTATGGGGGCGAGATGTCAGCCCACCACTATTTTCAGGGATTTGGTTGCTGTGATTCTGGTATGTTGCCTTGGCTGCTGGTTGCCCAGCTCATCTGTCAGCAAAAAACCTCCCTGTCTGCGCTGGTTAATCAACAGATGCAGGCCTATCCGGTCAGTGGTGAAATTAACTCCACAGTGGCTGATCCTGATATGACAATTCAACAGATAGAAGAACAGTATCATGATGGCGAAAAAGATTATACGGATGGACTTTCTGTTGCCTATCTAAATTTTCGTTTTAACCTTCGGAAATCTAATACTGAGCCGGTGTTGCGCCTTAACGTAGAAACCCGTGCCGATCCCGAGCTGTTACAGGAAAAAACAGAGGAGCTGCTGGCCCTGATCCGA
Organism: Candidatus Electrothrix gigas; assembly: GCA_022766165.1. Lineage (GTDB taxonomy): Bacteria > Desulfobacterota > Desulfobulbia > Desulfobulbales > Desulfobulbaceae > Electrothrix > Electrothrix gigas. Next base: position 31,014 of record QYLO01000007.1, read on the forward strand.
ACCTGATGCCGTAGGGCAGGGCGTGCCGTATCTCATACAATACAACATCTTATTAACTCATAACACTATTACTATGCAAATCCAACCCGTTATTCTGGCCGGTGGCACTGGCACTCGTCTCTGGCCCCTTTCCCGTGAACTGTATCCAAAACAGCTTCTCAGTCTGATCGGCGAGCATTCGCTCCTGCAAACAACCCTTATCCGGGTCAGCCTGATTCCAGATGCCTTGCCCCCGCTTATCGTTGTGGGTGAAGAACACCGTTTTCTGACCCGTACCCAGGTGGAAGAGCTGAACCTGTTCAAAGACTATCAGCTTCTTCTCGAACCTCTTGGGAAAGACACGGCTCCAGCTGTTTGCGGGGCAGCTCTATTTGCTCAACAGAAAGCACAACAACAAAAACAGGAGAATGAAGATATCCTGTTACTGGTCCTGCCAGCAGACCATCTTATTGCCCGACCAGATGACTTTGTTGCCGCAGTATTACGGGCAAAAAAACTTGCCAAGCAGGGCAACCTTGCAACCTTTGGAATTGTGCCGGATCGTCCTGAAACAGGATACGGTTATATTCGCAAGGGAAAAAAGCACACTGTCCAGTCCTTTGTAGAAAAACCAGATCTGGCAACAGCAAAAAAATATATTGCTGATAATAACTATTTTTGGAATAGCGGTATGTTTGCCTTTCCAGCCAGTCTTCTCTTAGCTGAACTGCATGAACACGTCCCCAGCATTGTAACCTGTATGCAAGAGGCCGTTGCAAAGGGGACACCTGACGGCGTATTTTTCCGATTTGATCCCAGGGCGATGCAAGAAAGTCCTGCTGATTCTATTGATTATGCACTGATGGAAAAGACCAGTCAAGCAGTGGTGGTTGAGGCAGATTTTGGCTGGAATGATATTGGTTCGTGGCAGGCTCTCTGGGACGTCACAGAAAAAGATCAAGCTGGCAATGTGGTGAGTGGTGATGTATTGCTTGAGGACGTGGAAAATTGCCTTATCCGTTCTGAAGACACCTTGCTGGCTGCCATTGGTTTACGGGATACCCTGATCGTGGAGACCGCAGATGCTGTTTTGGTTGCGCCTATGCACCGAGCGCAGGATGTAAAAAAGATTGTCAAGAGAATCAAAAAACAGCGGCGGAGCGAATTTCACAGCCACCGGACAGTCTATCGTCCTTGGGGCAGTTATACCACCTTAGAGATGCATGATCGTTTTCAAATTAAACGCATTACGGTAACGCCAGGAGCCCGTCTGTCCTCGCAAATGCATCATCATCGTCATGAACATTGGGTTGTGGTACGGGGGACAGCTCGGGTGGAAAACGGTGATCAGGATATCCTGCTCCGGGAAGATGAATCAACCTATATTCCGCTTGGAACCACGCATCGGTTAGAAAATCCAGGGGTGATTCCTCTGGAGTTGATTGAGATTCAAATAGGAAGCTACCTTGGTGAAGATGATATTGTCCGCTTTGATGACGAATACGGTCGAAATGCGAGCTGAATAATTTTTTACAAAAAGGTTATATCCTTTATGATCAACACCTCAAACACCGTAACCTCTCAAACAGTAGGCGTTGCCATGAGTGGCGGCGTTGACTCCACTGTTGCTGCGGCAATGTTACTTGAACAGGGATACGCTGTTCATGGCTTTTTTATGAAGCTCCCCTTACCAGGAGTCAATGAGCAAATCCGCAAGGTGCAAGAGGTTGCTGACCGCCTCCTTATCCCTCTGTATTTTGTGGACATGGAAAAGGAGTTTACAGCAAGAGTTATCAACTATTTTTGCCATGAATACCGCCAGGGGCGCACGCCAAATCCCTGTGTAGTCTGCAATCAAGCTATCAAATTTGGCCTGCTCACCAAGGCAATGCGTACCCAGGGAATAGACAGAACAGCAAGCGGTCATTATGTGGGAATAGCACAGATAGCACAGCATAGGGAAACACCTCTTCTTCAAAGAGGGAAGGATCTGAAAAAGGATCAATCGTATTTTCTCTGCCGACTTTCCTCGCAGCAGTTGCAACAGAGTCTCTTTCCTCTTGCTGGGTATCTCAAGAAAGAGATTCTTCTTCAGGCAAAGGATTTGGGATTTACTCATTTTGAGGGAGATGAGAGCCAAGATGTCTGTTTCCTTGCCCCAAAAAACAAGCAGGACAAACAGGATCTGGCCTCCTTTCTCGGTCAACAGGGGATACTGGGGATGAAAGGAGAAATTGTTACACAAGATGGTCAGGTTATGGGTACCCATGAGGGCATCTGGAAATATACCGTAGGACAGCGGAGAGGACTTGGTCTACCTGATGCAACACCTTGGTACGTGATTGGACTGCATGCCGACAGGAACCAAGTTATCATCGGCAAAAATGATGCGCTGTTCCGCCGGGAACTCACTCTTTCCGATATGCAATGGCAGCTAGAGTTACCGATTCCTTGGCAGGGAAAAGTACAGCTTCGCTCGTGCCATCAGGCAGCGGCGGCGGAAGTACGGCCTACGGAGAACGGAAACTGGCGGGTCTGCTTTCAAGCACCTCAGCGAGCGGTGACACCAGGGCAATTTGCGGTGCTGTATCAAGACGATCTGGTGGTGGGGTCAGGTGTGATAGTACGCTAAAAACCTCATTATCTGATCATCTACTGAAAGATTGCCATAATAGCTTTCATATACGGTAATATACCGTAAGGCACCTCAATCGTGGCCTGCTTCAACTCTGACCCCTGACCCACTTGTCATTATGGATTTCATTATGGATTTCATTATGGATTTTATTATGGATTTTATCCAACTTGATTATCTGCAACTCTTAGGATTTCTTGCTGCATTTTTGATGTTCTCAACATTTTACATGAAGAACATGATTCCGCTCAGGATCATTGGTATGGCAAGTAATATAGCCTTTATTCTCTTTGCCTTTCATTCGGTCCCCAAGGTCATGCCCCTTGTTGTTCTCCACTCTGTCTTGCTGCCCATGAATTTTTTTCGGTTGATTCAGATGCTCAAACTGATTAAAAAAGTGCAGGCTGCGTCTGAGGATGATATGTCCTTTGAATTTATGATCCCTCATATGCAAAAGGAGATATTTGACAAAGATGAAGTGGTTTTTCATCGTGGGGATAAGGCAGATAAGATCTATCTTCTCAAATCAGGCATCCTGACAGTGGATGAACTTGATATTATCATTCAACCAGGTGAGTTATTTGGAGAAATGGGCGTCTTTGCCAGTGAGCAGTTTCGGTTAGCCACCTTGCGCTGCGGCAGTCAGGTTGAGTTGCTGTCCATGACTGATACAGATATTAAACAGCTTTATTATCAAAATCCAGAATTTGGCTTTTATTTGATTCAGTTGCTCTTAAAACGATTTTCTCAAAACGAAGGCCATGGAGAACTGGTTGAGACGCAGCAGGTTAATCAGGCCAAACATATCAATCATGTTCAAACCTAAAAAAAAGGAAGGGGAGGGGGCTGATATGGCTTTATATGGTTTTATGAGGGTTTGTGATGATTATTCAAGACAACAGTGCTATAATTACACAGCTTGTCTGTGTAATCAACGCTGTGAATCAACCTTATTCCTTGTTATCTCGCCCCAAAAGGGTGCCCGGGTGGGATGGGAGGTATAAAACATGATGTCCCTTCCGATCCTTCCACCTCGCCTTCAAGCTGGAGATACTGTAGGCGTTATCTATCCTGCTGGCCCGGTGCGAGATCAAGCAAGGTTGAAAAATGGCCTGCAAGTTCTTCAAAATATGGGGTTCCGGATCCGTCATTATTCTCCAGAGAATAACGGTCCAGAGTATCTTGCCACAGATGATGAACATCGAGTCAAAAATTTTTATCGCCTCTGGTCCGATGAACAGGTAAAGGCCCTCATAGCGGCTCGGGGAGGATATGGTTGTCTCCGCATCATAGGAAAAATTGATCCAGCGAGACTCCGCTCCCAGCCTAAATGGCTGATTGGTTTTAGTGATTTGACGGTGTTACTCAATGGCATCTCCGCAGCCAGTAACCTCGTTACCCTGCATGGGCCTATGATCACTACGCTGGCCAATGCTGATCAGCTCTCCTTGCACCGCTTCAAAGAGGCGTTGGGGAATATTTTTCAGCCACTGACCCCGGGAAAAGATCTGGAAATCCTGCGTTCAGGTGTAGGAAGAGGGCAGGGCAGACTTGTTGGTGGTAACCTGACCACACTTGTCCATCTGATAGGAACGCCTTGGCAGCCGGATTTTTCTGGTCGCATTCTTTTTCTTGAAGATACTGGTGAACCGCTTTATAAGCTGGATCGGATGCTCACCCAGCTTGCCTGTTGCGGGTTGCTGGAAGACCTTGCTGGGCTTGCTCTTGGTCTTTTTGATCCTGGTCATTATGATCGTTTGGAGACTCTTCGCCTCAATGAAGCGGTCTGGAAGCGTGTGTTGGAGTTGACCCAAGGCTGTTCTTACCCGATTTGGGGTGGTCTGCCGATTGGTCATCAGTATAATAACGTGACCTTACCTCTTTACATGGAGGCAATTATGGACAACTTGAATGAAAATGTAACCTTTCTACCGCAGAGCTGCCAAGCAGTCTGAGGTCGTCTGAGGAAATTGTGCGTCTGATGTTTTTTTTTCGCTGTGCCAAGACTGTTATTTTTTTGCTTGTCCTGCTTATTGGCTACGGCTTGACCCTGCTTCCGCTTGGGTTGGTCTGGCCTCATGTTGCATTGCAACACCTCGTACCAGCTTTGATTGCCTGGGCCATGCTGTACCTTCTCCCTTTTCCTCTTTTTCTAGGTTGGATTCTGCGCCATACATGGTTTTTTAGGGGAAGGGGAGAGCCGGTTTCGCAGGATGAACTTGAGGCACGGCTGCTGCAAGTAAATAATTTTAACACGCCAGTACAGGTGCGAAAAAAAAAGAATGCAATGTTTTTGAGTTGGCGTTGTGATGATCCAGCGTGGTGTCAGCGGATGTTTATAGCTGGCCTTGAAAAAAAATATGAACTGCATCTGCAATTTTGTTTTGAAAACAAAACCGTGATTATGCGAGATCGGGTGCAACAGGTTGATTTCTCTCTTTGCCCACTCAAAATGACTTCCGGCCTGATGCATTCTGTTCGGTTCTATGCACGCATCAGAACAAAACCAAAATGGCAGTTGAATTTTTTAGAAAAAACGGAACCTTTTGACTACGAATTTCATCCCCAAGAGATCAAGTCTCCAGTAGTAAACACTGTTCTTGAAAATGGCTGGAATGTCAGGTTAAGTTTATGGTGAAATACCTCTGATCCTTCTCACTGTCCCTCATGGAGAGGAGAGGGACAACAAAATATGAAAGCCGTTTTAAAAAATTGCTCCGCCAACAGAGTGACAATATATCAACCTGCTGTCGCTCATAACTAAGAGGAATATAATGAAATTGACAAAGAGAAAAGCATTACTTCTTATTCTGGTCTCTGTCCTGCTTTTCGCCTGTGACAGAAAGGAAAAGGAAGAGATTCAGCCCAAAGTAACAGCACCTGAACCGCCGAAGTCGGTGACTCTGCTTGATGTAGTGCCAGCAGACACGATTTTTTTCTCTGGTGGTTTACAGCCATTGCCGCTCAAGGAAATATTGCAATGGGAGGCTGATACCTTTAATGCCTTTAAAGGACTTGATCCAAAAAGCCTTTTTCCTGAAATCCAAGAGAAAGAAACTTTTTGGCAACGCATGGGTACCGAGCTTTGGTTGAGTTACTCAGCTCTGCTGCTCTCGCCCGAGGCAGAGCTGAAAAAATGGGGTATAGAGGAAAAACCATTTTCTGCCAGCTACACAGTTGGTCTGGCTCCTGTTTTCCGCATAAGCTTACAGGATGTTACGGCATTTGAGAACAAGCTTGATGAACTAGAGGCTAAAGTAAAGATTACCCATACATCTGAAACCTTAGGACAGGCAACCTATCGTCGATATGCTCTAAAAAAAAGTGCCTCTGTTGACCTTATTATTGGAGTGGATAATAAGCGTAAACAGGCAGTTGTCATGTTGGATCTTGGTGTTGACAGTGAACAAACCTTGGCCATTGCTCTGGGCCAACAAAAACCTGAAAAAACACTCGCTGACAGCGGACGAGTTAAGGCTTTACAAAAACAGTATAACTTGCATCCTGCTAAGATTGGCTATATAGATAATCAGCAACTGATTACCGGTTTGACCACCAAAGAAGGCAACAGTGTTGCCAAGATGCTGCAAAGTCTTGCATCGCAACTCCACCTAGGAGTAAGTGCCGTATTGAACGAGTTGCAAACAGACGGTTGCCGTCATGATCTGGAGGCCATTGGCAAAAACTGGCCTCAAACCGTTTTTGGTTACACCACCTTAGACTTAACAGCCAGTCCATCTCGGATTGATTCGCTAATGGTCCTTGAAAACAAGGATAAAGCCCTGTTGGAGAGTCTCCAATCGCTTCGTGGATTTATCCCGCAATATGCGAATAATGCTACTGAACAACCTGTTGTTGCTGCGGGTATTGGCCTTAATGTAGAAAAAATTGCTCCCTTTCTGACGCAACGATGGGCAGCAATTACCCAGAAGGAGTATAAATGTTCTTTTTTGAAGGACATCCAGAAAGATATAAAGTCTCAGCAACCTATGGCTCTTGCTATGATGACAGGAATGGCTCCAGGTGTGCAGGGGCTGGCCTTTTCTCTGATGTCCTTAGAGTTAGAGGAAAAAAAGAGTGACCCCCCGCTGCCAAAAAGCATGGATGCCTTGATAAGCTTGGCTGTAAAAAATCCAACAGTCTTTATACAGACTGTCAGTGCCTTGTTTCCACCGCTTGCCCAATTAGAACTGTCTGCTGATGGAACGCCGGTTCAGTTGCCTATTCCGTTTCCGCTTCCCTTTCCTGTTATGGCTGCAATACATGGCTCACACGTAACCGTGTATACAGGTGAAAAATCAAAGGCATTATCCCAGAGTTTGCGTTCTGACTCCTTAGATACCCCAAGTGGTCTCCTAGCAACCCATCTTGATTACGGTAAATATTACGGGTTGATTGGAGATGCCCTCCAAAGTGTAGATATTCCTGAAGCGCAACAAGCAGAAACAAAAGCTCTTTTTGAAGCAATGAAAGGGGTTACGTTGCGTATGCAGATGAATATGGATGTAACAGATCGTGGTCTTGAAATCGCATTAGACATGACAACAACAGATTGATTTTTTTTGTCGTATGCGCAGCTTTCATACTTTATCGTCCCTCTCCAGCGGGGAGGGATGGAAGTTAAAAAATGACAATAAATTGATTTATGGACAATATTCCTACACATATTATTCAACGTGATCCTGACCAGAAGGAGTTTCTTCAAGCGGTTTCTGAGCTGCTTGAAACAGTGCAACCTGTTTTGGATCGTAATCCCGAGTACCGCAGTCAAGCCATTCTTGAACGTATCACTGAGCCGGAACGTGCGATTACCTTTCGGGTTCCCTGGATGGATGATCAGGGCAGGGTGCAGGTCAATCGAGGCTTTCGAGTTGAGATGAACTCAGCCATTGGTCCCTATAAGGGCGGCCTGCGCTTTCATCCCTCTGTCACCCTGTCAATTATCAAATTTCTTGCCTTTGAGCAGGTGTTTAAGAACAGTCTGACCACCTTGCAGATGGGCGGAGGCAAGGGCGGGGCAGACTTTGATCCCAAGGGACGCTCTGATACAGAGGTTATGCGTTTTTGTCAGGCATTTATGACCGAGTTATGCCGACATATCGGGCCAAACACCGATGTTCCTGCCGGAGACATCGGCGTAGGGGCCAGAGAAATTGGCTATCTCTTTGGCATGTATAAAAAGATACGCAATGAGTTTACAGGAGTTATCACGGGAAAAGGGCTGAATTGGGGCGGAAGTCTTATTCGACCGCAGGCCACAGGCTATGGTATGGTGTACTTTGCCGCTGAAATGCTGGCAGAAAACAGCGATTCCCTAGAAGGAAAAAACTTCTTGGTTTCTGGTGCTGGCAATGTGGCCCAGTACACAACGGAAAAAGTTCTTCAACTTGGGGGTCGGGTGCTTACATTATCTGATTCATCTGGCTATATTTACGATGAAGAGGGCATTGATGCGGAAAAGTTGCAGCATGTTATGCAGCTAAAAAATATCCGACGAGCGCGCATTCGTGAATACTGCGAAAAGTACCCCAACGCCACCTATACCGAAGTTGACCCTGAGCTGGATCATAATCCACTGTGGAATCATACGGCAGACTGCGCCATGCCCTGTGCAACGCAAAATGAAATTAACGGGCAAGATGCGCAACATCTGCTTAACAATGGCGTTGGTCTTGTCTGCGAAGGGGCCAACATGCCATGCACTCATGAAGCGATTAATATATTTATACAAAACAATATCCTCTACGGCCCAGGAAAGGCTGCCAATGCCGGAGGTGTTGCGGTTTCAGGGCTGGAGATGTCCCAGAATTCCATGCGTCTTGCCTGGTCTCAGGACGAGGTTGATAACCATCTCCGCAGAATTATGCAATCTATTCACACAACCTGTCTTGATGCCTCTCATGCGTATGGTCTGTCAAAAAATTATTTGGCTGGAGCCAATATTGCCGGTTTTGTTAAGGTCGTCAACGCTATGATTGACCAGGGATTGGTCTAAAATCGTTTACGATTTCCGTAATCAGCTTTTTTTTATAAGACAATACGATAAGGGCAGCAGCAGTGACGATAGTAGATGACCTAACAAAACAGAATGAGGCGAGTCTCAGAAGCTCATTAGAGCAGTACTTTGTTGATATAACGTCAGAATGTCCTTATGGAATGCCGCAGCATGCTGTCTATCATCAAGCCTTTTTCGGCTCTTTGCCAGACACCACCATGAATTTTTTCTTTCGTAACGGATACCGAAGGAACGGCAACTGTATGTATTCCATGCGTTGTCCAGGATGCCAAGAATGCGTTCCTATCCGTTTGCAACCAGGGAATTTTTCTAAAAATCGTAACCAAAAGAGGGTCTGGGCAAAAAATAGGGATATCAGTGTAGGGTTAGCGCCCTTGACAATGTCTGAAGAAAATCTTGATCTGTTAAATCGTTTTCTGAAAAAACGTTTTCCAGACGGGAGAGCCAATGCAGAAAGCTATTATAGCGGTTTTTTTATCACCTCAATGACTAAGTGCTTTGAAATCCGTTATCGAGTGGCAGATCAACTGCTCGGAGTGGCAATCGTTGACTGTTCTGATGATTGGCTCAATGCTGTTTACTTTTATTTTGATCCTGATCAGGGAGATCGCAGTCCAGGCACGCTGAATATTCTCTATTTAATAGAGTTCTGTCAACGCCATAAAATCAAGCATCTGTATCTTGGTTATTGGATTAATAAGGTCAAAGGGATGGAGTATAAGACAGCGTTTAAACCGCATGAGCTTTTTATTGATGAACAGTGGAAGGAGATGTCGAGAAAGTACTAAGTCAGTATATTAAGATGTTCGCATGAATAAATTTAACATAATATATATTATGCGACATTGTGTATATTTCATTTTGAGGTGAATTTTTTCTCTGCGTGTTCTGATGGTTTTATAAAAACTGCGTTACATATCTTCTTCATCATTTTGATGGCTCGGGTTTACGATGCAAACGTTGTCAGAGTGACAGTCTATTTTTTCCCAAGAAAACGTCTCAATATTTTTCTTTGCACTGCTGAAAAGAATCCCAACCAAATACACAGCCCCCTGCCCTACATACTTCTGTGCGTACTTCCTCTCTTTAATCTGTTCAAGAGGATCAGTGCCACCATCGACTTTAAACTCGATAATATATATGTTATCATTAAGAAAAATTGTTAAATCAATACGTCCTGTATTGGTTACATCCTCTGCAATAATCCGTATGCCCAGGCTTGCAAAATAGGCATATATTACGCTGGCATAATAGCCCTCATACTCGGCAACCGTGTTTCTGACATAGTTATTATAGGGTATTGAGGAAAACAGTGAAATAAGTACATCTTTTAATGACTCTATATCACCATGTTTTAATACAGAAAAAAGGTCAGTTTTGGTGGGTGTATAGCTTGTTGCATCTGTCAGAAAGCGGATAAGCGCATCATTAAAGGACAGCGCAACCTCTCTGTTCGGATAATACAGGGTATATGCAAATCCTCCAAATTCCAGCTCATGAACTTCCTGAATTGTCAGGTAACCTGCCTGAAACAGGATAGGTTCCAGCCTGATATGATCAATGTCAAAGCCGTCAAGCAGTGAGCTTTCAACTCGCAGATCAGCAAGACGTGGGAGAAAATAGTTGTTCTGCCGGATGAGCTTGAGCAGAAAGGTAGGCGTACCAGTTGCAAACCAGTACGTATTGAACACACAGCCCTTATCAATAAAGAGCAAAATATCAAAGGGATTATAGACCTTTTCCCCGAGAAAATTATAGCCGTTGTACCAGTCCCGTACTTTCTCCATATCAACATCGTGCAGGAGATCAATAAAAACGTCTTCCAGATCATCCTGGGTATAGCCACAGATGGTAGCGTAACGAGGATCAAGGGAGATGTCGGAAAGATTATTCAGGCCGCTGAACACAGAGACCTTGGCAAACTTACTGACTCCGGTAAAAAAGGCAAACTTGAGATACTCATCACAGTCCTTGATAATCGTGTACAGGTCTTTGAGTATTTCCCTTGCCTCTCTGGCAACCTCCATCTGATCCAGATTATCCAGTATCAGCTTGTCGTACTCATCCACCAGAATAACGACTTTTTGCTGATATTGCTCAGATGCCTTTCTGATCAGGTCCCGTAAGCAGCCCCCTGTATCTTCCTCACTCCTGCAATTGATGTTCAGGCGTTCCTGATTATCCTTGAGGATATTCCTGATATCCTGCTGCATGGCAGCTATATTGCGGGCCACTCCGGCAAAACTCATGTTAACGACCGGATAGGTTGTCTGCCAATCCCAGGCATCATGGATGTACAGATTGAGAAACAGTTCCTTTTTTCCTTCAAAAACAGCCTGTAAGGTGGAGAGAAAAAGGCTCTTGCCAAAACGTCGTGGCCGGGAGAGAAAGTAGTATTTGCCGTTGTTGATCAGCTCAAAGGCAATCTTTGTTTTATCAACGTAGCGGTATTCCTCTTCACGAATTTCGCTGAAGGTTTGAATACCTATGGGCAGCTTTTGCATGATCTTCTCGCATCAATATGGATTATCGGTAGAAATAGCTGCAATCCGATATTCTACGCCGATGAAGATGTCTCCTATTTTTCAACGCCTGAAATACATACGATTACATTGCAATACGATGGCAAATAAAAAACTCAACAAACAAAGGAAAAGCGCAGCGGCAACAAGGAGCGTTGTGGTGTTGAGCGATGCTGGATGGATTGAGGCAATACGAGACAATGCCTCACTTGTATTCGCCCCACCACTATAGAACGAAATCATGGTTAAACTTCCCCGGATATCAGCATAAATATATGTTATGGTCAATAATGAGCCTATAATAAAGCTGGCACGGCCTGACCAATGACTGGCACTATCGTAAACAAATAGTAAGAAAAAAGGTAAGCTTATACTAATATACCACACACAGGTTGTTGCTTGTCCCCAAGCCAATGTAGATTGGAGGTAGTGCCAACTTAACGCAAGGCTTGTGAAAAAACATGTGGAAAAGCAAAGTAATGAGGTTTCTAAAGAGATGACTCCTTGAGATTTTTCTTTGGAAAAAGAATTATATGCCCATCCCAAAAAACTAACAATTATAAGAGCAAAAGAGATGTATCTGACATTACTTACTTTTAAAAAACTCCATCCACCAATCCAAACTTTCGACCACATACAAAAGATATCTTTCATCATAGGCGATTCAAAAGATACTTTTAAGATATCTACAAAAGATCTGTTATTATTGCTATTGACAATTGCTTCCTGCATCACAAATAGCATTCCATAGTTGTCGATATTAAACAAGAAATATTCTTTTAAAATAAGAAGAGCAATGACATTGCTCACGATGAGGCAAATCAACATTTTTTTAAAAGAAATCTCTTTATTATGCCAAGAAATACAAAGGGAACAAATCCAGAAAGGAAACAAGATGGTTGAGATAGATTTCGCCCAGCACGAAATTCCAATAAGCATTCCTGTTATCACAGAAAAGGCAAATTTGTTACGGAGAGAGGGTAATAAACCAATGGCAATTACCCCTGTTCCCGTTAAAATTGCAAACGCATCGTTGGCAACACGGGCACTGTTGATGAGTAACAGTGGTTGGCAGATTAACAGAAGTGCTATCACGGCAGCATGATTTTTTTGGGTCACAATTTGATTTATCAAGCCCAATATTATTGCCAGTGATGCTGTGACAAACAAAATATTAATAAATCGAAGAGTAAAAATTTTACTCAACAGATTTGTATCGCTAGAAAATATCTTCGTTACAGGAAGTATCAGTCGGTAATAAAGAGAACCATGTTGGGCTTGGTATAAGGGAATATTATGGTGTTTGTCATTATATTGCACTCCAGAGAATGCAGGATCAAAAAATGTTTTGTAATGAACTGTTCCTACAGATCTCGTTTGATCCAACATAGATTGTGATACAGGAAACTGTACTATTTGCTTTAATACATCTCGTGAAACAAATGCGTTGTTTAAGATAGGGCGTTCATGATATTTGTCCAAATATGAAATATATGCCAAATGTTGATATTCATCCCAACCTTCAAACGGAGGCATGATGGAAAGATACACAACTCCTTTGAGTAGAAACAGCGCAATGAGCAGTACGCAGAAATTAAACCAGTTCTCGGTTGGAGAAAAATAATTCATGCTATCGTATTTATTTTTGTTTTATCAACGTAGCGGTATTCTTCTTCATGGATTTCGCTGAAGGTCTGAATACCTATGGGTAGCTTTCGCATGATTTTCTCGCACCGACTCAGCAGTTAATATAACACCCATTCCTCCCCTCTGGGGAAGTCACCGGTCACTTTCATATAAAAATATAACGGGCAATCAGGAGCAAATCGCTCGTTCCGATATCTTCATATTTTTGTTATACCTATTTTTATGTTAAAATTACAATCTACCACTATCTTTTAAAATTGATTGATCTGTTCGTTGTTTAACTTCAGAGGTAATTTCATTTTCATTTTGTTTCACTAATGACATTTTCTTATATATTAGTTGATAAGAAGTCATTGCTTGATAATTTTTTTTGTATGATAAGGTTACAATATTATCAGTTTTTGTCCCCCATGCTAAAAGAGTACCTATTAAGATATCCCCTATCCCACGGGTAAAAAAGCCAGACAAAGATTTTCGTGCTGTATTTTTGACTAAATCTGTCCTGATGTTCTTAGATTTTCAGTACTTATTAGATAATTGAGAATATAAAGACTCGTAAAAATATTTCCTTTCTTCTGGTTTAAGCTGCAAAACATGAAATGTTGCTTTTATTTGATAAAGTACTTTTGTAGTTTTTGTGAAAAAGAGAGTAACAGTTGTCAGCTTGTCCATTAAGGTTGTTCTATATGTGTACACTCTTTGTTTTGGCTGGCTCTCTATTATTTTTCCATTAAACTTACTGATAAGAGCATAATTGCCTGAATTCATGGGTAACTGTTCTTTTTCTGCTCTTTGTTTCATAGCAAGAATGCTCATTCCAAATATCCAACCATCAAAGACCGATGGTTCATTCTTTTCTTGCAAGGTTTCAACCGAACAAGGTCTATTTTGATATATCGTTTTTCCTGCGGTGGTACATTTGAAAATTTTTGCATTTACCACAAAAGGTGTTGTTAATACGAAAGATAATATATAAACAATAATCTTATTTTTCATTTTACTTTAGCAATATAAACGTGTTGAAAGGTCGGATTGATAAACAGGCGACGGTGCATACTCTGCGCCATTCCTTTGCCACCCATTATGCTCAAAAATGGTGTCAATATACAGATATTGTACCAAGTAATTACTATATAAATAGAAAATAGTAACAAAAAAACAAAAAAATCCCGGCCCAAGCAGTGCTGAAAACCGGGATCTACAGGCGAACTCGCTCAAGCCCCCCTACTCTGCCTTCTCCTCTTTCCAATCAGGCCGCAGATACAACTCAGTAAGCTGCTTTCTGGCAACAGAAGCTGGTGCCTCAGTGAGCGGACAGGTAGCTTTCTGAGTTTTAGGAAAGGCAATCACGTCCCGAATAGAATCAGAACCAGTTAAAATCATTAACAGGCGATCCACACCAAAGGCAATTCCACCATGAGGCGGGGCTCCAAATTCCAAGGCATCCAGCAAAAAGCCAAACTTATCACTCGCCTCTTGAGTATCAATCCCAAGAACTTTGAGTACTCTGGCCTGAATATCCGGTTGATGGATACGGATAGAACCGCCGCCGATCTCATTCCCGTTCAGGACAAGATCGTAGGCCCGGCTCTTGACCTTGCCTGGATCACTTTCCAGCATATCAAGATGCTCTTCAACAGGGGCAGTAAAGGGATGATGCACAGAGGTGTACCGTTTTCGTTCTGTGTCATATTCCACTAAGGGAAAATCCGTAATCCAGACAAAATCAAAGGTATTTTCATCTAAAAGATCAAGGCGACGAGCCAGTTCCAGGCGCAACTCAGAGAGCGCCTGATTGACCGCAGAAGAGTCATCCGCACCAAAGAGAATTAAGTCCCCTGGTTCAGCGTCCAACGCCTTGCCCATAGCAGCTAACTCATCCTCAGTAAAAAATTTGGTAATGGGCGACTGCCACTCATCTTCCTTGATCTTGATCCAGGCCATACCCTTGGCACCAAAGGTACAGGCGTAGCTGGTCAGGTCATCCAGATCTTTCCGGGAAAAGTTTGCACAGCCCTTGGCATTAATAGCTCTCACCGCCCCACCCTTGTCAATGATGGAGTTAAAGACCTTAAAGCCGCAACCACGGAGGGTTTCGGTTAAGTCGGTAAGCTCCAGACCAAAGCGGGTATCAGGACGATCTGTACCAAAGCGGGCCATTGCCTCATCGTACTTCATTCGACGAAAAGGCGATTCTAAGGTGATATCACGGGCAGCCTGAAAGACCTCTTTGACCATGCCTTCACTGATGCTGATAATCTCATCTTCACCAACAAAACTCAGCTCCATATCAATCTGGGTGAATTCCGGCTGCCGATCCGCCCGCAGGTCCTCATCTCGGAAGCACTTGACAATCTGAAAATAGCGTTCCATACCAGCGATCATCAGCATCTGCTTAAAGAGCTGTGGAGACTGAGGCAGTGCATAAAATTTGCCTGCATTGACTCGACTTGGTACCAGATAATCCCGTGCGCCTTCTGGGGTGGAGCGGGTGAGCATGGGGGTCTCAACTTCGAGAAAGTCGTTGTCCGTGAGAAAATTCCGCACTGCCTGGGCGGTCTTATGGCGCATGATCAGGTTGCGGGTAATCTCAGGCCGACGCAGATCAAGATAGCGATACTGGAGGCGGATATTATCTGAAACTTCGCTATCCTCATCCAGGGGAAACGGCGGTGTCTTGCTGGTATTAAGGATGGTCAGCTCACTGACTAACACCTCAATCTCACCGGTTTTCAACTTAGGATTGGCCATATCATCGGGCCGGGCTTCGACCTTTCCCTTGACGGCCAGTACCCATTCAGAGCGTAGTTGATGCGCCTTGGCATGAACGTCCGGGTTAATTTCAGGATTAAAAACAACCTGGGTGATGCCTTGGCGGTCACGCAGATCGATAAAGATAACCCCGCCGTGGTCACGGCGACGGAGAACCCAGCCCATTAAAACAACTTCCTGACCCAGTTGGTCAAGGCCCAGTGTATTACAGTCGGATGTGCGCCGCAGCGCTCCCATTGATTCCATGTTGTGTCTCTTTTTACAAAAAAATTGTAGGGGCAACCCCCTGTGGTTTCCCGGAACAGTCCGGGCTGATTATGAATCATTCTGGGCAGGCATGGAGCCCGCCCCTACAGCAATATATACAGTTCAATTATTGACGGCAAGGGATCACCAATCAAGAGCTGAAAAATAGGGGATTTTTAAGAATACATGAGAACTTTTCGCACAAATGCTCTCCATTCTTCAGGCGCTTCAACGACCTTGAATCCTGCAACCAAGAAAGAGTCATCCTTTTTCCGCCAGCGCGGAACAACTTTAAGCTTATAGCAGTTAAAATCAGGACCTCCGGAAACTACGATAGGTATATTCTTTTCCTTTCATGGAAAACTTTACCGGTAGCTCACTGAGCCGAAGGCCACTTAACGAAATATCCTCGACTCTTCCGGCATAGACAAAATATCCGTCGGCAACATCAGCAATGTATCCTTCCAGTTTTACCCTGATGCGTTGCCGTTTTTCAATTTGCTCGCCCATATTGTTCCTCTCGTCTTATTAGCTCTTCTGCTGATAATGTTTACAGGATCAATCCTTATCCTAAGTAATTACCTCTGCCAAGGCAGCAGCGCCTCTGTTGAAGGAAAACTCTGTCTGCTCCTGGGTGTTCATATTGCGCAAGATCCCCCTGCCCTGCTCTATCTCTTGCTCACCAATGATTAACGTAAAATCAGCATGACAACGGCCTGCCTGCTTCATCTGAGCCTTGAGACTGCGATTACTATAATCCATAACAGCCTGCAAGCCAAGATGGCGTAACTGATGCACAAGGGGCGAGGCAAAACGAATCGCCTGCTCACCAAGTGCAGCAAGAAAGATATCTGCACCGCCCTGCCCTTTTGGCTGGTCCTGTTGCTTCTTCTGCTGTTGCATTAACAAAAACAGCCGTTCCATACCCAGAGCAAAACCAATACCAGGGGTCTTTTTCGGGCCACCAAGCTGCTCAACCAAGCCGTCATAACGGCCACCCGCTGCCACAGCAGCCTGCGCACCAAGGTCTGCGGTTAAAAACTCAAAGGTTGTGCGATTATAATAATCCAAGCCACGCACCATAAAACGGTTTACGTTGTACGATACCTCAAACAGATCCAGTTGCTGTTGCACAGCAGAAAAATGCTCCTCGCAGGCAGAACAGAGGTTATCCAGGATAGAAGGTGCATGTTCCACAGCAGCTTTACAGCCCTGCTTTTTGCAATCCAAGGCCCTTAAAGGATTTTTTGCTGTTCGTCGTTTGCAGTCATCGCAGAGGCTGTCACTGCACGCTTGAAGATAGGCAATCAGCTTGTTGCGAAAACCAGGCCGACACGCTGGACAACCCAAGGAGTTAATCTCAAGCCGGACATCAAGGCTCAGTGCATTGAATAACATCTGCCCCATTGCCATAAGTTCGGCATCAACCTGTGGCTCGTGCGCTCCGATGATCTCCACATCAATCTGATGAAACTGACGTTGCCGCCCCTTTTGCGGTCGTTCATGACGAAACACTGGCCCAATGCTGAACAGACGCTGTACTGGTTGCTGGAGATGAAGACTATGCTCTACATAGGCACGGAGTAAGGAGGCTGTAATCTCTGGACGCATGGTGATCTTTTTGTCGACAAAGGTGTACATCTCCTTTTCAACGATATCTGTGGTCTCACCAATGGAGCGGGTAAACAGTTCGGTTTTTTCCAAAATGGGCAGGCGAATTTCATGAATGCCGAAACGACGAAAAATATCGCAAGCGGTTTTTTCAATTTTTTGCCAGTACATAATCTCAGCTGGCAGGATATCCTTTACCCCGTTAATGGCCTTAATTTTCAACATAAACTCCTTAAATTATCCGTCTTAGCAAACCTTCTTCCACAGTTCTTCCTGCGCATAGAATAAGGGAAGAAAAATTTTAAACTTAATGCATTTAACCTGGAAAAGTCAAGCCGATCTCGTAGGAATATGGTAGGTTGGGAAAATATTTTGAATACGGCTTGATATGGGATACTTGACAAAGCGGTCGTGGCGTAGCATTATGGAGACAATGCAAGCTCTTCCGGCGTCAAGTACTCTCCAATATCCGGAAGATATATAATGAAAAAAAGAGAATACAATGAAATTACCTGAACTTAAAATTGGTTCTTTTACGGCAAAAATTCCTCTTATTCAGGGAGGAATGTCCATCCGGGTATCAACCTCGGCATTGGCGATTCCTGTGGCGGCCTGCGGTGGCATCGGTACCATAGGTGGCTCCGGCATTCCAGTCCCTGAGTTGCAAGAGGATATCCGAAAGGCCAAATCCGCAACTGATGGCATCATTGCTGTAAACATCATGTATGCCATGAAAAACTTTCACGATTTAGTCATGGGGTCTATTGAGGCTGGCGTGGATATGATTATAACCGGGGCTGGTTTTTCTCGGGATATTTTTAAAATCGGCAAACAGTATAACACCCCTATTGTCTCTATTGTCTCTTCACCGTCCTTTGCCCGGCTTGCTGAAAAACTCGGTGCCGCAGCTATTGTTGTCGAATCAGCTGAAGCAGGCGGTCATCTGGGAACAGACAAGCCGTTGCGAGAGATCTTTCCGACAATCCGCAAGGTGGTTTCCAAGGTTCCTCTGATTGCAGCAGGCGGTATAACAGACGGATTTGAAATGGCCGAGATGATGGACAAGTACGGTGCTGATGGCGTACAGATTGCCTCTCGTTTTGTCCTCAGCAAAGAGTGTTCTGTTTCGCAGGAATTTAAAGAAACCTATCTGAGAGCGCACGAGCAAGACATTATCAATGTGCAGTCCCCAGTGGGCATGACCGGGCGGGCCATTACAACCGATTTTATCAGACGACTGCAAGCTGGAGAAGACGTTTCCCCAGAAAAGTGTAAATTTCAATGTCTGAAAAAATGTAGCTATAAATACTGCATTAATGATCGGCTTGTTGCCTCTTGTAACGGTGATGTTGATAACGGGCTGGTCTTCTGCGGTGCAAATACCTATAAAATAAATGAAATTCTACCAGTCAAAGAGATCTTTAGACAATTTGTCAATGATGCAGAATCTGTCTATAAAGAGAATATTTAAGTTATTTGATACCTGTATGCAACTATGAACAGCACCACAGCGTTTGAACAAGAGTTTGAACAGAACAACGACAGCGAACGAGTTGTTCTTTCTGAAAAGGAACACCCTATCCTTGAAAAAGACATTGAATCCGAGGCATTAAAAGTCCTGTATCGCTTACGGGATGCTGGCTATGCCGGCTATCTGGTCGGGGGTGGAGTCCGCGATCTCTATTTAGGAAATAAACCCAAGGACTTTGATATATCGACCAATGCCAGACCAGGGCAACTCCGCAAGCTCTTTCGTAACTCAAGAACCATAGGCAGGCGTTTTCGTCTGGTCCAGGTTTTTTTTCGGGGCAATAAAATTATTGAGGTCTCCACCCTACGCTCCCGCAGTGAATATGATAGCCATGAACCGGACAAGGTGCTGCCTGCCAATAATACCTTTGGAACGCTGGAAGAGGATGCCTATCGTCGGGATCTGACCATTAACTCTCTCTTTTATGAGATTGAAAACAATACAGTTATCGACTATGTCGGTGGTGTACAGGATTTAACAGACGGTATTATCCGCATTGTTGGTGAACCAGAGCAACGGATTATTCGTGATCCAGTGCGGATACTAAGGGCAATTCGTCATGCGGCCCGTAATGGCTTTACCATTGAGGAAAAGACCTTAGAGGCCATTACAAAACATCTGGAAAAACTGGATCTCTGCCCTACGTCGAGAATCCGGGATGAGTTGCTCAAAGATCTGCGTGGCGGCACAAGTCAGGCATGGGTAGGGTTAGCCCTGCAAACTGGTGTGTTTGCTACCCTCTTTCCCTTTTATCAAGAGCTGTTCCAACACGAAACTGAGGGAGAAGCAGTAAAAAAAGAACTGCTGTCCCTGTTTGCTGCATTGGATAACATCGAACATAACATCGAACGAGTGACGCTTGAAGATGCCATGCTCTTTGCCATCCTCCTCTTTCCGTGGGCGTTGCGCCGTTTTGATCTGCTGCATCAGGAACTCAAGGGGCAGGGATACCATCGTCTTTCCAAGGCGATCAGGGCAGATCTTGATCAGCTCTTTGCACGTCGCCTGAACATCAAGCGGGCCATTAAGGATAAAATCACCACTTTATTTGTGAATATGTCCTCTCTGCAAAAGCACCGCACAAAGGATACCTCAAAGGATACCTGGCCAGCATGGCTGAGAAGAAAGAGTTATTTCAAGGATTGCTCCCGTTTTTATGCCTTATATCAAGAAAGTATTTCGCATGAGCAATCTGCTGACATTGCGCATTTTGTCGAAGATGCACCCAAGGCAAAGAGGCAAGAAAAAACTGAACGACCTGTTGGAGCAAGCACAAGCGGTAATGCCGCCGATAAACCCCAACGTGGGGGAAGACGAGGCAATAATCCTGCCTTTAGTAGTGACAAGCAGGGGGTTTTTGGGTTGCGTACTGTGTAGTTGGGAGATGGGATGTCTTAGGATAGAGTACAGCGTACTGTAAGGCAACATCACGCTAATCGCTTCGGGCTGCTAGTAAACTGAGCTGAACCGAGCATTTCTCACGTTAACTGAATGACAAAGCCCTCTTTTTTTATCAAAATTACTAGTGCAGCGAGTACAGCTCTTGCAGCTCTTGCAGCAATACTCATTTCTCCAGCCATTGCCCAGAGTTTTAACAACCCTCCAGGCGAAAATGATACCCTGATCAAATTCCTGAAAGCAGAGCATACGCCATCCCGTCCCTTGTTACCGGAATCATTTATTATCAAAGATAAATTTCGACCAAGCACCCAGTCCTTTGCCGGAACCATCATGCATCTCCAAGGCACTGCTTATGTATATCATCAAAACGAACAGGTAGCATATAGTATACAACAAGATCACCCGGTCTTTAGCGGAGACACCTTGGTAACGACTGAAAAGAGCAAGGCTACTCTTCAACTAGCTGATGACAGTGTTTTGTTTCTCACAGCACATACCAAACTGCTTATTGACCGATTCCTTCCCAGAGTCAATGTGAGAGATACCGCTATGTATTTATTTTTTGGAAAAATTCGCTCAACTGTTCAGAGAGATATTGGAGAGTATACCATTAAGACACCAACGGCCTGTCTCAAGGTACGAGGAACAGATTTTATTGTGGCTGTAGCGCCTGCTTCCCCCAAAAAGCCAACAAAATTGCTAACAGCAGTCCTGACAGGGAGCGGTCAATCAAATGTGGATTTTGCCGGTTTTGTGGGGCCTTCTATTACGCTCAAGCCCTTTTCGGTGGCTGGAATAGGTTCGGGAAGTCAAGCAGAAAAGGCTGTCTCTGTCCAATCAATGGCCTCTTTTCTTCTGGATAAAATTGTTCCACAGGAGGAGCAGAAACTCCAGGTTCAACGAGTTCAGCAGGATGTCCAAAAAGAACAAAAAGAACAAGCAAGCACAGCTACTGAGCCAGTTCTTTCCAACCGCTGTTTTACGGTTACTCGTGATGTGGGCAAAGGGAAAAAAAGTCCTTTTAAGGTATGTCTTCCAGTTAAAAAACCCAAAAAGCCCACAGTCGTTCAGGTTCAACGAGTTCAGCAGGATGTCCCAAAAAAACAAAAAGAACAAACGAGTAAAGCTACTGAGCCAGTTCTTTCCAACCGCTGTTTTACGGTTACTCGTGATGTGGGCAAGGGGAAAAAAAGTCCTTTTAAGGTATGTCTTCCAGTTAAGAAGCCCAAAAAGCCCACAGTCGTTCAGGTTCAACGAATT
This sequence comes from Candidatus Electrothrix gigas, assembly GCA_022766165.1. Taxonomy (GTDB): domain Bacteria; phylum Desulfobacterota; class Desulfobulbia; order Desulfobulbales; family Desulfobulbaceae; genus Electrothrix; species Electrothrix gigas. The sequence goes on from QYLO01000007.1 coordinate 52,634, forward strand.
CAGCAGGATGTCCCCAAAAAACAAAAAGAACAAGCGAGTACAGCTACTAAGCCAGTTCTTTCTACCCGTTGTTTTACGGTTACTCGTGATGTGGGCAAAGGGAAAAAAAGTCCTTTTAAGGTCTGTCTTCCAGTTAAAAAACCTACAGCCAGCTCATGGCCTCCAAAGAATACGGAGAGTAAAAAATAGCTGAGAGCAACATTTGGCTCCGCTAGGTTTGGTCTACTGCCGACGCGGGTCAAATGCCTCCCGGAGGGCCTCGCCAATAAAGATCAACAGAATCAGGGTACCAACCAGGACTGTAAAGGTGGTTAACGAGAGCCACCATGCCTCAATATTAGCCTTACCCTGCTTGAGTAATTCACCAAGGCTTGGGGTTGTGGGTGGGACACCAAGACCAAGAAAGTCCAGCGCCGTGAGTGACAAAATTGCTGAGGAAATACGAAAAGGGAGAAAGGTAATCACTGGGGTCATGCCGTTGGGCAGAAGATGCCGATACATAATGGTTAGATTGCCTACCCCCAGAGCCTTAGCCGCTTTGACGTATTCCATATTGCGTCCCTTGAGAAACTCTGCTCGCACGTAATCAGAAAGTCCCATCCAGCCAAACAGAGAGAGCAAAATCAGCAACAGTACAATACTGGGTTTAAAGATTGAGGAAAAAATAATCAACAGATAGAGTTCTGGCATAGAACTCCAGATCTCTATAAAACGCTGGAAAAAGAGATCGGTCCTGCCGCCAAAATAACCTTGAACGGCTCCGGCAAGAATGCCGACCGCTGTCCCGATCAGGGTCAGAGCAAAACCAAAGAGAACAGACAGGCGAAATCCATAGAGCAGACGGGCCAGCACATCCCTGCCTCGATCATCTGTGCCAAGAATATTGTCTTGCGATGGCGGAGATGGAACAGGCTGATCAATGGTCAGGTTAATTGAAGTGTAATTATAGGGATTCAGCGGAAAGATAACCCTGTTACCATCTGTGGTAAGCTTTTCCAAGATGTAGGGATCTTGATAATCCGTTTCTGTCTCAAAGTCGCCACCAAACACGGTTTCTGGATAGACTTTGAGCAAGGGAAAGTAGTACTCGCCCTGATATTGAACCAACAGGGGTTTATCATTACTCAACACCTCGGCAAACAGCGAAATACCAAACAAGAGGCTAAAGATTATCAGACTGTAAAAACCTTTGCGATTTTTTTTGAAATTTCTCCATCTGCGGGCTGCAAGGGGTTGTCCTTTTTCAGCTGTCTTCATCGTTTTTCCCGTATCAGTTCGTACCACTGTAATCACTGTAATTTTTCAAAGCTGATCCGGGGATCAACCCAGACATAGCTGAGATCAGAAAGCAATCTGGCAATCAGGCCAATCAGGGTGAAAAAATACAAAGTACCTAACACCACCGGATAATCCCGATTCATAACAGAGTCATAGGCCAGCAAACCCATGCCATCCAGAGAAAAAATTGTTTCAATCAGCAGAGAGCCTGTAAAAAAAGCTGTGATAAAAGAACCGGGAAAACCGGTAATAATCGGAATAATGGCATTGCGGAACACATGCTTATACAGCACCTGATTATCACCAAGCCCCTTAGCACGGGCTGTCATAACGTACTGCTTGCGGATCTCTTCTAAAAAGGAATTCTTGGTCAACATGGTCATGACGGCCAAACTCCCGACGGTTGAGGAGATGATGGGCAACACCATATGCCAGAGATAATCCAGCACCTTTGCTGTCCACGTTAACTCGGCCCAATTATCTGAAACCAGTCCGCGCAACGGGAAAATATTCCAGAAACTGCCGCCGCCAAACAGAACGATCAACAGAATACCCAAAACAAAGCCAGGAATGGCATAGCCAACCAGGATGACTGTGCTGGTCATGACATCAAAACGAGATCCGTCATAAATGGCCTTGCGGATACCCAAGGGAATACAGACCGAGTACACAATAAGGAAGGTCCAGATGCCCAAGGACATGGAAACCGGTAATTTAGAAATAACCAGTTCAGCCACGCCTTTTTGATGATAGTAGGAGTCGCCAAAGTCAAAAACCAGATAGGAACCCATCATGGAGAAGAAACGCAGCAGAGGTGGTTTATCAAAGCCGTACAGCTTCTTGAGCTGCTCAATCCGTTCCTGATCAAGGCCCTGTTTGCCCTGATACAATCCAGAGTGTCCCCCTCCTGCTTCTCCACCAGCCGCTCCACGGCCCTCAATCTGCGCCATCATCTTTTCAACCGGTCCACCTGGCACAAATTGCGTAATCACAAAGGTGATAAACATAACCCCGAACAGGGTCGGAATCATAAGCAGAAATCGTTTAAGAATATAAAGACTCACAGTTTGACCACCTGTACAGAACCGCTCCTTCTCGAGTCACCGACTCCGCCGAAATAGAGTGTTTTGCAAGGAGACGACCGTTGGCATAAATTCTGGAAGAAACTTTTTAAAAAATTTGCCTTCATTTTGTTTGATTTTTGTTACGACTGTCGAAGCCCTTATAGTTATTTTAACACAGACAGTTACAGGGATTGCATTTAAGTTATCCGGTCGGTTGCGTATATCGAAAGACATACATCCATAATCTACTTACATACACAGAAAGAGTTATAACAGAATAGAAGCAGACATGAAGATTTCCATTGCTCATCCAGCCAGATATTCTGTTCTTGCTGTCGGTATTTTTTTTCAGTACTGTATATCCTGTTGCATGTAAAGATACAAATATTACGTGATACATTATATCGCCAAGATTATTAAAAATTCCATCGGTAAGTATGTTGAAAAATATCCACCAAAGAATCATTGCAAAATGAGTACTTCCGGTAAGCAAGTAAAGATTCCGCAATTCACGGTGAATTGTAACTCGACAGTCGTGAGTTTGTAATGCTTAACACTGAAATAGCCGTATAAATCATTTTTGCTTAAGACTATGAATTTTCAAGCTGCTCGTTGGTAAACGTGGTCTTCAGTTTGAATGATTTTTTTCTTAAATCTGCCCTTGATAATCTTGGCACGAATTTCTCGCATTGTCGCTGTTGGTGCGACTTTAAGGAAATCCTGTACCAATAAATTTGCAATCACCATTTTGACCGTTCTCTCAGAAGGAATATATCGAGAACGAGTTCGTAGGAATCCTTCAAATCTGCTCCATATTTCTTCTGGAAATTTGAGTGCTATTAATTGAAGCAAACCAAGGGAAATTGCTCCAAGGTTCACAAAACGTTCAGTAGCATCCCAGCAAGTCTGAACCGTTTTTGCGTTTTCTGCCTGTGGAGCCTGCTGAGTTTTATTGCTTTTGGGTTTTCTCGAATGCTTAGGTATTTTTTTCGACCAGAAATGACATTGGAAGATATGGAGAACATTTTTTAGCATATCGAACATGGTTTCTATACGGGTTCTGAGGCAATAGAGTTCGATTGCAGCAATCGGATCCTGGTCGAGATTACTGCACATGAGAACAATGGGACCACGTGACGTTTTGGCAAAAACAAAACGAAGAGACCCTTTAGTAGGTTTCCATAATAAATCCAGGTGGTAAATATAAATTTTCTCCATATGTCCGTAGATACGGACTGATACTTTTTGAAACAGGTACAAATGGTCAAAAACTTCTGCCAGATGAATATGTTCTCCGTACTGACTGGGACGACCCATCCCAGTATAACAAGATGGATCTGCCTGAAAGTACCCGACATAGTTTTTCTTTGCCTTTGTAATAATATGTACAGCAGGAGCTTTAATTGACCTCAACCAGGTTGCCTGAGCCAGCAAAAACACCGGGCCTACAGAAAAAAAAGCATCCAGAACCAAGACAGCACCCTGGTTCGTTTGAAGAGAAAAATCAATAGCCATTTGGACCATCTGTTCTCCCAAAGTCAAAGATGATTTCTCGGCTTCCCCTAAATGAATGGAACCTTGATGCATACGTAAATTTAACGGTAGTGCAAAAGGAGTTGTCATGCCCCCGGCTGCCAAAGCTAGGCCTCCCCAGCACTGACCTCTGAAATACGAGGGTTTGCTTTGTGTTTCAGAATCTTGGCGTAAAGTTACAACACCGGGCATTCGGCGACCTTCCTTGGGGACATATGTGTGGTCTCCGAGTGTAACTAAACGACCTTGCGAACAAATAGATTGTTGCTGGTAGACAGAAAAAACAAACCAATGCTCCAACAAGCTACTTAAATCCCAAGCTGAAGAACGAAAAAAACGCAGTAAAGCATGGTACCCTTGGTTGTCTATCAGCCAAAAACGGCAGAAGGAGGAAACTCCTATCATTTCACTGCTGCCGATGAATCCTAAAACTATCATCACAAAGATTAACCACGTGCGATGACGGGAAAATACTTTACGAAAACCGTATAATTAGTCATATAGATATGTGAGCATACAAGTTCCTTCATTGTGAAGATTAAATGTTTGGTAGACATTTACAATTTGTATGCTCTTTTATGTTTTTTCTTTAGAGAAGTCTTCCTGTTTTTTTTAAATTTTAAAATTTAAAACGAGGTGAGAACTCACGACTCACGAGATTGTAATTCCTGACTCGGAACTTTTATCGTCGGAACTTTCATCGACAGCTAGCACAAGAAACATTCCAGCAAGAAGAACAATCGTTGTTAAATCAATTGGTATGAGTAAAACGACCATAAGCGCAGCTCGATGTCGTTCTGCATCTTCAAATGTGGCACGCGCCTGCTGTATCATACTCTCAAAACTCAAACCCCATTCAACCGAATATGTTAACTTCATAAATGTTACAAACAAAATTACAACGCACACGAGAAGAAGACGTTGTCGAAATAAGGGGGTACTGAAATATTGCGCTTTCTTTATCCCGTGAGTAACATGTCCTATTCCGACTATAAAAATCCCAATAATCAGGACTTGTTGGATGAGTGCATGCAGTGTCCCTCCAACCAGTCCGGAGTAAATATTGTGTGGCTGAATGCTTGGTTGCTGTGTAACAGCTTGGATTTCTGCAGCCTGCAAGTAATTGCTATCCAGAAAAAATAAAACAAGAAAGAGTTGTAGAAAAAAATATATATTCATATTGTTGCTCCACGGCCCTCAATCTGAGCCATTAGCTTTTTAACCGGTCCACCCGGCACAAATTGCGTAATCACAAAGGTGATAAACATAACCCCGAACAGGGTCAGAATCATGAGCAGAAATCGTTTAAGAATATAAAGACTCACAGTTCCACCACTTGTACAGAACCACCCCTTCGTGGATCGCCAACTCCATCAATACCGGGCATAACCGCATGTACTCCTCCAAAATAAAGGTCTGGTTTCTTCCAAAGGTTGAGCTTTACCTGTTCCTGCAGCACCTGTAAAGCCTCTTGGTCAAACCCCGGTTCTATATGCAAAATTTCTGCATCTCCGTCCCAATACATTCTTGGGGCAAGCACAGCCTCTGTTATATCCCGTTTATAATCAACAAGCTGAGTCAGAACCTGAGAAAGAGCTGTTCGGATGCGCTTAGAACCTCCACTGCCCAAGACCAGTTTGACCGTATCCTCATGAAGCAACGCAGATGGTGACATCATAGAGCCGACCCGCTGCCCAGGTGATGCAGCATGAAATCCATCAGGATGAAGATCATCCTCGCCCATCATATTATTGAGCATAATACCGGTTCCTGGCACAAAATAGCCTCCTCCCTCCCCGTTTGAACAGGTCATAGAGGCGATATTCCCCTGACTATCAGCAACTGAAACATGAGTGGTTCCCCGATTAAATTGTCGAGTATGTTCTTCGCTTCCCTGACTTCCCTGAATGCTCTGCTCTGTTCTGTAGGCAGCTAAGGCTTGCGGATGCGTCAGGCCCTGTTTTCGCAGGTGTTCTACCTCCTGCATACATTTCAGGGTTCGCAGCAGATGTTCTGGACTGCCCCACTCCTGAATCGGCCCAGCAAAACGCATTGCTTTTTCCTGTAAAGACAAAGATAGTCCTATCAAGGTGCCGCCAATATCCGGTGCAGTCAACAGGGTATGCCCATGATACGGAACTCGCAGTGGCTTACGTTCGATCACCTTGTAGGCTGCAAGATCTTGGGCCGTGAGTAGCCCATCACCGCTGTGCATGTCCTGGGCTATGCGAGCTGCAATATCACCGCAATAAAAATCCCTGCCTTTATCCTTGGGTAGCTGCTGAAGAAAGTCGGCAAGCTCAGGATTCACCAATGTTTCACCCTGCTGTATCAGTTGCCCATGAGGCTTATAGAGTGTACGGCCCGTTGCACTCACTTCCAGGATCGGTCGAAGAATTTTAATAAAATAGGCCTGCACTTTATTTAACTCATGCCCTTTTGCCAACTGCACAGCAGGCTCCACAACTTCCTGCAAGGGCATACGACCTAACCGCTCATGAATATGAAGCAACCCTTTCAGCGTTCCAGGAACAGCTACAGAGCCGAGTCCGATATTAAACTCCTGAGTTGAACCACCAAAGTCAACTTCAATGGGATAAAAATGTGGTTCCAATTGAGCATCTTCTAAGCCAAGACCTGGAGTATCAACAAAAAAATCAAAAAATATTTCCTGCTGATCTGCTGTCCGGGCCAAAGCAAAACCGCCACCCCCCAGACTGGTCAGCATCTGTTCTGCAACAGTTCCGGCAAAACCGGCTGCAACAACTGCATCAAAGGCATTGCCACCTGCTTCCAAAATCAGGGCAGCTACCCCAGACACAGCCTCGTGACCAGAGGCCACAATCGCTTTATTTTTTATAGACATTTTCACTACTCTCTCAGCCAATAATCATTTCTCAAGCTGATAATCATCTCTTTAAATTGTTTCTTCTCCGGGCCAACCAATCTGCGCTGCTGATCCGCTCCAGTACCCTGTTCTAAAATTTTGTACAGCTCCTGTACATAACATGTCGACCGCAAGCGTTCCGTCACAGGGTGAATGAGATGAAACAACTTATCTGCAGCCTGACCAAGCGTCAAATCAGCACCCCCGAATAAATGGTACATATCCACAAAACGTCCATTAATCCCGTGTCGGGCTGCCTGCCATTTATTATATTTCAGCAACTGTAAACTGGCAGGACGGGAAGACACTTTTTTTTCAGTAAGATAGACTACAAATGCCTGGATCGCAGCAGTCAAACCCAAAATAGAATAAAAACGTGAGGGCAGATCGCAGATACGAATTTCCACTGTACCAAATTCAGGACTGGGACGAATATCCCACCAGAGATCCTTGATTCCCGTAATGGCTTGATGGGCATACAGCGAGGCAACTTCTTCTGTATATCCTTGCCAACTCTTCAAATAACCAACAATACCTGCCAAGGGCAGGGCTTCAAAGAGCTTGGTTCTATAGGATTGAAAACCGGTATCTTGACCGCAGAAAAAAGGTGAAGAGCTGCTCAGGGCTAAAAAGAGAGGAAGATAGGGTTGCATCATATCGCAGACCCTAATAGCTGTGTCACCATCCGGCATTCCCACATGCACATGCATGCCCTGAGCAATAAACTGGCGTCCAACCTGTTGCAACTCGTCCATGATTCGTTGATAGCGTTCTCCCCTGCTTAACAGTTGGGTAGCAGGGTCGGCAAAAGGATGCAGGCTTGTTGAATACAGGTAACATCCCTCTGATCTAGCGACATCTTCAACAAGGTGGATCATTTGACTGAGATCAGTAGCCACCTCGTTGACGCTGTGACAAACCCCGGTTTGCAGCTCTATAATAGATTGAAGAAATTCGGGAACGATTCTGTCACTGCCTTGCGGAACAAGCTTATCTAAGATTGTATTGACTCGTGGAACCAGATCCAAGGTATGACAATCAACAAGCTGAAATTCCAGCTCAACGCCCAAGGTGTATGGTTGGCTGTTGTTAAATACAGGGATGAATGTGTTGTCGTCCATTGTCGTCTATTGTCGTGCATTCGTGCATATATCATTTTTTGTGCATCACGATTTTTTCAAGTGCTGCAAGGCATGAACAGCAACAGTGGCCAGCCAGCGGCTCCCGTAGGCTAATACCTTTTCGTCAAAGTCAAAAACACTGGAATGTGCAGGACCTGGATTAGGATTTTTTGCAGCTCCAAAACGAACCATAGTTCCAGGAATTTTTTGCTGATAAAATGAAAAATCTTCCCCACCAAGACTGGGAAGTCCATGAGAAATAACCCGGTCAGCGCCCACAAGCTGTTCTGCTGCCTGCCGGGCAAGAGTATAAGAAGTAGCGTCATTGACAACTGCTGGTAAGCCCTGCTGAAGAGTAAAGTTGATCTCCGCACTACACATTTTCTCAAGTCCTTGTACCAGAGCCTGCATTTTTTGAATAATCAGAGTTCTGGTGTCCAGATGCGTGCTGCGGATGGTTCCTTCAAGGAGAGCCTTACCTGCAATGACATTATGCACAGATCCGGCGGCAATCCGACCAACAGTGATCACCCCAGGGTTGGCCGGATTAATTATCCGAGAAACCATCGTTTGGATATTGAGTACCAAACTGGCACCAACCACAACTGCGTCTATAGCCTCATGAGGACGGGCTGCATGTCCTCCCTGTCCATAGATATCAATGGTAAAAGGATCTGTGTACGAACAGATAAGACCTTGGTCAACAGCAAAATATCCCACAGGATGATGCGTGTCAATATGCCCGCAGAAAATCATGGATACGTCCTGCAAACAGTTATCAGCAATCATAGCTGAAGCGCCTGTACCTGCTTCCTCTGCTGGTTGAAAAAGGAGGACCACACGAGCTTCAAGCTCATCAAGAATTGGATTTTGAGCCAGGAGTTGTGCTGCTCCCAAAAGCATGGCCGTATGCCCATCATGACCACAGGCATGCATGACACCGGCCTGTTGAGAGGAGAAAACAAGACCGGTTTCTTCAGCAACAGGCAGGGCATCAATGTCAGCCCGTAGTGCTACACAGGGGCCTGTTCCCTTTCCCAACTCAGCCCGAATACCTGTTCCACCGGCTAGTCCTGTTTGATAGCTTGCTCCTATTTTTTTGAGATGATATTCTATCAGGGCCGCAGTCTTTTGTTCTTGAAAGGCAAGCTCTGGGTAACGATGCAGGGTCCGGCGAATCTCCCGGATATTTTGTTCCTGTTCTTCAGTTAGTGTAAACACTGATTATTCCTGCTCAACCAATTCGTCATGTTTAAAAACTCCCTTAACAATACGGCCATCGGTATATCTAATCGTACCAGCTCCATTCCTCCGTCCAGATCGGAACATACCCTCATACACGGTTCCATCGGCTGAAGTTAATTTTCCGTATCCGTGGGGTAAGTCATTTTTAAAATCCCCCTTATACCTTTTTCCGTTTTTATAGACCAGTTCACCTTTTCCTGAAAAAAAGCCTTCTGAAAACTCTCCTTTATAATAGCTCCCATCTGGAAAAGTATAGGTTCCTTTCCCCTCAAAACTCCCTTGAATAAAATCACCTTTATAGGAAGAGCCGTCAAGATAGGTAAACACCCCCTTCCCTTCCCGTTCTCCTTTTTTAAACGTTCCTTTATATCGTCGACCATCAGCAAAAATATAGGTTCCCTGACCATGAAACTTACCTTCGGAGAATTCGCCTTCATAGCGTTCTCCGTTTGCCAACTGCAGAGTACCCCAGCCTTCCATTTTTCCGTTTTTAAATTCTCCCTGATAATGAGAAGAATCAGGTAAGTCAACTTCTCGTACTCCGCTAAAGGATTTTTTATTATCCTGTTTTTCCCCTTGAAAGGAGTAAGGAATTTCATTAATCAACACAAGTTTGCCTTGTTCTTCCGACTGTTCTCTTTTCTTCTTGTCCTTCTTAGCTTGCGCAGGTAGAGATGATGTTGTTGCTATAGGGGCTTGGATGCGTATTGCTGTCTTTTCTGTCTTTTCTGTCTTTTGCTGAGAAATTTTTTCAGGAGCTTTTTCAGGAGTTTTCTTTGGAGAATGCTTTGCAGTAACAGGCTTAACAACTGGGGTGATAACAATAATGTGATTACGTGTTGTACGAGTTGAGGAAGGAGCCTTGGAAATAACCTCTTTGGCCTTCTTTTTTTGTTTCTTCTTCACGGCAACACGAGCAATACGAGGTGTGTTTACAACCTGGGCCTTTTTCTTTTGGGGTTTCTTTTGGAATCGCTCTTCTTTTTCAACCTGACGAACAGGATTCACAGGATTATTTTTGGAAAAAAGACCTTCATACACCCGTCCATCAGCATATTCTAACCTTCCTATACCAACTCTGACGCCTTTTTCCCATTGTCCGACATATCGAGACCCGTCTCCATAGGTCATGGTCCCCTCACCGTGAGGTAAGCCGTTAAGCAGATCACCATTGTATTCTTGTCCGACCTGAGACCACGTCACCGTCCCCTGACCGGTAATCGCTCCATCAAGAAAGGTACCCGTATAGGTTCGACCGTTTTTTTCCTTTAAGGTACCACGGCCATTATACAGATCATTGTCAAAGTATCCCTCATAACGACTCCCATCAGGCATCTGGAGAATGCCATAGCCTTGACGAAATTTTTTCACATAGCTCCCAATATAAATAGTTCCGTCTGCATAGTGGCGTACCCCTTTTCCCTCAGGATGACCGTCACGAAATTCTCCTTCAAAGGTACTGCCATCGGCCATCGTCATTTTACCCTTTCCGTGCAGCAAGTTGTTATGAAAATCCCCAACGTATTTTCTTCCGTCTGGATAGAGCAGAACACCTTTGCCATGAAATCGTCCCAGCTCGAATCCCCCCTGATAGTGTAGGCCGTTTGCCTCTTTTAGGATACCTTCGCCATCAATAACACCGTCTTTAAACGTTCCCTTGTAATATCGCCCATCACTGGTCTTTAACGTGCCAAAACCATTAAATTTTCCTCGAGCAAATTCACCCTCATATACCATGCCATCGGGAGTAACTAACCTACCCCGTCCCCAAAGAAAACCATTTTTAAAGTCCCCCTCATACTCCCGACCATTAGCACTGCGTAACTTTCCCACACCATTTTTGCAGTCTCCTGAAAGACAATGCGCATGACAGGTCAGGGAAGTCAAGATTATTGCGCATTGAACAACGCAAGCAGCAAGTGATATTCTCAATATTCTCAATATTCTGGCACTTCGCATCAACACTCCCAGATTACCTAAGTTACCTAAGCAACCTGACAAGGTTAGGTTGAAACGAAGTCGTAACAAGGTATGAAGGATATTGGCTATGTTATTTAACATATTAGTTAACATATTAGTTAACATTTTTTTCAATCCGACTAATAAACTCTTGAGCTGTTTCAGGATCGCCAATTTCTTCCACTAAAGCCGTGGTTAACTCTATAATACGGGTAGCAACAATAGGCCCATCTTGCTGCCATTGTTTAATATACTCATCAAGAATCATACGAGCGGCTGGTCCGACCGCTCCTGCAAGAGCCTGCTCAATTTCATTAAAAATTTTCTGAATCTCGAGGGGATACTCCCCATCTGTATAACCCGTTGTCATCTTCTATCTCATTCTGGGTAGTCTGGGTCTTTTCCTAAAATTTTAATCTTTTGATTCAGGAGCGATAGTCGGCATTAATTTTTACATACTCATAGGTTAAATCGGTTGTAAATACTTCTGCGCTTGCGTCTCCCTCCTGTAGACTAACAGTAACGGTAAACTCTTTTTGTTGCAAAACTTTAGAGGCTTTTTCTTCTACTTCTTTGCCGCATCCCAGCCCGTTTTCTACCAGTACAATCTCGTCAAAAGCAATAGAAACCTGGTCAGTTTGAAACTGACATCCAGACCGACCCAGTGCTGCAATAATTCGACCCCAGTTTGCATCTTCACCAAAAAAGGCTGTTTTAACCAAGGATGAGTTGGCAACCGTCTGGGCACCGTTCATGGCCTCTTTCTGAGTTCTTGCGCCAACAATTCGAATTGTAACGACTTTTGTTGTTCCTTCGCCGTCTGAAACTATCTGCAAGGCAAGATCCTTAAAAATTTTATGGAGAGCTTCTCGAAAGTTCTTTGTACTTTCCTGATTCTCTTCATCAGGCCAGGGGTTGTTCGCTGCACCATTGGCCATAACCAAGACTGTATCATTGGTCGAGGTATCTCCGTCCACTGTAATCAGATTAAAGGACTGCTCCACGCCAGATTGGACAATTTCATGTAAAGCAAAAAAAGGGATCTGCACATCTGTGACAACAAAGCACAGCATCGTCGCCATATCGGGCATAATCATGCCTGACCCCTTGGCTACGCCTACTATATTGACCTCAACCCCATGAACTTCTACTGTAGCAGAAGAAGTTTTTGGCACAGTATCTGTGGTCATAATTGCCTGGGCAAGATCATCAAAACCATCTGCCTGTAATGAGGAGGTCAGTTCAGGCATTTTTTCAATAAAAGGTTCAATATCCAGTTGCTCTCCAATAACGCCTGTGGAGGCGACCTGGACCATGTCTTCATCAATGCCCAGCGCATTTGCCACTAAGGAACTACTGCGTAATGCCACCTCCATGCCCTGCTCTCCTGTACAGGCATTGGCATTACCACTGTTCACCAGAACAGCCTGCGCTTTTCCGTGAATTTTCCCGTGAAGCAGGCGTTTTTTACCCAATACCACAGGGGCTGCCTGCACCCTATTTGTTGTAAACATACCGACTGTTACAGCCGGCACCTCGGAATAAATCAAACCAAGATCAAGTCGATCCTGATAACGAATGCCTGCTTGAACAGCAGCAGCAGTAAACCCTTTAACTTTCTTAATTTTCATTGCCCACCCAATGTGATTTTTTAAACTTCAAGGAACCCACCCGGTACTTGCTTTTCTCATATAAACAAATATAATATCACAGAGCGTGACCTCTGTATAGGGAGTTTATCCCCCTGCTCTCTAAGAAAAAAACATAAAACTCACTGAATCAACTGGTTGATAGAATTCCACGCCTGAGCTGCCCAGGCATAAAGCATCCGCTGTGACAGCCCAAAATTTCCGCAGGTAGGCACAAAAGAGGAGGAAACCAACTGCCCATTACTCTTGATAAGAAAATCAGTAGGTGCGGCAATAGGTTGCATGCCAGCCTGTTGGAATAAGCGCATAGCCCGCTCCATGTGTGCTGCTGAGGTCACTAAAATAAAGGGCATGTCTTTGAGTATAGGCAGAAGAAATTTTACCTCTTCTGCGGTATCACGAGGGCGAACTTCAGTAACTATCTGCTCTCTGTCCACCCCAAGAGATTCTGCTACCCTGCTTGCCACTACTGCATTCGCACGGGGATCCTGAACTGCTCCCCCACTAACAATTAAAAAGGTTTGTGGCAGTTGTCGTTGAATACGAATACCCTCTACCAACCGATAGAGTGACGATGTATTCAGTTGATTGCTCTCTGGAAGAGCAGTATCTGTAACGTTTGCACTTCCCAACACAACAACAAAGCGTATTTTTCGTTGCTGTTCTTCTGTAATTTTTTCAATATCAAAAGAGGGAAATTTTCTCTCTAAGGTCTTTATATACTGGCGTGCAGGCACACCGTATCCAAACACGATAAAGAGACAAAGAGTAATCAGTAATGAGAATATAGCCATCTTCTGCAAGCGAAAAATCATAAAGAACAGGGCCAACAGAAGACAAAACACCCCTATAGGCAGGGGTGCAAAAAAAGGTGCCAGGAACCGTGCAAATTCAATCATCTTTTTTCCCTTTATTTTTCAGAAGTCTTTAAAGTTTTCTAAGTCTTTAGAAGCTTCTTTGAAGTTTAAAATAGAGTTTTACGGTGGTTGTAGGATTATATGCTGTATCCCTGTCTGATGCAAAAGTATTTTCCTTGAAGGAATATCTCAGGATAAGTAAAGTGGTTTGAGGTGATTTTCTGTCCCAGCCCGATAAGCGTTAAAAAAAATTCAAAAAAAATCTCATGACAATTGTGCATGTGCAGCAGCCAGTTTGGCAAAATCAGCTCAAAAATGCCCTCAGTAGCCCTGAAGAAATTTCTCAAGCTCTTGCCTGTGATCCAGATGAGATAGCAACAGTCAACTCGCACTATCCCTTACGCATCTCTCCGTATTATCTTGAGCTGATTCGACAGGGAGGAGAACCGCTCTTTCGTCAGGCCGTTCCAGATATCAGGGAACTGGATGATCCGCTAGGAATGGTTGACCCGCTTGCTGAGGAGTCGCTAAGTCCTGTGCCTAATCTGGTACATAGATATCCTGACCGCGCCCTTTTTCTGGTTAGTAATCAATGCGCTATGTACTGCCGGTTCTGTACCCGTAAGCGCAAGGTAGGGAAAAAATCTATGCGGGTGAATAAAGAGACCATTGCTGCTGGCGTAAAATATCTGAAAAACACCCCGCAAATCCGAGAAGTTCTGATATCAGGCGGTGATCCTCTGCTTCTTTCCGATCAAGCTCTTGAACAAATTCTCCAGCAACTCCAAGCAATCCAACATATCAAAGTTCTTCGTATCGGCACAAGAACACCCTGTACACTGCCTATGCGGATCACACCTGAACTTGTTAATATGTTAAGAAAATATCATCCATTATATATCAACACTCACTTTAATCATCCCGCAGAAATAACACAAGAGGCGGAACGTGCCTGCACCCTGTTAGCAGATGCTGGTATCCCCTTGGGTTGTCAGACCGTACTGTTAAAGGGGATAAATGATTCTCTGCCCGTGTTGCAGGAACTCTTGTACAGGCTCCTAGAGATCAGGGTTCGCCCTTATTATCTCATGCAGGGAGATTTGACTGAGGGGACAGCCCATTTTCGCACTGATATCAAAACAGGACTTGCCCTTATGCGTGGCTTGATAGGCAGCATTTCTGGCATGGCAGTACCAACCTATATTCTTGATGCTCCTTATGGAAAGGGGAAGATACCGCTTACTCCAGACTATATTCTTTCACATCAGGAAGATAAGTTGGATTTTAAGAACTATCAGGGCATTCCCTGTTCCTACCCATTCCTTTGACCTTCTCATTTTTTTATTCAAGTCCCTTACTGTGTTCTTTTGCAATATAGGCAAAGTCCTGCTCAACAGCAAGAAAGGCATCGTAGATATCTGGATCAAAATGCCTGCCTCGGCCATCTTCAGTCTCCATAATGTACATGGTCTCTTCATGACTCACAGCTTTTTTATACGATCTTTTTGTTCTCAGAGCATCATACACATCGGCAATAGCCATGATTCTGCCTGCCAAGGGAATCTCATCTGCTTTTAAACCTCGGGGATAGCCGGTTCCGTTATATTTTTCATGATGGCTTCCCACCATATCTCTGGCACATTCGAGAAAGGCCATAGGTTCTCCAGCCATTTGCGCCAACTTGTCAATGACCTCTTCTCCGTAAATCGTGTGTTTCTTCATCTCATTAAACTCCTCAACAGTCAGGCGACCTTTTTTCAGCAAAATAGAGTCTCGGATTGCCACCTTGCCTATATCATGAAGCGGGGCAGTTTTATAGAGAAGAACAATGTACTCATGGGTCAGGATATCTGGAAATTTTCCCATTTCAAAGAGGGCCTCTGCTAAAACCTTCACAAAAAAGCGGGTTCGATTGATATGACCACCCGTGTTGGCATCTCGATGTTCAGCCAACTCACCCATAGCCAAGATCGTAATATCTTTTAAAAGAGTTGTTTCTCTGGTTCGAGCAAGCACCTTCTGCTCTAAACTCATTCGATAGCTATGGAGTTCAAGATGGTTGCGCACTCTGGAACGCAGTTCAATGCCATGAAAGGGTTTGGTGATATAATCAACACCACCGAGTTCAAAACCTCGTGCCACATCTTCAGGTTCTGAGCGTGCCGTTAGAAAAACGACTGGAACGGAATGCATTGTTGGATACTTGCGTAACTCCTGCATAGTGGCAAAACCATTCATTCCAGGCATCATAACGTCCATGAGGATAAGATCAGGAATTCGTTGTGTAATCCGGGCAAGGGCCTGTTCACCAGAGGTGGCATAGGCAAACTCCACGTCCAGCCCTTTTAAATGGGAAAGAGCTATTTGAATATTTTCTGGAACATCATCGACAACAAAAACCAAAGGCTTGTTCGGTTGTTCTCTCATTATTCTTTCCCAACTCTCTTCGTAGCTACCGTAGCTACGTTCCCGGCTATATTTTTCAGCATTGCCAAGAGATGATCCACGCCCATAACATCGAGATCCAGAGCAAACCGTTGCAAGTCCCTTCCCATTTCAAGCAAAGACGATGAATGATCCCGTATTCCCTGCTTCTGCATTGTTAATCCAAGCTCTGAGGCAACATCCAAACTGCCACTCATATCAGCCTTTTTGTAGAGTGTATCAAGCTCCTGCGTCCAGAATGATGCTATCTCTTGCAGATCAAGTGCTGACTTTTTTTCTGCTCCTTCTGCTCCATCGGTTGAACAGGCTGTCTCTGGCGTCATCTGGATATACTTATCGACTATGCGACGTAGTTCGTGGAGATGAAAGGGTTTACCAAGAAAGTCATCAAAAAGATGCCGATAAGATTTTTTCTCTAGCACCATGCCGGTCATGGCAATAACAGGTATTTGTCGTGTTCGTGCATCGTTGCGCAACTGTTTTGTTATATCCCGACCATCAGCACCTGCTAAGTTGAGATCCATCAGGATTAAGTCTGGAATCAACTCTGGATTACTCTGAAAGGCGTGTTCCAGACATTGTTTGCGGTTAGCTGCCTCTAACACCTTAATTGCTGTTCCTGTAAAGTATATTTTAACAAGATGAGACATCTCTGGCATATCATCAACAACAAGGATAACAGGATCTTTTTTCTTCTCCTTCCCATTGTTCTTTTTTATTTTCTTCTTCTTGTACTGCACCCCTCCAATATCTCTAATTGCTCCAATGGCTCCAATGGCTCCAATTGTTCCAATGGCTGCCTCATCTGCTACAGAGGCCAATAATTTAAGAGAAAAACTTGTCCCCTCTCCTTGAACACTTTCCAGGGTGAGATCTCCTCCCATTATTCGGGCAAGTCGCGCACTCAGGGTCAGGCCGAGACATTTTCCATCATGGATATTGACACCTTCTTTTTGCTGGGCAATAAGCTCACGGATATTCTTCTGCTCCAGAGAGTTCATCCCTCTTCCCGTATCAGTTACCTGAAAAGTTAATATGTACCATGATGCCCTTTTCTGCACACCAGTGACAGTCAGGGTTACCCGCCCCTGATCCGTATACTTTATTGCATTGCTGACAAGGTTGGTTAAAATCTGGCGGCAATGGTTTGTATCAATGACATAGTATTTTGGAAGTTCTGGAGCTATCTGACAGGTAAACGCAATATTTTTTCCCTGTATATGGTCAATGAAAAAATCATGGATCTGCTCTGTAATAACATGCAGGTTGACGGTTGATTTTAAAACCCGTACCTTGCCAGTCTCCAACTTGGAGAGCTCCATAATATCGTTAATAATGGCAACAAGATAGCTGCTATTTTTTCTGATGGTCTCTACATAACGACGTTGTTGTCCTTGAATGTTTGATTCTGCAAGCATCTCTGCATAACCAACAATGGCATTCATAGGGGTGCGGATCTCATGATTGATATTGGCAATGAACTGCCGTTTTCGCTGATTAGCTTGCTCAATTTTTTTTGCAGCCTCACGTCGTTCTTCACCAATACTGCGTCCCTCAACGTCGTGACTGATACTGGCTATAATTTCTCTTTCCACAGTAGAAATATGGAGCAAGGTATGTTCAACAGGAAGGCGTGTGCCATCCTCTCTCGTCAAGTGACCACGAAAAGTGTACGTTCCTTGAGCATTCAGCGTCACAAGAGCAGCAAGATGTTCTTTGAGTCCCATATAATAGGGTTCAAGCTCCTCAGCCAATAAGCCCCCAACGTCTTTTCTCTGCAGTCCAATGGTGTTGAGAAAGGTCTTGTTAGCTGTTATCACCGTGCCATCACGGTCAAACAGTATGCCGTAAAGGGGCAGAGCGTCAAATATTTTAAATGCAAACAGTAAGTCCTGAGTCACGCTTTTTCCGGTTTGTAATGAATCGCCTAGATCGCCTAGATCGCCTAGATCGCCTAGATCGCCTAGATCGCCTAGATCGCCTAGATCGTCTACATCGTCTAATCAAGGCGAAATCATTTAATCATTTTTTGGTAAAGGCTCGTACAACTCTCATCCGAGTGGGTAGAGAAAAATCATCGAGAAATCAGGTGCGTAAACAATGTATTATCTCATCAGCCACTTCAAGACTTGTCTTCCCTGTAACCACTATTTCAACATCCGCTACCTGACGGTATTGGGGAAGGCGTTCCTGAAAGAGTTGTTCAGCCTGTTCCAGATCAGTAAGTAACGGTCTTTTTTTTATCTTCTTTTGTGCATTGGGTTGTTGACAGAGGGTGTTATAAATATCCTCTACTGTAGAATGGAGATAAACGATCTTGCCCAGTCTCTTTATATTGTTAACCGTAAAAAAACCACCACCCGTCGACACCACCGTGCCATGCACATGGTATTCCAGCCAATCAGCTATTTTTTGCTCCAAAAGACGAAATGCCGCTTCGCCTTGCTCGGCAAAGAGCGTCCTGACTTTTTTTTTGACCATGCTTTCAATCAGGTCATCCGTATCAACAGCACAAAGACCAGTCTGTTCGGCAAGCGTTCGGGCAGTTCTTCCCTTGCCCACGGCCATAAAACCGATCAGAATAATATTCTCATCCATAGTGTTTTTCCATCTCCTCTTTTATATAAAAAACTCAAAAAATATTGTAAAACGTAACGTAGAATCTGTAAAATGAATTTTTAGCTCAATCCGTGCAACCAACCTGCAACCACTCCCTGTAGCTCTTTTCGAGCCTTGGCCAACTGTATGGGTCTGTTAACCTGTGCGCCTCTGTATCCTGTACAGGGTCAGGACAGGCAAGTAATCGTTGCAGATGCTCTTGTAATGTACCTTGAGCATACCTGTACTTTTGCGGAAAGAGTTCTTTATACGAGAGGCGATCAGGCACCACAGGGCGACAACCAGCCCGTACTCCTTCTAATACTGCGATCCCAAAAAATTCATGTCGAGCTGTAGAGACGATATAATCTCCCATCATAAGAAGACGAGCATAGTCTTGTCGACTTTTGACATAGCCAAAATGGCGTATCCTGTTGTGCAGAACTCTTTTTGCCTGGGCAAAGATTGCAGGTTGATTTTTAAAATGTTGACCAAGTACAATGAGTTGAAAGGGATGTTTCTCGGCTAATGCAAACAGGGTATGAAAAAAGGTCTCTGGATCTTTATCATGTTCCCAGCGATGGTTCCAGACAATGACCTGTTCTCCTGCTCTCTGTACGGCGGCTGTTTTTTTCAACAGAGACAAGTCGTCAATCTGCTGAAAATCAATGCCAGGAGAGAGTATAACGGATTTTTTCCAAATCTGCTCTTCAAGATGGCTGAGATCCATATCCACAGCCTTTTTTACATACTGACGAACACCGGCCAAAAAGGTATCTCGATTATAGTGACTGTTAAAGGCAAGGCGATCAGCACACAGGGCTGAGGTAAAGTTAATAGAGGTAAACTGAAACATCCCCGGATCATGTACTTGGCCAGGATAACTGAACTGATTTTCATGAAAGTACAGAGCCAGGCGAAGATGTATCCCTTGCCTAGCCAGCAAACTGCGGAGTACGGCAACGTCAAGAAAAGTAGATGTCAGGATGCTATCAAAGGTTGCGCCCTGCTCACTGCGTTTGAGTATCTGTTCAGCAAAGTACGGGGCAGCTAACTGCATCCGCATCTTCCATTTTCTTGCGGGCAGAGAAAGCAGAGTAAAACGGCAATCAAGCTGGTCCTGTAATTTGATTAAACCGGTTAAAAATGCCTTATGTGATCCCCCGTAATACGGTTCAAGCAAGAGGATATGTTGCATATATTACAGTATTACAGATATATTACAGATGTTGGAATTTGCATAGCACAGTATCTTTCCCTGAAAGAAGAGGACTAAGAACTAAAATGTTTTCCAAAAACAATTAACCTGTTAGGCTGAAAAAAGCAAGGTTTTGCTGTGGAAAAGACAAGTAAAAATAGGATCAAGATAAGATTAAGATAAGATAAAGGCAACAGCAACTTATGGATAGAACCTATGGATAACCAAGATAACCAAGAACACGACCCCCATTTTAAAATTTTCCACGAACTGATGAAATTCAGGGTACAGGAAATCCTTCTGGTTTCCAGTCCCTATGACGCCTATATTCTTGAGGAAGATGGTTCTATGGCCTCCAGAATTATTAATGAATATAATGGCCTCAATCTCTCACGTCCTCCCCGTATTACCCGCACTGCCAATGCAGAACAGGCTCTGGAACTCTTGGCAAAGCAGCGTTTTGACCTTGTGGTCACTATGGCCCATTTTAACGGCATGGCTGGTTGTGAATTTGGACAAAAAATTAAAAAACTGCACCCGGATATACCGATCATTCTCCTCACCCATTCAGTGCGGGACGCCATTACTCAAACAGGTTTAACAGATCTCTTTCAAAGGCCCTGTTTTGATAACAGTTATACCTGGTGTTGTGACTCTTCCATTATGCTGGCATTGGTAAAAAATGCTGAAGATCAACGCAATGTGGATCATGATACAGAAAAGGCTATGGTTCGAGTGATCCTGCTCGTGGAAGACTCCCCTTTGCACCGCTCCACTCTGCTGCCCATACTCTATGAAGAGCTGGTGCAGCAAACCTTGGCTGTATTGGATGAAGGGCTGAATGAGCAGCATCGTCTTCTCAAGATGCGGGCGCGACCCAAGATTCTCACAGCGGCAAATTATGAGGAGGCCCTTTTCCTCTTTACCCGCTATCGCCCCTATATCTTTTCTGTTATGTCAGATGTTCGTTTTCCGAGAAACGGGAAAGAATCTGCGTCCGCTGGATATGAGTTGTTGCAGACAATTCGCTCACAAATCCATGATCTGCCTTTGCTCATGCTCAGTTCAGAGGCAGGCAACAGAGAACTGGCTCAACAGATTCCAGCGGTCTTTATTGAAAAAAAACCACGAGGCATGGCTGAAGAACTGCATGATTTTTTTATTCATCATCTCGGTTTTGGAGATTTCATCTTTCGCACCCCTGACGGAACAGAGGTGGGCAGAGCAGCAACTCTGTATGCATTTGAGCAACAACTGGGAACGATTCCTGTGGAGTCCTTGCTCTATCATGCCCGTTGCAATCATTTTTCTAACTGGGTTATGGCCCGAGCAGAAGTTTCGCTTGCTGCCCGCCTTCACAAAGACCGGATCAGCGATATACATGACTGTGCAATTCTGCGCCAGGATCTCATTGCCAAGGTTCGCACCTTGCGGGAATCACGACAGCAGGGGGTAATGACTCGTTTTTCAAACCGTTACTATGATCCAGAGGTAACTGAGTTTACCCGTATTGGCATGGGATCAGTGGGTGGCAAGGCACGAGGTATTGCCTTTATGGCTTCAGAGCTGCATCAGGCAAAGTATCGACAGCCTCTTTTAAAAAAATTCAAGAACAACACAGTCAAGATTCCCCAGACCTGTGTGATTGCCGCCTCTGGATTTAACGATTTTATTCAGCTCAACAACTTACAACCAGATGAGCAGCGTACAGACCATGATGTTGAACAGCAGTTTCTTGCTGGCGCCTTACCTGATTGGTTGCTGCATGATGTAAGGGCCTATATTAAAGACATTCACTACCCCCTTTCTGTCCGCTCTTCCAGTTTACTTGAAGATGCCCGTTATCGCCCCTATGCGGGTTTATACCACACCTGTATGCTGACCAATAAAGCTCCTGATCAAGCTGATGATTTCAACTGGCGACTAGAGCAACTTATTGAGGCTGTCAAAAGAGTGTATGCTTCAACGTGGTTTGAAAGCCCCAGATCGTATTCCCGGTCCATCGGTCAAACCAGAGCTGATGCTATGGCTGTTATTATTCAACAGGCTGTGGGCAGACAGTACGGCGACTTTTTCTACCCGGCAATATCTGGTGTGGCACAGTCCTATAACTACTATCCTGTTGACCCTATGCAGGCTGAGGATGGCATTGTCCATTTGGCAGCGGGCTTTGGTAAAACCGTGGTTGAAGGAGAACAGAGCCTTCGTTTTTGTCCGGCTTATCCTCAACATCTTCCCCAGTTCTCTACTGTTGAGGATATGCTCAACAATGCCCAGCGTCATTTTTACTGCCTCCCCTACAGCAAGAACAGTAAGGGTGCAGAGCCGGTGGGCAGTATGACCCTGCGTCAGCTTGAAGAGGCGGCTGATGAACAGGGGATTCAATTTCTCAGCTCCACCTATATTCCTGAAGAACATCGCATCCGTGACAGCCAAATTCCAGGCCCTAAGATCCTGACCTTTGCTCCGCTTCTAAAATACGAGGTGTATCCCTTGGCAGCCTTGCTTGAAGAAATATTGACCCTTGGTCGTGAAGGCATGGGCTGTGAGGTGGAGATAGAGTTTGCTGTTGATTTGGCAGAAAATCCTGCTGCATCAGTTTTCTACTTTCTACAAATTCGTCCCATTGTGGTTGGTAACGAGCTGGAGCAACTGCGCATTACAGAGGATGAAAAAAAGACAGCCTTTCTTGTCTCAGAAAATGCCTTGGGCTTTGGACGACATACTACGATGCAAAATATAATTTTTATTCGACCAGATAGCTTTGATCGGGCAAAGACACAGGAGTATGCACAACTCATAGGGAACATCAACAGCAAGCTGCACCAGCAAGAAGAACCCTATCTTTTAATCGGACCAGGACGCTGGGGAACAGCCGATCCCTGGCTTGGCATCCCTGTTCAGTGGCGAAATATTTCTGGAGTCGGCGCCATTGTAGAACTTCAAGATGGAGCTGTCCGGGCTGAGGCATCTCAAGGGTCACATTTTTTTCAAAATATTACCTCGCTGGGCATTCCCTATCTCATGATCAGGGAACAGGAAGATTGGATTGATTGGAAGTGGCTCCTAGCCCAAGAGAGGGTGAGCGAACAGCAAGGGGTCTGTCATGTTCGCCTTGCCCGTCCCCTTATCCTGAAAGTCGATGGGCAAAACAATCAAGCAATAGGAATATACGAATAGGGATATACGATTAATTTTTTTGATCTCACAGTTTCTCTCCCTTGACACAAAAAATTCCCATACTTATTGTTGCATCTGATTTCATCTGAGAAAAAATCTTTTGTAATGCTGTCCGGGCTGCCGGATGATCATCCAAGGAGAATGATACGTGACTGAAGAAAAGACTGAAAAAAAAGTTGAAGAAGAACAAGAGGTGCAGGAAGGTCAGGAACCTGATATGACTGATCAGGCTGAACAAACTGAGCAAAATATGCAGAACGAGGCTCAAGAGGCACCAGAGGAAGCAGAGGAAGCACAGGAAGAAGTAAAGGAAGCCGAGGAGAACGAGGACAAAGAACAGGTCTCTGTGGAAAGCCTTACCCAAGAGCTGGAAGAAACCCGTACCAAGATGTTGCGCATTGCAGCAGATGCGGAGAACTTTAAAAAACGGATGGAACGGGATAAGGCCAAGCTGCTCAAATACGCTGGTGAAAACATTCTGCGGGAGCTGCTCTCCACTGTCGATAACCTGGATAGGGCCTTAGAACAGGGCGGCGTTGAAGGCGGCGACCCTGCCCAAAAGCTTGAAGCCTTACTGGCAGGGGTGGAACTCACCCAAAAGGGATTACACACCATGCTGGAACGTTTTGATGTCACTCCGCTCGATGCCTTGGGCAAGCCGTTTAATCCTGATGAAATGGATGCCCTGACAATGGAAGCCAGTGAGGAAGTCCCCAACAACCATGTTGTTACCGAGTTTGCCAAGGGATACACCTTTAAAGATCGTGTATTACGACATGCTCAGGTTGTGGTTTCCAGCGGTCCTGCTGAAAAAAAAGAAGAAGAGCAAAAAAGAACTGAATAAGTCATGCCGCTGTCCTTGACAACGCTGTTTTAATGCGCATTGTAGGGAGTTGAGAAAGGCGCTGACCTAAGCACTGAGCTAAACCCTCCCCACTGGGGAGGGATAAAAACTCGGTACTTTCATATACAACGGACTAAAAAAGAGCAGCCTTAGAGCTGTTTTCAGGATAAAGAGAGAAAGGAGAAAAAAATCATGAGTAAAATAATAGGAATTGATCTGGGAACCACCAACTCTTGTATTGCCATTATGGATGGCGGTGATCCCAAGGTTATTGAAAACAGTGAAGGAACCCGGACCACTCCCTCTATTGTTGCCTTTTCCGACAGCGGTGAAC
This sequence comes from Candidatus Electrothrix gigas, assembly GCA_022766165.1. Taxonomy (GTDB): domain Bacteria; phylum Desulfobacterota; class Desulfobulbia; order Desulfobulbales; family Desulfobulbaceae; genus Electrothrix; species Electrothrix gigas. Next base: position 76,826 of record QYLO01000007.1, read on the forward strand.
GTCTGGTTGGTCAGGTGGCCAAACGCCAGGCTGTGACCAATCCGACCAAGACCCTGTTTGCCATCAAACGACTGATCGGGCGGAAGTTCACTGATCCAGAGGTAAAAAAATCTATTGAGTTGAGTCCGTTTAAAATTGTAGAAGGTTCAAACGGCGACGCAATGGTTGAGGTGGATGGGAAGTCCTACTCTGCTGCCGAGATCTCTGCCATGACCTTGGGCAAGATGAAAAAGACTGCTGAGGAATATCTGGGCGAGACCGTGACCGAAGCGGTTGTCACTGTTCCGGCTTATTTTAACGATGCCCAGCGTCAGGCAACCAAGGATGCAGGGAAGATTGCTGGCCTGAATGTCCAACGTATTATCAACGAGCCTACTGCTGCCTCTCTGGCTTATGGTTTGGACAAAAAAGGCGAAGAAAAAATCGCCGTGTTTGACCTAGGCGGTGGTACCTTTGATGTCTCTATTCTTGAGATCGGCGACGGGGTGTTTGAGGTAAAATCCACCAACGGAGACACCTTCCTGGGTGGTGAAGACTTTGACATGCGCATAGTGAACTGGTTGGCTGACGAGTTCAAACGGGACCAGGGTGTTGACCTCCGTAACGATAAAATGGCTCTTCAGCGGCTCAAAGAAGAGGCAGAAAAGGCGAAAAAAGAGCTGTCTTCCTCTATGGAAACAGATATCAACCTGCCCTTTATCACGGCTGATGCCACAGGTCCTAAGCATCTGAATGTGAAACTGTCCCGGGCAAAACTGGAGTCCTTGGTTGCTGATCTGATTGATCGTTGCGAAGGCCCCTGCCGGACCGCACTCAAGGATGCTGGCCTGTCTGCCTCTGATATTGATGAGGTTATCTTGGTCGGTGGTATGATCCGTATGCCCAAAGTCCAGGAAAAGGTCAAGCAAATCTTTGGCAAAGAACCGCATAAGGGCGTCAACCCAGATGAAGTTGTTGCCATTGGTGCAGCTATCCAGGGCGGTGTTCTCAAAGGTGATGTAAAAGACGTTCTGTTGTTGGATGTGACCCCGCTCTCTCTCGGTATCGAGACCTTGGGTGGTGTTATGACCAAGCTGATTGAGAAAAACACCACTGTTCCCACCAAGAAGAGCCAGGTCTTTTCTACAGCAGCGGACAACCAGCCTGCGGTTTCCATCCATGTGCTGCAGGGTGAGCGTGAGATGGCTGATGCCAACAAGACCATTGGTCGCTTTGAGCTGGCTGATATCCCGGCGGCGCCGCGTGGCGTTCCCCAGATTGAGGTTACCTTTGATTTAGATGCCAACGGTATCCTTCATGTTTCTGCGAAAGACATGGGTACTGGCAAAGAGCAATCTATCCGTATCACCGCCTCTTCCGGTCTGAGCGAAGAAGAGATCGAGAAGATGAAAGAGGATGCCGAGCTGCATGCTGAAGAGGATAAGAAGCGCAAGGAAATGGTTGAGGCCAAGAATAATGGCGACTCCATGATCCACATGACCGAGAAAAGCCTGAAAGACTTGGGCGATAAGGTGGATGCAGAGACCAAGGCCAATGTGGAACGCGAGATCGAAAATTTGAAAAAGGCCCTTGAAGGAGATAATCTTGAGGCCATCAAGTCTGCCACAGAGACCTTGACCCAGGCTTCGCATAAACTGGCTGAACTGATGTATGCTCAGGCGTCTCAGGGGCAGGACGGGGGTGCTGCTGGAGCAGCCAGTGCCGGCGCTGCGGGTGGCAATGCCTCTTCTTCAAAGAAAGATGACGACGATGTTGTTGATGCTGATTTTGAAGAGGTAAAATAAGATTTTTTAAGTTTATCAGCTTGTAACGTAAAGGGAGAATGGAATATCTGTTCTCCCTTTTTTGGTTCGTTTCAATCCACGTCCTCTCAAGAATTGAGTGTAGTTTCATTCAGTAATTTCGGGATGTAATCAACCCAGCAGAAATCAGTCGCTGCCACTATCTTTGTCCTTCGGATGATCCCCTAGACAACAGTATTTCCATGTTCCGTCACTGTTCTTTGTGCAGGCAAAAGAGCTGCTATGTGCCAGAACAAAAGAAAAAATACAGACAATCGCAATCAGTATCAAACGTTTCATGTTATTCCTCCTTTTTACAATAATGATAATAATTATTATTGTAAGTAAAAATATATCCGTTTTCAACTGAAAAACAGTATCACGTTAGAATCGCATCTAGTATCCCTATCCCAGCCTGATCTTTTTTCTTCCCCACCCTCCCCTTTCAGTTGACATCCCCCCGGTATGGCTTTAAGTTGCGTTCTCATAATTTTGATATTCAAGGAGCAAAACAAATGAGAAATAGGTTGGTGGTTTTGCGTCACACACAATCAATATCGGATTTTCTACTTCTGCTGCTTCTGCTGTTTTTGCTGTTTTTACTCATGCCCTGCGGCTGTTCCAGGAACAGTAAAGGCAACATCTTTCTCCAGGGCAGAAAGGCGGTCACGCAGGGCCGTTTTCAGAAAGCCATCCCTGTACTTCGTCGGTATCTGCAAGAAAAGCCGCACGGCAAACACGCTAGCCGTGCCTTATTCTTCATTGCCAAGGCCCATATCGGGCTGGGAGAATACGACAGAGCGCAGGCAGCCTTTGCCTCACTTATCCGGGAGATGCCTGACACACTGGAAGCCCGGAAAGCAGAGTACAAACTGGCTCTGCTCGACCTTTGGCAAGACAGAACCAAAAAGGCTCGTCAAAGGCTCCAGGCCATAACTGCCCATCCTGATTCTCCGCTGGTTCCAGAGGCTCAAGCCATGCTGCGGTATTTGGAAAAAGAGCAGGAGAGTTGGAAACCTCAACCCCAAGCATGGTAATTTTTTATGGGAGCAATCTTCGGATTTTCCGGGCAAAGCAGCAAAAACAGTGCAGTAATGGCCGCTGCACTCAGTCATCGTGGTGTCGGTTCAGCGCAGGTGCGGATTGCTGCTCATGCCACAGCCGCCTGGCTGCCCTCCCGAACCGGTCACGGCGGAATTGTCGAGCAGGACGGCATCGTGCTGGCTCTTGCTGGCCGGATTTTCGGCAGTAAAGAGGGAAGCGGCCCGACAGCCCTGCTCCGTCGTTATCAGCAGAGTGGTCTGGATTTTGTCCGGGATTTGCGGGGAAGCTATGTCCTTGCTGTGCTGGATCAGGACTGCATCCATCTTGTCCGGGACAAGGCCGGAACCCGTACCATCTATTACGGTGTGCATGAAGGTCGTTTTATCTTTGCTGTTGAACCCAAGGGCGTGCTGGCCTGGCCTGATTTTCCCCGCTGCCTCCGGCCTGCCGCTGTTGCCCAGTACCTTTCCTTCAGTTTTATTCCCGGTTCCGGCACTATGCTGGAAAATCTCTGGGAACTACTCCCCGGCCATAGCGTGACCTTTGCTCAGGGCAGGGTCAAGAAACCCCGCTCTTTTTTTATCTTTGAGCAGCAGGAAAAAGAAGACAAAGATGAACAGGAATGGGTCAAAGAATTTTATACGCTGCATCAGCAGGCTGTGGCTGATCGTTTGCCAAAATCTGGCTCTGCCGGACTTTTTCTTTCTGGCGGCCTTGATTCCAGTCTTGTGGGCAGCGAAGTTATGCGGCAGAGTGGAGCAGCTCTGCCCAGTTGGTCGGTCCATTTTGGTGAGCAGTATCCCAATGAACTGGAGTTTTCCAGGGCTGCGGCAGAACGCATCGGCAGCGATCATCGGGAAGTCCTGATCCAGCCCAAGGATTTTCTGCCTCAACTCAGCGATATTATCGCTCATCTGGATGAGCCGATCGGTGATCCGGTGGCCATGCCCAACTATATGCTGTCCGCCATTGCAGCCCAAAAAGTGGACTATGTGTTCAACGGTGAAGGCGGCGATCCAGTCTTTGGCGGGCCGAAAAATATCCCCATGCTCTTGCAGCACTGGTACGGCGGCATTGAACGTGGGCCGCTGTTCCGAGAACAGGCATATCTGGCCTCCTACCGCCGGGCCTATGACGATCTGGAGGATCTGCTCACCCCGGAATGGCGCAGTCAGTACAGCTCGCATGCAGCACTTGAAGGACTGCTTACCCCCTTTTTCACGACCCAACAACCGGAAAACTTTCTTGATAAGCTCTGCGCCATCAACATCCGTCTGAAAGGTGCACATCTCATCCTGCCCAAGGTTGAACGGATGACTGGTGCTCACGGCCTGACTCCCCTGTCGCCTCTGTTTGATGAACGGCTGATTGAGCTGAGTTTTCGGATGCCGTCTGAGCTGAAACTCCGGCACGGTGTAGAAAAGGTGATCATGAAGCTGGCATATAAGGATATGCTGCCAGAGAACATTATTACTCGGCCCAAGAGCGGGATGCGGGTGCCGGTGCATTTTTGGTTTCGCAAAGATATGCGCCGCTATGCCCATAAGATTCTCAGTAAACGGGAAGTGAAACGGGCCGGGATATTCAACCCGGACCGGGTCAAAGAACTGCTCAACTACGACACAGAACGCGGGCAGCCTCGGCATGGCCTGAAGCTGTGGATGCTGATCACCTTTGAGCTGTGGCGGCGGATGATCTGGAAGGAGGGATGGTAAAAAACAGCAGGAGCAGCAGGAACGGTTCAGCCATAGCTTGAGACAGAGGAATCGCCCACGCTGTTTCCTTCCCTTTTCCAGCTCACAAGCACTTCATCAAAGGGAATACCCGCAGCAATGGCTGCTGTCCCCATAGCCGAGAGAGCTGCATAGGGCAGAACGTCCAGCGGTGCGTTATATCCCTGCTCTTGTAAACGCAACGGTTTAAGGGTCGGAAAATTTTGTAACTGATCTGGAGACATGCCCAAATCGACAACTTTGTGACTGGTAGGTATCTTGATCTTTTTTCGCATAGCCATGCCTTCCTCTGTGGCATCATGCAGTAAATAGATCGGTAGCTCAGGAGATGCTTGGAGCAATTTTTTGGACTGCTCTTCAATATAGGAAGGATAACCGTCAACACTGAATATCAGCACACGTTGATCTGTATGAAAACCGTTTCTGACCAAAAGATCGACAATAATCTGCTTTTGCACAATAAGAATTCCTTCAACTCCGTAGTTATAGTTATACACATCACGTTCTGGAAACGCAGACGGCGGCTCGTGCAGAGACGGCTTCACAAGCATTTTATCTGGAAACCCTTTGGCAGTTGACCATTTATTCACCAATGTTCTGAATTCTTCCTCAGTTAGTGGCTCGCGATAGTAAAGCATTATGATATGTATAAAAGCTGTGAGCGCAATCAGGAAAAAGACAACTTGCCAACTTACCGGAAAAATTAGAACAACGAGAAATCCTATCAAAATATACTTGGCCATAATACTACTCAGATTTATTTTACCTTTCATTGTGCGATAAAAGCAATATAACTGAGATAAAGTGAAGTAATAGCGACCGTCTGCACTGGCCTTTTTGAGGATAAGCATAAATTTGTTATCTGTCATGCCGCTGTCAACATCTGGTCGAAAGACAAACCGATACCCGCACCTGCAATAGGTTCCATCATTTTTCTTGTGATTATTTTTACATTTTGGACAAATCATCATGACCCCGTTCTGTAGTATTTTTAACTGCTGATACGTCAAAAGATAATCCAATACCGACAGCAAAGCAATTGCTTCTCTATGGATTGTCCAGTATCTTAGCGGGTATCTTCGTGAAGCTGCCTCCACTGTTAAACAAAATATTCTGTAAACCATGACACCTGTTAATTCGCTGTTCAGCCCTATCACCGGTCTTCTGCTCATCCTTGCCTACGGTCTAGGGGCCTTTGCCCTGACCCGGCTGTTCACCTCAAGGAGAGTAAGCAGCAAACAGGACTTTCTTCTTGCCAACCGAAACCTCGGAACTTGGCCAGCAGCCTTTTCCATTGCTGCAACCTGGATCTGGGCGCCAGCTCTCTTTCTGGCCTCGGAAAAGGCATATACCCAAGGACTGGCCGGGGTATTCTGGTTCATTGCGCCCAATGTGGCCTGTCTG
>QYLO01000080.1 GCA_022766165.1 Candidatus Electrothrix gigas
AAAGAATCTTTTCGACTGTGCCTGTCGGGCGGGATTCGGTGTTGGGACGTATCTGCATTCAGTGGGTGACGGAGCACCGTGGATTTACGGGCAGATAGAAAAGCAATTCGGTGATCAGGGAAATTATCTTATTGATTTTTATCATGTTTGTGAATATCTGGAAGCTGCCGCTACGGCATGTTCCGAGAAAAACGGAGCAAAAGCATGGAGTAATAAGCAGAAGGCATTACTGAAAGAGGGGCGGGTGGAAGAGGTGAAAGAATCGTTAAAGCCGCATCTTGAGCCTGAAGAAACTGAAGATCAACATGCTCCTGTACGGAGCTGCCTGCGTTATCTACACAATCGTCCGGGACAATTCGATTATCTAGGTGCTCAAGTCAGAGGTCTACCCATTGGTTCAGGCGAAATAGAGAGTGCGCATCGATATATTATTCAGGAGCGTCTGAAAATAGCCGGTGCATGGTGGACACCGGAAAATGCCCGGATCATGCTCGCCCTGAGAGTTGATCGTGCAGACGGGTACTGGGAAAAGTATTGGGATAATATAAAAAGAGCGGCGTAAGGTGTCAAAAACCGCACTTTTAATCACACCCCCTGAGCGGCACTGGCTCCGCCGTAGCCGAGCTGTTCAACGGTTTCAGCCATAAATATTCGACGTGCCGAACCTTTCAGTCGGTCGGCAGTATTTTTAAGCCATTTTACAGTGCTGTCGGTTAGTTTCAACATGGTTATCTCTTATTAAATGATTCTGAAGGCGTTAAGTGAACTTAACTTCAGCAGTCAAAGAAAACAAGTTGAAGTTGATTGATTATTTTGTTCTGCCTCCCTTAAACCACCTCTTCCGGCGTCCAAGAACGGCAACTTGGTTAGCGATGGATTGAATAGAAATACCTTCTGGAATTCTGGAATTTGCGGAAGCAATTTTAATGTTTCACGGACGTATCTATCCGCTCGGAACCAGGCTTTCAGGTCAATGACACGCATACCTGAAAATTCAGGTCGACGGCGCAGAATATGTGATACATTGACCATGAAAAAAGCGAGGTTGGCCGCATTGCAGACTTGCAGACTTGCAGACTGAAGAGTACCATCAGGGAGAACTTCAGAAAGCGCAGTTTGATGAAGGCAAGCTGGCGGTTGCAAAGGCTTTACTGTAAGAGGGCATTGCCCATGATATCATAGCAAAAACCACAGGATTTTCTCTGGATGTCATAATGGGGATAACAAACAGTGTCGCAATTCCAGACTTCAAAGCATCTTAATTTTTCAAGAGAAAATGACCGAACAAAATAATCAAACCATCCTTGAGGTCAGCGGCCTGACCATGCAGTTCGGCGGTATCAAGGCCTTGGATAAACTGGACCTCCGTATCCGTCACCGGAAAATCGCCGCCTTAATCGGTCCCAACGGAGCAGGCAAGACCACCTTTTTCAACTGCCTGACCGGGATTTATAAGCCCACTTCCGGCACAATCCGTGTTTCGCCGCCAGGCCGTGAATCCAAGCGGCTGAACGGCCTGAAACCGAACAAGGTGACTGAACAGGGACTGGCCCGCACCTTTCAGAATATCCGGCTCTTCCAGGATATGAGTGTGCTGGAAAATGTGATGATTGGTTGCCATTGTCGGACCAAGGCCAGGGTATTAGGTGCGATTTTTCGCAACAAAGGCACACGGAAGGAAGAAAAAGAGGTGGTTGCCCGTTCCTACAGCCTGCTGGAAAAAATCGGTCTGGTTGAACTGGCTGATGAATTTGCGAAAAACCTCCCCTACGGTGCCCAGCGCAAACTGGAAATCGCCAGGGCCCTGGCAACCGATCCGGCCCTGCTCCTGCTTGATGAACCGGCAGCCGGCATGAATCCCCAGGAAACTGCGGAGCTGGATGATCTGATCACTGAAATCCGAGATGACGGCATCTCCATCCTCCTGATCGAACATGATATGAAGCTGGTCATGAGTCTTTCCGACCATATTTTTGTGATGGATTACGGCAAAAAAATTGCGGAAGGCACACCGAACGAGGTGCGCAATAATCCAGAGGTGATCAGAGCCTACCTTGGAGAGGATATTGAAGCAATCCATGAAAGAGAAGAAGACTACCATGACTAAACAGGTTTATATAAAGACCTTTGGCTGCCAGATGAATGAGCGGGACTCGGAAATCATGGAGCAGATGCTGGCGCAATCCGGTTATATTCCGGTGGGAGAGCCGACCAACGCCGATCTGGTTATCCTCAATACCTGTTCCATCCGAGCCAAGGCAGAACAGAAGGTCTTCAGCCTGCTCGGGTCGCTCCGCAAGCAGAAAAAACAGCAACCTGACCTGCGCATTGCTGTGGCAGGCTGTGTGGCTCAACAGGAAGGCGAGCAAATTTTCCGCCGAATGCCCCATGTGGATATCGTGGTGGGCACCCAACAGCTCTATCAACTACCGGAAATGCTCGGACGACTTGAGCGGCAAGAGACGGCCAGAGAAATTTCCTGCGATCTTGAGAAAGAATTCATTATTCCGCCGTTTCAGAAGCTATTACAAGACCGCCCTCCCCAGTCAGCAGAATTTCGTAAATTTGTGACCATCATGCAGGGCTGTAATAATTATTGCAGCTATTGCGTGGTGCCGACAACCCGAGGCCGTGAAATCAGCCGACCGGTTGCGGATATCCTGGAAGAGGTTCGGCTCCAGGTGAACCGTGGCATCAAGGAAATCACCCTGCTGGGCCAGAATGTCAACTCCTACGGCTGCACCAATGCGGTTGCCGAAAAGCCGACCGGCTTTGCCTATCTGCTCAAAATGGTGGCTGCAATACCAGGAGTGCAGCGGCTCCGCTTCACCACCTCCAATCCCCAGGATCTCTCCACAGAGCTGATGCAATGCTTCCAGGAGCTTCCCAATCTCTGTCCCCATTTTCATCTGCCGGTGCAGGCCGGGTCCAATGCGGTGTTGAAACGGATGAATCGCAAGTACACCAGAGAGCTGTATCAGGAAAAGGTCGCAGAGCTGCGTTCCTATCGCCCGGACATCGCTCTGTGTACGGATGTTATAGTCGGCTTTCCCGGCGAGACAGAGGAAGACTTTGCTCAGACTATGGAACTGCTGGAGACGGTTCGATTCCACGGCTCTTTTTCCTTTAAATACTCTGATCGTCCTCATACCCGATCCGCTGATTTCAGCGACAAGGTTGAGGAACAGGTCAAAGGAGAACGGCTGCAACGTTTTCAAAGCCGCCAGGATGCAATCAGCTTGGAACGCAATCAGGAATTCCTCGGCAAGACGGTAGAGGTTATGATCGAATCCTGTTCCTCTGCTGACCCCTCTGAACCCTTTCAAATGAAAGGACGAACAGGCTCAAATCATATTGTTCACCTCAGATCATCAACCCAGCTACTACCCGGTGACCTTGTCTTGGTCACCCTCACCCATGCAGGCCAGCATTCCCTCAAAGGTGTACTCAAAGGTGTGTTGCCTTAATTTCAGCCCTTTGAGCTGAGACAATATAAAAAGGCAAGGTTGTACCAAAAACTTTGCCATAACAGATTATTTCCTATAAAATTTCATGGCACTTGCTCTTTTTGATCTTGATAATACGCTGTTAGCCGGTGATAGCGACTATGAATGGGGTCGCTTTCTCATTCAACAAGGCTTGGTTGATGCAACCTGGTACGAGGCAGAGAATAACCGTTTTTACGAGCAGTATAAACAGGGAACCTTAGATATTTACGAATTTTCTGCGTTTAGTTTTCAACCCTTAGCAGAACGCAGTATGGAGGAGCTTCAACAGCTCCATGCAGAATTTATGCGGCAGGTGATTCAGCCAATAATTGGTGAACAGGCCCAGGCTTTGGTTGATAAACATAAAAATCAAGGCGATATCCTTATGATTATCACAGCGACGAACAGCTTTATTACCCGACCTATTGCCCAGGCATTTGGGATAGAGCATCTGCTGGCAACTGAGCCAAAAGTTGTTGCCAACCGCTACACCACGGAGATTGAAGGGATTCCCTGTTTTCATGAAGGAAAAGTGCAACGCTTGGAAAAATGGCTCAGGGAAAACAAGATGTCCTTGCAGGGAAGCTGCTTTTATAGCGACTCTATAAACGATCTCCCCCTGTTGGAAAGAGTAGACAGACCTGTTGCTGTGAGTCCAGATGAAAAATTAGCCACACTTGCCCAGCAAAGAGGTTGGGAGTGCATCTCGCTGTACGATTGACATATTCATAGAATGAATGATAGAATTTTGTACCCTGTTCCCCGCAATATTGTTTTTCAAAAGTCCTTTTTTAATGGACAGCGGCCTATTTTCTACATAACGTATAAAGTGAATATGAGTTTTTTATGGCAATCTGATTGCCCCTATTTTGTTATCTTTTGTTCCTCCCTAGAGGAATGAAGTGTGGAGGGGGAGGGATTGTTTCAATACATACAGCCTTAACTGAATAAAAAAACAGCTCACTGAATCCATGAGAAAAAAGAAGGTCAAAATTTTAATTGTAGACGATGAGCAAGTCCACAGGTATATGCTCTACTCCATGCTAACGGAATGGGGATGGTCGTGTCAAAAAGCAGATGATGGGGAAACAGCAGTTGCAGCGGTACGACAAGGGCCTTTTGATGTCATCCTTATGGATGTCTGCATGGAACCTCTGGATGGTCTAGAGGCTCTGCGCCAGATCCACGCCATTAATCCATCCATTCCGGTTGTTATGATGACAGCCTACTCCTCAATTGATTCAGCAGTTGAGGCAATTAAACTCGGCGCCCATGACTATCTGACAAAACCCATTGACTTTGAGCGACTTCGTGAGACCTTGGAAGTTGCTATGGGACATCGTCAGCAACCAGACAAGACAGAGTTGCCTGAAAAACCCTTTGGTGAAGACGGAAGAATTATCGGTTCTTCAATCCCGATGCAGACCCTCTGGGAGATGATTATTCAAGTTGCACCTACAGAGGCCACTGTTCTGATTACAGGTGATTCAGGAACCGGCAAAGAGTTGGTTGCCTCAGCCCTGCACTATAAGAGTCAGCGACGTAAGGGACCTTTTATCAAAGTCAACTGCGCAGCCCTCTCTGAAACGCTGTTGGAATCCGAGCTGTTTGGTCATGAAAAGGGAGCCTTTACAGGTGCAGACCGTCGTCGTGAAGGATGTTTTGTCCAAGCTCAAAAGGGGACACTCTTTCTTGATGAAATAGGCGAAACAACTCCGGCTATGCAGGCAAAGCTCTTACGGGTTCTTCAGGAGTACGAACTCCAGCGGGTCGGGGGGCAGGATATCGTCACTGTTGATGTACGCATTGTTACGGCCACAAATCGGAATCTGGAAGCTGAGGTAAAGGCAGGTAATTTTCGGGAAGACCTGTACTACCGACTCAACGTTGTTGCCTTGGATATGCCCTCTCTCTGTGATCGTGAGGGGGACATTCCCCTGCTTGCTGATTTTTTTCTGCAAAATTTTGCCAAAAGAAACAAGCGAGAGGTACAGGGCATCACACCAGAATGTATGGATATCCTGAATCGTTATCCCTGGCCTGGTAATGTCCGGGAATTGGAGAACGCCATCGAACGAGGTGTCATCCTGATGCGGGGAGACTATCTTGATATTGATGGTCTGCCTATGGCTGTGCAGAACTGGGCGGGAATGAATCCTAAAAAGGAAGAAGAGCAGCCCTCCACTCTCAGAGCAGCTGAACGCATTCTTATTTTGAAAACCCTTGAGGAAACCAACGGTAATCGGAGTGAAGCAGCTCGTCGTTTACAGATCACCCGCAAGACTCTGCTCAACAAGCTGAAAAGGTATGGTGTCTGATATTCTCCCACCCGATCCTGTATAAGAATCTTGTGAGAGGGAGAAAAAAAGCTATGCTTGGACGCTCTCAACATCCTGTTCGTTCTCGCTTTTATCGTCTTCATCATACAGCACTAGAAAAACCAGCAAGGCGATAAAAAGTCCTACATGCAGTAGAAGCAAGACAAGAGCGGTGGAAAAAGAAGCTGCAAATTTACTCTGTTGCATTATACGATCATTATTTGCAAAAAATTTTTCCTGAAATTTTTTCTTATCCACCTGACTGGGTACGTATAAGGAATAGGATGCTGAAGAATTTTTAAAAGGAAGGGCTACTCCGTAATGTTGGTAAATAAGTCGAGCCGCAACTCTTCGTTTGTTGCTATCAGCTCCATGCACCAGATACTCTGCTATGTTCTGGTCTATTCCCCTATGTATTCTTTCAGCGACTTGCTGCTGCATACCAAGGCTACTGCGCATAACAACTGCTAAAAAGGAAATATTGACAACAAAGATTCCAACAAAGATCAGAGCGAGATACTTTCTTTTCTTGCTCTTTGCAACCTGCCAAAAGCTGATTGGCAGAAAAATAGAGAAAAGTAATGCAAGGGGAAACTGAATAGCATCCTGCTTGAATAGCTCAGGAAAAAAACAATGGCCAAACAGCAAGGTTCCCCATATCAATAGAGTGATTCCAGGTATCTTTGTCATATCCCCTCAAAATATTGTGTTATTTTATGTTGTGTACTTGCGCTAGGGTAGATTCCAGCGGTTCCCGCAATTTCAGTAAAAAAATACTTATTGCAATTAACTACAATAAGAGTATTATATCGTATAAATTATAAATTGATACTTTTTAGCATGTTATTTTCTTCATCGTTTTCTCGATGAGCCTTGGCCCCTCTTTGGCACGTTTAAAGTTTCTTGCTTTAACTATCTCTCTTTTACAATTTTCTTTGCACACTTGCACACATCAGGCTGGTTTTGATGAGATTATTTTCCCAGGAGAAGTAGCATGAAACTCTTTGTTGGCAGTCTTCCCTATAATATTACTGAAAATGAGTTGTCTGATCTGTTTGGTCAGTATGGGAGTGTTGTGAGTACACATCTTGTTAAAGATCAATTTACAGGCCGGTCAAAGGGTTTTGCCTTTGTGGAAATGGCAACACGAAGTCAAGGACATAAGGCAATGGAAAATTTGAACGGAAAGCAATATCAGCATCGGAATCTTGTCTGCAACGAGTCTAAACCAATGAAAAAAAAGAAATATCGTCATCGATAAATCAGAGCATTTCGCTGAAGAAAACCTTTTTCACTCACATTCAGGAGAGTATCTTGGCAAAAAACTACTATTCATTTGATAAACGTCAAAAGGAATTGGCAAAGAAAAAAAAGAAAGAAGAAAAAAGGTTGCGTAAGTTAGAACGAAAGAGAAATCAAGGTGAAGGGAATGGAGAAGAGAAAAAGGAACAAGAGGAGGATCCTCTCCAAACGTCAGAGTAGATTCCGTTAATGAAAAAACTCATAATCGGAAACTCGATAAGTTGCGACACGCCAAGAAGCTGAAAAACACATCTTACCCTGGATTTTGGAGAGGATACCACTCAGAGACCGAACAACGATTCTGTGCGCTTGGTAAAACAGATAAGGAACGACCCTGATTTATTACTAAGTTATTACAAAATCCCCATCTTCTTCAAATGCACCTGAAGGACTGAAACCGCTGCTGGCGTCACTCCAGAGATACGGGAAGCCTGTCCCAAGGACAGTGGCCTAACCCGATTGAGTTTTTCTACCACCTCATTGGAAAGCCCCGGTAATCCAGTATACTCCATATCAGCAGGCAACTTTGTCTGTTCCAATTTTTTAAAACGGTTAACCTGCTCCTGTTGCCGTTTAATATAGCCAGCATATTTGACCTGAAGTTCGATTTCTTCGTTACAACGTTCCTCTTCTTGAGAAAAGACAAAATCCGCTGTTTGTTCTCTGACCAGAGCAACAAGTTCTTTGAGCTTGAGTTCTGGACGTCGCAACAACTCAGTAAGCGTCATGGCCTGGGTCAACGGCGTACTGTTGAAGGCAGTGATTCTCTGGTTGACCGCAGCATTTGGTTTTAAACGAACCGTATTCAGGCGAGCGCATCCCTGCTCAATAGCCTTTTTTTTCAGAAGAAAATCCTGATAGGTGTTTTCATCCACAAGACCCAACTGAAAACCGAGATCCCGCAACCGCAGATCTGCATTATCTTCTCGAAGCAGCAAACGATACTCTGCTCTGGAGGTAAAGAGACGATAGGGTTCATTGGTTCCCAAAGTAACCAGATCATCAATAAGCACACCAATATATGCCTGAGAGCGGTCCAGAATCACAGGCTCCTGCTCACGTAGCAGTTGAACCGCATTAATAGCTGCTATCAGGCCCTGAGCTGCTGCCTCTTCATATCCAGAGGTTCCATTGATCTGACCGGCATGAAAAAGTCCGCTGATTTGTTTAGTCTCCAGAGAGGGCTTGAGTTCTAAGGGATTGACATAGTCGTATTCAATAGCATACCCTGGTCGGATAATCCGGGCATTTTCTAGGCCAGCAATGGAGTGAACAAAATCAATCTGGGTCTGTAAGGGCAGGCTGGTCGAAATACCATTGGGATACACCTCTACCGTGTTCAGCCCTTCTGGTTCAAGAAAGATCTGATGCCGTCCCTTTTCCGGGAAACGCATGATCTTATCTTCAATGGATGGGCAGTATCTGGCACCAATACCCTCAATAATCCCGGAATACATAGGGGATTGGTCAATGCTGGCCCGAATGATCGCATGGGTTTGCTCGTTGGTATAGGTGATATGGCAGGGCAGTTGCGGCAGGTCTGGTCTTTTCTTCTGGGCATTGGCAAAAGAAAACAGGGCAGGGGGATCATCGCTGTACTGAGGTTCCAGAGAGGAGTAATCAATGGTCTTGCCATCAAGGCGAGGCACTGTGCCGGTCTTCATTCGTCCAAGGTCAAAGCCCCTCTGCTGGTACCATTGCGCAAGACTGGTCGAAACGGCATCTCCCATTCGACCCGCTGGAAAGTTTTTTCTGCCAATATGAATCAAACCGTTGAGAAAGGTGCCTGTGGCCACCACCACAGTTCGGACCCGAATCACCTCATCCAGCGAGGTACGGATACCTGTGACCTGTTCTTGTTCTGTCAGGATCTCATCCACCACGGTTTGACGAATTTCTAGGTTTTCCTGCTGCTCCAAAGCGATTTTCATGCGCTGTTGATAGAGAAAACGGTCTGCCTGCGCCCGGGAAGAACGAACAGCAGGTCCTTTGCTGGTGTTGAGGCGACGAAATTGAAGAGCAGTGGCATCAATACTCTTTGCCATCTCTCCACCCAGGGCGTCAATTTCCTTCACAAGATGTCCTTTGGCTAATCCACCCACTGCTGGGTTGCAGGACATAGCTCCAATTGTATCAGCATTAATAATACAAACTAAGGTCTTGCATCCCATTCTTGCCGCCGCCAAGGCTGCTTCACAGCCCGCATGTCCAGCTCCTATAACGGCTACATCAAAATCAGTCATGGTTTTTTTACAGGTATTATGTATACATTGGATAATTTCCTCAAGCATATTGGAAAAAATATTCTGCTGAGGAGATTGTTTTTTTAAAGTAAAGCGATTATGAAACAACAACATAACAGGTTCGTCGTTAAACTGAAAATTGAAATTCCATTCCGCCACAGTTTGCGGTAAAAATTTATGCACTTTCTCTCCATCATCCATATCATAGGCCTGCTACTCACTGCAATCGGTACCTCAATGCTCTTACCTCTCGGTTGTGCATTGTATTATCGTGAATCCGATGTAACGGCAATTTTGCTGGCAATTCTGATAAACGTTGGTATCGGCCTTGCCAGTTGGTTCTGGACAAAAAAGCATACTGAGCTGAACATTCGGGACGGTATTATCATTGCCGTGACAGGCTGGATAATCGTATCTGCTGGCTCAGGACTCCCCTTTATGATCCACGGCTCCATTCCCTCCTGTACAGACGCCTTTTTTGAAATGATGTCTGGATACACCACCACAGGCGCAACCATTTTAAACGATATAGAGGCATTGCCTCACGGTCTTCTTCTCTGGCGCAGCGAAACGCATTTTCTCGGTGGTATGGGATTTCTCACCGTCATCATCCTGTTTATGCCCAAGGGAATGGGTGGCTTGCGTTTATTTCGAGCCGAGTCCAGTCCAGGACAGTCCTTTACCGGGGAAAAGTTTGCTGCTCGAACCAAGGACACGATGATTCGTCTCTGGAGCGTCTATATTGGCCTGAATATTCTTCAAATTATCCTGTTAGCAGGAGGAGGAATGGAGCTGTTTGATGCGGTCTGTACAGCCTTTGGTACCCTGTCGACCTCGGGCTATTCACCCAAAAACGCCAGCATTGGTTTTTATAATAACGCCTATTTTGATTGGGTAATTATTGTGTTCATGTTTCTTGGTGGCACCAGTTTTGTCCTGCTCTATCACATGGCCTATGGCGGCATAAAGGAGATTGTCCGCAACACCGAGTTTCGATGGTACACAATACTTATAGTCTTTTTTTGTCTGGCTGTCTCCCTTATCCTCTGGCAAAAGGGTACCTATTCCGGTATAGTGGATTCGCTACGCTATGGCACCTTTCAGGTTATGTCCCTGCTGACCACCACTGGTTTTGGCACGGCAGATTACGAGCAATGGCCGCAGGCAGCCCAGATGTTTCTCTATGTTTCCTGCTTAATTGGCGGCTGTGCAGGTTCCACAGCCAGTGGCATAAAGATTGTTCATTACGTCATAGTGTGTAAGTTTGTTTGGGGAACCGTGCGCAAATCTTTTTTTCATCCCATGTCCATTGTTTCAGTCCGCTTAAACGGCAAACAGATTGATATCTCTATGATCAATATGGCGATCTGTTATTTTATTGTAAACATCTTTATCATCTTTATTGGCGGTTGTTTTATGACCTTGGTGGATGATATGGATTACGTCACAGCCATGAGTTCTGTCATTTCCGCCCTGATGACCATTGGGCCGGGATTTGGAGAAATTGGACCCTCAGAGAACTTTTATTATATCTCCAATATAGGGAAGTGGTTTCTTGCCTGGAATATGATGGTGGGGCGTTTGGAACTCTTTTCCGCCTTGGTAATTTTTTATCCCTCGTTTTGGAAAAAATAATCGGAAAACAATCGTATCGACTATGATGATCAATCAAAAAAAAGTTCCTGGTCCTCGGTTGACCAGTCAATATACCATCTGTCCAGGCTGCGATCTCCTGCTGGAAAAAGTCCAGCCTACATCAACGCATACGCCGGTCTGCCCTCGCTGTTCGCATCGCCTCCAGAAACAACGGCCAGACGCTGTGCAGAGAACCTTGGTACTGTCGCTAACCGGACTCCTGCTCTACTTGCCGGCAAACTTTGCCCCGTTGCTCAGTATAAATATTCTTGGCAAGACAACAAGCAGCTCCTTGTTGCAAAGTACCTTGAGTATGTTTAATCAGGGAGAATATCTTGTGGGTATTTTGGTGGTACTGACCGGCCTTCTCTGTCCTTTGATGACCCTTTCACTGCTCTTTGGAGTATCTATGGGGCTGTTTCTGGGCTGGAAAAAAAAATGGATGAGAATCTTTCTCCACTGGTACCATCATCTGAACGAATGGGCCATGACAGATATCTATCTGATTGCGGTCTTTATCACCATCATTAAGATGAACCATACCGCAGCAATAGAGTACAACCTCGGTTTTTTTTGTTTTATCGGCTTGGTGGCAGCAACAGTGGCTGCGCAGTCTGCTCTTGATCAGTCCCAATTTTGGGCCTTACTGGATCGCAATCGCAATCATAAACAGCCTCAAATAGCAGCAGATACCACTGCACAAACCGGCAGAGAGGCTGATCTGCTCCTCTGTCAAAGTTGCCATAAGATCATCCGATCATCGCCCTCAAGGCAACAGGAAAAAATCAACTGCCCCCGTTGTGGCGAAATTCTTCACCTCAGCCCCCAAAAAAAACTTGATCGTTCCTGGGCTTTGATCGTCACTGCTCTCTTGCTGACGCTACCAGCCAACCTGTTGCCCATAATGTCTGTTTCCTCTTTAGGTTCAATGAGTAAAAGTACTCTTATTGATGGGATAATTTTGTTTTTTCAGGGAGGTTCCTACGGTATTGGCCTGATTATTCTGACAGCATCCATCCTGGTTCCCCTGTTCAAGATCATCGGTATGACCCTTATTCTGCTCTCTGTTCATAATCAATGGACAACCTGGCTGAGGCACAAGGCGTTAATGTTTCGCTTTATCCAGTTTGTCGGGCGTTGGTCCATGCTGGATATTTTTGTCATTGCCCTGCTGTGTTCTCTGGTGCGTTTTGGGAGCCTTTCCTCAGTGGACACGGCCCCGGCTACCCTGTACTTTAGTGCAGTTGTCCTGTGTACGATGTTTGCTGCTCTCAGCTTTGATCCCAGATTGCTCTGGGATGGTGAAAAAAGCAAACAAACCAGTTAATGCGGTCGCTCTTCACTGGTACCCAGCACCTTGGCTGAGATCTCTTTTTTCATCTCTTCTGCTGGTTCTGGCTCTTTCCACTTGATAAACTGCTCCACTACCCGCATAAAATCACCGTTATCCTCTTTGCATTGCTTGCAGATCGATTCCGCCTGATCACGGTACATAATGATTTTACTGGCAGGTTCTCCGGCAAGATTTACTGCTGCCATTTTACGACAACCGCAGTCCAGCCGGATAACAGCCACACCTACGGCATCTGGGCTGCCTTCAAAAATGCCTTCGATCATTGCCCGCTCACCCTGTTCCGGGTCTCTTCTTTTCTTTGCCACCATTTTTTTGTTGTTTTTCTAAAGATTTTTAAGGATATATCGTGTTCATCACGTCATATTTACAGCGTTCCTGCAATCTATTCGTTTCCAATGCATCGGTCAAGCGGGAAAAAGGGCAAGTATGGTGGGAGGCTCTGACATGTTGACCTCCTGAAAATATATTTTTCACTTGGCATTTGGCACAAAACCGGTTAGACAAGAAAAATAAATCTCTTCTCTTTACCAAGCCTGAGAGTCGCTATGTTCTTTACACGCAAGTTTAAGAAGCTTTTTTCCCTTCTCGCCCTGCTCATCTGGGTTCATCTGGATATCTGCACAGCCTACGCTATTGCCCGAAGCGCGGCGCAATTCCCGTCCGTCAAAATCACCCCTGTCACCCAACTCAGCAGCTCTCCGGCAGCACAGGAGTCGGCCAAGCTCTTTGACCGCAACACCGCTACGGCATATACGCCCTCGGCTCCGGCCTTGATTGATGTCAGTTTCGACAGCCCGCAGAGCATCAGTGCAATCCGTATCCCCGGCCCTGCTCATCTGGGTTCATCTGGATATCTGCACAGCCTACGCTATTGCCCGAAGCGCGGCGCAATTCCCGTCCGTCAAAATCACCCCTGTCACCCAACTCAGCAGCTCTCCGGCAGCACAGGAGT
>QYLO01000081.1 GCA_022766165.1 Candidatus Electrothrix gigas
TTGGGGGGGGGGGGAAAACAGGTGGTGCAGAGCTACTTGCTCTGTTCCCTGAAGAATACGTCGTACGAGGTACAGACGACGAACTGCGAACCATTGGAGAGGAGCTGTAGCTAGGGACAGCCGGTTGAGAGAAGGGGACAACAGGTGGTGCAGAGCTACTTGCTCTGTTCCCTGAAGAATACGTCGTACTGGGTACAGACGACGAACTGCGAACTACTGGAGAGGAGCTGTAGCTAAGGCCAGCCGGTTTTGATAAGGGGACAACTGGTGGTGCAGAGCTACTTGCTCTGTTCCCTGAAGAATACGTCGTACTGGGTACAGACGACGAACTGCGAACCATTGGAGAGGAGCTATAGCTAGGGCCAGCCGGTTTTGAGAAGGGGACAACAGGTGGTGCAGAGCTACTTGCTCTGTTCCCTGAAGAATACGTCGTACGAGGTACAGACGACGAACTGCGAACCATTGGAGAGGAGCTGTAGCTAGAGTCAGCCGGTTTTGAGAAGCGAACAACTGGTGGTGTAGAGCTACTTGCTCTGTTCCCTGAAGAATACGTCGTACTGGGTACAGACGACGAACTGCGAACCATTGGAGAGGAGCTGTAGCTAGAGCCAGCCGGTTTTGAGAAGCGAACAACAGGTGGTGTAGAGCTACTTGCTCTGTTTCCTGAAGAATACGTCGTACTGGGTACATACGAAGAACTGCGAACCATTGGAGAGGAGCTATAGCTAGGGCCAGCCGGTTTTGAGAAGGGGACAACTGGTGGTGCAGAGCTACTTGCTTTATTCGCTGAAGAATACGTCGTACTGGGTATAGACGAAGAACTGCGAACCATTGGAGAGGAGCTGTAGCTAGAGCCAGCCGGTTTTGAGAAGCGAACAACTGGTGGTGCAGAGCTACTTGCTTTATTCCCTGAAGAATACGTCGTACGAGGTACAGACGAAGAACTGCGAACCATTGGAGAGGAACTGTAGCTAGAGCCAGCCGGTTTTGAGAAGCGAACAACTGGTGCATAGCTATAGCTACCTGCTCTGTTCCCAGTACGAGTTGAGGTTGGAACCACCTGTATTGTTGAGGTGTAGGTATTAACTGTTCGTGATACTGGCTTTCCATAAGACCCGCATGCACTCAGTAAGCTAAAAGTAAGTACTACAGGTGTTAATAACAATGCTTTTATCTTCATGAGTTTTCTCATCTTCTGAATATAAACTTCCATCTCTCCCCTAGCCTAGGTGGGAAAAAACAACAAAATATGCAAGTCACTCAATACGCAACTTTTCTATATAACTTTATTATTTTGCACAGTTTTCGTAAGGATATAGCCCTCCGTAAGTGGTGGAGGTTTGGACGACCTTTGTCGATGTTGTCGATGTTGCATAGGTATCAACTGTCCGTGAGATAGAGGATGCAGAGTAGTAGTGCCCGCTCAGTATGAAAGCTGCAAGAGATAGTGCAATAAATAGGATGCTTGATTTTTCATCATATCCCCACTTCCTGAATATTATCTGTGCAGTATCATTTTACCTCCTCTTTTCTCTCTATTCCATATTGGGATAGTATCGGAATTCTTTGGAATGCTCAAGTTTTTTCTTGAAACTACAGAGGGAAAGAATGTGTTTTTGCTAATTTCTTGATCGTTTTCCTTTAAATACAAGGCTGAATAAATAACAGGCCGCAGCAAGAAGAATGATAACTGAACCGCTAGGAAGATCAAAAGAAAAACTGACGCCAAGGCCAGTTATAATAAAAAGGGCTGAGAAAAGTGTTGCAAAGAGCATCATCTGACGGATACCAGAGGCTGTATGACCAGCAATGGCCGCGGGCAGGGTTAACAGGGCAATGACCATGATAATACCAACAATACGAACAAGGAGGACAATGGTTAGGGCGGTCAGACAGAGTAGCAGGAGGTAGAGCCAATGAGTATGCACACCCCGGAGTTGCGTGTATTCTTCATCAAAACAGAGGGCAACCAGCTTATTGTAAAAAATACCAACCACAAAGAGTATAACACCGTCAAGCGCAATGACAAAATAGATATCCTCCTTGCTGATAAGCAAGATATTGCCAAAGAGATACGACATGGGATCAAAATATCCTGGGGTAACGGCAATAAAGAGAAAACCAATGGACATACCGCCCGCCCAAAGAGCACCAATAATAGAATCCTCCCGTTGATCACCGTTTTTACTCACCTGTGCCAAGAGAAGGGCCGCAAGCAGGGCAACAAGAACAGCTCCGCGTACAGGGGTAATCCACGAGATACCAACCACGTTTTGAAGGTAAAGACCTCCTCCTATGCCTGCTAAAACACAGTGGGAGATAGCACCGGCAATATAGCTGATTCTACGTACAACCACAAAGGTTCCGATAACACCAAAGGCAATAGAGGCAAGAAGACCGGTAATCAGGGCATAGCGAAGGAAGGGCAGGTCCGGGGCAAGGAGTGCATTCCACAGTTCAGTCATATTTATGTCCTTCAGTGGAGCAGCGATGGTCATGGCGGATCATCCGTAAATCACTCCCGTACATATCACGGAGCAATGCACCGGTCAGTTCGCTGGTCGGATGGAGATGAACCCGGTTGTTGACACAGATAATCCGTTGAAAAAATGTAGGTGAGACCCCTATTTCATGGGTCACCATAAGGATAATCATCTTCTTGTTCAGCTCTGACAGCAGGGTAAAGAGTTGCTGTTCTGCTTGCTGGTCTAAGCTGGCTGTTGGTTCATCAAGGATCAGGATATCCCCTTGTGCAGCTAAGGCTCTGGCGATAAGTACCCGTTGTCGCTGTCCCCCTGAGAGAGCAGCAAAAGGACGTTGGCTCAGGTCAGCCAGATTCACCGCATCAAGGGATGCTAAGGCAAGCTCTTTGTCATGCGCTGTGTAACGGCCACTGAGCGAGTTGCCGAGTCGTCCCATGCAAACGACTTCAAAAACAGAAATGGGAAATTGAGCATCGTAACGGGCATACTGGGGAACATAGCCGATCCTGATGCGTTCCTGTTCAGGTGGATTGCCATAGACCCGAACTGTTCCCTTATCTGGACTGACCAAGCCAAGGATTAACTTCACTAAGGTTGTTTTACCACCGCCGTTGGGTCCGACAATGGTGGCAGAGTCCTCTGGAAAAATATCCAGATGAACATCGGTGAGAACTGAAATGTCATCATAAGAATAACAGAGATCTCTTATCTGGATAGCAGCATGATTCATAAATTTTTTTATTGAGGGATAGGGGCAAGGGCCGTTTGCATAGCCTTGGCCATCTCTTTAAGGTTTTGTTCAATATTTTCCCTGAGCGGATTCAGCTCTACCAGTTGTCCCTGAATGGCACGGGCTACAATAGAGGCATTTTTCTTATCAAACTGCGGTTGGACAAAGAGAACCTTGACATTTTTTTTCTTTGCCTGCCTCACCAATGTATAGAGCTGCTTGGGAGAAGGGGACTTGCCTTCAATTTCCACGGCCTGTTGCTGCAGATGATAGGCATGGGCAAAATAACCAAAGGCTGGATGAAAAACAAAAAAGGTTGCACCTTGCAAGGGAGTCAGTTGTTGTTTCAGATCCTGATGAAGTCGAGCCAATCGCTCCTTGAGTTTTGTATAATTTTGTTGATACGTTGCTGCATGAGTTGGATCAGTTGCTGTCAATGCCTCTGTTATGACTGAGGCCATTTTTTCTCCGTTGCGCGGATCAAGCCAGACATGAGGGTCTGCGTGTTCTTGAGCCAGTGCTGGCCTGTGATGATCATGATCATGGGTGTTCATAGCCATCTTATGGATGCCTGTTGTTATGTCAATGAGCTGAACCCCGGTAGCTTTCCTCCCTTTCCTGTTGGTTATTTTTTGGGCAATATGTTCCTCAAACGGCAGACCAATGGTGAAGTACAAACGGGCTCGAAAGAGTGAGGCGATTTTTTCCGGGCTTGGCTGATAGGTGTGCGGTTCCTGTCCCTTGTCCAGCAGGACGTTGGTGCTGACTAAATCACCACCTATTTGCTCAACCAGCCATTTTTGCGGGGCTATAGAGACAAAGACAGGCAGGGAATCAGCCTGCACTTTACATACTGTTGTCAATGATGTGAGAAAAAATAAACAGGCCAGCAAGAGTATGCGTGCTTTTGGGTTTGGGTGCAGGTGCATTGTTATCATTTTATTTTCCTGAGTCAGAAGCATGGGGAGCATGGGGAGCATGGGGAGCATGGGCAAGATCAGAGCTAAGATCATTGCTAAGATCAGGCTCTCTGTTGTTCGTCTCAAAATGGAGGGTCCGCTGGGGAAAAGGTATCTCAATTCCTCGCTCTTTAAAAGCAATATGAATCATTTTGAGTAAATTATGCGTTTGTAGTCCTCTTTGAGCAGGTTCTTCTATCCAGACCAGCAGTTGGAGAAAAATACCTGACTCGTCAAAACGTCGAAATCTGACCCTGGGTTCTGGTTTTTTTTCCAGTGCTTGGTGCGACTCGGCAACACGGAGAAGGGCTTTTTCCACTTCTCGAAGATTGCTGTTATAGCTCACATGTACATTGATGCGAATACGGTAGCTGGTCTGCGGGGCAGACTGGTTAATAATTTTGGTGGTGGACATGATAGAGTTGGGAATGGTGATCATGACATCATCCCGGGTCTTGATCTTTGTGGAACGAATGCCCAGTTCCACGACTTCACCTCGTTCGCCGCTTTCAAGAATAATATAATCTCCTACCTTATAGGCAGCATCGGTAAACAGGGCAATGCCGCCAAAAAAATTGGCCAAGGTGTCCTTGGCAGCAAGGGCAATGGCGATACCAACAATACCAGCAGAGGCAAACAAGGGGGTCAGGTTGACGTCCCAGATAATCAGGCCCCAGATAATCCCGATAAAGAGCAGGATAATGCGGGAGATATTCTTGAGCATGTAGAATCTGGTCTTATCAATCTTTCGTATAGCCCAGCCCGTATTATTCCCGTTCATCACCGTGATCTCTCGAATCAAGGCAATCCACCAGATAGCCAAAATCAGGGTTTTGATCACATTAGGCAGGGCTGTCTGCCAAGGTGAGGGAAATGCCGGTTCCACGAGGACTGCATGGAGTAAACCCAGAAGAAAAACAGACAAGACAGCTGGACGGTGAATAAAACGAACAAAATGTTCATCCACATCAAAGCTGGTGCGAATGGCAATCCTGAGCAATACCTTACAGATAACAATATCTGTGGCCTTGCTCAGAATGATATACAAACAGATTATTGTAAAACGTTGCCCACAATGGTAGTGAGTAAGGGCAGGCAAGGTTGTGTTGAACCAGTGCGTAAAGGTCTGGGTCAAGATACTGAAATCCATAAAGTGCCTTGGAACGTTTATGTGTTGATCGTACAACAGATCGTACAACAAATCGTACAACAAATCGTACAGCGGTACGGATGTACGGATCAGGCAGGTTGTTTTATGGGTTGAAGAGGTTTGGCCTCCTCAATAATCATGATGGGAATGTTATCATGGATTGCATACGAAAGCTGACAGGCATGACAGAGGAGGGCGTCGTGGTTTGCATTGATTTCTACCTTACCTTTACATTGAGGACAGGCGATAATATCAAGTAGTTCCTTTTTCATTTTTTAACGTGTTGAAATAGAATTTTGGATTGTTTGAGGAATTTCTTTAAAAGATCATGAGAATGCAATACTATTGCAGAGCATTGCAGAAAAGTATACCAGAAAAAAGAGGTGCTGACAGCAAAACAACAACAGGAATCAAAGAAAAGATGAAAAAACGTATACCAGTAGATCAAGCCGTTGGAATGGTACTTCCTCATGATATCACAGAGATTGTCCAAGATAAGTTTAAAGGATGCGCCTTTCGGAAAGGCCATATTATTCGCCTAGAGGATATTGAACACTTGCGCCGACTGGGCAAGGAGCATATCTATGCCTTAGAGCTTTCAGAGGGTGAAATTCATGAAAATGAAGCTGCCCGCCTCCTGGCTACGGCTCTGGCCGGACAGGGCGTGGAACATGCAGGCAACATTACAGAGGGCAAGGCGTCGCTTCGGGCATCCTGTGACGGCCTGCTCAAGATCAACAAAGAGGCCCTGTATCGTTTCAACCTGTTGGGCGAGATTATGTGTTCAACCTTACATACCAATACTCCGGTAAAAAAAGGGGAACAGGTTGCAGCCACCCGTCTCATTCCCTTGGTGGGAGAGCGTTCCCTGGTTGAAGAGGCGGTGAATATAGCTGATTCTGCTGATTCTGCCGAAAAAATTATTCAGGTTCTTCCTCTGAAAAAGGTTAAGACTGGGCTGGTTGTCACAGGCAGTGAGGTGTACTACGGCAGGATTGAGGATAAATTTGAGGCTGTCCTGAGAAAAAAGATAACTGCCTTGGGATCAGAGGTGGTCCGGGTCGGTTTTGCCCCAGACGATGTCAACCGAATTGCCGATGAAATTCAACTCTGTCTGGAGGCTGGTGCTGATCTGCTCATAACCTCTGGCGGCATGTCGGTAGACCCTGATGATGTAACCCGGGCCGGTATTCGGAAGGCTGGTGCTGTGGATACAGTGTATGGCACTCCTGTTTTGCCAGGTGCTATGTTTCTGGTAGGGCAGATAGGCGAAGTGCCGATTCTTGGCCTGCCTGCCTGTGGGATGTTTCATAAGATTACCGTGTTTGATCTGATTCTTCCCCGCATTCTCACTGGTGAATCCATTGGCCGGGAGCAGTTTGCCGCAATGGGGCATGGGGGGCTATGTCGTAACTGTGCAGAATGTCGGTATCCGATTTGTAATTTTGGCAAATAACTTCTATCTCTCCCCTTCCTCTTCTCTGAGAGCTTTGAGAGAGGGGCAACAAAATATAAAAAATCTCTGGTATCTTACTACAGTCTTGTGTAATATCGCCTTGTGTACTATCATATTCCTGGTATATTGACAGCAAACACTGTAGGGACGAGGAGGGGAGCATCCCCATCTTTGTCGTGTTGTATCAAAATGTATCAACATCCTCTTTTATCATTCTCCAGTAGGAGACCGCTATGAGCCTTTGCCCGATTAAATTCGCTACCCTCTGTCTAGTCTTTCTCTCTCTTCTCCTTGTAGAAACCTCTGAATCCTTTGCAGCCTCGCTTGATGCTGGCTTTGGTGACAACGGAAAAGTAGCTGTTAATCTAGGTTCGTATGGTGATCAGGCCAATGCTGTCCTTGTCCAGCCAGACAATAAGATCCTGGTGGGTGGCTCGACCTCCAGTACTGCGGATTTAGATTTCATGCTCTTTCGTCTCCTTGCTGACGGCTCTTTGGACAGCGAGTTTAACATTGACGGGATGGTTTCTACAGCAGTGGGCTCAAACGATGATGAGGTCTTTGCCTTAGCCTTACAACAGGACAATAAGATTCTTGCGGCTGGCTACAGCTCCACTAATGGAAATCGTGATTTTGCCTTGGCCCGATACAACAGCGACGGTTCTCTTGATCGGGATTTTGGGTTGGAAGGGCTGGTTGTCACTGCTGTCAGTGATTCTGACGATGAGATTACCGGTATTGCCGTGCAAGATGATGGCAAGATCCTGCTGACTGGAACCGCCTTGGGCAATGAGGGGCGGGTGGTTGTGCTGTCTCGATATCAACAAAATGGCAGCCCGGATACAACCTTTGCTGATGAGGGCTTTATGCTCAGTGCTGTGGGTACAGATGCACGGGCTGAAAGTTTGCTTCTGACTGATGAGGGAGGCATTCGTATAGCTGGTACCTATCAAGAAGGAGAACATACTGCGCTTATGGTGCTTGGCTACAATGCAGATGGCTATCTTGACACCTCGTTTGGCTATGAGGGTGTCACTGTTCCTTTAGATGGGACTGTACCCAGTGCAGGTTCTGGCCTAGCACTTCGGGACGATGGCAGTATTTTGGTTGCCGGTTCTGTGGGAAAGAACGGTGAACGTGACGGGGCCTTGTTCCTCTTTGGCGAAAACGGGTTGCCCGATAGAGCGTTTGGAGAGCGGGGGGTTTTGATTACTGCGGATAAACAAGATACGGTTTTTTACGATGCCCTCATAACAGAGGCAATGGTTGCAGCCACGGGCGTAACCGTTGGAGAAGACGGGATGCGTGAGTCCATACTGGTTACCTATGCACGCAAGGATGGGAGTAATGCAACCCAGCTCTTTCAGCAGCAGATGACTGGGGCTAGGGCGTTGGCTGAGGATAATGAGGATAACAAGGACAGTGCGCCGGTTGCTCAGATTATCACCACGAAAATGGATAATGAAGAGGAGTACACCTTTTCTCTCGCTGCTGCCGATGCAGGCAGTGTGGTTGTTGTCGGTGCCAGCGGTGCGCAGGAAGTATCCCAGGCTGCGGTTAGCAAATACACGATTTTTCAAGATGGTGTTGCTCCTACATACTGGAACACAGACACAGGGAATGCCTTTATTTTTACAGGTCAACCTTTGGATAACACTCGGACAACATCGGTTATTCCGGTGGAGATTTCTCCTGAACTGGGTACTGTGACAAAGCGTGGGGTCGTGTTCAGTGTTAATACGCTCCCTGTGTTGGAGGGGAGTACAACCTCAACAGCAGATGCAACTGCACCGAGCATAACCAGCAGTACAAAAAGCTCGTTTTCTACAGCAGAGCAGGTTTTTCTTGTCGTCTCTACGGATGAGAATGCAATTTGTAGATATAACGAGAACTATGATGAGGATTATGACGGAATGAGCCATGTTCTTTCTTCCTCATTTGGTACTGGGCATCATGTGAGTTTAGGGCAGTTAGCAGAAGGAACCTATACATACTATGTACGCTGTAAGGATACAGAGGGGAATGTCAACACATCTGGAACTCGGTTGGCTTTTACTGTAGAGGATGACACAACAGTGACTCCTCCAGGCGGTCCGACAGCTTTTATACTTCACAACAACAACTTCCGAAGCGGTATGAGTCTTGCTCTGAAAAACGTTGGCGAGCTGTTTGTCAGTACGGCTATTGCTCAGGAGGACACAGATTCCACAACGACCGCTACGACGAGTACTTCCACAAGTACTTCCAGCACCACGGTAGACACCGAGGACAATGACTTCCTTGAACAGGGCAGTGTTGATGCAGGTTCCGGTACAGGAAAATTCACAGTCAAACTGGAAGATCTCAAACCCGGCACTGTTTTCTATGCCCGTGCCTATGCTGTGGTCAACGGCATCACCTATTATGGCAATCAGATCAGCTTTCAAACCGCAGATTCCTGCTTTGTTGCCACAGCAGCCTATGGTTCTATTTTTCACCCAGCAGTGGCAATTCTTCGGAACTTCCGGGACCGCTTCATGCTGGCCAACGCAGTGAGCCGGTCGCTGGTTCGCCTCTACTATCGCTATTCACCGCCTATCGCCGATATGATCCACAACAGTACAGTTCTGCGGCCGATGACTAGAATCCTGCTGATGCCCATTATTGGTGCAGCTTGGCTGACCATGCGTTTTGGTTGGATATGGTTACTTCTGCCAGCAGCAGCTTTGATTGTGTTGAGCTGGTTTGGAGGAATGCGTATGAAAAGGAAAGCCTGTAACCTGTAAAGGCGTTTCACACCATGTCAGCGGGTTATTGGTTATTCTGCCGGAGTATTTTTCTTGGTGCGTAAATATGTGTAGAAAAACATCCCCGCTACCAGCGCCGCATCAACTGCCAATATAAAGTATCTCGTATTTTCTTCCGTGTCATCCAAAGGTCCGCAAAGCGACATAAAAGGAAGAAGAAGGGATATTAAGAGCAGCAGGGTATAGATGACCATCAATTTGTAGACATTCGGAACAGTCAGAAATCCTGCTTGCTCTCCTTCAGAACGGTATTCCCTGTATTTCCTACTTGTTGCCGCATACAGGAGAAGCATGAAAGGGCTATAGCTGAACATAAGCGCAAAGCTGTCATATCCGAAAGTATCAACTAAGAGCTGGGTCGGTGCCGGAAGCCCTCCGCCGAATTTCGTAAACTCTTCATACGCAAAGGTATAGAGATTGGTAACAAACGATGCGGTCACGAAAATGAGGACAAAATCGATGAAAAGGGCAAAGAACATTCTGTGACTGCGACGGACTGCTGGGCTGTTTTTCTCTTTCTTCTGTTGCATTACTTTTAGCTGGCTGTTAGCTGGCTGAATAGTTGTTGTGAGGAATTTTCTTTGAAGTCTGCTCATAGAACGCTGCCCGCAATAACTCCTTGGTGTACGGTTGTTCAGGTTGACTGAAAATACGGTCTGCCATGCCCTGTTCCACAACTTTCCCGTTGCGCATGACCACCAGTTCATCGGCAAGCGAACGCAGCACCCGCAGGTCATGGGTGATAAAGACATAGGTCATACCGTAGTCCTGTTGCAATCGTTGTAAAAGTTCTATAATTTGAGCCTGGATAGTGGTATCCAGCGCAGAGGTTGGCTCGTCAAGGATCAGCAGTTTGGGCTTGAGAATGATTGCCCGGGCAATGGCAACACGCTGGCGTTGACCACCGGAAAATTCATGGGGGAAACGAGTAGCCATAGCCGGGTCCAGCTCCACTTCTTCCAGCGCCTGTTGCACCAGCACACGGCGTTCTTGCCTGTTATGTCCTGAGTTATGTACTTTCAGTCCTTCAGCAATAATCTGCTCAATGGTCATCCGGGGTGAGAGCGAAGAAAACGGATCTTGAAAGACAATCTGCATCTGTTGCCGGAGCGGGCGCATCTGGCGGTTGCTCAACGCAGAGAGTAACACGCCTTGCGTATCTCCTTGCTCTGCAAAGTATCGCACAAAGCCCTGAAAGGCTTGCAGCTTGAGCAGGCAAAAGGCCAGGGTGCTTTTGCCAGAACCTGACTCGCCAATGATCCCCAAGGTTGTTCCCTGCCGAATTGTCAGGCCCACATTATCCACTGCCTTAAAGACCTTTTTCTTCCGTGTAAACCGTTTTTCCTTAAAAAAGCCTTGCCAGGACTTGCTGACCACAAATTCACATTTTATATCCTTGAGTTGTACAAGTGGCCTTCCCAGGGTGGCTGGTTGATGATGAAAGCTGGGAATGGCGTGCAGGAGTTTGCAGGTGTAGTCTTGCTGAGGATGCTGAAACAGCCTCTCCGTCTGATTCTGCTCTACGATTTGTCCCTGGTGCATAATCGACACCCTGTCTGCAACTTTGCGTACCAAGGGGAGATCATGGGTGATCAGCAAAACCGCCATGTTAAACTCTTGTTGCAGGTCGTTGATCAGTTCAAGAATCTGAGCCTGAATAGTCACATCTAAGGCGGTGGTGGGCTCGTCTGCAATGAGCAGGGCAGGGCGACAGGCCAGAGCCATTGCAATCATGACCCGTTGCCGCTGGCCTCCAGAGAGCTGATGAGGATAGGATTTTAAGCGATGTTTTGATTCAGGAATGCCGGTTTTTTCCAACAGGCTGATGGCTTCTTGGCGAGCTGCCTCCTTTGAGAGCGCACGGTGTCGCAGCAGGGGTTCGGTGAGCTGCTGCCCAATGGTATAGACCGGGTTGAGGGAGGTCATGGGTTCTTGAAAAATCATGGCAATATCATTGCCCCGTACCGCCCGAATATCCTCTTTGTTCAGTTGCAGTAAATCTCGCCCATTGAAGAGAATCTGCCCCTCTGTTTGGACGGTAGCCACATCCTCAAGCAGGCGCAGGATGGACATGGCTGTCACCGATTTGCCAGAACCGGATTCCCCAACCAGGGCATGGGTCTTTCCCTGTTCAATGGTCAGGTTGATACTGTGCAGGATCTGGCTATTGCCACCAATTTCCTGATCTGAGCAAAAGGTCAGAGAAAAATCTTTCAGGGTAAGTAAATTTTTCATAAGGGAAACAGGTGCTATTTGCAAAGGATTTTATCGTAGATAAAACAAGGATTATAACAAGCAATATAATTGCATAACGCCTTTTCCACTGCCTGTCAAGAAATATCATAAAAACAGTTAGCCTCCCTTTCCTTCGAGCGATGCTTTTCCTTTCCATCGCCCGATACTCTTTCTTTCCTTCGAGCGATGCTTTTCCTTTCCATCGCCCGATACTCTTTCTTTCCTTCGAGCGATGCTTTTCCTTTCCATCGCCCGATGCTCTTTCTTTTCATCGCCCGATGCTCTTTCTTTCCTTCGAGCGATGCTTTTTTTTTCCTTCGAGCGATGCTTTTTGATTGTATCGCCCGATGGAAAATCCCGTGTCCGTCCATTCTTTGAACGGAAAAAAATACTTGACAAAATAATCAAACAGTTTTAAGCAGGAAGGTGTTCCTTCTCGTTTTTCCAACATTCCTTTCTTTTACATGGAGATCAGTCATGGCAACCATACAATGGCGACCCTCAGTCAACGCCCTTACCACCCCTCAGTCCTACAAGATTCGCTTTGCGCCGCGCAATACACTGGGCAAAGACGATATAGTTGCTCGGATTGCCGACCGGCAGCCCAACCTGAGCGAGGAAGTAATTCGTACAGTCATGGAGACAGAACACGAGGTGATTCAGGAGAGTCTGCTTGACGGCGATCAGGTGACCCTGGAAGACGCCTTCACCTATCGCCTCTCCTTTCTCGGCAGAATGGATGCCCCGGACGACCCACTGCCTGACCGGGATGATCTCCTGCAGGTACGAATCAATGCCTCGCCGCCCTTTGCAGCAATTCAGCTCATAAAAAACACCTAATGATTTAAGCATAGTATCTTAGAGGCTGAAAATTTTTTTCCGGCTATTTTTGGCATGCTTCATACACCCCAAAAAGTAGTTGACACTTTTTTTAAATACAGCTCTCTAAAGACGCACCGGTGCATATCCCCGAAGTG
>QYLO01000082.1 GCA_022766165.1 Candidatus Electrothrix gigas
AAAGCTTAATCCAGAGTTTTATTGTTAGACCAATCTCCCTATTTCTTATTTTGGGATTCAAAAAAGATTCCCTAATTGAACAGAATTCTTGAAAACTTTGCAAGGTAAAAAAACTGGATCATCGAGTTGAAGGGAAAAATTGAGGATAAGATTTTTCAAAATTCTAATGCGTGGGCCAGGGAAGCAGCATAATCCGGCACAAATCTTAACACAGCTTTAGTTCATCGGGAACCGTTGAGAACTTGCGACTGTAGAGTTAGTAATGTACTTGTGGTTTTTGGAAGAGGTTGGAATCGTTATAATTGGAGTCAACTCCTTGAGTGGATGGAAGATGGATATCCCAACGACAAACAAGAAATATATGAACGTAATCGAAATTTATTTTATGTCTGTTGTTCTAGGGCTAAACACAATCTAACGTTGTTATTCACTCAAGAACTATCAGGAAAAGCCCTTTCAGTTGTTGAACGAATCTTTGGTCAAGATAATGTACTTGGCGATCCGTTTTGAAAGGCGTGCGGATATCTAATAGAAAAAAAATATTTTTAGGGCGGTTAACAGGCAAAACCATGCGAGCAGTAATCCAAAGAGTAACATCCGCCAAAGTAACAGTAGACGACCGACAAACCGGGGTCATCGGCGAGGGCCTGTTGGTACTGCTGGGCGTGCATAACGACGACGAACCAAAGGACATCACCTGGCTGGCCGACAAGATCATCAACCTGCGCATCTTTGATGATGAAAACGGCAAGATGAACCATTCCCTGAAGGACACTGGCGGCTCCATGCTCATCGTGTCCCAGTTCACCCTGCTGGCAGACTGCCGCAAAGGTCGTCGGCCCTCCTGGTCAGAGGCAGCCCCGCCGGACAAGGCTCGGCAAATGTACGAGGAGTTTATTCAGGTGGTTGCCGACTCCGGTATCACCACTGCCACCGGAGAATTTCAGGCCATGATGGATGTCAGTCTGGTTAATTCTGGTCCAGTTACTATTCTTCTTGATTCTCACAAGAAATTTTAGGAAAATACCCCCGTCGCTGTTTCTTTTTTCCGGTTTCATCCGGTTCCCGTCAAATTCAACCCGAAAAGGTCTTGTATGACAGATTTCACCCCTGGTTCCATTTATCATGGATTTCTTCTGCGACGAAAAGAGCATGTTGCTGATATTCATTCTGAAGTCTATCTCTTTGAACACGAAGTTCTCGGTATGCCAGCCCTGGCAATAAAAAATGCCGATCCTAATAAGACCTTCTGCTTTACCTTTCAAACCGTGCCAGAGGATTCCACTGGTGTTGCTCATATCTTGGAGCATTCCGTCCTCATGGGTTCAAAAAAATATCCAGTCCATGATGTGTTCGGGGAGATCAATAAGGGCGGGTTGACCACCTTTCTCAATGCCATGACCGGCTCAGACACGACCTGGTATCCCTTTGCCAGTCGCAATATGACAGAATACTTTAATATTATGGATGTGTATTGCGATGTCGTACTGAATCCTCTGCTCCTGCGCAGCACCTTTGAGCAGGAGGGCTGGCATTATCATAAGGAATCAGAAGATGCTCCTTTGCAATTACAGGGCGTGGTGTTGAACGAGATGAAGGGGGCCTTTTCCGACCCTATCCGCTCTATTTTTCATCACACCTTTGGCGGCCTGATGCCTGGGTCCACCTACGCACATGAGTCTGGTGGCGATCCCTCTGTTATTCCAGATCTCAGCTATGAGCAGTTTGTGGCGTTTTATAAAAAGCATTATCACCCCTCGAATGGGATTTTGTTTTTTTACGGTGATGCGGATTTAGACCAAGAGCTTGCCGCAGTGCAGAACAACTTTCTTGCGGATTACGATGCTCCTGGCACGAAGGCTGAAATTGTGCAGGGAGAGGATATCTCTGAGCCAATTTTTATTCAGGATAGCTATGCTGTCCAGCCGGGCAGTAATCTGAACGGCAAGACCTATCTGGCCGTGGGAACCGCCGTGGGTGCGGTGCTTGATCGTCAACGCAATACAGCCTTTCAGATTATTGCCAATATTCTCTATAATTCTGATGCCTCGCCTCTGAAAAAGGCTATTGTTGAGGCAGGGTTATGTCGAGATTTTGGGGGACTCTTTCTTGCAGACTCTTGCTATAAGACCTTTATGATGACCTATCTGGCCGGGTCTGAGGTAGACAAACGGGATGACTTTCTGGAGCTGTATCGCCGTACACTGGCAGAGATTGTTGCACAGGGACTTGATCAAGATCTTGTCCTGTCTGAGCTGAATAAGTATGAGTTCGCCTTTCGGGAAGAGCTGACCAAGGCCCAACGAGGACTTGATCTTATTGGCAAGACGCTGCCCTCTCTCAAACACGGCTCTGACCCCTTTGAGGCATTGGCTGTTGAGGAGATGTTTGCCTCTATTCGGGAAAAAGCCTTGCAGGAAAAGTATTTTGAAGAGCTTATTCGCATTGGGCTACTGGAAAACCCGGCCTTTGTTGCAGTCACTCTGGCACCTGATCCAGAAAAGGCCACCCGTACAGCAGAGAAAGAGCAGCAACGGCTGGCAGCCTATGAGCAAACCCTGGATCAGGAAAAGACCGCTGCCCTGATCGCCCATACTCAGGAGTTGATGCAGTTGCAGCAGACCCCGAACAGCGAAGAAATCCTTGCTCTGCTGCCCCGTCTGTCCCGCCAAGACCTGGAGCGCAAACCGGACTTTCTGCAAGCCAAGGTAACAGAGTATGATGATGTAACCTGCATTGCCAATGAGCTGGACACCAATGCGATTGCCTACATACAAATCGGACTGGATTGCTCAACAATTTCAGCGGAACTGCTCCCCTGGCTTGACCTGTTCGGTACCATTGCCACGGAGATTGGTACTGGTTCACGGGATTATATGCGCTTTGCCAAGGATGTTAATATTTGGACTGGTGGCTTGAGCCATTCCTTTGCCACCTATCAAAAGGCTCATGCTCCGAAAACGCTGCAGCCCTTGCTGTGGTTTCAGCTTAAAGCTCTGTCTGATTATCTGCCCAAGGCATTGGAGTTAATCACTGATTTCTTTGCTGATCTGGATCTCAGTAATCGGCAGCGTATTCGAGAGATTGTTTTTAGAGAGTTTACCTGGGCAGAACATAATGTGCAGAGTGAGGGCTATAATCTGGCCTCTTTAAGGGCACTGGCTCATCTCAGTCGATCAGGAATGATGAATGAGCATGTTCATGGGGCAACCTCTTATATACAGTTAAAAGCTTTGGTGGCCTCCTATGATGCGCAGGAAGAGGCATTTCTTGCCAGTCTTAAGACCTTGCAAAGGCAGATATTTCAGCCAAAAAATGCAAAGGTTGCTATAACCGGTTCTCAGCAGGATATAGAGAAGATACAGGCCAGTATAGGTTCTCTCTGTGCATCTCTTCACGGGACTCGACCGCAGGCTGTTGACATGGTCTTTCCTCAACTGCCTGCTAATCAAGGTTTTACCACCTCTGCTGATGTTGTCTATAATGTGCAAGCCTGTCATCTCTTTGCAGAGTCAGAAGAGTATTCAGGTGAATTTGAAGTACTCAAAACCTGGCTTTCCCGTGACTATCTTTGGAATACAGTGCGTCAGTTAGGCGGGGCCTATGGTTGTTTTATTCAGCTCCATCAGATAACAGGCAATGTTGCTCTGGTGAGTTATCGTGATCCCCAGATACGCAAGACCTTTGCAGCCTATGATGCCATTGCCACGGCGGTTCGTGAGCTTGAGCTGAGTCGGGAAAAACTGGATCAGTTGATTATTGGCACCTATGGATCGCTGAATCCGTTGCAGTCACCAGCTGTGCAAGGACTTGCGGCTCGTAACGAGTATCTTTGTGGGATTACTCCGCAGATGAAACAGGAACGTATTGCCAGGGTAATTGACACTGAGGTGGCAGCCATGCAGGCATACTCGCCGTTGTTGGATCAGTTAGCAGTGGTTGAAAATCGTTTTCGGGCCACCATAGGGAGTAGAGAAAAAATCAGGAAACATGCTGATCTATTTGATGATATCGTAGAGTTGTAGCCTTGTATTTTATTCCTGCGTGCTGGAAGCTGCAACAGGGACAGGTGATGTTGCCTGCCGTTCTTGTTCTTGCATGGTAGGATCATGCTCTTTCAGGTAAATATCGGAAAGGGTCTGAAAGGCTGTAACGATCAGAGGACCGTAAATAATGCCCAGCACGCCAAATACAGACATTCCACCGAGAATGGCCAAAAACACGAGCAATGTGTGCATCTTGACCTGATTTCCAACAAACTTTGGTTTAAGGAGATACTCAACAGTGAAGGAGAGGACAGCATAAAAGACAAAGGTGCCTGCTGCCTGACCTGGCAAGCCGTTCAGCAGGAGAATTGCCGACGCAGGAAGCAGTACTAACCCGATACCAAAGATGGGGAGAAAGGCCAGTATCCCCATCACTCCCGCCCAGAGTACCGGTGATTTGATCCCCAATACGGCAAAGAAGATCCCGCCCATAACACCCTGAAATACACCGCTGATACCGTTTCCTACCAGAATAACGCCTGAAATATCCAAAAATTTTTTTAACAGCAAGTTGTTCTGTTCCTCTGGCAGAGGCGACAGCCGGGTGATAAAACGGATCAGCTGATCCATATCAATAAGCAGAAAATAGATCATCAGGATCAGAAAACAGAACTGAAACACAAAGCTCATAATGTTGGCTGCCCAAACAGATGCCTTGCTGTAGATAAACAATCCGGCATCCTTACTCAGTCCTGAAAAGATCTCTGTGATATCAGATGGCTGAAAGTTAATACCAAACCCCTGCAAAGCCTCCTGCCCTTGGGTGATCCATTTGCTGTTTTGAATGATCTGCTGCAGTTTGAGCAGCATATTGCTGTCCCGGCCTAACTGATAAACACTCAGGGCTTCTGAGGAAAGAGCGCCTATACAAAAGGTCAGGGGGATAAAGACAATAAGGGCAACAAGGACACAGGTGAGACTTGATGCCAGCCAAGGAGAAACCCATTTATTCAGCCAGTTATATATTGGCCGAAAAATACCTGCCAAGAGAAAGGCCAGGATGAGAAGCTGCCAAAAGGGCCAGAGAAGCAAACCAAGCAGAAGAACAGAGATCAGAAAGACTACTGTAAAGTAGCGAGATTGAACGGCCTCCCCAGGGGTGTGCATTGGTTTTTGGTGGTTATGTTTATGAGCGTGTTGCATGATGGAACAGGTACGATAGTCGCACTTAATAATCCTCAGTAATCCTAAGTAATCCTCAGTAATTTTTAATAATCATTATATTACTCGTCAACTTGGCAAGGTAAAATTTGGCAGAATTGCCGCACAGGATTGCGAGTAGTTTATCCTTGTGAAAAAGAATAACAGATAAACAGATAATCAGCAAGAAAACAAGGTGAGCTGGTGAGTACCAGTAGGCGGATTGTTTATCTTTTCAGCTTATCTTTCAGTAGTTCTACCTGCTGACGAACCGAATTTTTTTGAACAATATCACGATGGATGACCTTGACAGCATACAACACAGTGGAATGATCTCGATTGTAGAGGTTGCCAATATTGGCTAAGGACTCTTCAGTGTATTTCCTTGTCAGGTACATGGCAATCTGGCGGGGAAAGGAGACAGCCCGCTTACGTGAACGTGAGATGAGTTCTTCAACAGAAATTTTATATTGGCTGGAGATAATATCCCGGATAATGGCACCGTTAAGCTTTTTTTCTTGCTGTACGTTGCCAAAGTCTTCCAGCACACTACGGAGAATATCCATATCAGGTGGCGCATTGTATACGCTGGCCTTGGCCTTAATCCCCATAAGTGTACTTTCAATACGACGAATGTCCCCTTGCAGTTGATCTGCCAAAAAATGAATATGGTCATCCTGGAGATCAAGATTGCCATAGGTCGCTTTGTGACGGATGATAGAAACCCTTGTTTTATACTCTGGAGGCTTGATCTCAGTAATGAGGCCAGAGGTCATTCGAGAACGAAAATCCTCGTCCAGCCCTTGGATATCCTGTGCTGGAATCGCAGAGGTAACGATGACCCTTTTTCCCGACTTTATCAGATAATCAAGAATATTATTAAGTTCTTCCTGGGTTTTTGTCTTGCCAGCCAAGGTATGAATATCTTCAACAAGCAGCAGGTCACAGCTATGGATAAAACGATGCGCAAATTGCTGCATAGTGTTGTTACGAATGCTTTTTACCATTTCAGCAGAAAACTGTTGGGCTGTTAGATAATGCATGCGGGTGCCAGGAGCATTCTGCATAACCTGATGCACAACAGCCTGGGTCAGATGACTCTTGCCAAGCCCGGTTCCTGATGCCATGAACAGGTTGTTTCCAAAGGTGTAATCTGCTACGGCAATGGCGTTACAGGCGGAACGGGCCAGCAGGTTTGATTCGCCGATCATAAATTGATCAAAGGTGTAGGCTGGGTGCAGTGACCTGATAGTGGACTTGAAGTTGTCCATTCCAGGGAGTCGTAACTGCCCTGATCCGTTTTTTTCCTGTTGAGGAGGAGGTGAACAACAGTTGGATATGGTCAAGGAGACCGTAGGTGGAGTATTTGTCAGTTTATTCAGCTTTGATTCAATAAGTCCTAAATAGCGTTCTTTAACCCAAGCACTGAAAAAGCGATCTGGACAGGCTATCTGTAAGGTTTTGTCGTCCTCCTGTACACAGGAAAGTGGCTTGATCCACAGGTTGTACTCACTTTCAGAAAGTGAGTTAATTAAAGACTTTTTTATAGTATCCCAGAGCATATATGGCTTTATTTGAATCGGATGAGTACGTGAGACGAGGTGTCTTCAACAATAAAGACCTTGCTTCCTGATTATACAACAGACATCCATCCCGACCTTCAATGTATTAAACGTAACTATATTAAATATATTAAATTTAGCTAATCTCAGAATAATCTCAGAAGGGCAAAATGGGAAGTATAATACAATCATTTTTAACTGAAAATGAGTTTCTTGGTCAAAAATGATTAGGCTTGATTTTCTTATAAACTGCAACAGAGACAAGCAGGGGAGAAACGTTGTTGAGAAGCAGGGCTTGCAGGCAATGAGGCAATAAAAAACCGAATATGGCATCAGACGATGGTTTCTGTTTAAATCGTTTTTTTTCAAGTTGATATTGTGAATATTGGGAGTATTGTATCTACAATCGACCAGCGGAAAAACTTCTCCATACTCTTCAGGGCTGTATTGATCTTTAAAAAACTCTATTTTTAGCTTACAGAGTGTTGGCTCTCTTGAAACCCTTTCTTTAACGGCCTTTGGATGGTAGTTGACAAAAAAAATAAATTTGCACAGCGGTATTACAGTCTCCCCTCCTATTCCTAGCCGGATACAGCGACATACCACAGCCAAACTGACAGGATATTCTGCTGAAAAAAGAGCCAAGACATAGCCCCTAAGGCTAAAAAAGGGCCAAAGGGAATCTTGGCCTTTCTGCCTTTTTGAAACACTATAGGAATGCTGACAATAGTACCGGTCAACGAGCTGAAAAAAATCACATACAGTAGGCATTGATATCCTAGAAAGGCCCCGATCATAGCCAGCAGCTTGCCATCCCCCAGTCCCATCCCTTCCTCATTGGTAAGCAGGGCATAGCCGTAGGCGACTGCGTACAGGATTCCGCCGCCGAGAAGAATTCCTAGACCGGATTCCTGCCAACTGACCAAGGGGTTAAAAAAAGAGCTGATAAAGCCGATCAGGATGCCGGGCAGACTGATTTTATCGGGAATGATTTGAAGATGAATATCAATGAAAATAATAGCCAGCAGGGCTGCAAGAAAGAGAAAGTAAAAAGGCAGGATAGGAGCAATTCCAAAACGATGATACAGAGCCAACGAGAGCAGGGCCATGCAGAGTTCCACTATCGGATACTGGAGAGAAATGGGTGCCTTGCAGGTTCTACACTTTCCTCTGAGTGCTAGATAACTAAAAATGGGTATATTCTCGTACCAGCGAAGCTTTGTGTTACATTTCGGGCAATGAGAGGCTGGAAAGACCACAGACTGTTCTTCATCAGGCAGTCTCAGGATAACCACATTGAGGAATGAGCCAACTAAGGCACCAAAAATAAAGCTGTAGAAAAGAAGGAGCATTTCCATATTCGTGTCCAGATTGCTTTTATGGAGAAAATAATGTTTTCTTGAATCAAAAGGCTGTGCAGGTTATTATAACCGAATCGGTTGGGACGATCCCACCGTTGCACCTTTCCTGTTAATGCTTACTTGTAGCCTTTTTCATGTCTGAATTCCAGCAAAAATGTACTCTTCTCACACGTAATCGTCTGGCACCTGATGTCTTTCGCCTGACTTTTGAGGCCCCAAAACTCGCTGCTCAAGCCCAGCCAGGCCAGTTTGTCATGGTTCGGGTCATTGACGGTCTTGACCCTTTACTCCGGCGGCCCTTTTCAATTCATCGCAACTCTGTAAGTAATGGCACGATCTCCCTGCTCTTTAAGGTTATCGGTAAGGGGACAGATATGTTAGCACAACGCTGTGTCGGTGATCAACTTGATTTTGTCGGGCCCCTAGGCAATGGTTTTGATCTTTCCTGTAAGCAACCAATCTGCTTGATCGGCGGTGGTATGGGCATTGCCCCCTTACTTTTTCTTGCTGAACAGTTACAGCAAACCGGGCGGGAGATCGAAAAAGACCATGTCCTGCTCGGTGCCCGCAACAGAGATGAACTGGCCCTGTTAGCAGAAGAGTTTTCTGCCTTAGGCTATGCAGTCCAGTTGGCAACCGATGACGGCAGTATTGGTCATAAGGGCTTTATCCCGGATCTCCTTGATTTTGTTTTGCCCACAGTGGAGAGGGTATATACCTGCGGTCCGCACCTGATGATGGAAAATATTGTTCGCCAGTGCCAACAGGCTGAGGTGAGCTGCCAGGTCTCTTTAGAAACCCACATGGCCTGCGGTATGGGAGCCTGTCTCGGTTGTACAGTGAATGGAAAAAAAGGACTGGTTCATGTCTGTAAGCAGGGGCCTGTTTTTAATGCGGATCATCTGGAATGGAGCCTGTAATGGAGTCTCTCAGAGGAGAACTGAAACAACCTGTCATAGAATCATCTGACACTGAAGACGCTGAAATAAACCTTGGCCTCTGTGGCCAACCTGATCTGCGGGTCCAGATCGGTTCTCTGGAACTGCGCAATCCGGTGATGACAGCCTCGGGTACCTTTGGCTATGCCAGGGAATTTGAAAATTTAGTGGATCTTGATCACCTTGGCGGTATTATTGTCAAGGGCATTTCCCTGCAACCTCGGCCAGGCAATCCTCCGCCCAGAATTTTTGAAACAGCCTGTGGCATGCTCAATGCAATTGGTCTGGAAAATGTTGGAGTGGATCGTTTTATCTCTGGCAAGATGCAATATCTTCGTTCGCTGTCAACCCCGGTTGTAGTCAATATTCTTGGAGATTCTCTGGAAGAGTACAGTGAAATTGCCCGCAAATTAAACGAGGTGGACGGGGTTGCTAGCTTGGAGATCAACATCTCCTGCCCCAATGTGAAAAAGGGCGGGGTTGCCTTTGGCACAGTCCCGGAAATGGCTGCCCGAGTGACTGAAGCTGTGCGGCAGGCATCCGACCTGCCCCTGATTGTCAAGCTTTCGCCCAATGTGACTGATATTGTTCTCATGGCCAAGGCTGTTGAAAAGGCTGGCGCTGATGCGGTTTCCCTGATCAATACCCTGATTGGCATGGCTATTGACCCCATCACTCGCAGGCCGAGATTAGCCAATGTGATCGGTGGTCTGTCTGGGCCTGCCATCAAACCTGTGGCCCTGCGCATGGTCTGGCAGGTTGCCCAGGCTGTCTCCCTGCCTGTGATTGGTATTGGGGGCATTACCACGGCTGATGATGCCTTAGAATTTTTCTTGGCAGGAGCTAGTGCAGTGCAGGTGGGAACAGCAAATTTTTACGATCCCTCGGCAGCGGAGAATATCGTGCAGGGGATAACAGCGTATCTGCAAGAGCAGGGCGAGGATCGTGTGGTTGATATTATCGGTACCTTAAAGACAGGAACAGAGTAAATGAAACAGGGGAAACAGGGAAAGCTCTGCGTTTCACTAGCCGGGCCTGATGCTGAAACCATGTATCATCAGGTTGAGCCGCTGCTGGATCAAGTAGATGTTGTTGAAATTCGTCTGGACAGTATGGTCAAAGTGGATATATGTGATTGTTGTTCCTGTATACATAAACCACTCCTGTTCACCAATCGTCCCTTATGGGAGGGCGGGGCCTGTGATGCGTCCGAGGAAAAGCGCATTGATCCGCTGCTTGAGGCTATCCAACAGGACGTAGCCTATGTTGATTTTGAACTGCGGGCAGATCAACGGCTACGCCAACAACTGCTGGCCGCTGCTGATATGACGTCAACCCAGATAGTGCTTTCTTGGCATAACTTTGAAAATACTCCTCCTCAAGCAGAGCTGGATAAGGTGCTGGCCCAAATGATGGAGAACGATGCTCCTGCTGGTAAGATCATCGGCAAAATTGTCACCACGGCGCATACCTGGGAAGATGCCTTGCGGGTGCTTTGGCTTCAGGAACAGGCTAAGGCGGCGAATTTTCCTCTGAGCTGTTTCTGTATGGGTGATCCAGGCCGAATTACCCGTCTTGCCACCCTCTATCTTGGCGGCTATATGACATATATCTGCTTACATGATGCACAGGCAACAGCCCCTGGTCAGTTGTCCCTGAAACAGCTTAAAAAACTTACAGGTCTTCTTGCCTGACCTTACTCTCTCTAAAAAACACCTATGGTTATTAACGGAGCAACAGGATTATACGGAATAATTGGCAATCCAGTCCGCCACTCTCTGAGTCCGGCTATGCACAATGCCGCATTTGCCAAGCTGGGAATGAATCGGGTCTATGTCTCATTGAAGGTCAGCGACATTGAACAGGGCATTGCTGGCCTACGGGCCTTGGGGTTTCGAGGCGTCAGCGTGACCGTACCCCATAAGGAGGCGGTTCTTCCTTTTCTTGATGAAATTGATTCAGTAGCAGAGAAAATTGGAGCTGTTAATACCTTGGTTTTTCAGCCGGGTCAAGATGGAAAAGTTCATTTATGCGGGTTCAATACCGATTGGTTAGGGGCCACCACCGCGCTGGCGGAAAAGGTCAATCTGCAAGAAAGTCGGGTGCTGGTCATCGGAGCAGGTGGCTCTGCCAAGGCTGTGGGTTTTGGCTTGATTGAGGCCGGAGCTGAGGTGATTATTGCCAACAGAACAGCGGCAAGCGGTAAGGCCCTTGCTGATTGGCTCGATGCTTCCTTTGTCCCCTTAGCAGAGGCAGAGGTTGCCAGCGTTTCAGCAGATGTGCTGATTAACACCACGTCAGTAGGCATGGAGCCGGATAATGAAGGCATAGCGGTTCCCCCTGCTATCTTATCTGGGTTTTCCGTGGTCATGGATATTGTCTATGCGCCGCTCGAAACACGCCTACTCCGGGAGGCCAAGGCCGCAGGCTGTCAGACGCTTGATGGTTTGGCTATGCTACTTTATCAGGGCATTGCCCAGTTTGAGCTTTGGACAGGAAAAGAGGCTCCTCGGGCGATCATGCGTTCGGCCTTGGAAGAAAATCTGGAAAAAATGTGGGACAGTTCACTCCAGAATTAATTGAGTATTTTTTAGATACCCATGCTGCTCCTGATGCATTAATTGCTGATCCGTTTTCCGGCAGCGGAACTGTACTGCTCGAAAGTCTGGGAAGACAATTGGATGTTATAGGTTGTGAAGTCAACCCCGCAGCCTATGCGATGTCAAAGTTTTTTGAAATCGGAGCAATGGGGATGGATAGAAAGAAACAACTTTCCCGTGAAGTATCGGGTGTGATTAAAAGTGCGGTTTTTGACACCTTACGCCGCTCTTTTTATATTATCCCAATACTTTTCCCAGTACCCGTCTGCACGATCAACTCTCAGGGCGAGCATGATCCGGGCATTTTCCGGTGTCCACCATGCACCGGCTATTTTCAGACGCTCCTGGATAATGTACCGATGCGCACTCTCTATTTCGCCTGAACCAATGGGCAGCCCTCTGGTTTGAGCACCTAGATAATCGAATTGTCCCGGACGATTGTGTAGATAACGCAGGCAGCTCCGTACAGGAGCATGTTGATCTTCTGTTTCCTCAGGCTCAAGATGCGGCTTCAACGATTCTTTTACCTCTTCCACCCGCCCCTCTTTCAGTAATGCCTTCTGTCGATTACTCCATGCTTTTGCTCCATTTTTCTCGGAACATGCCGTAGCGGCAGCTTCCAGATATTCACAAACATGATAAAAATCAATAA
>QYLO01000083.1 GCA_022766165.1 Candidatus Electrothrix gigas
GATTTAAATTGAAATTGCCTTGATTGAAGCGTGAATCGTGTTAATTCAGATTGACTTTGAACCGATTCAAGGGTGAATCGCTTTGATTGAACCGGCAGGAAGACCGTTGCCAATCGCCTCCGGGGGTTTTGTTATGTCCCTTGAAC
Source organism: Candidatus Electrothrix gigas (assembly GCA_022766165.1). Lineage (GTDB taxonomy): Bacteria > Desulfobacterota > Desulfobulbia > Desulfobulbales > Desulfobulbaceae > Electrothrix > Electrothrix gigas. The sequence goes on from QYLO01000083.1 coordinate 147, forward strand.
AGGATTAAAGGATTAGCTCTTGTTTGTGGAAATTGCAAGAGGAAAAAGCAGTTATGTTTTTTTTCAGAGCATGTGTCTCTCCCTATAACCCGCATAACAACCCGCATAGCTACGGGGATCAATTTTATCCTGTGATACCTGCAGGAGTACTTTTCATTGATCTTTCAATCCAATATGTATCGTTGGTCAATTGAACCCGTAGTTGTTTAATTGGGGGTCTTTCCCTTCATTACTTTAGGCTATCTTCAGAATTTCTGAAAAAATGTATTTTTATCTTTTTGTTTTTCCATAAAAATACCCCTCCCCCCCCCAAAAAAAAAGTCAACCCTTGTATTTTATTTTTTTATCGGCGATAAGAAAGAATAATAATCAATCGCAAGAGGTAATAGATCGTATTATATTTTAAGATTGATTATACTTGATTAAGGTCAAGGGTTCAGAAAAGTCCTGAATTCAAAAATCTACTCCAAAAAAAGAAGGAGAACATTATTATGAAGAAAGCAATCTGTAAAATCGCACCCGCTGTGGTGACAGCTATCCTTTTCAGCGGCGGTATTCAATCCGCAACAGCAGAACCGATTACGGTTGGTAACGATACTGTTGAATTTATTGAGGTGATATCCAATTTTCCGAATGCCGATCAGTCAACATGGTTATATACAGTAGTATCCGGTGTACAGCCCGCCATCAGCCATGTAACCTGGGAAGCGAATCTTGGCTGCCTGACTGTTGTCGATAGCGGCATTTGGGACTCTGAAGGTCTTATATCGGGAGCAGGTTTGCCTCGCATTGGTACTGATCCTACAACGGGTTTAACCGGTATAAAATTTGATCAGGGCTTCGGCGATAATGAAGTGCGCAACTATTACTTCACGGTTGACGGCAATTATGACGAAGATCAGATTACCTTCGCATCAAAAGCGAGCAGTGGATTCGAGACTGTTGAGGTAACTGGTCCCAGCTTGGATTGCAACGGAGCTGTTAATAATCCACCGAATGCAGAGGATGATTTAGTCAAAGGGCCTGCCGATACCCCGATCAGTATACCTGTGCTCGGTAACGACAGCGATCCAGACGGAGATCCGTTGAGCAATCCGACAATCGTTGAAGACCCCTCCAACGGAACCGCTGAAGTTGATCCGGAAACCGGAAAAATTATATATACACCGAATCCGGGCTTCTGCGGCACCGATACCCTGACCTATGAGATTTCTGACGGTCAATTCACCAATCAGGCTGATGTCACCATAACTATTGACTGCCCGGAGAATCGTCCGCCGGTTGCAACCGATGATCTTTACGAGGGAACCGAAGACACCCCGCTCTTGGTGGATTCTCTGGAAGGTCTTCTTCAGAATGACATTGACCCGGACAACGATCCGCTGACTGCTTCTAAACTGACAGATCCGGTTAACGGCAAACTGGGAGCAGTCAACCCAGACGGTTCGTTCAGCTATATACCGAACGAAAATTTCTGCGGCACTGACGGTTTTGACTACGAAATATCCGACGGCAACGGTGGCACAGATCAGGCGCATGTGACCATCAATATCGCCTGTGTCAACGATCCACCCACCGCTGGTAATGACAACGGCACGACGCAGGAAAATATCAGCGTGAACATTCCTGTGCTGAACAACGACCGTGATCATCCGGCAGAGAATGATCCGATCCACATCTCTTCCGTTGATCCGACCTGTGAGCAGGGCGGTAGCATGAGCGATAACGGCGACGGCTCACTCAACTATACTCCGTTGGCAAGTTTTGCAGGAATCGATACCTGTACCTACACCATCTGTGATGATCCCAGCGGACAGCCCGGCCTGACCAGTGCGGACAGCTTGTGCGATACGGCAGAGGTAACTGTCACTGTTAATGCAAAATACAACCGCAGTATTGAGGTTGATCTGGTTGACTTTACACTCTCAGGAACGAGCCTGAACGGCGATTTCACTGTACGGAACGCCAGCGGCGACGGCAAACTTGCCCAGGTAGATGAGTTCAAGATCACCGCAGAGTACCGGGACGGAAAGTGGAAACCTGTGGCGGTTAATAGCTGTGAATTCAATCCAAATGCCCCTGACACACTGGCAGATGCAGAACTCGCAAGCTACAGCTTCTCCTGCGAGATGGCCGAAGATGTCTCAGCCTATCGGGTACGGGTCATTGCTAATGTCCACCTCTTTGGTCGGATTAAAGGTTCTCATAGCGACGGTTGGTACTGGGAGCGGCACTCAAAATAACTCAATAACTCAAAGTGATGAGAGGCTCTCTGGATCGGAGCCTCCATAATCATTTGATGATAGAACTCGAATAGTTGATGTTATGTTAAAAAAGGGCCGCCAGCTTCCATACTGACGGCCCTTCTCTTCCTGACAATTCAGAACAAATCCCACCGGCAGCAAATAATCTCAATCAACAACCTCACGTACTGTTTGAGGTTGCCTGCCGCAGTATTTGCTGTTCTCCTTTCCCTCGGAAAAAGAGATGTTCCCCTGCAAAAGGAGCGATGAATGCCATTCCTTGAACAGATTTAAAGGATTAGCCCTTGTTTATGGAAATTGCAAGAGGAAAAAAAGTTCCATTGGTATTCAAACCTGTAACCCTTCCCTGAAACTCGCATGACTGCGGGGTTTAATTTTGGGGTGTAATACCGGTGTGAGTACATTTCATCCTGTCGGTAACGGTTTTCTGTTTACTTTTCATTCAATATGATTGACAGTCAATTCAGTCGGAATATTTTTCTTATTTGATGACCCCTATGTATGGAGTTTAAATGTCTCAATTTAAAATGGATTATTACCACGCTGCAAGGAAATGGCTTTATAGTTTAATTACTGATCCACAAGGAGAGCGTTTTAACCAAAAGAAAAGCCTATTGGAAAGGAGAGTTCAACTTGAAGAACAGGTCAAGCGTATTTCGTTGTTTTTAGAGTTCATTGGTAATCCTCAAAATAATTTTAATAGTGTCCATATTGCAGGAACAAGCGGAAAAGGCTCTGTGACATCGTTTATCTCATCACTTCTTTATACATGCGGCTTTAAAACAGCTGATCACACCAGCCCATACCTTCAGGTTGTGAATGAAAAATTACGCTTAAACAATACAATGATTTCTCCACATGAATTTGCTGAATTGATTAGTTTGTTTAAGCAAATGTACAATGAATGGGTCGCAAAGGGAAATACGCTCGCATATACCGAAGCATGGGTTGCTTTAACATTTATCTGGTTCGATCTAAAAAATGTTGATTGGGCTGTTACTGAGGCAAGTATGGGAGGACGCTTTGATCCAACTGTTGTATTGCCATCTAATTTGTCTGTTATTACTAATGTGAATTTTGACCATACCGGACCTTTAGGAACCACATTAAAGGAAATTGCATGGCACAAAGCTGGTATAATTAAAAAAAATAGCTACACATTAACTGCTGAGAGCAATAGTAAAGCGTTTGGAGTAATAGCTGAAGAGGCAAGAAAGAAAAATAGCAATCTATTTAGGTTGATCTATAAAACAGAAGCAGATGGTACCTTAACGGTCAAAACACCACATAGAACTATAGATAAAATAAATAAAGATAGTATATCAGGATTTAATATTGAGAATATTGCGACAGCAATAACTGCTGTTGATATTTTATCATCACAGTATCGTTTTGATCTTAACAAAAAAAATATCGAGAAGGCTATAGGTGACACCTTTTTTCCTGGAAGGATGGAAATATTACAAGACTCTCCTATAGTTATTATTGATGCAGCACATAATCCTCACAAAATAGAATACGTTGTTAACGTTATGAAAAATCAATACTACAATAAAAAAATTTCATGTGTTGTCGGATTTATTCAAGATAAAGACACAGAAGAAATGCTTATTTCGTTAAGCAGTATAACCTCAAACTTCATTGTAGCTGAACCAAAAGTATTTGGAAAGCCTGCTCAATCTATTAACAAAGTTGCTGCGCAAATCAAAGAAGTAATACCGAACTCAATAGTCGAAAAATGTTACAATTTACATCAATACTTATTTAATAAAATTAAAACAATGAACAGTGATGAAATATTATTTATTACTGGTTCTATCTATCTTATTGGTGAAGCTCGGGAATATTGGTATCCAAGTTCCGAGATATTAAGGTCGTTATAAAGATACTAATAAATTGGCCACCAACTTAAGGCGAGACATCCTGAAAAATTATGGGAACAATTACAGTAAGACTGCCGGACGATACCCACAAGAGAATTAAAGAGCTGGCAGCATCAAGAAAAACCAGTATCAATAAGCTCTATGAGGAATTCACGGTAATGGCGTTAACCGCATTTGATGCCGAAAATAGTTTTAAAGTTATGGCTGGTAAAGGCAGTAAAAAGCGTGGGATCGAATTGTTAGAAAAACTTCAAACCCATTACAACGATTAAAATATTGAGTTATCTGTTTATATTTATTATAAAATCAAATTATCGTTGATAATTACCTCTACCTCTTCAGAGAACAGTAGACATCCCAAGTTTGACGAAAGACAATCTCCTGAGCGAACTCCTGACATACCTTTTCCCGACCTGCCTGACCAAAACAACGGCACGTATCTGGGTGTTCGAGAAGATATTCTATCTTGGCTGCCAAGGCAGGCGCATTATGCACAGGGACAAGAAAACCGTTTGTTCCATGCTCCACTACTTCCCGACAGCCGGGTGCGTCTGTGGTAATAATAGGCAATCCCATAGATGCGGCTTCCAGGAGACTGCGTGGGGTTCCCTCTCGCCAACTGGGCAAGACCATGAGATCAATCTCTGTGAGTAGCTCTCGCATATCCTCTACATGCCCAAGCACTGTCACTAAACCGGCCTGTTGCCATTTCCTTATATCCTGCTCTGGAACAGCAGTGGGGTTTCCTGAATCCGCAGCTCCGGCAAGCAGAAATTCAAGCTCATCAGCTCGATGGGCCAACAGGGTAGCAGCTTCTAGGTACTCCCTGATGCCTTTTTCCCAGAGTAGGCGGGCTGCCAGTACAACCCGAAACTTTCCCCTCTTCCTCTTATCTCTTGATACTGGAAAAAAACGTTTCGTATCAACCCCTGAACCTTTAATTAAATACATCTGATCTGGACTGATGAGGTTATGTTGCAAGAACAGCCTCCTGTCATCAGGGTTTTGCAGAATCAAACGACTTTCCCTCCCTCGCAGCGCCTGCCGTAATAGCCCTTTGACCAGAGGGCGGAGCAGGTGCGCCTGGAGCGAATGACTGGTAAACACATGCCCTAAGCCAGCAACAGCATGTATCCTCTTCTTAACCCCTGCGGCTTGGGCAGCCAAGGCGCCGTATACCACACTCTTGATGGTAAAGTTATGGACCACATCAGGTTGCTCTTTTGTATATACTGCGTAGATATATCGAAGCAACTGGAGTTCTTGCAACGGATGTAAACTGCGACGCTCCATAGGAAGCGGAAGCCAGCGAAACCCCTGTTCTTCTAGCCGTACACCGTACTCGCCCGGCGGAGACATCATAATGACCTGCGCCCCTTGCTCACAGAGATAACGGGCAAGCTCTAAACGAAAATTATAAAGATACCAGTCAGTATTGGCAAAAAAAATGATTTTCATAACAGGCAGATCGGCTTATTCAAAAAGAATATTCCGATACGGAAGCCAATATTGGGCATGGGCGGCAAAATGGAGCCAGACAAAGAGCACAACACCGTAGCCAAATACAATCCATAGCGTCATGGTATGGGGATGATACTCCTTTCTGCTGAGAAAAGGGAGACGGGAAAAGACCACCACTTGCAAGGGGATAAGATACAGGGCCAGCCGATCCACAGCAGTCGTTGCAAAGCGCACCAGAAAAACGCAGGCAATCGCACCAAAGGACATCCAGAGCCAAAGCAAGGCATTAGGATAGATCTGTTTCCACTGCTTCCAATATCGGAGAAGGATGATAGCTGCAACACAGTTCATTGCCACTCGTACAACAGCTCCTTGAGAGTACATTTTCTGCTCAACATAGGCTGCCCAAAGATGATTCACATCATCAACAACAAGGGTATTCCAGAGTCCAAAGGCAACCAAAAGAGTTGCCATAATACGATACCACCACCCGTGACGATAAAGAAAAATCCCCAAGGGAATCATGATAATGGCGGTTTGATGAAAGAGTGATGCAGCGGCTATAAACAACACATAGTGGAGAAACCTTCCCTTTTCAAGATAGGCCAGTCCCCAGAAGATGAATCCTATTGCCACTCCTTGGCGGGAGTAGCCCATTGCGACCACAATGACCAGATAGGGAACAGCAACAGCCATCCCCAACCACGAGTGATACAAGCCACGACAAAAAATAGTCAGGCCGATTGTAAAAATAAGCCCGCAAAATAAATTGACCCCGTAAATCTTCCAACCCCACAAGGCCATCAGGCGGTTCAAGAACACATAGCCAGGATCACCGCTGATGGGAGCAAAAAGGGCTTTGCCAATCTCCTGATTATAATAGGGCAGGTAATTATTCCAATCACCACCCACCTGAAATCTGAAGCCTATACAGATTGTCAAAAAAAAACCGAACGCAAGCCAAGGCCCCCAGGGACGCTCCTTATTTTCGGCGGACAAGGCAGCAAGTACCGGAATCAAGTACATAAGCCAATACGGCCACATCTCAAATTTTCTCCTTTTGCCTCTCAAGCCAGGCCTGAAACATCAGAACTGACCAGAGGGAATGTTCCCAATGACGTTTTCCACTGATATGTTCCTGCCATTTCTGTTGAATAGGTTTTGAAACAAAATATCCTTGTTCAACTAATCGGGTAGCATCCAAAAGATGCTCTGCCCAGTCCCGCAAAGGGCCACGCAACCAATCTCCCAAAGGTATGGCAAACCCCTGTTTTGGTCGTTCAATCAACTCTTGCGGCACGTACTTATACAGTATCTGGCGCAACGCCCATTTTCCCTGTCCATTACGGATCTTTACAGATAAGGGTAACCGCCAGGCCAACTCAACCACACGATGGCTGAGAAAGGGTACTCTGGTCTCAAGTCCTACTCCCATAGCAGCCCTATCCACCTTACATAAGATATCATCTGGTAAGTAGGTCATGGCATCAAGGTACATCATTCGTTCTTCAATCCGGTCCAGTTGTGGCCATTGTTCTCGCCTTGTAAGCAGGGTTTTCGGTTCCTGAGTAGCTGTTTGAGTAGCTGTAAGTGCAAGTATCTCCTCTGGTCTTCTCCACTCTGCAAGCAAGCTCAGATAAAACTCGTCAATGTTGCGAACCCCCTGTAATCGCTGCCCGAGCTTGTGCATTTTTTCTCCAGCCCGTGCAACAGGAACAAGAGGAAAAATCTTCTTTTTCCATATACCCCGTTTAGATACTCCAATAAGCAGACGACAGATCTGCTGCCGAACGGGATAAGGTAGCAAAGAGACTCTTTTCCAGATCTGGGGAACCCAAAAATACCGGTTATACCCTCCAAACAACTCATCTCCGCCATCGCCGGACAAGGCCACTGTAACATACTGTCGGGCCATTTGCGCCACCAAAAAACACGGAATCTGCGATGAATCGGCAAAGGGTTCATCATACAGGGTCGGCAGTTGGGGAATAACCGCCATTGCCTGCGCAGCGCTGAGGTATAACTCGGTATGATCGGTGCGCAGATGTTGCGCAACGGCTTTGGCATAAACCGCCTCACTGTATCCCTGTTCTTCAAAGCCAATGGTAAAGGTCTTTATCGGCTGACTTGCCTGCCTTTGCATCAATGCTACGATTAAAGAAGAGTCAATTCCACCGGAAAGAAAGGCTCCCAGTGGAACATCAGCAGCAGACTGGAGCTGTACGGATTCCAGCAACCGTGCTTCCAGCAAGGACAGGGATTCCTGCTCATTCAAAAAATTATCAAGATGATCAGACCTCTTTATCTGATCCTGCAACGACCACAACGACCAATACGACCATAACGACCAATACGGTTGCAAGGTCCAGCCAATCCCCTTAACCCCCTTACTACCATTACATAAACTCTCTGCGGTAGGAGCATGGGCAGGTTTGTGAGCAAGACAGGCCGCATCAACCGTGAGCATACACCCTGGTTCTATCTTATAGATATCCTCATAAATAGAATACGGTGCTGGAATATACGAGTAGCGAAGATAAAGACTGAGTACATCTCTTGCCACAGTATGAGGAAATCCAGGATACTGACGTAATGCCTTTAACTCCGAACCAAAGAGAAACGCATCACGGCACCAACCATAGTACAGAGGTTTTTCACCCATCCTGTCACGGGCAAGGGTCAGTTGTCGTTTCTGACGATCCCAAACCGCAAGAGCAAACATGCCCTCTACATCCTGCAAACTCTGCTGAACACCCCATGCTGCAAAACAGGCAAGCAGGGTTTCCGTATCAGAATGGCCTTGCCATTGTCTTTGTTGCTTTTGCTGCTGATGCTTATACTGCTGCACAAGTTTTTTTCTCAAGGCAAGGTGATTATATATCTCTCCATTAAAGACGATAACATATCGCCCGCAACGAGAAGACATAGGCTGATGACCTGCTGGTGATATATCAACAACAGCTAACCGCCGATGTCCTAAAAAAATACCTGCTGTTGTATCACTCCAGATCCCGCTATCATCCGGACCTCGATGGGCAATACTGTCCAACATGCGAGTCAGCAAGGCATCCGTCTGTTCTTGTTCAAACCATGTTTTGCTTAAAAAACCGGTTAATCCACACATCCGTTTCAGGGGCTGTTGATAAGAGTTGATAAAAGTTGATAAGAGGTACAACCGGGCTGTTATGGCTTGTCTCTCTGTTGTCCCTCCCTAGGGGGAAGGTATGGATTATATATTCATACACTATACTGTATCTGCCAGATGACTCAAGATATATTGTCAATCTGACAGTCTGACAGGTTGACAATATGATTTTTAAATGACCAACAGAGCAGAATTCCTTGAAGCCTCCTGCCCAGTGTTATATACTGCCGCTTTATATTTATATTTCCCTTCATTTTTATTCACAGCTTCTTATCAATATTATGACAAATCAAAATACCCCAGCACAGCCTTCCGCCAAATACGACCTGCCCAAAGCATATCAATTTGAGGAGGTTGAACAGCGCTGGTATGAGTACTGGCTGGAACACAAGACCTTTAGCGCAGAAATGGCAGAGGGTAAGGATGCCTTTTCCATTGTGATTCCGCCGCCCAATGTGACCGGCGTACTCCATATCGGCCATGCCCTGAACAACACCCTGCAGGATCTGCTCACCCGCTATCATCGGATGAAGGGCGACAACACCCTCTGGGTGCCGGGTACGGATCACGCCGGTATTGCCACTCAGAACGTGGTGGAACGCCAGTTGGCCACGGAAAAGAAAACCCGGCATGATCTTGGTCGGGAGAAATTCATTGAGCGGGTCTGGCAGTGGAAAACCGATAAGGGCGGCACCATTATCAATCAGCTCAAGCGCATGGGTGCTTCCTGTGACTGGGATCGGGAACGCTTCACGATGGACGAAGGGCTGTCCAAGGCCGTGCGTGAGGTCTTTGTCCGGCTCTATGATGAAGGACTGATCTATAAGGGCGATTATATCGTCAACTGGTGCCCGCGCTGTCATACCGCACTGGCGGATGATGAGGTGGAACATGATCCTACCAAGGGTAAGCTCTACCATCTCCGCTATCCCTATGCGGACGGGTCCGGTTCGGTCGTTATCGCTACGACACGCCCTGAAACCATGCTCGGCGATACCGCTGTGGCTGTGCATCCGGAAGATGAACGCTATGCCGGTTTGCAGGAGATCGGCATCCGTTTGCCTCTCGTGGACAGAATCATTCCGGTGGTGCTGGATCATCATGTACAGCGGGAATTCGGAACCGGTGCGCTCAAGGTTACGCCGGCCCATGACCGGGACGACTACGAGATCGGCCTGCGCCATGATCTGGAGCGAATCAAGATCATGGATGATCACGGTGTCATGAATGAGCAGGCCGGGAAATACGCCGGGATGGATCGCTTTGCCTGCCGGGAGCAGATCGTCAAGGACTTGGATGAGCTGGGTTTTCTCGACAAAATCGAAGACTACGATCATGCAGTCGGCAAATGCTATCGCTGTGCCACTGTGGTCGAACCCACCACCTCCAAGCAGTGGTTTGTCTCGGTCCGGCCGCTGGCGGACAAGGCGGTTGAGGCGGTCCGGGAAGAGCGAATCAAACTCTACCCTGATACCTGGTACAACACCTTTTATTCCTGGATGGATAATATTCGTGACTGGTGTATTTCCCGCCAGATCTGGTGGGGCCATCGCATCCCGGCCTGGACCTGTCAGGAATGCGGAAAAATGATGGTGGCTCTGGAGGCCCCTGAAGCCTGTATCGTCTGCGGCAGCCTGAAACTTGAACAGGAGACCGATGTCCTGGACACCTGGTTTTCTTCGGCCTTGTGGCCCTTTTCCACGCTGGGCTGGCCTGAGCAGACCAAGGAACTTGCCACCTTCTACCCGACCTCGGTCCTGATTACCAGCTTTGACATCCTCTTTTTCTGGGTCGCCCGGATGATGATGATGGGACTCCATTTCATGGATGAGGTGCCTTTTCACGATGTCTATCTCCATGCCTTGGTGCGCGACAAGCACGGCAAAAAGATGTCCAAGTCTACGGGCAATGTGATTGACCCGGTGGATATGATCGCCCAGTACGGCACTGATGCCTTCCGCTTCACCCTGACCGCTTTTGCCGCCCAAGGGCGGGAAATCAAGATGGACGAGGAACGCATTGACGGTTACCGCCGCTTTATCAATAAGCTCTGGAATGCAGCCCGTTTTGCCCAGATGCACATCAAAGACAGTAATCCGGGTATTGTTGCCGTTGCAGCGCAGCCGGAGCAGCTCGCCCTGCCGCACCGCTGGATACTCAGCCGCACCGATGCCACCATCCGTGACGTGCGCAAGGCCCTGGACGGCTATGACTTCAACCTGATCGCCTCATCTATCTACCAGTTTACCTGGCATGAATTCTGTGACTGGTATGTGGAGTGGATCAAGGCGGATCTGTTTTCTGATGACGAAACCAAACGTGAGCAGGCCAGAGGCGTGCTGCTCTGCGTGCTGGAAAATATCCTGAAAATGCTCCATCCGATCTGTCCCTTTGTCACCGAAGAAATTTGGAGCCAACTGCCCGGCGAGCGCGGCACAGTCATGCTGGAGCCTTTCCCGGAGGCCAACCCGGCCTGGCAGGATAGCGAGGCGGATGAATCCATGCAGTTACTCATGGATGTGATTTCCGCTGTCCGTACTATCCGCAGCGAGGCGGATGTCCATCCCACCATGAAAGTGCAGGCTTCGGTGATCTGTGCTGATTCGGCACAACGGGAACTGCTCAGTTCCTTCAGCAACGCGCTTTGCTCCATGACCCGCGCTGAATCGCTGGAGATCATGGAAACCGGCACCGTACCGGACGATGCCGGGCATGTGCTCACCGACAGCGGGGTCGAGGTTTTTGTCCCGCTCAAGAATCTGATTGACGTGGAAGCGGAGCTGGACAAATTGGCCCGTGAACGCAAGAAAATTGAGCAGGAGTTGAAGCGGGTTCAGGGTAAACTGGGCAATGAGAAATTCCTCAACAATGCCCCGGAAGCTGTGGTAGAAAAAGAACGTGGGAAGTTGGCAGAGTTGGAAACCCGCTTGGCGAAGAATGAGGAGTCGCAGGAGAGGTTGGGGAAGTTGGAGTGACGACCAACTCAAGCTCTTGATAGAGTGGTATTATAGGGACTCCAGTTTCCCTGTAATGCCATCTTTCCAATTTATTACAAAGCGTTCCCCCCGGCCTACGGCCGAGACCAAACCTACAAATAACAAATAGAT
>QYLO01000084.1 GCA_022766165.1 Candidatus Electrothrix gigas
AGCCTCAGTTTTGATGCACCGATCTATAAGGGCTGGTATCTCAGTTTCACGTTATTTTCTTATATGGACAAGGAGCAACAACAACCTTGGAGTCCTGATTACACTTTTGAATTCGGCTATCGCAATGAATATGTCACAGTAGCGTATAAAAATTATCGGGGAAACCGTTTTCCATGGCGTGACGATCTGCCTCATGATGGCGGCTTTGCCAAAGGCGGTATAAGTATAAGTTGGCACTGGTGATATATTGTAATAACCATAAAATAAAAGAGAAACTTTATTGCTATAATGAAGAAAATACTCTCTCCGCAAGATATAGTGAAACCTAAAAATGCCTGATTTTTACTTCAGTCAATTTGAAAACAGGCAGCCTCCTCCACCGCTGTCAGTCCAGCCAGTTGCCGAATTTTTTTGGCAGATACTCGCTACCATGAATCTTGTGGTCGGCGCATGGTATATTAGCTGGCGCTGGTGTTGCTCAATTGATTATGCCAGCAGCGGTATCTGGTACTCTTTATGGTGGTTTTCTCTCCCCTTAGCAGCAGCGGAAACCTGTGCTTATTTTGGTCTTGTGCTGTTCACCTTTAATCTGTGGAAGGTACAGGACACACCACGAGATCCACCACCGAAGTCGATCAAAGACTGTGTATCTCAAAAAGATCATTATCCAGATCATCCTATAGCAGTGGATATTTTTTTTCCCACTGTTAACGAGGAACCTGAGTTGGTTCGTCTGAGTATCAAAGATGCGAAACAGATAACCTATCCGCATCCGTTGACCATGAAAATTCATGTGCTTGATGATGGTCGCCGTTCTGCTATGCGGCAGGTGGCTGAAGAGGAAGGAGTCAACTATATTGTCCGTCAGGAGAATATTGGTTTTAAGGCAGGCAATTTGGCGCATGCAATGGAGCAAACCAGTGGCGATTTTATCGTTATCTGCGATGCTGATACTCGACCTTTTCCCACCCTGCTTGAACATACACTCGGTTATTTTCGAGATTCTGATGTGGCGTGGGTCCAGACTCCGCAATGGTTTTATGACATTCCAGCAGGTCGTCCCCTCTCTACGGTCTGGCAGAGTTCTTTTGGCAACCGGATAGCACGGGCTATAGAGTGCTTGGTCGGGCCAGTGCAGATTGGTCATGATCCCTTGATCAATGATCCTCAAATGTTTTATGATATAATTTTAAGGCGACGCAACGGGGCAAACGCTGCTTTCTGCTGCGGTGCTGGCTCAATACATCGCCGTGATGCCGTTATGGAGGCAGCCCTGAAAGGATTTTCTGAAGCGATCAACAATAATATAAGGCAACAGCAGAGGCTGGAGCGGCAGTTGAATCGAACCATTGAGCGATTTTTTGCCAAGCAACATCTCCAATCGGAAATTGTGGACGAGTATACGCAACGGATTGATATGGCGAAAAGTATCCCGCTTGCCCCATATAAATTTCATGTTTCTGAAGATATTTACACCTCTATTATTTTGCACAGTGATGTGACCCACCGTTGGAAATCTGTACAGCATCCTCAGGTGGAAAGTAAAATGCTTTCACCGCAGGATCTGCAAAGCTGGATGGTACAGCGTTTTAAATATGCTGGTGGTACCCTTGACATTATGTTACGGGACAGGATGCTCTTTCGGCCCGGTCTTTCTTTGTGCCAGCGACTGATGTATGGGGCCACACTCTGGTCCTATCTTGGTGGGATATGGAATTTAATTTTTTTACTTGGCCCACTTGTTTATTTATTCAGCGGCATTTCTCCGGTGTCAGCATACACACCCGATTTTTTTAAACATATCCTGCCATTTCTTTTGCTTACAGAACTTGCTTTTATGACAGGCACCTGGGGTTTAAACGGTTTTCCGGGCAAGGCATCGTATCTTGCATTTTTTTCTGTAAATTTGCGAGCCTTGCTGACTGTCCTCAAAGGTAAAAAAATTAAATTTCCAGTTACGCCTAAGGAACGACAGGAGGGCAATTTTTTTTATTTAATTCTACCGCAGTTCACGATATCTGTATTGACGTTGATCGGCATTGTTTATGCCTGGGCCATACTCCTTGGCGGTGCAAAATCGCACACCTTCGGCGGCGTGATTATCAATACATTTTGGGGAACGTACAATATAATAGCCCTCAGCACGCTGATTCGGGCTGCATTTTGGAAACCGCAGACATGAACTTTAAACAGGGGATACTTCGGGCCCGCAGTCATATTGCTATGATTATCGGCTTGATTTTAGCAAGTAGACTGGTCATTGCATTGGATTCATGGAATACTGACTTTATTGCTGCTCAACCTGCAATCTTCACATACCATGACGATATCCCTCTACCAGAATCTATTCCCCTCAACAATGAAGAACGTAAATGGGCGCAAATTGCTTGGCGTTATTTTGAAAATAACTATCAGCCAGCAACAGGCTTGGTGAATTCAGTACAGGATTATCCGGCCACTACTCTGTGGGATACAGCCTCGTATCTGATGGCTTTGATCAGTTCTTATCACTTGGAAATTATAAGCCATCATACTTTTGATACCAAACTGTCACAGGCCCTGTTAAGTCTTGAACGACTTGATCTCTTTGCCGACCAGCTACCCAACAAGTCTTATAATACCAAGACACTGGCCATGACTAACTACGACAACAGTCCCAGTCCCCAGGGAATTGGTTGGTCAGCCATTGATCTTGCCCGTCTGCTGGTACCGTTGCATATTATTGTTTGGAACTATCCAGAACACGCTGTGGAGGTGCAAAAAATTTGTTCGCGTTGGCAGTGGTCAGCCCTGATAAAAGATGGACAGCTCATAGGAACTGTGGTGAGAAATGGAAGAACTGAGTATGTGCAGGAAGGGCGGCTGGGATATGAGCAGTATGCGGCCCGGGCCACTGCTTTGCTAGGACTGGATGTCAGTATTGCTGAGAATGCGGAAGCCTATTTAGCGTTTCATCAACAGTACAATATTGATGTACCAGTCGACCGTCGTGATGCCAAGACATTTGATGCACTGAACTACGTGGTCAGTGAGCCGTATATTCTTAATGGGATTGAATTTGGCAGCAGCAGAGTGACCAACGAGTTGGCTTGGCGTGTCTATCGAGTACAAGAAGAACGATATAAGGCGACCAATATTTTAACGGCAGTGAGTGAAGATCATATTGATCAAGCCCCATACTTTGTTTACAATACAGTGTTTGTCAATGGTCAATTTTGGAAGGCAACTACAGATGATGGTCAAGATGCTGAAGCGTTTAAAACACTGAGTACCAAAACAGCCTTTGGCTGGTATGCAATGTACCGTACAGAATACACAAATCAGCTCTTAGATAATGTCAAAAGTCTGCATGATCCACAACGTGGTTGGTATGCTGGTATATATGAAAAAAATGGCAAGCCCAATCAGGCGTTGACTGCAAACACCAACGGAATTGTTTTAGAAAGTCTTGCTGCTATGCAGTTTGGCAGACTTATTAAGGTATACAATAAAGCAGATTGAGTCGCTTTAGTTTTTACCAACAACATAAAATTACTGGGCTATTATGAATAAAACAGTTTTTTTTCTTGCTTTGTTTCAAAAAAAAAATCTGCTGCTCCCTTGCTTCTTTCTCTTCTTTTTTTCAGCTTGTACCAGCAATAACAGCCCATTTACTCCTGTGAAATTGCCGCCTGCTCAAGATGAAAAAAAGAGCAAGGCCAAGGACAAAGAAGGCACAGTAGTAGTAGCATCCTCCAAGCTGGAAAGCATCCGGGAGCGGACTCCTGCTCCATTGACCAAAGAAGAATTGGAATTGGCAAAAATCGCATGGAAATATTTTGAAAACAATACGCAAGACTCTGGTTTATGCAATGCGGTGCAAGATTATCCTTCAACTACATTATGGGATACATCGTCTTATATGGGAGGAATGATGGCAGCCTATGAACTGGGACTGATTGATCAGCATAATTTTAATCTGCGCATGACCAAACTGCTTGGTGCGCTTAATCGAATGGAATTTTTTCAAAACGAAGTTCCAAACAAAGTCTATCATGCCAAAGAAGGCATCAAGGTTAATTACGCTAATGAGCCAGGAGAAATCGGTTTTTCTGCCTTGGATCTTGGTCGAATGCTGATCTGGCTAAAAATCATCAAAGAACGCTATCCTGTTCATGCCACAGCGATTGATAATTTTGTTTTACGTTGGGATTTTTCCAAAATGGTTGATCCTACCGGTACTTTGTACGGCGCATCCACTGGCTCTGGAAAAAAAGAGTATTTGCAGGAAGGACGTCTTGGCTATGAGGAATATGCTGCCAAAGGTTTTCAACTTTGGGGATTTGACACTGACCGAGCCTCCAAGCCTGAACCGTATAATTTGATTTCCATGTATGGTATTGATGTCCCCTATGATGCCCGTGATCCCCGTAAATTTGTGGCACATAACTATGTAGTGACGGAAAGTTATGTGCTGGATGCCATTGAGTTGGGATGGGACTTGATGAGTGATCACAGCAGTCCTGCGGATGTGTATACAGATACAGTCATGGCTGATTTTGGACGGCGCATCTTTGCAGTGCAAGAGGCCCGCTATCGTGAAGATGGCATTCTGACTGCTCGTACTGAGCATCAACTTGATCAACCACCGTACTTTGTCTATGACACTATTTATAGTGATGGTTATACCTGGAACACCATCACAGACACTGGTGAGCATGTGCCAAGATTTTCCGCTATTGCTCTCAAAGGTGCATTTGGAATATGGGCTGTTTGGGATATGCCCTATTCACAAACTCTCATGGACGCAGTTAATCATTTATATGACTCTGAAAAAGGATTTTACGAAGGACTGTATGAAAACGGTACTGGTACTATCAATACATTTACTGCGAACAACAATGGTATTATTTTAGAATGCCTACTGTATAAAGCCAAAGGCAAGATACTCCGTTGGAACACCTCGTCTGACCAAACTTCATTATGGGATAAAAAAATGAAGGAGTGTTCATCTGAAGCTCATGAGAAAGGTCAATGCATGCGGGAAAAAAAATGAGATTGTCATGTTATCTCGTATACAGTTTGGCAGGCATCTGTTTTTTGTTCTTGACACAAGGTTGCGGTTTAGTTGTTCGTGAAACCCAAAAAGGTTTAATTAAAGTAGCCGATTCTGAAATATTTTGGCAAGGCCGACATGGCAAGTTAACCGAGCAGGAGATGGAATGGGCAAACATCGCATGGCAATATTTTATTAATAATTATAATGCTGCTACTGGAATAGTAAATGGTTCTAATGCCTTCAACATTGCCAGTGTTTGGAATATTGCCGACACTGTGGCGGCAACCGTGGCAGCACACCGTCTCGACCTTATTGATAACTACGAGTTTGATCACCACATAACATCGTTGTTGACATTTCTTAACAGTATGCCCTTGTCTTATGGCGTGCTACCTAATGCGTTCTACAATACTGCAAACGGCAAAATGACAAATATTGCAGGAGAGGAATATTCTGTTGGCTGGTCTGCAATAGATATTGGTCGGTTGCTGATTTGGCTTAATATACTTGGTGATTATGCACCACAATATATCGAATATATTGATAAGGCCATACTACGCTGGAACTTTTGTAAAGCAATCAATGAATGCGGTGAACTGTCAGGAATAAACCGTCACAGCAGTAAAAACCCTCCGCTCGAATCACCAAAAGAGCCAATTGGTTATTATGAGTACGCACTTATGGGATACAAGGCTTGGGGATTTTCAACACCGGCACCATACCGAAAAAAAACACCTTTTATCAATGTTTATGGTATACAATTGCCTACTAGCAAAGAGGACAGCCGTGAAACCGGTATATCCGACCCGCTGGTCAGTCTACCCTATCTCTTGTTAGGATTAGAATTTAACTGGGACAGAGTGGATGACCATCTGAGTTCTGATTCCTATAGTAGCAATTCCGCCTTGGCAGACTTGGCTAAACGTATCTACGACGTACAGGAAAAACGCTATCAGTATGAGCGAATTTTCACTGCTAGGACAAGTTATCGGCGCAGTCAGGCACCTTATTTGGTTTATAATTCAATTTTTTCCGATGGCTATACGTGGAATACTCTGACTCCAGAAGGCGAGCAGCACGCTGATCTCTCCTTGGTATCAAACGCAGCCGCATTTGCTATGTGGGCCTTATGGAAAACATCGTATACAGATGGACTGATGCAACTTCTCAATCCATTGCATGATCCAGAAAAGGGCTGGTTTGAAGGACGACGTGAAAGAGATGGCGGCTATGAACGAACAATGACATGTTCCACCAATGCAGTGATTTTGGAGGTTTTGGCCTACAAGATGTATGGTAAGCTTTACAGTAATCAAGTATCAGCGAAAAGCTATGCTGATATTCTCATGGAGAATGAATTTGATCGTCCTCCTTGTTCTCCGTTGGATATGAAGGAATGTCGATTTAAGGCCGGACAAAAATAAGAATCCGTTTGCTCTTTCTTTGCTCTGCCAAGAAGCAACAAACGGAATTTAAATAAAGATTCCATTAAAGTCATACTGGTCACACAGCGTTGATTGCTAAAGAACTATTTTGATATAATCTAAAAATACTGTCTAGACGAGTTGCTTTAATAAGTTTTTCTACCTGTTCACCAACACCGCAGAGTACCAATTTTGTCTGTAATTTTTGAAAAATCAAAACAATAGCACCCAATCCGCTACTATCTGCAAATTCAACCCCCTTGAGGTCAAGAACAATCGCCTGAGTAGGCTTTGGGAGTTTGTTCATGCTTTCGCATACAATCTTGATAAAATCCGGTGCAGAAGCAGCATCCAATCGTATTCTTTCGTATTTCACTACTGTGCAGTTGTTAAGATGTTCGATTTTCATGATGTCCCTCATCTATTTTGATCACTCTTAATAAGAGTGAATATTATTAATAATTATTGCTATCTTTTTTATATAGTATTGCATCCTAAAATTCAATAAAAAGTTTTATTTTTTTTACTTTTTTATTTAACTGAACAAAAATTGTACTAATACATTAGCATAATTTGTACCAACAAACAAAACTTTTAAAGCTTTTAATTTAATAAGTTATCTGTGTAGCACATTGTGGGGCTGCATAACTCTTTCTTTTTCAATTGCAATAAGGCCCCTTGTATGTATAAAATTTTCTCACTTCAAGAGAAGATGCTCTCTTCATGGTTTACTCTATGTATTGAAAAATATTTCTGCTAACAATGTGAGAAGTTATGTATTTGTTTTTTTTAGAGGTAGTCAAAACCTATTAAAATTATTTTTTTATTTCTATGTCTGATTATTGTGTCGTTACAACGGATAACGAATTATTCAATTTAATATCAAAATATATTGATCTCCAAGATTATGAAGATACAATTTTTTGTATAGATGATCCTTATGAAGCTGCTCAGTATATGTGTTTTGAGCTTCCTGAGATGATTTTTGTTAACTTTTCCGATAACAAAATTGACAGCTTTGTTTTGTTTGAAACAGCTATGAACGATCCGTGGTTGCTTAATAGTGGTATAATTGCAATCTATGAAACAGTTGTCGATGAAAAACGTGTTGAAAAAATTCAAAAAAAAGGAGTCAATATAATTGTCAGCATAGACAGAAAGCAAATCAAACAGTCTTTAGCGACAATCATGTCGATTGTTCGTAACAACCGTCGAATCCTTTTTCAGCGCGGATTGAGTCTTGATGTTATTGATAATATCTCTGGATCGTTTAAGTTAAAAAATGATCTTTTGGAAGTGCAATGCTATACAAATCTTGTCTGCAATTTTCTTTTTAATACGAAAAAGATTAATAAGGCAAAAAAGATGGATTTACAGGTAGCTTTAACTGAAATGCTTCTCAACGCTGTTGAACATGGTAATTGCGGAATAGGTTTTGAGGAAAAAACACAATGGCTGCAACAGGGTGAGGCAATGAAGGACTTAGTGCAGCAACGTGTTCTTGAACCAGAGGTGCAAAAAAAACGGGTCTTGTTTGAGTATAAAATTAATCCGATTGCAGCACATTTTCGTATTGTCGATGAAGGGGAAGGATTTGACAGCCATACACCTATAGAGTTGTCATTTGATTTACCAAACGGACGCGGTATTGTCATGACAAAAAGTTTGACCCATAATTTAGTGTATAATGATAAAGGAAACGCTGTCGCCTTTGAGTTTATTTTTAATCAGGCTGAATTCAGCCTCATCCCTAGTCTCTTTGTCAACTTTGATTCAAGAAAAATAACCAAGGGGGAGATTATATTTCATCAGGGGGAGTTAGGAAGTCATCTGTACTATATAGTCAGTGGCAAATACAATATTATTGTTGATGATAAGGTGGTATCATCTCTGAATTCAGATGATATTTTTATGGGTGAGATGTCCTTTCTTCTGAACAATCATCGTAGCGCAACAGTGCAGGCAAAAACAGAAGGACGGCTGATTGAAGTTTCAAAAAGAGAATTTGTTCAGGTCATTAAAGATAAACCGTATTATGCCTTATTTTTAACCAAGCTTCTCGCAAAAAGAATACAACGGGTCAATGCTATGGTATAGAGGGAAGAGAGGAATCAAGGAACTTGATGCTCAACAGAAAGCGGCATATCGGTGACAAGTTCTATATTTTATACAATACCTTCGCCATTAAGCAGCCAAAGAAAAGGTGTTGAAACAAAAGTGATATTTAAACGCTAAATTAACGAGTTTTGAGTTTTTTGCATTTTACCACTAACCTTTTGGAATTATAACAAAAACAATGGATCGCTTCACATGCCTTTTTAAAATTTACAAAAAAATTTTATCCCGATAAACGGAACCTGAAAAGTGTCAGCTTAGATTTGAAGCATGCCAAGAAATCCTGAAAATTCTACTCATCTCCTGCTGTCGCAGCTTTTCTGAACCTCTTTCAATTTTTTTAATAGTGGTTCCAACATCTTCCGATGTTTTGCGAAGTCCTGGGGTCAGCGCCTTGTTTAATGCCTTTTCAGCATTGGTGAGCTGATTGATAAAATCAAGAAATCCTTCTTGGTTGCCATAGGCAGACCTGACTAAAGCATCATAGGTGTTATCGTTATTGCCTTGGGTATTGAACAACAGCGTGTAATGATTGGCCAGTACATCTAAAAAATCGTTATACTTTTCTGTCGCCTTGGCCTGTAGATTTGCCTGTTCTGCAAGAGATTGTGTGTTCGGTTTCCTCTGTTCGTCTATGGCCTCCTCAGCCTCATTCAATGCCTTTTTTCTACTGAGCAGCCAGTTGGTCATAAACTCTTTTCTCTGTTTTTTAAATTTGGAAACATCCTGAAAGTAAAAAATAAAGATAAACGGTATAAAAATCATCCAGGTACTCAGGTTGGGTTTGACAAGCACAAGGGCGGCCAGCCTTGCTGCAAACTGTTTTTCCTGCGCCAGAATGATGCGCTTCTTGTCCAGCAGATCAGGCAAATCATCCATAATCAAATCCTTTCAATATTATAAAACGTATCGCCAACCTATCCACAGAATAAAAAAGCAGGATACTATGCCAGCAAAAAAAGATTTGGTTATCCCGTAGTCATCTCTTTTAGCATGTTTAAAAGAATCAGTCAGATAATATTCGCCATCATACGACCCCACATCATCGGCATACATGTACGCTGCTGAGTCAATATTTTGTTCCTCAACAACATGGGCGATCTGTTTATACACTGGAATGTGATTTTCAATATACGGGCCGACCACCCAGCCAAACAGCCAGATAAGCAGGATAACGGTGAAGAGTTTTCCCCAGGCTTGAATTTTGGAAAGGACGTTGTTTTTTTTCTGCATTGGATATCTCTCTGTTTTTCTGTCCCGCCCCAGAGGAGCGGGATGAATGTTATTAATACAGACTTATATGGTTGCTGTCAGCTCAGGGAATACCAGATAAAACATGATATATGCCATAAGCAGGGTTAAACACAGGTTCAAAGACTGTCCAAACACATACAGGATAAGGGGCTTGCCGCCCTTAAAGTGATGCTTCAGTTCACGGAAATTGGTGGCAAGGCCAATACTGACAAAGGACATGGTAAAGAACCATTTTCTAAAAAGATCGCTCATTCCTTTGATAGCACCTTTATCAATCATTGCCCGACCAAGTCCATCGGTCTCGGCATTGTATCCTGAATAAAGGACTGAAAAGACGAGAGAGGCTATAATAAATCCAATGACAAATTTTGGAAATCTAAACCAAATTTCAGCAAGCCCTACCTTTGTTCCTGTCTCTTCCACTTCAACCCGGGTGGTGAAGTAGAGCGCTAGGAAAAAGGCAATCACACCGATCAAAACGTTTTGAATCATTTTAATTGTGGCTGCAACATACAGTGCCTTTTCACCCAAAAATGCACCTGCCGCCGCAACAGCACCAGAGGCATCAATGGTTCCGCCCATCCATGCGCCTCCGAGAATCATCTGTTTGTCAACAGGGAAGGTTGTCTTGATAACTGCTGGCATGACAATCATCATAATTGCGGTAAAGACCAGAGAGAGACCAACCGCCAAAGTCAGTTCTTCTTTTTTGGCACGACAGGCTGAAGCAGCGGCAATTGCCGCAGACACACCGCAAACCGACATATCTGAGCAGATAACCGCATTTAATCGTTTCGAGGGCATTGCAATGATTTTCTGACCAAACCAGTAGGTAATCAGCCAAACCGTG
Source organism: Candidatus Electrothrix gigas (assembly GCA_022766165.1). Taxonomy (GTDB): domain Bacteria; phylum Desulfobacterota; class Desulfobulbia; order Desulfobulbales; family Desulfobulbaceae; genus Electrothrix; species Electrothrix gigas. Next base: position 10,682 of record QYLO01000084.1, read on the forward strand.
GGAGTCACCACCCAAGCAACAAAAATACCAGCTGTCCCAATGGTGATAATTTTTTCAAACAAAATTTTTGCACCAAGAAGCACCAGACCGGTTTTAATGTAATACTCGGTCTGAATAGCAGGAAAAGCCCATTTTGGTGTGCCAACAGTATTGCTAACCATCATACCTAGAAAAATAGCCCATGCTGCATAGCCGATACCATAATGTTTCATGGTTACCTGATAACTGAACAACCAAGACAGAACCGTCATTCCATAAACAAAGAGAAAGGCAACGGCAAATTTTTTAAATGACTGCCCCATGAATATCATTGGAATGCCAAATAAAAAACAGAAGAATATCCCAAGCCCAATAAGGTTAAAGACTTGATTATAGGGCTTTGCCTGTGCCTTTTTCTTTGCCTTGCCTGCAAGCAGTTTTGCATCTCTCCACGTGTTAATGGCATGTGTTGCGGCTGCATTCAGGGCCTGATCCTGAAATCCTGCCCCCTCTGCAAGGCTTTCAGCTGCCTGCGCTTGAGCAAATGCTGCCACTTCAGCAGCCTTTTTCTCTTCATATTTTACCTGAGCAGCCTTGGCCTTGGCTGCTGCTTTTTCCTTGCTCATAAAAAATGCGTCCAAAGGATTATTGGACCAGCTATGGGTCTTGTGTGTAAAACTGGTCAGCCATTTACCAGCAGACACCTTTCTTGCCTCGGCTTTTTTCTTTCCGTCTGACAACTTGTACCAAGCAATGGTTTTGATGGCATTGGTTCTTTGGGCAGCCTCTCCGTATTTGGCTTGGGCCTGATCAATGATATCCTTCATATCCCCCGAGTGGGGAAAATAGACAAGCATACCTGCAATAAGGATGAAAAAACCAATCCAGATTGCCCACCAATCCTCGGTTTTCCACATTTCTGACCATTCCCATTTCCCTTGGTCAGATACAATGTCATCGTGTACTTCAGTCTGTACTTCAGCCATTTTCATGTACCTCCATGTTTAAAAAAAATAAAAGTAGAAGTAATATCCCAGCTCCAAAAGCTGGAAGATTATATGAACGTACTAATTTTTATACTAACTTTTATATCAACACTAATGTCAGCAACAGGCACTGGTTCCGCTTGATTCAACTATTAACTCCTTTTAATCTTAAAATATCTTCGAGCGTCATTCTTTCTTCAATGATGCCTAAACTTACAGCCGGAACTTCTTTGGTTGTGTGGTGGATGCGAAC
>QYLO01000085.1 GCA_022766165.1 Candidatus Electrothrix gigas
AATCCGATACGAGAATTGCTGAAATGGGGGGCAAATTTACCTCGAACAGCTGATCGGACTCCGCGGCCGCCTACAAACCAGGAACCTCCACGAACTACTCGAAATTCTCCTTTGTTTGACCCGGTTGGATCAACTTGCGGTTCTTGAAAGAAAAGTTCCTCTTGCCAGTAATCCTGGCACCATTCCCAAACATTACCGTGCATTTCAAATAATCCCCAAGCATTACAGGGAAAGGATTTGACCGGCACAGATTGTCTCCTGTTTTTTCCGACAAGTCCAGTGTGATACGGGTGCTGCCCATTATAGTTTACCTGATCAGGCGTGATGCGGTTTCCAAAACAAAACGAGGTAAATCAGGGACAGACCCGATTAAGCACCAGCGATTTCAATTTACCAAAGCTACATGTTGATGGTTCCGCAAAAAGGAAGGACGAGAATAAGAGCCTGTTTAAAGAACATTTGCACAGGCTCTGAAGCTCTGCTTATGTTTTTAATGCGCTGTCTGGCTTAACTGATAATCCAACTCCATAAAACCAGCAGCCATCATTTCTCCGGCAACCGTCTCAGCCTCTTGCCAAGCTTCCTGCTCTCCTGACGATAATTCTGAAAACATCTGCGGATGAGGCGTCCAATCCCGGCATTCTCGACAGTAGGCAAGATAGGCAGCCATCCCTGTTATGGAGTACTCCTGAAACAGGTCTTCAAAAAAAGAATTCTTTCTAGGTGTACTGGATGTACTCAGAAAACTGGCCTCAGCAACTGAATGCCAGACATTGACCCATGCTGATTCCATGATGCTCGGTGCTACGGTAATTGTACGATGAATAGGCTCGGTCATGCTGCGATATGTTGATCCCTCAGGAGGAACTGTAAACTCCTGACAGGTAATACGAATTCTATCAACATGGGTCATCTCAGCAAAAACTCTCTGTGCTTCCAGTGCGGCTTTAATTTCAAACTCATGCACTTCTCTGCCAAGATATCCCTTCTTATACAAGCCCCTACCACTCTGATTAACTATCATCAACCAAATATTTCGATCCATTTTCATATCTCGCTGTTGACTTCCAACTTCGCATATTAACGGTTATACTTACCAGTTATGCGAAGCCTGTTCCTTACCTTATTTTCAATGATGTTTTCAATGATGCCGTGATATTGATATACTGAAAATAAGTAAGCCCTGCTTTCTCGGTCCGTCTCTAATAAGAAGGTTGTTTTTGCTCAATGTTGAGCAACGTATCCCTTCTGATGAGCGGAAATCCTTCTTGCACGCTGAGACGAAAATAAAAAGGACTCAGCATGACAACTCGAATTGCTTTGCGATATGCCATTTTTTCTCCTTTTTGTATATTCCTGCTCTACTCTTTCCCCTTATTAAAATGATATAATAAATCATATTGGATGTATAGTTTTTTCACACCACAAAGTGTCTTTATCGCATATTGACACCTATTATCGATAATAATCATTCCTTTAATTTAAGGATAATATTATGAAATTGAATATTCCCTTTCTCGGCAAGACAAAAGAGAAATATTTAGATCAAGCAATACAAGATTATACAGGACGACTGCAACGCTATCTGCCAGTAGAGAGCAAAATCTTGAAGAGTAGACATGGTAAGAATGACGCCAACCAAGTTATTATGGACAAAGAGGCAAAACAACTCCTTGCCCATGTTGCCGCTCTATCTGCCTCACTGACTGTGGCTTTGGACCCTACAGGGACTGAACAGACTTCAGAGGAAATAGCGTATACTCTTGAAGCATGGGAGAATCGAGGAATACAAACGGTTTGCTTTCTGATTGGCGGTCATCTTGGCCTAAATCAACAGGTTCGTCAGCAGGCCGACCAGATCTGGTCTCTTTCGCAGCTCACCTTTACCCATGAAATGACGCGCTTTATTTTACTGGAGCAACTGTATCGAGCATGTTCCATCAAGGCCGGGCATAACTACCATATCTAATCTCTGGTCCTGGCCCAAGGACTGGGAAGAAGTTTATTCAGAAAAACAATATGTAACAATATGAAGAAAAATAAGCATAACGGCATTATCTACACCACCTCCTTTCTTTCCTGGAAAAAAAGCCTGCCAGCCTTACTGGACAAGGCCGGTTTAGCAGAACATATTCCACAGGGAAAAACTATCCTGATCAAACCCAATCTGGTTGAGGTTTTGCGTCCGCCCATTACAACACCAGTTGCCCTTGTCAGAGAAATTGTAGAATACCTTCAAATGTATACCGACAATCCTATTGTCATTGGTGAGGGATGTGGAGCCTTGGACTATGACACCCATCGTTGCTTTACAGAACTGGGCTACACTGCACTGGCCGTAGAAAAAAAGATCGACCTGATTGACCTGAACCAAGAGCCTTGCCAACAAAAAAGCCTGCCGCAATGTAAACGTTGGTCAAACTTTTATCTTCCTGAGATTGCTACAAACAGTTTTCTTCTCTCTGTTCCGGTACTCAAAGTTCATACCTTGGCTCAAGTCACTCTTACTATGAAAAATATGATGGGGCTTGCTCCACCAGCGCATTATCATCAGGGGGGAGGATGGAAAAAGGCAGCCTTTCATAAGCAAATACATGAGTCAGTTGCCGATCTTAACCGCTACCGTTGCCCGGATTTCACGGTTCTGGATGCCACCGTGGGCATGGCAGAGGCGCATCTTTGGGGACCGACCTGTGATCCACCGGTGAATAGGCTGATTGCTGGTTTTGATCCTGTGGCTATAGACAGTTACGGAGCCGGACTCCTTGGAAAGGACTGGCAAACAGTTGGTCATATTGTTAATGTGGATGGAGAACTGGGGCAGGCAGAGCCAATAACAGAAATTACAGTGGACCCTGCTGGAGAGCAATTCAACCGAATGAAATAAAAAAAAGCCTGTCCCAGAAAAGAGACAGGCTAATAATCAACGGTCGGTTGATTAACTGAGATCAACCGATGTATCTCATACTACTTACTTCTTTTTCCCCTTCTTGCACTTCTTTTTGCTGCATTTCTTCTCTGCTTTCTTCTTGTCTTTTTTCTTACTCATTTCATTTCTCCTTTTAAGTTGACATTGAAGCCTTATTTTTACTGGACATCGTTTACAGAATGTACTTTTTTTTTGTACTTATGGCAACACTTTTTTTTAGGCTTAGTGTTTTTTTTACCCATGTATACCTCTACAAGCGAAGTGAACTCTTCAGACAAAGCTGATATCTAATCGATAACGATCTCTTATTTCTTGCCTTTAACGATATCAACCAGCTCAACCTCAAAGATAAGCAGAGAACCAGGCTCAATTGCAGGAGGAGCACCGCGATCACCATAGGCAAGTTCTGGCGGCAGATACAAGATGTATTTACTCCCTGGGGTCATCAGTTGCAGAGCCTCTGTCCAGCCTGGAATAACTTGATTTGCCTTAAAGGTAGCAGGCTCATTTCGTTTATATGAGCTATCAAACTCAGCGCCATCCACTAGGGTTCCCTTGTAATGCACCTTCACCGTGTCAGTGGCTAAAGGCTTCTTACCCTCTCCTTCCTTGATGACCTTGTACTGCAAACCAGACGCAGTAACCTTGACCCCGTCTGCCTCTTTATTCTTTTCCAAAAACTGAGTAGCAGCTTTTTTGTTTTTTTCCAGAAGAGTACTTATCTTTTTCATCTTCTTTTTCTGCTGTTCAACAGCAAACTGCTTTTGAAGCTCCTTTGCCTGATCAGAGGTAAGCAATGCCTTTTTTTCAGTGTAAGAATCTATAACACCTTGATAAATAGCAGCAAGCTCAAAATCTGCCTCTAAACTTTTCAAGTATGATCCAAGGTCCATCCCTAGTGCATAACTGATTTTCTCCTGTTTCGTTTTTAGCTCAGTCATCTGTTCTGTCGCATCTGTGGCCATAGCTAGCCCAGCAATAAACACGAAATGAACAACAGCACATAAAGTACATACAGCACGTTTCATTCTTTCTCCCTCTTTATTTAAACTTTCATCCCTCCCTTTCTGATGTTCTGAAGAGGGACAACAAAATACGAACGGAATTATAGTACCGCATTCTTTCCAAAAAAACACCCTGTTTTCATTTCTATTGCTCACTGGCTAAAATTTTATATATCCCTCTTATCGTTTAAGTGGTAACAATCTTGTTTTATATGAAATACTTTTTAAGTAAAAAAAATTGTACTAAATTCTTGACACGTCCAATTAACTGAACTATTGTGTCCTCTATACAAGAAAGAATAAACCAACCAACTCATAATATAGAAGGAATACCCTAATACCCTGCATACTGTCGTCCGTACTCGCTTACATTGAGCCAGTTATGCAGACTTCATAAAAAAAATAAGGAGAAACGTTATGACAACAACACGCCCTCAAGTAGTTTGTAGGATTTATCAGTTCTTTATCGTCCTTGCCTTGCTCATGACTCTTGGTTGCGCTCCAGTCCCAACAAAAGCACTCGCTGACTGTGAGTATAATCAGCCACAAAATGAGTCTGGTATGGTTTTACCAGACTTTGGATTCAGTCTTGGTGGTGCCTGTAACGAAGTTCCTTCAGAGGTAGAGGCAGCCACTTCAGATAAAGAGGATGAACTTTTAAAGGATATTGAAAAGCCTTTGGACGAGTCTGCTTCAGATGTAGCGATTACTCTTGATGGAGAGAAGCAAACAAGTTGATCAACATCCTGCCTGCGCCTTGAGAGTTGGGGAGGGCAGGATACTACACAACATACAATACAGAACAACTATAAAAGGGAAGCCTGCTTACTGTTCAGCAGACTTCCCTTTTTTTTACGTACAGCAATAAAAATCGATTAAATAGCCTCTGCCCCTCGCTCTCCAGTGCGAACTCGGACAACTTCCTCCACTGGCAGGACAAAAATTTTGCCGTCACCAATCTTGCCGCTTAAAGCTGATTCACGAATCACTCCAACTACTTTATCAACCATGCTGGAAATAACAACCAGCTCTATCTTAATCTTTGGATTAAAATCTACAGTATACTCAGCACCTCGGTACATCTCTTTATGCCCTTTTTGGCGTCCATACCCCTTTACCTCGCTGATGGTCATACCGGTAACGCCCAGTTCCCCCAGAGCCTCTTTGACGTCATCAAGTTTAAAGGGTTTAATGATGGCTTCGATCTTCTTCATAATTATTTTACTCCGTTACACTCTGTTAAGTATACGTATGATCTTTAATGATCCCTGGTAAATTCTGGATAGGCATCTAAACCGCATTCTGAAATATCCACGCCTTCCATCTCATGCTCTTCACTGACTCGAATGCCCATAACAACTTTGATAATCATCCAAGTAACGTATGAGGTACCAAAAGACCAGGCAAAAATAGCTCCGATACCAGTCAACTGCGCAACCATTGAGGCATCTGGATTGGTAAAGGCCACAACAATGAGGCCAAAGGTTCCTATCACACCATGCACAGAAATAGCCCCTACAGGATCGTCAATTTTTGCCTTATCAATAAAGACAATTGCAAAGACAACCAAGATACCAGCAACAAGACCAACAACCGTAGAGGTAAGCGGCGACGGAGTCAAAGGTTCTGCTGTGATGGCAACTAAACCGGCAAGTGCGCCGTTCAGGGCCATAGTTAAATCGGCCTTGCCAAACCACAACTGGGAAAGAAGAAGAGCGGCCACCAAACCACCTGCTGCTGCGGTATTGGTATTGACAAAAATTTTGGACACCGCATTTGCCTCAGACACGTTACTGATAATAAGTTCTGACCCGCCATTAAAACCAAACCAGCCAAGCCAGAGGATAAAGGTACCCAGCGTTGCCATAGGCAGATTACAACCAGGAATCGCATTGACACGACCGTCTTTTCCATACTTTCCCTTACGCGCACCGAGTAAAAGAACCGCTGCCAAGGCTGCTGAGGCACCGCAGAGATGGACCAAGCCAGAACCAGCAAAGTCAAGAAAACCAAGGGCATCAAGGAATCCACCGCCCCATTTCCAAAAACCACTTACCGGGTAAATAAATCCGGTCATCACCACGGAAAAGATCAGGAAAGCCCAGAGCTTCATGCGTTCAGCCACGGCACCAGATACAATTGACATGGCAGTGGCCACAAAAACTACCTGAAAAAAGAAGTCTGCCATTTTGGAATGACCGCCGCTGTTCTTGATCACTTCCTCCAGCGGGCTTTCGCCACCAAAAAAGAATCCTAGGCTTGGCAGCCAACTGTTTATACTGCCCTCATACATAATATTATAGCCAACCACGAGATACATCAGGCAGGCTATGGCATAGAGAGCCACATTTTTTGTTAAGATCTCCACGGTATTTTTGCTGCGTACTAAGCCAGCTTCCAGCATGGCAAAACCTGCTGCCATCCACATGACCAAGGCGCCAGACATAAGAAAATAAAAGGTGTCTACTGCATAGGAAAGCTGAATCAGATTATCGTGAACAGATGGTTCTTCGGCAAATGCCGATCCTGCCAGAGCCAATACTGTCAAGCCAGCCAGTACAGCAGTTCCTCTGCTGAATATTTTAGTCTGTACACTCGCCATTTTTTCCACGTTACATACCTCTTGTGCTGAGTTAATGAAGGATGCTTTAAGCAAATCGCCTATCTTTTTAGATAAAAATGCACAGGATATGCCATTTATTTATTTTTTTTAAATCAAGAAAGAAAAACAAAAACTTAACAAAAAAAGTATCTTTTGTCCACCTGAAGCAGACTTTAAAACAATTTCATTATTGTCATAAAATTAACAATAAAAGAAATAGGAAATTACATTTATGTCGTACTTTTTACTTTAAGAGGCAACCAAAGAACTGCAAAGAACTGTATAGGAGGCAGCTCAGAGAAGACTGCATACAAAAATGTACGAAAGACAATCATGGTAAAATGATCAAAGCATCTGTTGACAAAGGGGGCTACATCTCTTAATTTGTGCGAGGCAGTGTTTTGCAATCTTTTCCTTTTTGCAAGATTAACAAGCATGTATCAAGTTAATTTTTTATCTTATAATTTCCCTTTAACCTTCTAATGCGTTCGCCCTGAGCCAAACATTGATGCAAGAGTAATCAGACAGAAATCTCTTCCAAATCTTCAAATCAAACCGAGTGTTTCCAAATAGTCGGACTATTCCGGCAGCAGGTACTTATTCATGAGCAGTAAACTGAAAAAAGAAATAGAAAAACGGCGCACCTTCGGCATTATCAGCCATCCCGATGCAGGCAAGACCACATTGACGGAAAAACTCCTCCTCTTTGGCGGGGCGATAAAAATGGCGGGCGCGGTGAAATCCCGCAAGACCTCCAACCACGCCACCAGCGACTGGATGTCCATAGAGCAGGAACGCGGCATTTCCGTGACCACTTCGGTGATGAAGTTCAATTACCGGGATTTTGAGATCAACCTGCTGGATACACCGGGACATCAGGATTTTTCCGAAGATACCTACCGGGTGCTGACCGCTGTGGACTCGGCCCTGATGGTGATTGATTCAGCCAAGGGTGTTGAAGCCCAGACCACCAAGCTGATGGAGGTTTGCCGAATGCGCAACACCCCGATTATCACCTTTATCAACAAGCTGGATCGGGACGGCATGGACCCGCTGGATATTCTTGCTGATATTGAAGAGAAGCTCCAGATCGAATGTGCGCCTCTATCCTGGCCCATTGGTATGGGTAAGGAGTTCAAAGGGGTCTATGATCTGCATCGCAACGAGCTAAACCTCTTTACCCCGAGTCAGGAAACCCGGCCCGAGGATCGGATCACGCTCAAGGGATTAGATGATCCCCGTTTAGATGAGGTCTTGGGAAAAGCTGATGCAGAGCAGTTGCGTGAGGATGTGGAGTTGCTCCACGGTGCAGCCAATCCTTTTTCCTATGAGGATTATCTTAAAGCAGGTCAGACTCCGGTATTTTTTGGCAGTGCCATTAATAACTTTGGTGTCAAAGAGCTGCTGGATAACTTTGTTGAGCTTTCTCCGGCTCCTGGTCCTCGTGCTGCGGTTTCCCGAGAAGTCGCTCCAGAGGAAGAGGCCTTTAGTGGCTTTACCTTTAAGATTCAGGCCAATATGGACCCGGCCCATCGGGATCGGATTGCCTTTTTTCGTATCTGTTCAGGTAAGTTTACCCGTGGGATGCGGGTCAAGCATCATCGCCTGGGCAAAGAGGTTAATCTGAGCAAGGCCACGGTTTTCATGGCCCAAAACAGGGCAAGTGTAGATGAAGCCTATCCCGGCGATATCATCGGCATCCATAACCACGGCACCATTAAGATAGGCGATACCTTCTCTGATAAGGAGCCTTTGAAATTCACCGGCATTCCCAACTTTGCGCCAGAGCATTTTCGGCGGGTGCTTTTAAAAAATCCGCTGAAAACCAAGCAGCTTCATAAGGGCCTGGTGCAGATGGCAGAAGAGGGGGCAGTACAGTTGTTTCGTCCGGTTATGGGCAGTGATTATATTCTCGGGGCTGTGGGGGTGCTGCAGTTTGAGGTGACTATGGCCCGGCTCAAGGCCGAATACAACGTGGATGCGGTGTATGAAACAGTGCAGTATAACCTTGCCCGCTGGGTGACCTGTGATGATGCGAAAACGCTCAAAGCTTTTGAGGCTAAGAATCAAGGTAATTTGGCCCTTGATGCAGAAGGACATCTGGCCTTTCTGGCCGATGGGCAATGGCGGCTCAATCATACGGCGGAGCTGTTCCCGGAGATTGTCTTTCATACCACTCGGGAGCATAATTGATTTTTTTCATGTTTAGAGGTCAATATGGCAAGAAAACCACAACGCAGTGTTGAGGCTGCGATCATTGAAAATATCGGCCCGGTGAGCATCCAAGAACTTCTTGCCATGCCGGAAGATCGTTGGGGAATGCTCCGGGATCGGATTACAGGTCAGCATAATTGATATATTATGATGCGTTACCAGACTGGGCAAAGAATAGTAAAAACATGCACTAGATTGGCTGCATTTCCTAAATTAATTTTGATAAAAAATATTGGAAAGAGACAGATGTTGATCTTGTCTCCATTATTTTTTTGCTGACAAATAAAGATACTACCAGTACAATAACTTGGTACTGTTTGGTAATGTTGTATAATGATCATGCTCTGACATGTTCTTTTATCTCACTATTTTGGGTATGTACTACCCTGCCATCATATCAAAATCAAAATGAAAAAAATTGAAATTCCCATTGCCCAGGAAGGGCTTCCGTTTATCCTCTTTTGTGCCTTTGTCACCCTTGTAATTGCTGTTTTAGGGTATGCTCCTCTGGCACTCCTTGCTCTGTTGGTCACTTTTTTTGTAACGTGGTTTTTTCGTAACCCCTGTCGCATTCTTCCTGCGGATCACGATGCTCTTATTTGTCCGGCAGACGGTAAAGTGATAGCTGTAAAGGAAATGTTTGATGAACGTTTTTTGAGAAAAGAGGTTGTTAGAATTTCTATTTTTATGAACGTGTTTAATGTGCATGTCAACAGAGTACCTTTTGCCGGAACTGTTGAGCGCATACTGTTTAAACCTGGAAAATTTTATGCTGCTGATAAACATCAGGCTGCCTTGCATAATGAGTATTGTGCCGTGATTGTCAATACAACAGCGCAACAACGATACGTTATTGTCCAAATTGCCGGGTTCATTGCCCGACGTATTGTTTGCTGGGTAGAGCCGGGGGACCATCTTACAGGCGGGCAACGATATGGTTTGATTCGTTTTGGCTCACGAGTGGATATTTATCTACCGCAACGCACAAAAATTACAGTAAAAAAAGGACAAAAGGTTCGAGCAGGAGAAACTGTATTAGGGAAAATGTAAGACAATGAACAAGAGAGAGGAGAGCGAGATTTCAGGGGCCTTTATCAACTCCCTTAAACGAAATAACAGAGAAATTCGAGATGACCGGGCAACTGCGATTGCTGAAGATACGGAGCTGGTCTATAAACGAAAAATAGAAGATCTTGAAATCAGTATCAAAAAAATGCAGCGGGAGCAGGAATATATGCTGGATCTCTCTCCGGCCTCGACGCAGAGTCTGATCCTGGCCAGTGATTTTAACTGCGAAGAATACGTGGCTCAGGATATTGATTTGGGAATCAAAATGAGAAATGCCGAAATAACGTTGGAGATAGCACGGCAGCGTTACAACTATCTGTTTGGGGAGAACTAAACATGGGAATGGGGAGCTATTCGCTCGATGATCGAGCTAAACGTTCTGAGATAAAAGGCTATTCCTCGCGTTCTATCCGGGAGATATTTTCCCAGCGGGAAGTGAATCGAGCTATGAATCCGTATGGGGTAACACTTCGAGAGTCCAGAGATTCAGAGGAACATCCTGAATCTGTAGCAATTATTCTTGGCTTGGATGTAACCGGCTCAATGGGTTCTATTCCTCATCATTTAGTTCAAGACGGTCTGCCAAAGATCATGGGCAAGATCATTCAGAGCGGAACCAAAGATCCGCAGCTTATGTTTCTTGCCATCGGAGATCACGAGTATGATCAGAGTCCTTTACAGGTTGGACAGTTTGAATCCAGTGATAGGTTATTGGATAAGTGGTTGACCAATGTGTATCTCGAAGGCGGGGGAGGGGGCAATACAGGGGAGAGCTATTTGCTGGCGTGGTATTTTGCAGCCTTTCATACCGCAATTGATTGTTTTGAAAAAAGAAAAAAAAAAGGTTTTCTGTTCACCATTGGTGATGAACCTACTCTACCTGATATTCCAGTCAAGGATCTGAAAGCAATTATGGGTAATGGGCAGTATGAGCCCTCTTATGCCACGACCTTACTTGATAAGGCCCGTCAATCATACCATGTTTATCATCTGCATATCAAGCAAACCTATGCTGGCAGCATGCAGGAAACAATGGATGGCTGGAAGCAGCTTTTAGGCGATCATTTGATTATTCTTGAAGATCATAAAGAGGTCTCAACAGTTCTCCCTCAAATTATAGCTGATGTTGTGCATGAAGATTCAACTATCGATACTTCATCGGATTCTGAAACAAAGATTATTCTGTAAGCTTTCCTTTTTTACAGCAAGTACAGCGTACAGCAGGTAATACGTTTTTATGCAGCATAAGGCGGTCATTGGTGCCGGATTTGGTGATGAGGGAAAAGGCTTGTTTACTGACTTTCTTTGCCAAAAGGCCGAACGTCCCTTGGTTATTCGTTTTTCTGGAGGACAGCAGGCCGGACACACGGTTGTTTATAATGGTCTTCGCCATGTATTTTCTAATTTTGGCTCGGGAACCTTGCAGGGAGTACCGAGCTATTTTGCACGGTTCTGCACAGTAGATCCAGTAGGTGTTGTAAACGAGCTGGAAGTTCTTCTGGAGAAAGGGGTTGAACCGTTGCTCTATATTGATGCGGAATGCC
>QYLO01000086.1 GCA_022766165.1 Candidatus Electrothrix gigas
TTAAAAGGCCCTTTACGACCGATAAACAGCGAGCTTGAGCGGGCTCGGGTTTTGGCTGCACTGGGCTGTGTGGATTTTGTTGTGCTTTTTGATGAAGAAACTCCTTTGCGATTACTGACCACTGTTCAGGGTCAGGGGCGAGCGCAGTCTGCGGCTGTAGGTGCCGATGCGGGGACTGCCGTGGCCGGTGGGTCGGGTCGAGACAGAAAGCGTGTATTCGTTATTGAACGGCGCATCCTGAGCCGGAATATCCGGGACCAGGATAATGCTTGAATCCGAGATAGGCCCGAACTGCGACTGCACGGCCTGACCGCTGCGGGTACCCTGAAGCAGGCATTCACAGCCCTCGGCATCCGGGTCAAAGGCCAGACGGGTACCGGTGAGATGAAGCACTCCCTTGCTGTACAGCACATCGGGCAGATGGAGGCGGGTGTCTTCAGCCGCATCAATCACCGGGACTTTCTCGCTCATGGGTAACTTCTCAAAACGGGCCTGCTGCCTGATCTCCTTGAGAAAGGGCTGGAGTACCCGCACACTGACATGCAGGCACTCATCTACTGGCGGCAACGGGTCATCCGGCGAATCCAGTCTGCCGGTAAAGGAAAAGCCAAAGGAGATCATGCCGTCAATGGTGACCTGCTCGCCGTTGAGCAATTTTTTCTGAACAACCTGCTCTTGGAGGGCCAGCGCGGTTTTGGCATCTTCCACGCTGTAGTTTGGATTTTCTTCGTTCATCGCGATTGCCAGCTCATCGGTTCCGGCTGAATTGCGGGGTACAAAGCGAATTTTCCAGGACGGGGGAACAGTCAAAAAGTTGGGTTCGACCCGCCATTGAAGAGATGACATACGACACTCCGATGTTAAGGGGGGATGTTACGCCGAAAGGAGAATGGCGATTTTGCCCAGAGTAATTCTGGTCTGTTACCTTGTCAAGAACTTTTTTATAGCGATGGGATGGTGAGCAGGCAGGAGCAAGGATACGGATGACGATTTTTCCTTGCCACCCAATGCAAATTCGTCGTGATACCCGATGCGATTTTTTCGTTATACTCGATACGATTCAGTCGTGATACGTATAACGAACCTGCCGTGATACTCGATACGATTCAGTCGTGATACGTATCACGATGCTTCTGCTGAGGTGCTTACTCTTCTGTTACAAACCAAGAAAGGGAACCGATATAACCGATTCCCTTTAGTAATTGTACACCATTAGCCAGTTTTTCTGGTGATATCATATTAAAATATCAAGGAACAGTTGGGCAGAGTGCTATATCGTTCCCTGGTATTGTTGTTAGTTTTTTCAGAGGATCAGCATCAAAACAGTAAGCTTTATCTCCACCGAAATGAGCAATATCAAGGGAAAGAGGATTAATTGTAGGAACAGAAGCAGGATTTGGAGACAAGGCTATATTATAGTCTTGTTCAATAAACATTTTCTCCCCTTCGTCAGTTAGATCTAAGCAGGAAACACAGGCAACTGTATCAGGAATCGAATCATTATTCGTATCAAATATCTCTGCTTGACAATTTTTTGCCCAACACATTTCTAACTGGCTATATACATTTTCGCCTGTTACTTTTGCAGACTCGTTACGAGTGTCAGATAATACTCCGAAAAAATATGGGGTAGCCAATCCGACAAGTATTGCAATAACTGCAACAACTATTGTTAACTCAACCAGTGTAAAACCTTTTTGATTAGTTTGTTTTTTCATTGCATACTCCTTTTGTTAAAATTGATCTTATCTGATATATATTATCATATAACAATAGTTGATATTAGCATGTCAAGTGAAAAATCATTACCTCTTTAGATACCACCGGATTGATTTATACACAGCAAGGCGACCTTAATAATGCGCTGAATATATAACCGTGGTATACTCCATGAAAATGCTTCTCAAGTATACCCTTGGAGGATAATCCTTCCTTATGAACACTGTAGCGGTTATCATAGTTACACATAACTCCCAAGATGTTTTGCCTCGCTGTGTAGATGCCCTGAGCCAACAGACTGTTCCTGCTGATATTATCTTGGTCGATGCAGGTTCAAAGGACACTGCCTACCTCAATGACTACCTCAACAAGGCAAACATACAGGTTCTTTTGAACGACAATATTGGCTTTAGTCGGGCAAATAATCAGGGCTATCAGGCAGTATCGCAGGCTGTAAAATATATCCTTTTTCTCAATCCTGATGCCTTTCTTACCAAAAATGCCTTGCGCAATACCCTGCATTGTATAGAAAACGATAAAAGGATCGGCTGTGTCGGGGGCAGACTGCTCGGCTTTGATAATACAAGTAATCGCCCCACAGGTCGTATAGATTCAACAGGGGTCTTGAGAAAATGGTATGGCCGCTGGTATGATCGGAGTCAAGGGGAAAAAGATACAGGGCAGCATCGGATGCAGGAGGATGTACCAGCCCTGTGCGGGGCCTTTCTCTTTTGCCGTCAAGCTCTGCTCACAGAACTCGCTCAAGGGATGAACAATAAGAACAATGTATTTGATCCTGATTTTTTTCTGTATAAGGAAGACATTGAACTCTGCCTGCGTATCAGGAAACTCGGTTGGCGACTTGTGTATAATCCGAGCATACAGGTCTACCATTGCCGAGGCTGGCAAAAAAAACGACAGCAGGTACCCTATCAGCAACGCTTGACAGCAGCACGCAGTGAACTCATCTTGTACACAAAGCATCCTTCCCTGTATATCCTCTGGGCCGTGTTCAAATATCTGCTGGTACGCTGGGGAAAGATATAACTTTTATGAAAGGAAAACAGAAACTTTCTGTCATCATACCGACCTGTAACGGGGCCTCTTGGCTTGATGCCTTGCTTGCATCCCTCACATCGCAGACCGTTCTGCCTGATGAAATTTTGCTGATTGATTCCAATTCAAGCGATGCAACCTGTACCATTATCAAGCAGTACATGGAGAGGCATTCCTTTATCCGCCTTGAGCAGATTGCACAACAGGACTTTGATCATGGCGGAACCCGTACTCTGACGGCGCAACAGGCAATCGGGGATATTGTGCTGTTCATGACCCAGGATGCAATTCCAGCAAACACAACCGCGCTTGAACTCCTTATCCAACCCTTTGCGCTCGATGAACAGGTTGCTGCAACCTATGGCAGGCAGTTACCAGCCAAGCAGGCAACCTTTTTTGCTGAACACCTGCGCTCTTTTAATTATCCTGAACAGTCACAGCAACGCTGTCAGCAGGATTGGGCTACCTATGGGTTTAAAACGGTTTTTATTTCTAACTCCTTTGCTGCCTGGCGTTGTGATATACTCAGGCAACAGGGATATTTTCCTGAGCAGTTACTCTTTGGCGAAGATACAGTTGCATTGGCAAAAATGCTTGAAAAGGGGTATAAGGTTTCCTATATCAGTCATGCTATGGTGTATCATTCGCATAACTACTCAGCTGTGCAGGACTTTAAAAGGTACTTTGACATTGGCGTGCTGCACACAACACAGGCCCAACACCTGTTACAGCACGGAGGGCCTGCCGGAGCAGGTCGCAAGTATGTCCTGTCTGAACTCAAGTTGCTTGCTCAGAAGAAAAAATACTTCTTGCTGCCAGAGGCTTGTGTAAGGAATCTCTGCAAATTTATTGCCTATAAGGTTGGAAGAAAGTTCAAGATGCTCCCCACCCGATGGTCAGCTCATTTGAGCATGCATCCACGCTGGTGGCACAAACGCTCCTAATCTCTCTTAACGTATGTCTCCTGCCCTATCCTGGAACCTGCGCCAGCGCAGTTCGATTATCTACAAGCTCCTCCATATCCTTGACTGCTTACTGGCCTGTGGCTATCTCTGGCTCCTGGTTTATCTCTACAAGGTGCCTTGGAGTCGCTACTATACCTGGCTGGAGATCATTGTTTTTTTTGTATCGTTTATCTGCTTTCAATATCTTCAGTTGTACCGTTCCTGGCGTGGCTGGAAGCTGTATCTTGAATTTTTCATTATCCTGAAAGCCTGGGCCTCGGTTGTTGGTCTTCTGCTCTTTTATTTCTTTATATTTAAGGTCTCTGAAGGATATTCACGAGCTGTTTTCCTGCTCTGGTCATTGACCACCCCGTTTTTGATTTTTTTCTCGCATCTTATTATTCGCCAGCTCTTACGCTATTATCGAACCCAGGGAAAGAATATTCGGCATGCTGTGATTGTTGGTGCTGGGGAGCTTGGACTGAAACTGGCTCAACAGATGGAGGTTATCCCGTGGGCAGGCATTGAAGTTGTTGGTTTTTTTGACGACAGGCTCCAGAACGATCAGACGAAAGACCAGACAGACGCCGTACAGATAACCCGTCAACCGCTGCTAGGGCAAATTGAGGACATCCACGAGTACCTCTTGCATAATGACATTGACTATGTCTATATCGCCCTTCCCATGCGAGCTGAACGAAAAATATTTTGGATTCTCCGTGAGTGCCGGGATCTGGGGGCGCAGATATTCTTGGTGCCAGACCTCTACATCTTTGGTTTGCATCATGCAGAGATTCAATCTGTTGGGGATATGCTGGTCTTGAACTTTAACCCAACGTCCAGTTGGAAACGCAGCTTTGATATTGTCTTTTCCCTGTGTATTCTCCTGCTGGCGAGTCCGTTAATGCTCATGATTATGGTGTTGATCAAATGCGATAGCAAGGGGCCTGTTTTCTATCGCCATCAACGAATTACAGCCACTGGGCGCACGTTTGGCTGCTTAAAGTTCCGAACCATGATGCTTGATGCAGATAAAAGATTACATGAACTCTTACAACACGATCCCTCTCTTGCCCAAGAGTGGCAAAAGAACTTTAAGTTGAAAAAAGATCCACGCATTACCCGGGTGGGCCGTTTTCTCCGCAAAACAAGTCTTGATGAGTTTCCGCAGTTTTTGAATGTCCTGAAAGGAGACATGAGCGTTGTTGGTGCCCGTCCCATTGTGGGCCGTGAACTTGAAGAGTACTATAAAGAAAATGGTGAACAGAGTGCTGGTCGTTACGTGTCCATGAAACCAGGGATCACCGGTCCCTGGCAGGTGACCTTACGCAGTGATGTGGAGAATTATAAGGAGAGGATAGAGCTTGATGACTGGTATGTACTGAACTACTCGCTGTTATACGATATTAAGATCATATTAAAAACTATTCGTTGTATGTTTTCTGGCAAAGGAGCCTATTAGGGAATTTCAAAAAATAAGCTCCCTGTAGGGGCGAATCGCTGTGTTCGCCCTTGCATACCAGTATAGTTTACGGCTCAACATACTCGGGACAAGACCGGGTAGGATCATACCCTGTATAGGCCGGATCATCATAGCTCGTATGACAGGGCAGGCACAGGCCAACCCGCAGGATGCGCCGCAGTTCTTCAGCATTAAAGGGGCGCAGATCCTCTCGCGATCCATGCTGAAGCTGTTTGCCGTCAAGAGTAACAAAGGCATCAAGCGGCACAGTTCTCTTTTTTTGCAGAGTGTCAAGGCCCTGCCCTACTGGATAAAATGTCCATTTACCGTCTTTCTTGACCACCGTCCCCTCACCAAGCCCCACTGTTTTGGAAGAGGCATGACAGTCCTTGCAGGCTCGTCCCTTGGCCTGCGTCGTGTGCGGATTAATCGCTGCCATAGTAAAACGGTTAAAGCCGCCTTCAACGTTGCCCTCCTTATCGATCAGGGTGACAATATCCTGACAACCCGGTGTAACAATCACCACCTTGTTGCCCCAAACTCCTAACATGGGCTGTTCATACCGGATATAGGAGCGTCCCTCGTGCCACCAGCCTGCAGTTTCCTTAACAGTGAGCTTGTCCAGATGGGTCTCACGGGCATCACGTTTGACATGACAGCCATAGCATTGCGGCACCCACGTGGAGTGGCAGGATTCGCAGGTCATCCGTTGATGACCGGGAAAGGCGCAGGCAGCATTTTTGGGCGGTCTCAGTGGATACACCTTGCCGTTGTTACGACCGATTAACACAAAGCCATTCTCTTGCTTTTTGATATTGGTGATCTTCCGGTTCTTCCGGGTCAGCCCTGGATTTTCTGAATGACAACCCTGACAGCTGATCTCCAGTTGCTCTTCATAATGAGCGTATTGGGTGCCATCGCCCATGATCTCTTCCCGGGTGTGGCAGTCAATGCAGGACATGCCCTTTGTATGATGCACATCCTCGGCAATCTTCAGATAAAAACGGTTGCCCGGCAGACGCTGCGAGGAATGCTCACCGTTTTCGTACGGGGTGCCATAGCCCTCAGCTTCAAATTTTCCTGTATAGGAAATCCCGATCCGTCCAGAGCGATTATGGCAGCGAATACAGTTTTGATCTGGAACCTTTTTTGTGATGAGCGGATGCGGTTTTTTTGCTGGCCTTGTACTCTTCTCTTCAAAGGCGTCCACCGTGGTGGGCGTATCTCCCTCTGCTGGCACGTAATGACAGGCAGAACAGCCACCCCCCTTTTCATTGAAAAATTTAGGATAGCCGGGCAGATCGTTTTTCTGCTTCCAGAGATGACAGGTGGCACAGAGTTTCCGAAAGTAATCCAGAGCCAAAGAGGTTTCACCGCTTTCCAGAAGCTGTTCCACCGTTATTTCAGCATCCTGATGGTCCCGTTCTCCCCAATAATAGAGCAAGGTGGAGAGAATACCCCGGTTGGTAGCCATAAGAGAATTTTTCACCTTGTGTACATCCGCAGGATGGCAGCCCTTGGTTCCACAGGTCTGTTCTGCCACCCGGAGGTCACCGGGGTTGATGACCATACCCTTATGGGCTGCTTCCTTATCAGTTGCTACGGCATCACCCAGATGGCAGGGCGAACAACCCACCATATAGGCTGCATGGGCTGGATCTGGTTTTTCATCCTGATGACAGGAGAGGCACATTTCCAGAAATCCGGCTGTCGTGATTTGTATCTCATCAGGTCGTTCTCTGGTCTGCTCTTGGTAGACAAGATAGCCGACAACTGCTCCGACACAGAGCAGGGCAACAAGGGCTGGGATGTATTGGGATGGTTTGGGCATAGCAAAAAAATGTCTTTTTTAAAAAGATAAAAAATAGAGGAAGGCAAACAAAAACGCTCTCACTCCCTAGGCAAAGCAATTATAAAGGTCGTTCCAACCCCCTCTTCACTCTCAACCCTGATCTCGCCCCCATGCTGCTCCACAATATTTTTGGTGATAGCCAGCCCCAGACCAGTCCCCCGATTTTTATCGGTAAAAAATGGTGTAAAGATCTGCTTGAGCTTTTCTTGCGGCATACCGGTCCCCGTGTCGGTGATGGCCAAGGAAATTTCTTTTTTCCCTGTAGAGGTGCGAACCGTCAAGGTACCGCCCTCGGGCATAGCATGGATAGCGTTAAACACGATATTGAGCAGAACCTGATACATCTGATCCCCATCAAGAGGACATTCAGGCAGCTCAGGCTCCAGTTCCTCAACCAGGTTGATATCCTTATTTTTAAACTCAACCTCCATAAACAAAGCCAAACGCCGGACAAGATGATTTAAGGAACCAGAAGACTTGGTCGGGGCCTTGGGTCGGGCAAAGTCAAGAAATTCCCGAACAATACCGTCAAGTCGAGTGGTTTCATCAACAATAATTTGCGAGAGATGCTCATTTCCTGGAGCCAGTTTGGCTAACCGTTTACCAAGAATTTCCGCTGTGGAACGGACAATACCCAAGGGGTTTTTAATCTCATGGGAAACAGAGGCAATCATCTTACCTAACACAGCCAGCCGCTGGGCCTCGTGCAACTGCTTTTCTAGCTCCCGCCGTTCCTCAGCCCGAGCCACCATAATTCTATTGGCCCGGATCACGATGGCACTCAACACCGCAAACAGGATGCCCATAACAGCCAGCGAGAGAAGCATGACCTTGACCTGTAAAGAGACCACGGCTTCCAGATCCTCTGATAGATCCTTGACCACCAGAATAACACCCATAATTTCACCAGATCGATCACCAACCCGTCGTTCCTGACGAAACGGAACATAGGTTTTCAGGGTGCAGAACATCGGAGAGGTACCAGGCAGAAGGTTGAGCATAGAACCGTTGGAAACCAGTAATGAGGTACTCTTGCCCTCCAAAGCTTTTTTATACTCAAGCCCACCGATATTTTTCTTTCCAACCAAGGCCGCATCTGTGGAATAGGAGATAATATTTTCCCGTGAGTCAAAAATGGTCACGGCCTCAATCTTCATACCCCGGGTGATGTTATGCACCATCTGATCTAACAGCGCAAACTGTTCCTCATCAGAAAGGGCAATGCGTCCAAAGCGAATAACCGTTGGAATAACAAAGTTATGAAATACCTGTCGGTTCAGATTTTCAGCAAACATGCGGGAATAGTTCTCACTTCGCTCCAACATGGTATCCCTGGCATTGTCGGAAAAAATCCACGTCAGGGCAAAGGAGGCCATCAGGATGACAAAGAGCGAGGTGAAAGAAAAGTATTTTACCAGGGCAAAGGGTTGTACTCCCCGCTGTTCTTCAGGCTTCCAGGACAGATCAGATTGTTCGTTCATAGAGGTCTTTTTCTTGTGCTGCAAGTTCATGGTGGACCTGATCTTTTTGATGAGCAGGCGATAATCTTCAAACAGTAAAGTAAACCTTGACGCTAGGGATTGCCAGCAAAAAGACGGCTCGTATCACTTCATATCACACTTATAGAGGGACATCCATCGTAGCCCACTAAAGGCAGGCTGGAATCAGTTTTTGCATAATTGAACCGGCACCAGTCCACGCACTGAATTTGCCAGATAGACCTCCTCTGCTGCAAACAGGTCTTCCCTGCGCAATACCCGTTCAACAGCCCTGCCCTGCTCCAGAAGCATTCGTCTGTAGGTGCCTGCTAAGAGGCCACAGTGTACCGGCGGAGTAACAAGTGGTTCGTTTTTTTGGGAACGAATAAAGATATTGCTTATAGCCCCCTCTGTCACCTCTCCGGCGGTATTGGTGAACAAAATATCAACGTATCCCTGTTTCTTAGCCTGATGAAACGCATCATTATACAGTTGCCGCTGGGTTGTTTTATGAAAAAGATACGGGTCGTGACACTCTACCTGTTCCAGGGAAAAGAGAACCTTGGCAGGCTTCTGCTGGGATACATTCTCCGATGGATCTGGTAAGGCAACAGAGCGTATTTCATGATGTCCATCCCGGTGAAGCAGCAAACGCACCCGTTGTTGCCTATAAGCACAGGTCTTTTTGCGTATACCCTCAGAGAGTTCCGCTGATATCCTGTCAAGGGCTTGAGAAATCTCCTTGAGATCGCAGTAAAAATGAAAGTAATGGGCTGCGTCTTGCAAACGCTCCAGATGATATTCCAAAAGAAAGTAGCCCTGTTCAGGTTGCCAAAGCATGGTCTCAATGAGCTGGAATTCTGCCTTACTCTTGGTAAGAAAGGTGCCCTTGAGAAGACATTCCTCCCATTCCGCCTCAGCATCAGAGTCAGCAATAATGCCAGAACCAATGCCCATTCGTCCCTGCCCCTTATGTAACTCCAGGGTACGGATCGGCACATTAAAGCAGCTCTGGTCCGGCCCAGTATAGCCAATAGCTCCGCAATAGACTCCTCTGGGCTGCTTTTCCAGCTCGTGAATAATCTCCATAGTACGAATTTTCGGTGCTCCGGTCACTGAACCGCAGGGAAAAAGGGCCTGAATAAGTCGCTGAAAGGAAAGAGGGTGATCTGCATCTCTTGTTGCCCCTTTGACAACCCTGTCAACGATCCCATCAACCGTTGAGGTCATCTGCAAAAGGGATTCATAGATCTCCACATCAAACAGTGAGTGCGGTTCCACCCTGCCTTGCGTTTTTCCCTGCCTTTTCTGCTCGTTTTCCTGCTCGTTTTCCTGCTCGTCAGCGTATAAAAGGCGACCAAGATCATTACGAAGCAGGTCAACAATCATCACATTTTCACTTTGATTTTTTGGATCAGTACGGAGTTGATGTTGATGCACTCTGTCTTCCGCATTGGTTCTTCCGCGAGACATTGTCCCCTTCATAGGACGAACTCGTACCCTCTGTTCATCTGCGGTAAAAAAAAGTTCTGGAGAAAAACTGAGAATGTCCTGCCCGTTTTGACGAATCCAGGCTGTATAGGCCACAGACTGATTGCGGCGTAAGGCCCGATACAGGACTGCAACAGAGCCTTGGAAAGAAAAATCATAATGCAGGGTAAAGTTGACTTGATAGGTATCACCAGCCCGAATATACTCTTGAATGGCTTGCAGAGCTTGGATATACTCTTGACGGGTGATGGTTGTGGTTACATCTGTACAGGAATAGGAAGAGCGTTCTCTGCTTTTTTTCTCTTCTTGCATGGGCCAGTCTGTTCCATTGCGAAACAGACCGGTTGCATGATCGAAAATGAGCGGAGCATCATAGACCCCAAGCATGGCCAAGGGCCTATTGCACAGCTTGTTGTACAGCCTGTTGCACAAGAAGTGACGCAGGCAGGGTTCCAGGAGATAGCCAAATTCATAGGCTAACCAGCCTGCAAGATACTGTCCCTGATAACGAATCTGATCAACTTGGTGAAGAAAATCACTGACCGAATCTCCAGGATGACAACAGAGATGAGCTGAAGGCTTGCGAAAAAGAAAGGATTGATGATTTTCCTTGCTCAGTCGAGAACTCTCTAAAAAGACAAAATTATCCTCTTGTTCCAGTAGGGAAGTGAGGTTATGTATCGTGGTATCGTGTAAGGGCTTCATGCGCAGGAGGGTTTATTATTTTTCATCCAGACAACCGCCTAGTTTCTACTAAGAAAAAAAACTTTACGCAAGGGCGGGAATCAGTGCTTGACAATGTATTATAATCTATGTTAATCTAATCTTATGAAGAAAAGATTAGTTAAAATTGGACAGGCAGCCAACATTTTAGGAACAACCCCAGGGACTCTCAGGAAATGGGAGTCAACCGGCGAGCTCTTGCCAGCCAGAAAAACCGCAGGCGGGACAAGGTACTATGATTATGCCGAACTGGTAGGGCT
>QYLO01000087.1 GCA_022766165.1 Candidatus Electrothrix gigas
TAGGCGGCCGCGGAGTCCGATCAGCTGTTCGAGGTAAATTTGCCCCCCATTTCAGCAATTCTCGTATCGGATTCCGTATTGCTCTAGCCCCGCAAGAGGTTTCAAGCCGGAAAGGACTAGATGCTTGATATACGGCAAGCTTATAGCTGCCGCAATACTGACGATGGGTTACAGGTACATTAAATCTTAGAAAAAAGACGGCTTAAGATCGTTCCTATCGGCAACTCTCAGGGAATTCGCCTTCCGAAAGAAGTGTTGCGGAAGTACGGCTTTGTTGATTCGTTGATTCTAGAGGAGACAGGCGCCGGTCTTTTTCTCCGAAAACAAGAAAATAACAAACTTTTATGGGAAGAGACCTATAAAGCGATGTCCGAAGAACAGGAGGACTGGAGCGATTTCAATGTGACGGTTGCCGATGGGCTGGAGGAAGAAAGTTATCTGCCCTCTGACCTCATCGTTGCATCCGACTTGGAGAAGTCGTCAGGGTGCGGGGCGGGCGTGGGTACAATATCGGAAGCTATGCGGATCTCATGGACAAGAGACCCTTTTGACAGAATCATTACCGCTGCGGCAATGATTCATCAGGCTCCTTTGCTGACCAAGGATGAGATGATCAAGCAGGCTTTATTTTTATATCACCTTCAACATAACGGTGAAGGTGGTGGATGTCTGGTTCATTCATGGGGTGTTACGGGTAACGGGCGAATGTAGGGGCGATATTGCAGGGACACGGCATGCCGTGTCCCTACCCGTTATACGCCACAAGTGTGGAATTCCAGTCCTTCAACCTGCCTGAAATGTTTATCCAGTGTGTAAATCGGTAAATCGTGTTGGAGGGAGACAGCAGCGATCCAGATGTCGTTCGTTGGAATCGGTGTGCCTTTTTTTCTGAGCCGATGCTGCACTGCGCTGTAATGCTCGGCAGTTTCTTTGTCCACTGCATAGAGCATCACGCGCGGTGAATCAAGGAAGGCGGTCAGTTCCTGCCGGTTCTTCTCCTCCCTGTTGCCTGACTTGAAACCGGAAAGCAGCTCGCCGACCGATATTGAGGAAAAGCCGATGTGCGGAATTCGGCGAAGGGTATCAACAACTGCTGCATTGCCCCGCATGGCCTGGGAGTAAATATTGGTATCGATCAGGATGCCCTTCACTGCCAAAGCTCCTGGTCAATCCGCCGTTCCGAGCTGATCGTTCCCTGAATTTCGCTGAATTCCTCTTCTGACCAGGAACCGAAAAGATGATCCAGATCATCATATTCCTTACTGAACTGTTTCTCTTTTTCAAGACCGACGTGTTTTTTCAGGGTGTCGATAATAAACTGATTCACACTTGTCCGTGCCTTTGCGGCCTGCTGCTTGAGCAGGGCTGTGAGCTGTTCATCGACTCCCTGGATTGAAATTGACCCCATAGTTTCCTCCATCATCATGTTTGCAGTGCGTTGAAGAGATTGCACATTTATTTTACGCCTGCATGCAGGGCGTGTCAAGAGGATTGCCGAACAGACATTCCCACCCCTACACCGTTATGCGCCGCAGGTTATCGGGGCAGTCGGCTGCCTTGGTTGTAGCCGACTGGGTGGCAGGAGAGAGGGAGAGGTCAGCCATGCAGGGCTTAATTGCGTACAACGAAATCAGACAATCCGGGCAAAGAACCGTCTGCTTTCGTTGTACTCAAGCGGACCTACCCAGCTATTACAGGCGAATGTGGAAGGGGGGGGCTGGTAAATAGAAGCCACCCAGCGTAGCTCAATAAATATTGCGTCGGTGCCCTATCTTCAAGACATGTATTTCCTGCTCTTCCCAGCTGACGTCAAACAGTACCCGGTAATTGCCGATACGCAGCCTGTATTCCGCAACAGGATGATTCTTTAGCCGTTTAATCTGAGAAATATTCGGGAAGGTTTCCAGGTCTTCAATCCCCTCTTTGATGGACATCAGCTGATCAGGAGAAATCTTTTTCAGATCTTTGACAACACCCTTGGCGTAACAGATTTTAAACATTCAACCGGCCCCAAATTTCCTCATGGGACAGCGTCTCGCCTGTTTTAATCTCTTTTCGCCTTTCGGCAATTTCTTTTTTCAATGCCTGATATTTTGACTTATTCAGCAAGAGTCGAATAAAGTACGATACCTTTTCCTTGTCTTCCTGATCCAGCCGCTCCATAATGCTTGCCTCTGATACAGCCATATCCTGCCTCCTTATGTTGCAATTGCGTGTTGCGCGGGAGAATGCTCACTTCTATTCAATTTATATGATAAAGGCCGAGGGTATGGTTGTCAACCGTGAGGGATGAGGATAGAACGGCGGTGGTGGGTGGCGGGTTCATTCATGGTCGGTTATTACCACGGTCTTGTAGGGGCAGGTCCCCGTGCCTGCCCTGGTGGAACATCCCAAAATGGTGGGCAAACAGGGCGGACACAGGGGTCCGCCCCTACGGCCTGCATTGAAAAGATGCGCTGTGTCCCTTTGGGATGGTTTTTCCTTCCGCCGTATCGACAGAAAGGCATTGCGTGGTATGCATCCAGCCCTGTAAGTCTTGATTGAGTACAACGAAATCAGGCAATCCGAGCAAAGAACCGTCTGCTTTCGTTGTACTCAAGCGACCTACCCGGCTTAAAAGAAATTTATAGATATTTAATAAAAATATCTATTAATTCTTTATTACCTATTAAGTTTGCAGTATCTAATGGAGAGTTTCCATAATTATTTTTTACAGTTGGATTTGCCCCATAATCAAGCAATAGTTTTATTATTTCAAAATTTATAGGTACCTTATTCAAGGCCCTTGATAAGGGAGTATTTCCAAAACATTCAACCGTATTAGGATCTGCTCCACTCTCAAGCAATAACTGAACAATTTCTTTTTGTTGATCACGAGAGGCAAAATGCAATGCTGTCCATCTTTGTTCACCATCATGCAAATTAACATCAGCCCCACAATCTAATATAAACTTCACTATGTCTAAGTCATTTTTTTCCGAAAGAATTGCATGCATTAATATTGTCCTGCCATCATCATCAAGATGATTAATGTTACGACCTTCTTTTGTAATAATTCTTAATAAATTAAGGTCATTACTATAGACGGCTTTTATCGCTTCATCTAACATATCAATGAAAATTTAAAGAGTTAAAAAATATTACATCATGATCAGTATAACCAAATTATACCGATCATCAACACAAAGAAAACCTTTTATTTGTGATCATTTTTTTTCAAACGCATGACTCATATTAGACATAGGGTCTTCAATCTGAAACCATTCAGGATGATCATTAATCCAGTCATTAAAATCCTTTTGTGACATCCCCTTTGATTCTGCTTCTTTAAGTAAAGTCCTGTGCTCTTTACCATATATATGGCCATAATGATAATCTCCTTCTATGACTTTCTTAGTATTGGGATCAATAAATTTACCATCAGGTGTTTTAAGTGCAGCATCCTTAACCTTTTCCTTAAATGCTTTCCTTTTGTATGGTCTATGGAATTTTTTACTAACATCATCAACTTTCGTCTTACAAGCAGCAAGCCCTTTCTTTAGATAAGAATATCCTCCTCTTGCAGAAGAAATACCTTTCTTGGCATAAGCAAGTCCTTTTGATCCATAGTAAACAGCTTCTGGTGCATATTTAATTCCTGCTCCAACTATCTCATCCCCAAATTTAGCGGCATATTTAAGAACTTTAGGAGCTGCTTTAGCAGCATACTTACCCGCCGTAGCTCCCTGACCAATAGCAGGGATCATAGCCACTCCAGATATGCTTGCATTTACATAATCGCCTTCAGCTAAATATGCTACTGCATTTATTGCATCTGGTACAATCCCTAAGACTGGAACCATACCAGCTACATCTAATATTTCATGACGATATTTAAATGCAGTCTTTGCACTATCTACAACCCCATCTACAACTCCATTAACAAAACTCTCTCCCCAGTAATACCCATAATAATCCCAACCAGTCACAGGGTTATTATTCACATACCCATACCTATGCAAACTCATAGGGCTACTCAACTGCCCACGGTACACATCCTGCCCCATCCAAACCCCAGTTTCAGGCTCATAATGCCTTGAACCGAACCATACCAACCCCGTATTCTCGTCAAACTCCTTACCGGTCAAGGTGTAATGGTTATGCGGATCAGTGAAGTTGCCGTTTTCAGGAATCACCGCCCCGTATGGATCATATCTGTAATTATGGTGTGAATTGCCGTTATGCTTGGTCAGCCCTGCAACATCGCCTTTATTGTTGTAGTGGTACCAGTACATCTGCCCCTGAGTACCGCCCTTGTACTGGTGCATAAGGGCAAGGTGACCACCTGCTCCACGGTAGTAGTCTGTCCGCTGACCGTTGAGCATATTGTATTCTGCAACAGGATCAAGCCAGTCAAACACATACTCATCCCGCTTATCAACCCCGTTGCCGCCCTGTTTGGGGTCATAGTGTTGCACCAGTCGCCGACCTCCACCGTCATACTCAAGGGTGGTAAAGGCTCGGTCTATCCTGTGGGGTTCTTCTTTCTTTTTGCCCCCTCCTACTATCTGGTAATCCTGAGCCAGTACAAGACGGTTTTCAGGGTCATAGCTGTAATCCACCCCATACTGCGGACCGTTGCGGTCGATCAGCTGCCTGTTTATCCTGTTGCCGTTTTGGTCAAAGCTGTACTCATAGGCATAGTCGTCGTTCTTCTTTTCAGCGGCATTTTCCATAGCCAGCATTTGGTTGGCTTGGTTGTACTCATAGCTTCGGTAAAAAGCATCAAAGGGAGTATTTGTTTGCAGATCGTCGTTGCTTTCCCAACGCAGTCTATTCCCTACAGGGTCATAGCTATAGGAGGTTACAACATCCCCACCATTCTGCTTGAGCGGAGACATAACAAACTCTGCAAGTCGGTGTAAGCCGTCATAGCCGTATGTTTCCGTAACAGTAGACGGCTTCCGCCAGCCGTACTCTTTCACAGCCTTAGTGATATGCCCCAGCTTGTTATAGGTATACTCAAACCCGCTGTTGACCTTGCCGCCCTGGGTCGTCTGCCAGTTAATCCGTTTCAGGGTACGGTAGACCTTATCATACTCTATTTCGGTTTCGGTCTGATTGGGATTAACGATATGGGTGAGATTACCGACCAGATCCCGAGAATAGTTTATCTCCTGCCCTGCGGGGTCAGTCATCTTTTTCAGCCAGCTATTGGGGCTGTACTTGTATGCGACCTGATTACCGTCAGGATAGGTCATCCCCACTCTGTTTGAATCGGCATCGTAGGTATAGGCAAGAACCCTGTCAAAGGGGTCGTTCTGCTCAGTTGCCCTGTTCAGGGGGTCAAAGCTCCAGGAGGTTTCCCCGAGTTTATCAATCATCTTTGTGCGATTGTTGTTCGGGTCGTACTGATAGGCAACAGAACTGCCATCTGAGTATGATATGCTTTGCAACATATCATCAGGGAAAAAACCGTATTCGGTCAAATCACCTTTTGCATCCCGTCGGCTTGTGCGGTTTCGGTTGCCGTCATACCCATACTGCCAAACCATCCCCAGCGGGTCGGTTTCCTGTATCAGCTTCCCTACTCCGTTATGAGCAAACAGGGTCTCGGCTCCATTGGCATTCACTATACCTGTGAGCAGACCTCTCCTGTCATAGCTGTAAGCTGTGAGGGCATTTACATCATTACCCGCCCCTTGGTCGGGTCGGTAATTCTCGTGAACTTTATTAAGCCTATATACCCCGTCAAACTCGTAAAGAGTTACGGTACTGTCTGGCTGTATAAGCTGGGTACGGTTGCCCACCAGATCGTATGTATAGCCCACAGTCTCATTTTCAGCATTGGTGACAGAAACAAGCCTGTCAAGCTCATCCACACTGTAGGCGGTTGAATTACCCTCGGCATCCGTGACTTTGACGAGGTTGTTTACCTTGTCATACTCAAGAATGGTGCTTCCGCCCTCAAAATCTATAATCTCGGTTTTACGGTGGGCTGCATCATATTTGATTTCGCCTGTATGGTTCAGCGGGTTGGTAACAAATCGCAGGTTACCAGCTAAATCATATTCAAATTTGGTCGTTACATTGGTTTCATTATCAGGAGTAACAGCAGGTTTATAGTTTCTAATCTTAGAAACCCTGCGGTCAAGCTCGTTGTAGCTGTAGGCGGTCAGAATACCCATAGGGTCTTTGATTTCAAGCAACGAACCGTTGGCATTATAGGCAAAGGTCTGAGAGTGCTGCTCAGGGTTGCTTATGGACTGGAGCCGACCTGTGGGGGTGTAGCTGTAAGCAGTGCTGTAGCCTCTTGGGTTCAGCTTCTCAAGAAGTTTGCCCATTGGATCATAAGAATATTCCCACTCAAAGCTTTCAGCATCTTTCCTTTTTACGAGCCTGCCTTGCAGGTCGTATTCAGCCTTGAACTCATAGCCCTCGGGGTCGGTGACTGAAAGCCTGTTACCCAACAGGTCATAAGTAAAGGAAGTACTTACATTGGTGTCAGCGTCTTTGGTTCCCCCAGCAACATAATTTTGAGTTACTGCAAGGGGTCTTCCTAACGAGTCATATTCAATATGCTTTACTTTTCCCTCTGCATCGGTGGAATCCGTGACAAGCCCCAAGGCATTATATGTAAATCCCTGATGATACCCGAGCGGCCCGTTTACATCGGTCACCCTCAGCATATTGTCATAGCTATAAGCCCACTCCCTGCCCTCGGGATCGGTTACACCTGTCCGCTCGTTCATAAGCCCATAAGAAAAAGCGGTAACAAATCCTAACTGATTGGTGACCGTTTTAATGCTCTCTGAGGGGGTATAACTATATTTAATCTCCCCGCCGTTGGGATCAACGGACTTACTGAGATTATTGTTTACATCATATGCATAGCTGATATGAAAACCTAACGGTCCGTCTACGGCTGTGAGGTTTGAATTTTCGTCATACGTGTAGGAGTAGGAGTTCCCAAGGGGCTTGGTTTTGCCAACAATCCGACCTAAGCCGTCGTGTTCAAATGCGGTAACCGCTCCTTCAGGATCAGTCACACTGATAAGGTCGCCCTCGCTGTCATAACTGTTTACAGTAGTATTGCCTCTCAGGTCGGTAAGCTGCTCAGGAAGTCCGTTCGGGTTGTAGCTGATAGATCCGCAATCCCCCAGCGGAAGACAGAACTGTACAAGGTTGCCTTTCTCATCATACGCATAGTTGAAGGTACGACTTTTGCTTTCATCAACTTTTTCTGTCTTTGACTCTACAAGACTTTTCTCATTATACTCCCACTGCTTAGACAGCCCCAAAGGTCCAGAAAGAGTAAGCATATTACCCTGTTCATCATAGCTATAGCGGTACTCTCCCCCTGCGGGATCTTGGTAATAGCTGCGGTTGTTCTTCTCATCGTGTTCAAACTTCTCAGTGCTGCCGTCGGGGTGAATAACTTCGGTCTGCCTGCCGTCCTCGTCGTGCTTTTGAATGGTGGCATTACCGTAACTATCTGTAATAGTCGTTGCCTGAGAGACCTCCTCCCCGTCGTATACAAAAGCATAAAGCTCATCTTCTCCAACTGTTTGACTGCTTACTCGGTATACATCGTCATAACTCATCTGTACGGAGGGGAAACCAGCAGGAGTTAACACCTGAGTAAGCTGTTTATTATCATCATATTCATACTTGGTTGTATTGCCTCTGCCGTCTGTTACTGCGGTGAGTAAATCACCGTCATACTTGTATGAGAGAACAATATTCTCAGGTAATCTTGCCTCTGTAATATGCCCTTCTGTATCGTGAGTAAAGGTTATTTCCCTCTGCCCGTCGCTTATTTTGCTGACAGAATCCCCTGAATATGTGTACTCAATGGTGTTTTCGTTTTTATCCTTTATCTCAAGTAATTTACCGTCTGAACCAAACCGCCATACCTCCAGGCTGTGCTTTCTTTTAAGCAGGAAGTCCGAGCCGTCTTGAGTGAGTACATCAAAGTTATCTGCGGTTGAGGCTGTATAAGCTCCGCCCTCTTTATCAAAATTCTGGGTGTGTCCGTCTGGGAACCTGATTTGTACCCCCTCATAAAGCGGGGCATAATCTAAAACCAAAAGGTAGGAATCAAGGTTTGATGACCAGCCCGTACCGAAATGCTGGGGAGGGCCTGCAACTCTGGTTCGTCCTGCAGAGGTATATTCATAGATTGAGGCAGGATCTGCCAAGGCGGAAGCAGAGTTGTAGGCTCGGGTTATGAAAAGGTCGGCTTCTCCAATCCCTGCAACCGCTGCATCAGTGACTGTTTCGGCAAAGTTGCCGTTGTAGGTACTGATAGGATGCCCTTTGGCTGCGGCAAACTGGTTTCGTCCGCATTTCCGAAGATTTTCACAGGACATCATAGCATCCTGACAGCAAACACCGCTGTTATAGGAGTCAAGTACGCCGTCAACAAAAACTAATTCGTGAAATTTACAACCGTTTCCAGCAGAAACAGTGTAGTCATTCTCGCCGACCTGCTTACCGTCTGCCATTGCTCCGTAAGCCCCAGACTCAAGCTTACTCATCGTATAATCTTTACCGTTGAGGGTAAGCTTTACGGTAAGGTTTTCACCTCCTGTAACATCGGCTGTTATAAGGACTTTTCCTCCACCCATCTGTGCAAGTCGGACACTTTGAACAACCGGGGCAAGCACTCCGTCACAGGGATCAACCGGGGGCGGTTCTTCTTCCTTGCTTACCTCAAATTCGGCGTACAGGTTTTCCAGCCCTGCGGGAGTGGGAATCAGCTCCTCTTTGTGATTATAAATATCAAAGGTCGCTTGATAGGTTCCCTCTTCCTCGGGTGCCAGTATGATAGCCTGAACCATCCCGCTCTCTCCTTTCAGCAAGGTGAAGCGGGGATGGCTTATTCCGGCATAATCGGCTGTGGGGCTTGCAGGGTCTGCGGATTTAAAGCCTAAATGATAGTCTACGGCATCGCAGTCCGTGGATGTGTTGGTGACAAACCAAAGGAATTGTGCGCTGGCTCCCGGGGCGAGTTGACCGCCGTCGGTTTTTGCTTCACTCCAAACAAGATTCGGGGTGCAGTCTTGGGGAGGGGGAGGAGTTACGGATGGAATTATTGTAAACTCCGCACCAAGTCGCCCTAACGCTAAAGGATTAAGCGGTGTTCCGTCGGATTTGAGTAGATCAAATTTTATTTCAAAGTAGGTGCCCACCTCTTCGGGAGCCTTGGGCATTCTTGCCTCAATTATACCTGTTTCCCAAGGAGTTAATGAAAAAGGCGTGTTATTATCGCCTCCGAAGTCAGCGGTGGGACTTGATGGGTTAGCGGAGTAAAAACCAAGTCGAAGGTCTACTGCATCACAGGAAGACTGGTTTTGTACCTCCCATTGAAAAACTACTTCGGTTCCCTCTTCAATAAAGCTGGGGATATTAATATCCTGCTTGTGGACAATTTTTGGAGTGCAGGCTCCTGAACTGCCTGAACCAGCTACGATAAAAAATAAAGCAAGAAACAGTGAATAACCAAGAGGCCGAATAAGAGAGGAGAGGCGAAGCATAATGTATTCCTTCGGAAACAGAGAGTAGACATTAGACATTTTCAGTGTAGAATGAAAAAAGAACATAGAATGAGCAGGGTGTCAATGAAAAAAATACGATCAATCTCACCCAATCCCCAAAGGATAGACTCCAATTATTCACCTCACTTAACACAAGGAGAAGATTGAGCTGCTACTGAAAAGCTGGTAGAATGCACAAAGATACTTTCCAAAAGGATGCAACCTGTTATTTCCTCTGCTACAGTCTACAATGCAATCTACAATAGCTCATAAAAATATATATGAAAATGAAAAGAATCGCAGTGACCACCTTGGGGTGCAAGGTCAACCAATTTGAATCTGCCTCCTTTATCTCTGCATTCCAGAAACAGGGCTGTGAACTGGTTGCTGTCTTTGAAAACGCAGATATTCTCGTTGTCAACACCTGTGCGGTAACAGCCCGGGCAGGCCAACAATCACGCCAGTTGATCCGTAGGCTGAGAAGAAATAATCCCAAAGCCCGTTTGCTTGTTACTGGTTGCTATGCCCAGATGACCGCAGATGAGCTGCCAGAACTGGTTGCAGATACGTCATTGATCGTCATTGGCAATGCAGATAAGCACCGATTAGTCAAGGTGGCATTAGAACAGGATACTCAGCCACCGGTCAAAGATATCAGGACAGCCCGTGAAATTTGTCCATTGCCGGTGCAGAGGTTTAGCGGCAGAACCAGGGCATATCTCCGTATTCAGGATGGTTGTAATAATTTTTGTTCCTACTGTATTGTTCCTTATACACGAGGACGATGCCGAAGCCTGTCCTTGGCAGAGGTTATACAACAAGTTGAGGTCTTTGTTCAGGAGGGATATCAAGAGTTGGTCATTACCGGCATCAATGTGGGTAAATACGGTGAAGACCTCAACGAGGGGGAGAATATCTACTCCTTACTGGGGATACTCTGTTCTCGTTTTCCGGCAATGCGAATTCGCCTCAGTTCAGTAGAGCCAACCGAGGTCAACGAACGCCTTCTTGAGCTTATGACAGGATGTTCCAACTTTATGCCCCATCTCCACATCCCCCTGCAAAGTGGTGATAGTGACGTTTTAGCACGCATGCAGCGCAAGTACAGCACGGAAACCTTTGCTGAAGTGGTCAACCGGGTTCATACGGCTCTACCCCATGCTGCCATTGGTTGCGATATTTTGGCAGGGTTTCCAGGTGAAGATGAACAGGCTGCCAAAAGGGGGTATGATTTTCTTGCTGAACTGCCTGTTACCTATCTTCATGTTTTCCCCTACTCCTTACGACCCGGTACCGCAGCGGCAAAGTTTACAGATCAAATTCCTCGCCCAATAAAAAATGCCCGAGTGGCTCGCTTGCGAGAGCTTGATACACAAAAAAAGATATATTTTTATCAGCAGCACTGTGGAACAGAACAGAACGTGTTATTTGA
>QYLO01000088.1 GCA_022766165.1 Candidatus Electrothrix gigas
ACTCAGGTACTTCAAGGTTGCTGCTCCGTGATGAGCGTCGTCAGTCACAAGCAACGAGCGGCGAATATACTGAAATCTTCTGCAACAGTCAACTGAAAAATGCTTGCCCTGTGCTTTTTTCTTCTGACAGAGCAACTCTCATACATTTTCATAAAAAAATACGTTCATTATATTTTCTCATTGCCTTGTAATCATAGAATATCGTAACATGACGTTTTGAACTGTTGTACTCAGTCAAAAAATCCTCTCCTTGTTAAAAAAGTGTGCTAAAAAAAGTATATGCAAAAAATATTACGCCTCATACCAAGCGTTGATGACTGTCTTCTGGCCTTATTACAAGATCAGGAATTTAAAACTATCCCCCCGATGCTTCTCAAAAAAGGCATCAGGACAGTCCTTGATAAGCAACGTCAAAAAGTGCTGAATGGTGATAATGTCCAACCAAAAGACCTTACACTTCCTGTTTTACTTGATGCTATCCAACAACAGATCAGAACACTGCATCAACCGCTCTTTCAAAGGGTTATTAACGCAACTGGTGTGATCATTCATACAAACCTTGGTCGCTCTCTCTTACCAGGGGATACCCTGCGCCAACTTTCAGACACCTCGGGTAACTATTCAAACTTAGAATTTGACCTGGCAACAGGTAAAAGAGGCAGCCGCTACGCCTTAGTTGAAGAACTGCTCTGTGAACTCACCGGTGCAGAAGCTGCCTTGGTTGTTAATAACAACGCAGCAGCCGTTCTTCTTGCCCTTGATACCCTTGCCAAAAAAAAAGAGGTGATTGTTTCCCGAGGACAACTGGTTGAAATAGGTGGCTCCTTCCGCATACCAGATGTCATGGCACGGAGCGGGGCCAAACTGATTGAGGTTGGCGCAACCAACAGAACGCATCTCAGCGACTATCGTCAGGCAATCACGGCAAATACAGGACTCCTGTTAAAGGTGCATACCAGTAATTATCGTATTATTGGCTTTACCAGTGAGGTGAAAAACAGAGAACTTGTCAGCCTAGGCAGAGAACTGCAACTACCTGTTATGGAGGATCTGGGGTCTGGTTGCCTTGTTGACCTTAGTCCTTATGGCCTACACAAAGAACCCACTGTGCAAGAGGCTGTTGCCTCTGGAATGGATGTCATCACCTTTAGTGGTGATAAGTTGCTCGGTGGCCCACAGGCTGGCATCATTCTTGGCAGCCGGGAGCTTATTGAACGCATTAAGAAAAACCCTATGAACAGGGCCTTGCGCATTGATAAATTTACTCTTTCTGCCCTTGAATCCATCCTGCGCCTGTATCAAGATCCGCAAACAGTCTTTGAACGCATACCGACCCTGCGCATGCTTTCAGCACCTCTTGAGGAGGTGCAACACAGGGCAGAGCAACTTGCTGAAGTGCTTTATAAGAGTATCAGTAGATACTGTACTGTGGAAGTTGATGAGGTTATGTCTCGGGTTGGAGGTGGAGCCATGCCCGAGCAGA
Organism: Candidatus Electrothrix gigas; assembly: GCA_022766165.1. GTDB lineage: Bacteria > Desulfobacterota > Desulfobulbia > Desulfobulbales > Desulfobulbaceae > Electrothrix > Electrothrix gigas. Next base: position 1,484 of record QYLO01000088.1, read on the forward strand.
ACCTTGCGAGTAGCGCCGTTGTTCTTCAGCCTTTGACCATAACCCTTAACCGCCTTGAGCAACAACTCCGAACCTTGGATACCCCTCTTATTGGTCGGGCTGAAAACGATTGTCTTGTCTTGGATATGCGGACAGTCAGGTCAGATGAACTCCACCTGATTGCCAAGGGGCTTGGCCAGGTATTTGCCTCTACAACATAACGTTGTGGCAGATTGCGGCAGGTTGCGGCATAAAAAATCTAGAGTTGTCAGTGGAGAACTCCGCTGTTATGCAGTATACATTATGCAGACTATTATGCAGACTATTATGAATACCTTGCAGATAGACTGCAATACGCCCAGTACCCAATAATTTTTCTGGAAACAATATATGTTCTTTAATGATCCCGTCTGCGAGCAAGGCTTTCAAGCTGATGACGGACTGATATTATTTCAACCACTGCTTCTTGAGGTGGAAGAGATCCTGCCCGTACCCGCCTCAACAGGATTTTGGATACATGACTCGGTCTGCCCGTCAGAGCAAACATTTACCCCAGACCAGCTAGAAAAGTTGACAACATGGTTTACAGCAGCAGATAAGGAAACAGCTCGAATTCCTGTGATCTTGGAAGATATGCTTGTCATCCCCCTGGTGACGGCTCAGGATGATGAAGTATTTCTTGTTGTCTTTGATGTTGATCCTGCTGTGCTGCACAAGATGGCTGCTGAATGGCTGATTGAACTGCAAGAAAAAATTATCCAACGCTTCTGTCGCATTCGGCAAATCTACACAGATCCAGACACAGAACTCTACAACCGTCGGGCGTTAACCGTGTTGCTCTCCACAGAACCCTGTCAAAAGACCCTTTTTTTTATAGCCACTGTTCCGGCAACGCGTACCCTTGCAGGTGGTTTTCAAAAAACACATCAGGTCAATGCACTTCTCCGAACCCTGATTGATGAACCGCTCTTTTCTCTGGGGCAGGGCCTGTTTGCCGCTGTTCGACACATCAACCAACGGGCTGCCTGCCTAGATTTTTCTCATCGCCTGATTACCCGCCTCAAACGAGAGGGATTACGCAAGGTACATATCGGCTTTTCCTCCTTACCCCAGAACGATACCCCACAAGAAATATTGCATAAATGTCAGCTTCTTCTTGCAGAGGCAGAACGGCGAGGTCCATACAGCCTCTGTGATGATGCCTTTCTTGTCCGCAAAGAACAGCACCCCTTTGCCCTGCCCGCACCTCATATTATACGGGGGTTGCAAAAAAAATGGCGTGGACTTGACCAGTTTGGCCTCTTGCTGGTTTCTTTTGCTCAGGAACAGGAGAAGGAACAGGAAAAAACGCAGAGTTCTAGGCTGCCGGATCTCAGCACAATCCTTCCAGATACGAACTCTTGGTATGCGATCAATAATAAAGAACAGCTCATCTTGTTACCCGATCAAGATGTGCAACAGACGAGCCTACAGGCCAAGCAACTCTCGCAAGACATTGCCAAGAAGTATGATGTCCTTGCTGCAATAGGTTTTTGCCAGTGGCCCAGTGTTGGCACCTCCAAGGTTGACTGTATCAGAAGCTGCCGCAAGGCAATACTTCATGCCAGCTTTTATGAAAAAGGAGCAGTGGTTGCCTTTGATGCCCTGAGTTATAATATTAGCGGAGATCTCTATTTTGATGAGGGTGACTATAAACAGGCCATCAGAGAGTATAAGGCTGGCTTACAGATCAGCCCTCATGACGTGAATCTGCTCAACAGTCTGGGCGTGGCTCTGGCTGAGATCAACCGTCATCGTGAAGCAGAGTCCTGCTTTTCTCAGGTCCTCCAAACAGAGCCAAAAAATTATATGGCCCTGATCAACAAGGGCATGAGTTGCCGCCTTCTTGGCAAAAGCGCAGAGGCTGTGGCCTGCTTTGAACAGGGGTTAGGTTGCAATGAGCATGAACAACAGGCATCCATTGAAATCTATCTGCAACTGGGCAAGCTTTACTGTGTTGAGGAAAAATTCACACAGGCTGTTTGTCTTCTCAAAGAGTGGAAGAAAAAAAAAGGCGAACCAAGTGAGTTCATCTTCTTTCGCCTCTTGGGTGAGGCATTTATGGGGGCAGGAGAACATCACGAGGCCATCAAAGCCTTGCAACGCTCGTTACAGATCTATCCCCAAAATGCAGCCAGTCAGAGTATGCTGGGCCTTCTCTATGTCCTTGAAGGACAGGGTGCAGAAGTTGGTTTAAGCCTTTGTGACAGAGCTATCACCACAGAGAGCGGAGATGCACGTCATCTGTACAGACGAGCAAAAGCTCTGCACCATCTTGGACGTCGTACAGAGGCTCTGGATAACGTCAAAGCTGCCTTAAAACTGCAAAGAAATAATGAACAAACGCTCCTGCTCCGTGCTATACTATATGAAGAGCTTGGTTCCCTGCGTCGGGCACAGCAGGGATTCCAACGAATAGTTAGCATGAAAAAAAGTACTGAGAAACGAAAAAAGGAGGCTCTGGCAGGATTAGCCAGAATCGAGGCCCAGACACACATTTCGTCTCCGTCTTCTTCTCAGTCGTAGGAGGAACGAATATGCCAGCACGATTTTTACAACAACAGGCACAAAAAAATACTCAATATTGCCTCAACAATATGGGTAATATAAATGACCGTGACGATACATGGAGGATGTTTAGGATACTTGCTGAGTTTGTTGAAGGCTTTGACACCCTCTCCTCTGTTGGATGTCCAGCAGTGAGCATCTTTGGTTCTGCTCGGACTCCAGAAGATCACCAGGACTATAAACTTGCCCGAACCCTTGCAGCCCAACTCTCTGAACACGGTTACGGCATCATTACTGGCGGTGGGCCAGGAATTATGGAGGCTGCCAATAGGGGGGCGGCAGATATGAACGGGGTGTCCATAGGTCTGAATATTGACCTTCCCTTTGAACAACACTCCAATCCCTATGTGAATCTGCCCATGGATTTCCGTTATTTTTTTGTCCGAAAGGTTATGTTTATTAAATACTCTATGGCCTTTATCTGTATGCCAGGCGGCTTTGGCACCTTGGACGAGCTTTTTGAATCCTTAACCCTTATTCAAACGCAAAAGATTAAACCCTTTCCTATTATTCTGGTGGGTTCTTCTTTTTGGACTGGGCTGGTCGATTGGATTCAAGAGCAACTTATACGTAACGGTAAGATTAACAAATCAGACTTGCTGCTCTTTGAAATACTGGATGATGTGGACGAAATCGTCGCCTTTATCCGTCGAACTGTTATTCTTTGATATTATTTTATAATATTGTATATGTTATCCCCTGTGGTTCCCCTTGCCTAGCAAGACACAGGGGATTGCCTTTACTCGCTAACCCCCTTATCCGTTGATCATAAAAAAGGAACAAGCATGAAATCTAGCTTTTTTTTCGTATATTTTTTTTGTATTACCCTAACAAGCTCATCTGTTCTGGCACAGGCAACAGTTGAAGCGGCCGTTGAAGTAGCTGAAGCAACACATCAGGCAGCAGTAACATCACCTAATACCTGGTTTGTCTATGCCATTATCCTGCTTGCCTTTATGGGTTCCATTGTCTCTATGCTCCTTATACGGTCTGCACTGATGAACTCGCAATGGTCCCTTGCCGATGCACTCTCGGAACAGGTCGAACTCACAGAAAAAAAAATAGATGGTAATCTGTTAATGGAAAATAACCAGCCTGTTCTTATCAAAAAGATGCAACCCAGTAGCAGTCGTATGATTGCGCTGTTAGGAACAGTTGCAATCCTCTTTTTGTTTCTCTCCTTTGGTGCCTTTGCCCTGTTTCATTTTGCCCAATCAGGCCAAATGCCAGACGGAATAAATAGAGTGGTTACCTTTTTGACAGCCGGGCTTATCCTGTTTGCTCCCTACATTGTCAATAAATTTTCAAATGCATTTGAGGCACTTTCACCCAAGCGGTAAACATCAGGGATGTTAATAACAACAACATATAAAAATTCTTGGATGACTCGGGGGGAGTCACCAGCTATTTTTATATAAAAAGGAGAACTAAATGGCACAGATTGATGCTTTTTTTAAACTGATGAACGATCAAGGAGCCTCTGACTTGCACATGGTTGCAGGTCAACAGCCTATCCTGCGTATTCGCGGTGACATGGAGCGGGTCAAATATAAGGTTATGGATAACGATGAACTCAAAACCATGCTCTATGAGATCTGTCCAGAACCAAAAATCAAGCTCTTTGAGGAAACCGGCGATATAGACTTTGGTTATCATATCCCTGGACTTGCCCGTTATCGAGCGAACTTTTTTCAACAAAAGTATGGTATTGCTGCTGTTTTTCGTGAAATTCCCAGTACTATTCTCTCCTGTGAACAGTTGGGACTTCCCCCTGTTATCACCAAGCTGGCAACCCTGCCCAAGGGAATGGTCTTGGTTACTGGGCCTACCGGATCAGGTAAATCAACCACGCTGGCTGCTATTATTGATGAAATCAACAACACCCGCAGTGATCATATCCTGACAGTTGAAGATCCTATTGAATTTGTTCATAAGAGCAAAAAATGTCTGATTAATCATCGTGAAGTTGGTGCCCATACAAAGAGCTTTAATGCGGCCCTGCGCGGCGCCCTGCGTGAAGACCCGGATGTTATTCTGGTTGGTGAAATGCGTGATTTGGAAACCATTGCCCTGGCTATGGAGGCAGCCATGACCGGTCATGTGGTCTTTGGTACCCTGCATACCATGAACGCCATGAAGACCGTTGACCGTATTATTGAAATTTTCCCGGCAGACCAACAGGGGCAGGTTCGCTCAACCTTGGCAGATGCCCTTAAGGCGGTTGTTTCTCAGATGCTGTTTAAGCGTATTGATAAAAAAGGTCGATGTGCGGCCCAGGAAATTTTGATCTGCACTCCGGCTGTCCGTAACCTTATCCGTGAGGCCAAGACCTATCAAATCCCCTCAGCCATGCAGACCGGGAAAAAATACGGCATGGCCACCTTGGATGACACCATTGAAGATCTGCTCAAAAAACGCATGATCAGCCCGGATGATGCCTATGTCAACTGCATTGAAAAGAAACGATTCCTCAAATTCTTAAAAAAGCCACCCTCAGATTTCACCGACGCAGGATGATGCCTGTACTCAACCGGATTTTTTCCTGTTCCGGTTGAGCAACCCACCAAGATAGACATCAAAACGAACTGTTTTGCCAGACAGGGAATGAGAAGGTGCACAATCTGCCAGAAAAGGGGCTTTCACAGGCCGCTTGACCACTACCCGGTGCGTTGCAACCTGCAAGGCCGCTGTCAGGAGTTGTTCAGGCGCAGAATCCAAGTGGGCCAGTAGCTGAAGCAACTGTAATTCTTTTTTGACCAGAGCTGACTTACGCCGTTCAGGAAACATGGGATCAAGATACACCACATCAACGCCCTGCCCTTCCTGCCCACCAGCCTTCACAGCCTCTAAGGCATTAACGGCATTCTTGGCAATCAGCCTGATCCGCTGCGTAATCTTTGCGGTTTCTGGATGCGTCCCAGCTCGTGCCAAACCGTCAGCAAGTAGGACTGCTATAACAGGTTGGCATTCAAAAATACAAACCTGATGCCCAGCCGCTGCCAGCAAAAAACTGTCTCTGCCCAGCCCACCTGTGGCATCAATGATCTTGAGCGAGGCATTGTTGATGCCACCACCTTTCCTTTCAACTGCTCGTACCAACAACTCTTTTTTCTGCTGCTTCCGGCGAAAGGCTGCACGACCTGCTGTGAAATCCACCCGGACTACGCCACTGCACTTGGGATCATCGGGTTGTAACAACTCCAATCCGTTCCTGCTGACCCTGAGCAGCAAACGATTATTCTGTTCTGTTGATCGGATACTGTGGACCGAAGAACATTCAGGCGGTTCTATCGACAAACCAAGCCGGATTGCTATTGCCTGAGCCTGATCAGCCAAGTCAGCGGAGGTGGCTTGTACGGTTATATTAAGGTATTTTTTAGTTTTCAAAGTCTTTCTTTTGTTTCAATGATATACCACGTTCAGTCAATCCTGCCTCTTTTGCAACCCGCAAAAACCTGCAATCAGTCCGCAGACAGCAGTTTATCGTCTATCCACCTGTTCATGAGAATCTTTCTATTGACTTTTCAGTATAATATTATACTTTACTGATCAGCAAACTTTACTATGTCTGTCTTTAGAATGGTAACAGTTTCATTCTTTCTGCTAAATCATTTCGTATGAACTGTGCTGTGCGTACTCCCAAAGATATTGCTGATAATTTTAAATAATTAGTAAATAATATGACCGATGAAAGACTAAAAATTTGGCTTAATTTTTGCAAATGGTTAGTTGTTACTGCTGGAATTTCTTGGGCAACAGTAATGATTAATGCAAAATTTAAAAGTACTGAGCTTGAGATTAAAATAAACCAAGAAGAAAGGACGTATTTAACAAGTTTTCTTGAGAGGGCTTTAGATGATAATCTTGAAAAACGGAAAAGATTTGCGCAATATTTTGCTTGCGTAACGACATCTGAAAAATATCAAAGAGGATGGGAGAATTATTTAAAAACAATCAACCAAGAAATTAATGATATAAAAAAAGAAAAAAATAAACTGCTCAAAGAAATGTCAGATAAATCTGGAGAAGAATTAGAGGCTACAAGAAAAAAAATTGGATTGCTTGAGTCAGAGTTAATGCGATTACCACAAAAGACAAACTGTAAAAAAATAATAGACTCTTTAGATGAGAGAATGCTCAATTATGCTATAAGAAAGGCGAGTAACGAGATGACTATTTTACCGAACAAGCAAGGTGTTAATTGCTATATTATTCCGAAAGGCATAAGGGGGGAATGTATAGAGTATCAGATTCAACAAGAAGGGAGTTCAGCTCTTTGCTTTTACAAGGAATGCACCGGAGGTAAACGGCTTAAAGCAGAACAGTCGGCAGAATCAGGCGATTGAGTAAAATTGTCCCAAACTGTTCATAGCGGGAAGGGTACATACCCCGTTATATCACGTTAACATCCCGGCAACCCAACGCAAAATTCCCATCACCAGATTCACCACAAAGACCACAACCCCTACGATCTTGGCCCATAACCCCTTTTTCTGCTCTGCAACACTGACTGCTTTACCATCAAGCTGGGCCTGCAAACGCTCTGCCCGTTTACCCGGCGCTGGATGACTGGATAAAAAGGAGTGGTCATTGCCCAAGGTGGCCAGTTTTTTAAGGGCAGAAACAGCAGCCTGGGGCGTATATCCGTTCTTCTTCATAAAGGCAAGGCTGTAATCATCGGCCTCTTTTTCCTCCAGTTGAGAGAACTGCGCACCCAGTAACTTTTCAACAAAGCCGCCCCATTTTGAAGCGGCAATCTTGCCTGCTTCGCTATCTGTCGCAGCAACCGCCTTGCGCACCGCACTGGTGGCATAGGTCATCCTGAGCTTTTTATGAATATGCTTGAGCGCTACATGGCCCATTTCATGACCAATAACAAAGCGCAACTCATCATCAGTAAACATGTCCATTAATCCACTGTAGACCCGAATAGTGCCGTCTGCCATTGCAAAGGCGTTGATCTTATCAATCAAATATACCTTATAGTTAAAGGTCAGATTGCCCTCCTGATAGTGGTCACCAACCAACCGTTTCAAACGCTGGGCATACTTACTCGTGGCCGGGGCAACCCTTTTCTTGCTGTCAACATAGGTTGAAGACTTGATTGCCATCTGTTGCACTGCTTTTTCTGAAAGTGTAACAGCGTGTAGCGCATCAATACCTGCTTCTGTGACAAGCTGCATATCAGTATCGTCATCACAGCCAACAGTAGTGAGAGTTAAAAAACAAAGAAAAAAAAGAGTGATATGACGCATTGGAATCAAAAGGTAAAGTTGATCATAAAAACGATTTCTTGATGATTTTCATACGGTTACTTTAAAAGGTACTCTGTACTCTCTGAAAATATACTGCGTTGTGCTGGAAATACCAATAAGCTTTTTAAGGAGAATTATAAAATAAGCCACCTTGCCCTGTTTCCTCTTATTTTTCTTGAGCAATCAAGGACCCTCTGTTAGATACAGCATAACAGATAAACATAATAATATATTATACAGCAGACGCTTTCCTGTTTCTCAAAAGCGTTCCCCCCGGCCTACGGCCGAGATCAAACCTACAAATAACAAATAGATACTGATTTGTTACTTAGAAGATACATACCAATGACCGACTTCAAAGACAAAGCAAATCTTATCTGGCAGGTAGCTGACCTGCTACGCGGTGACTACAAACAGGCCGACTACGGCAAGGTCATTCTGCCCATGACCGTGTTGCGGCGGCTGGACTGCATTCTTGCCCCCACAAAGGACAAGGTGCTGGCGCAACTGCCCAAGGTGGACAAGATGTCTTCTGACACTGCCAGGGATGCGGTACTGAACAAGGCTGCCGGGTTCAAGTTCCATAACCGCAGTCAGTACGATTTCAGCAGGCTGGTTGCTGACCCGGACAATATCGCGGCCAATCTGCGCAACTTCAGCAAGGGCTTTTCCGCCGGAGCACGGGAAATCCTGGAGTTCTTCAACTTTGATGCCCAGATTGACATGATGGATGATCCCAGATCTGACCTGCTCTTTCAGGTGGTCAAGGCCTTTGCCGAGATTGACCTTGCTGCGATGGACAGCATGGAGATGGGCTATGTCTTTGAAGAACTGATCCGCAAGTTTGCTGAACTGTCCAACGAGACCGCCGGAGAGCATTTCACGCCCCGCGAGGTGATCCGCCTGATGGTTGACTTGCTCTTTATCACAGACCGGGACAGCCTGACCACACCGGGCATGGTCACCACCCTCTATGATCCTGCCTGCGGCACTGGGGGCATGCTCTCGGTTGCGGAAAGCTATCTCCATGAACTCAATCCTGACGGCACACTGGAGGTCTTTGGTCAGGAGATCAACCCGGAATCCTATGCGGTCTGTAAGTCGGACATGCTGATCAAGGGCCAGAACCCGGCCCATATCAAATTCGGTAACACCTTTACTGCGGACGAGCTGGCAGAGGAACGCTTTGACTACATGCTCTCCAATCCGCCGTTCGGGGTGAGCTGGAAAAAGGCGCAAAAGAGCATCAAGGAGGAACACGAGAGCAAAGGCCATGCCGGTCGCTTCGGGGCCGGGCTGCCCCGGATCAATGATGGGGCCTTTCTCTTTCTCCAGCACATGCTGGCCAAGATGAAGCCGGAAGGCAGTCGCATCGGCATCGTCTTTAACGGCTCGCCGCTCTTTACCGGTCAGGCCGGGAGCGGTGAAAGCGAGATCCGCAAGTGGATCATTGAAAACGACTGGCTGGAGGCCGTGGTTGCCCTGCCGGATCAGCTCTTTTATAATACCGGGATTGCAACATACCTCTGGATTTTGTCCAATCATAAAAGCGCGGAACGCAAGGGCAAGGTGCAGCTCATCAACGCCACCGGGGCCAAGGATGAAGAGCT
>QYLO01000089.1 GCA_022766165.1 Candidatus Electrothrix gigas
CACCGGAAAATGCCCGGATCATGCTTGCACTGAGAGTTGATCGTGCAGACGGGTACTGGGAAAAGTATTGGGATAATATAAAAAGAGCGGCGTAAGGTGTCAAAAACCGCACTTTTAATCACACCCGGAGGCTGGTGCAATCTTCGGTCCCACCTTGTCCAAGGGTATTCCCTGAGCTAGGACCGCAGCTGTTGGCCCCATAATATCTCGGCCGTGAAAGGTAGCGCTGACCGCCTCAGCAAAGAATTTCTTTTCTTTAATTTGATGAACCCTATCAACAATCTGATCCCGTAAGAGCAGAGAAAAAATTCCGTTATCCGGTGCCACAAAGTAATGGCTATCGCCTTTTGCAGCGAGCATCCTTCGTTGACTGCCTACGCCCGGATCAACAACAACTAAATGTACTGTACCAGAGGGAAAAAAGGCATAGCTACTGTGCAGGACAAGAGCTGCTTCCAGGATATTCTGTCTTGGGATCGCATGGCTGAGATCCACCAGTTGAGCTGTAGGGTTTTGACGAAAAATAGCCCCTTTCATCTGGCCCAGATAGGGATCAACCAGACCAAAATCAGTGGTTAGACTTATAATGCCGGAGGGTTGCATAGGCTTACCAGATAAACAGACAGGCAGGAGATAAGGTTACTGAACTACAAGGAGAAGAGGAGCCAAGTGCCAAGTGCCACGTGCCAAGGCTGGCGACCCTTCGATAGAGAGAGGTAAAAGCCAGGGAGAGCCAAAACAGCCTACCCGTTCCAGTCTTCTTCGTCTTCTTCACCGTAAAATTTTATGATGTCGCATGTCGCTGAAGCAGAAAATCTCTGTGCTATCATCTCTGTTTCGCCGTCGCTGGAGTCGTTATCGTCATCATCCAGCAGAGCACAACCTGAAAGACAGAGAAGCATCAGAAGGAAAAAAAGGGCAAGGTATTTCATGTTTTCGATGTCTGCCATGAAGAGTGAAGAGAATGAAATTATGCAATATACTGCTGTCGTCAACAGTGTATTGCTGATATTGAAATCCAGATAGCTGAATGATAGCTGCATTTGAGAAGCGTTGGCATAAGGGACTCATGCCGGTGTTAGGATGTTAGGATGTCCCGGTTGTAATGAAGAAACAATGGAATATGCTGAGGACTAAAAGTCCGCCCAAAGGGCGTTAAGTTCAGTTCTAGATACGCCCGGTGACAACCTTGTCTGACTCGCAAAGGCAACACTGTTGAAAACAATGCACTCAACAAGCCAGCTACTCAGTCATGCTGATCTGTTCAGCAGTCTCATTCTTGATCTCTTGAATCGTTTGCGCAGTTTTTGTTGTTGATTGTCTGTCTGAATTTTTTGCAGCTTGTTCAGGTAGTTCTGCACGAGGAAAGATAAACTGCTCAAACTCTGCATTATCCGATTGGGCCACTGCAAGGGCAATACCAATACGAGCTGGATTATTCTTAAAAAAAGAGGCAAAGGGATTCCAGCCAGTATACCAACTAAAGAAGGAGAGAAATATGATAATCAGGGCAAGAAGACTGACGGCCCAGGTTGCAGATGAAATATGGGTTGGTTCGGCCAGTTCCTTAGTTGATAGCCCCTTTTTTTTTCTGGAGAACGGTCCTCTTTCATGCCCTGTTAAGCACTGCGCTCGTTCTTCAAAAAATAAACGTGCAGCCTCTTTTCCGTCCAGACCAAGAAAGTTGGCATAGATAACAATTTGTCCTCGAATAAAGGTATCTGCTGGCAAATCATCATAGTTGCCAAGCTCTATTGAAGTCAGGTTGGAAGAAGAAATATTTGTTTCCCCCGAGATATCATAGATTGTTAACGCTTTTTTTTCACGCGTTTGGCGGAGTAATTTACCAATAGGCAGATTTTCATCTTCCCTATCTTCCCTATCTTCCCTATCCTTTCTTTCTTCCTCATCTTCCTGAAGGATATGATGCTCTTCCAGCATTTCTTCACAGATCTCTTCAGGGTCTTGTGAATTGTTTTCTTCTTGCTTGGTCATCAAACGTTATTGGTTTAAATTTTTTAAAAGTGCCGGGTGATTCCTTGGAGTCACACGACAAAATTTCCCTTCTTATCTTTTATCTTGCCCTAAGAGAGGCTGACGGTATGTATATAAGAGGTACTTGCTAGGAATTAGAGAATCTTGACGTATGCCTCATTTCGTATTTTTTTCAGCCATACTGTATAGCGTTTTTCGGCTTCCTGCTTATACAGCTTGTTGCGAATTTCCTCTTTAAGCTTTTTGTCAAGAACTTGTTTCGTGTTGTTTGTATCAAGTTCTTTTTTGAGGAGCTTGAAAAATATATAACTGTGAGGACGATGAATGATCGGACTGATGTCTCCGGGTTGCAGTACCGTTATAGCGTCTTGCATATACTTTGCCATTTCATCTTTTGTAAAAGAACCCAGATCACCACCATCTGCGGCAGAGGCTAAATTGGAGTATTGCCGGACAACTTCTTTAAAGTCCTGCCCTTTTTGGGCAAGCTGATGTGCTAACTGAACCTTATTTAAAGCATTTCTTTCTGCTACTGATATTGCTCTTGCAGAGGGTTGTTTCTCATCCCAGGAAACACCGCATTGCAGTACATAATAGGTCACTTTTGGGGGGGTATTGCTGTATTGCTCTTTAAAGTATCTCTGTATTTCTTTTTCTGGGATTACAATCTTGGACTGAATCTCATAGCTGATTAACTTGCTCCGTAGGATTTGGTCTCGCAGGCTCTCACGATATTGCGCCTTGCTTAACCCCATTTTTCTTAATTCGTCCCTAAACTCTTCATCAGTAAAGTTGTTTCGTTGTTGAACTTGCTTTTTGGCCTGCGTGATCTCAGTCTCACTCACAGAAATATTGAGTGCAGCAGCCTGTTGGATAAGCAGTTTGTTCTCAATAAGTTGAGCGATAATTTTTTTTCGTGCCTGTTCTACCGCCTCCTTCTGTTGCTCTAACGGAGCTTCCTCAAAGATCTGTTGAAAAATCGGTTTGCCGATTCTGTTGACATCAGAACGTGTAACGATATCGTCATTAACCACTGCAACAACAGAGTCAATAATTTCTGCTGTAACAGGTACAGGTCGAATATGTGCGATAAACACAACAGTCAGGAGTATGTATAACCAATGTTTTTTCATAAGATATTTTTTTAATAAACTTCCATCCCTCTCTACTGAACTCTCTACTGAGGAGGGACAACAAAGTATGAAAGCCGCTCAATAATCGACACTTTCATATACAACAAACTACCAAAGAATTAAATAGGTAATTATTACACAAAACCTTGTAAAGACGCAATGCTTTTTCTAGGGAGAATAAGGGGAGCGAAAAAAAGGGGAGCGTGCTACTTTATATATGAGTTCATGCGCTTATTCTTTTTCTTTGTAACAGATTGATAATTGGGAGATGCTTCTTTATTGACAAATCGATGAAGATAGATATAAATACTGGTATAATCCCTATTCCTTCCCGCTGGGAGGGACAAAAAATATGAAGGCTGCTTCATACTCGGTGCTTTCATATATAATCACCATCTTGGCTCTTACTTAGCTCTTAGCTCTTGGGCTGGGACGACACACACAGTAATAAAAAGAACGTACTTTTATAAAAATAAATTATTCTATCGTTCTATCGTTTTTATTATGCGTCAAAATATATCTTGCAGGAGATGTGCATGAATTCAGTAATCGCAAAAAAGACGTTCGTTGTATGTACCGTTTTATTTTTACTTCTCAGTGGTAACCTGCTGGCTACACCTATGCCTCATTTTACACTCCCTTCTGTTGTTGACGGGAAAGATATCAGCAGTGAGGATTTTAAAGAAAAAGTTTTGTTGGTAACTTTTTTTGCAACCTGGTGTCCGCCATGTCTCCAGGAAATACCATCGCTTATTCGTCTTCAGAAGGACTTATCTCCCAAGGGATTTTCCGTTCTCGGACTTTCTCTTGATGATGGAGGCCCTGAAATTGTCAACGAACTTGTAGAGAGTGATAATATTAACTATCCAGTTCTTATGGCAAACAATGAAGTTGTCAATGGGTTTGGTGGCGTAACAGGTATTCCAACCTCTTTTCTGGTAAGTCATGAGGGAAAGATGATACGAACCTATACCGGCTATGTTTCGCATGAGCTGTTGCGTCAGGATATTGAAGAGATTATTTCAAAAAAGCCTAAAAGGGTAAAGGAAACAACGAGGTTTCAGGTGAAAAAAAAGACTGAAACGGAAAAAAAGGATGTAAAAACAAAGAAGTCGGTTATTCATATTGACAAGAGGTTGAGAACAGTTTACAGTAGAAATAATTAATATTTTTAATTGCTCTATATACTATATATTCTAGGAGATTATCATGAAAAAGATACTTGCAGCTCTTATGGTAACAACCTTTGCTCTCTGCGTGGGTACTGCTTTTGCTAAAAAAGAAAGCTGTACAGTCAAGGCAACTGAGGTTAAAGATGATAAAACCGTGGTTACCATTGAATGTGCTAAGGATTCAGAGTTAAAAGTAGAGGATAGCCTGAAGATTAAAGTCGTAAAAAAACAAGCTGTTGAAGGTTGCTAGGAATTTCCTACTTCAGCCTGTATTTTTGGGTATTTTACCCCCAACAGGGGAATACATGTTATAAATTATAAGAATAGAGAATATTTTTATTTTTTATAACAAGAGCCGACAGCGTTACCTACGTTGCCGGCTTTTCTGTTTTTTTCATAGCGTTCAACCACGCTACCGCAACACGCAACACAAGTGATTATTACAACAAGAGAGGAATATGGACCCGCAGACACTCCCAGTTGAGGCTCAGGATCTTTACCATACAATTAAAAAGCAGTATCGTGTTGGCTTTGAATTGTTGAAGCTTGAAGATGATCTTCACTTGCATCTTTTAAAAATCAAGGATATTGAACAGCTACTTGACGGAAAAGATCCCTTAAAAAATCCTTCAGAGTTTCCTTTTTGGGTGCGCCTTTGGGAGGCAGCCGTGGTTCTTTCCCGTTTTATGGTGAATGTACGCCCAGCCTCTGGAACAACAGTGCTTGAGCTTGGTGCTGGTCTTGCTGCTCCTGGTCTGACAGCTGCTGCCCTAGACTGTGCAGTGACAGTGACGGATTATGAGGATATAATTCTTGACTTTGCCAAAGTCAGCGCCGCAGCCTCAAAGCTGGAACAGGTACAGTTTTCTCTGCTGGATTGGCTTCATCCGCCGGAAATGGAACGCTATGATATTATTCTCGGAGCAGAGGTGCTGTTTCGGGATGAATTTTTTCAACCCCTGCTTACTGTGTTGCGTCGAGCTGTAAAGCCAGACGGGGTGATTTATCTTGCCCATGATATTAAGCGAAAATCGGTCCACCCTTTTCTGCAGTTGGCGGAAAAAGAGTATGCTATTTCTGCCTCAAAAAGGGTTCTAAAAAGCCTGGATCAGGAGAAAGAAATTCTTCTGACCCGTTTAACGCCCCGCTAAAGGCCCCTTGTACTGTTTATGCTGTTTGTGCTGTGTATCCTGTCAGTTTAAATATTTCCGGGAAGCTTTGTGTTGTTGTCGGAGGGGGCAACGTAGCAGAACGAAAAGTACTTTCTTTGCTCAATGCCCATGCTGCTGTCCGAATTATCAGTCCACAGCTCACAGCGGTATTGGCTGAACAGGTTGCCAAGAGAAAGGGTACTGGTACTGTTATGTGGCAGAAACGGGGCTATCAAAAGGGAGATCTGCAGGATGCCCTGTTAGTCTTTGCAGCTACTGATAATCGTCAGGTTCAGGATGTTGTTGTGCAGGATGCGCAACAGATCGGCGTACTGGTGAATGTGGCTGATGCCCCGGAACACTGCGATTTTCAGGTGCCAGCAGTTGTGCAAAGAGGTGATCTGCAGTTAGCTGTTTCCACCCATGGCACAAGTCCGGCCTTGGCAGCAAAAATTCGTCAGGAATTAGACGACCAGTACGGAGAAGAGTACGCTGTGTTGCTCCGTCTGATGTCGGTTCTCAGAAAAAAAATCTGTAATGACGCTTTGTTTGCCTGTGTTGACCGAAAAAGGGTATTTCAAAATATTCTTCATGAGGATATACTTCACTGGATACGAGGTGAACAATGGCAACGACTTGCCCAACACCTTGATACGGTTCTTGGGTCTGATATACATTTTGATCTCAGTGAAATATCAGCTCAATATCATTCAACTATCAGTAATGCATCAGTACAAGAGATAAGAAATCAATGAGCTATTTGCTTTTTCAAGCCAGCTTTACCGTCTACTGTATCGCTACAGTTATGTATATAATTTTTTTCTTTAGTCAGAAGAATCAAATACGAAGGGTAGCGCGTATCATATTTATCGTTGCAGGCTCTCTGCATACTGTGAATATACTTTTTCGCTATCTTGAGGCTGGTCATACCCCTATTACCAGCGTTCACGAGAC
Organism: Candidatus Electrothrix gigas; assembly: GCA_022766165.1. GTDB lineage: Bacteria > Desulfobacterota > Desulfobulbia > Desulfobulbales > Desulfobulbaceae > Electrothrix > Electrothrix gigas. The sequence continues at coordinate 6,406 of QYLO01000089.1, forward strand.
TATTTCTTTTTTTGCCTGGTCTATTGCCTGGTGTCATCTTTCTTTTCGCTGGCGTTATACTGTAAAAAATTCCGGCACCTTTGCCGTACTCATTGTGCTGCTTCTTATGCTCACAGCCTCAGTAGCCTCTCGTGAAATTGTCCCCTTACCGCCGGAGATGCGGTCTTGGTGGCTGCCCTTACATGCCTCTGTTTCTATTATAGCGGCGGCCTTTTTGACCTTAGCAGCGATTGGCGGCAGTATGTACCTCGTCCAAGAGCGGGAGTTGAAACAGAAACGTTTTGGCTTTTTTTTCTCCCGTTTTCCCTCGCTGGATACACTGGATAAGTTGAACCAGCACTGTATCAGTATTGGTTTTCCCTTAATGACCGTTGGCATGTTGTTTGGCTATCTCTGGGCTCATCAGATATGGGGTGGTCGTCCTTGGCAGTGGAATCCCAAAATTGTCAGTGCTATAATAACTTGGCTTTTGTATGCAGGGCTGATGCATCAGCGATTTACCTTGGGATGGCGGGGACGTCGGGCTGCCTGGATAACTGTAGTGGCCTTTTGTGCTGTTTTATTAACCTTCTGGTTTGTAATCAAACGAGGAGCATAAGGTTATCATGGGACAGGATTCCATAGTTCTTCTGGGAGTGAATCATAAGAAGACTCCATTAGAGATACGGGAAAAGATGGCTCTTTCAGGAGGATATGAAGAGCCTTTACAAAAATTACGTGAACTGAAAGGACTCAAGGAATACTACCTTCTCTCCACCTGTAATCGGGTCGAGATTTTGTTTACCTGTCAAGAACCGGAACAGATGCGGCGTGAGGTGCTTGACCTGTTGTTTGCAGGCAAGGTGAGTCGGGAAGAGGTGGCAGGCTGTATCTATGTCTATGAAAATCAAGAGGCAGTGCATCATATCTTTATGGTTTCTTCGAGCCTAGACTCCATGATAGTTGGTGAGTCACAGATTCTGGGTCAGCTTAAAGAGGCCTTTCGCCATGCCTCTCAACAAAACACAGCAGGCTTGATCCTGAATAAACTGCTGCATAAATCTTTTTCTGTGGCCAAGAGGGTACGAACCGAAACCCGCATTGGCGCCAGTGCTGTTTCGATTTCCTATGCTGCTGTGGAATTAGGACGTAAGATCTTTGGCGACCTGCACGGCAAATGCGTTATGCTGATCGGGGCTGGTGAGATGGCAGAACTTGCTGCTGAACATCTGGTTGGGCAGGGCATTCAGGAAGTTGTGGTTGCCAACCGTACTTTAGAACGGGCTATGAAGTTGGCAGCCCGTTTTCAGGGCAGAGCTGTTGGATTAGATGAAATAGTTGAGCAGCTTCTTGATGTGGATATTCTTATCAGTTCTACCGGGGCGCAGGGGCTTGTCCTGTTTAAAAAAGACATTAGCCAGCTGATGCGCCGCCGCCGCAACAAGCCGTTATTTTTTATTGATATTGCAGTTCCACGGGATCTTGACCCGGAAATCAATACCTTAGAGAATGTGTACCTCTATGATATTGATGACTTGCAGAGTGTTGTTGAGATGAATCGGGAGCAGCGGGAGAAAGAGGCAGTCAAGGCCCAACGCATTGTTGAAGAAGAAACCCTCAAGTTTCAACGTTGGCTTGAGGGAATGGAGGTTACGCCAACCATTGTTGATCTGCGAGCGGTTGCAGAATCTATCTGTCAGGCAGAGTTGGCAAAAACCCTGCCCCGACTCAATGGTATCAGCAGTAAAGAACGAAAATCCATTGAACGGATGGCCTCTTCCATTGTGGCAAAAATGCTCTATCATCCCATGCGTTACCTGAAAACCGATCATGCCTGTATTGCTCAGTCAGAGCGAATCATGCAGGTTCGCACCTTATTTCAACTTAATGAGTTGAACGAACACTATAAGCAGACCGGTGATTGAGGTATATTGTATATTAGGGAGATATTGTGAGATGGGTGAGCAGAACTGTGAAGAAAGAACTGCGAGGAAAAATCAAAAATGATTACAGTAGAACGCCTGACTTACGAATATCCAGAGACCAAAGCACTGGACGATATTTCCTTTACCGTTCAGGAAGGGGCGATAACTGCTCTGGTCGGCCCCAACGGTGCAGGTAAGACCACTCTGCTCAAATGCATTGCCGGTCTTGTCAAACCCTATAGCGGTAGTATTTCGGTTCACGGAATCAATGTGCTTGAGGAACCGAGAAAAAGCCATGAGATCATGGGCTTTCTGACGGATTTTTTCGGCCTGTATGATGCGTTGACGGTCAGCCAGTCGTTGGAATATTTCGCCCTTGCCCAGAAACTTGACAAAAGCATGGTCAAAGAACGGGCCGCTGAAGTGGCGGGACTCCTCAATTTGACGGACAAACTGCACAGCCGTGCCTCTTCACTATCACGAGGGATGCGGCAGCGTCTCGCCATAGGGCAGGCTATGGTGCATTACCCGAAAGTCCTCCTGCTTGATGAGCCCTCATCAGGTCTGGACCCAGAGGCGAGGATGTCCTTGGCAGAGCTTTTTTTACACCTGAATGCGGAGAGGAACATGACTATTATTGTCTCTTCCCATATTCTTGCCGAGCTTGATCAGTACGCAAAAGACCTGCTTATTTTGAAAAACGGTCGAATTCTCGATCATACTGCAGCCACAAACCTATCGGAAAACAAGAGAAAAGTCATGATCCGCTGCGACGGTGGCGAAAAGAGACTCGCAGCGATTGTCCAGGACATGGAGACTATAGACGCTATTTCCCATGTCAGCCATAATACCCCCTATCTCTGTCTTGATTTCAGCGGAAAAGATTCAGAGTTGAGTGAGCTGCTGCACAGCCTGATCAATAAAGGAATACCTGTGGTGGAATTTTTCATTAAGAGGGAAGGAATGCAGGAACAGTATTTGGAAACCATGCGAATATAATCCGTTTTATTCTATAACCTTATTTCATGACCGCAGCGCACAGCGCAATAGCCAAAAAAAAGGTGGAGAACATGATCGGAAATCCTGAGTTTATAAAAAACATCCAACTCCAGATCAATGCTGTGAAAATGGTGCTTATGCCGGCTGTGCTTGGCATGATTTTTATTGTCGTCTACCTGATGAACGCTGATTCGTACAAACCTGTGGAATACGCAATGCAGGTGGCTTCGCTTGTTCTTCTTGGAGTTATTGTCTTTGTCTGGGGAACAAAAATGGCTGTGGAATCCCTTGCCGGGGAATTTAATGACAAGACATGGGACAGCCAGCGGATGACGGCGATAGATCCCTGGAATCTGGCTTGGGGTAAACTCTTTGGCAGTACCTTGTTTGCTTGGTACGGCGGCCTGTTCTGTCTGCTTGTTTTTACAGTTTCTTCTTTTTTCTCTCCAAAATCGTATCGTTTTCTTGAGCTGTTGCTGTCTATCCTTTTTGCGGGTGTTTTTGCGCAGGCGACAACCCTTGCATTCATCTTGACAGAATTTGCGAAAAACAGAGATTTCGGCAAGCTGAACCTTTCTTCATACTCGGTTGCCGGAATTATTTTCCCTTTACTGTTTTTCGCCCTTGTAGCAGGAGCGTATGATGCAAGGGGAACCATGCAGTGGTATAGCATAACGCTTCGGCCCATGGAAATGATGCTCTACTCCTCCGTGTATTTCTGCCTTTGGGGGGTGATCGGATTCTACAGAGCAATGGGGTGCGATTAAAAGTGCGGTTTTTTCGATTATCCGGTGCATAACGGCTTATCTTTCTGTTAGAGTAGTTTCTCTGAAAGAGAAACAGAAAGTAATCATCAGGGTGTGCCGCCCGTTCATATAATTGACTACCCCGGAGGAAATATTCATGCTGCCACTGTCACAGGAAGATAAAGAACTGATCAATCAGCTAAATCGTCATCCCGATATTAAAGATCGTATGAAATCAATCATCTCTATAGCGAATAACGACGGGGA
>QYLO01000008.1 GCA_022766165.1 Candidatus Electrothrix gigas
TGTCCTCTGAATACCTTTTTCTCTTTGCCGCTTGCTGTATCCCAGAGCCGGATGGTTTTATCCTTGGAAGCCGAAGCCAGGGTTGTGCCGTCCGGACTAAAGGCCACGCTGGTGACCTCGTCCTGATGTCCTTTGAAGACGTTTTTCTCTTGACCGCTTGCAAGATCCCAGAGCCGGATGGTTTCATCATCGGAGGCCGAAGCCAGGGTTTTGCCGTCCGGACTAAAGGCCACGCTGGTGACCTCGTCCTGATGTCCTTTGAAGACGTTTTTTTCTTGGCCGCTTGCTGTATCCCAGAGCCGGATGGTTTTATCCTTGGAAGCCGAAGCCAGGGTTGTGCCGTCCGGACTAAAGGCCACGCTAGTGACATAGTCCTCATGTATTTTTACGGTCGGAGATCTCCACTTTTCTGCCAGTAAACCATTAAATATTTCAGGGGCAAAGAGCTTGGTAATGGAACTCTCCTGCAATGCAGTCTTATTGTCTTCAATCTTCTGTGCCAAGGCTACTGAGGCAAAAAGAACCGCCTGTTTATAGGATTCATTGCTCTGGTCTTCCTGTGCCTTTTCTAAAGCATTCAACGCCTTTTCTTCAAACACCTTGGCAAACTTGTAGTTGGTTATAAGAGTCCACTCTTCCATCTTGTGCCACTGCCATCCGCAGAATGCCAAAAGCAGCACAATAACCATAATCGAAGCAATCTTAAAGAGTTGTTTTTCTCGTTTCTGTTTTTGCATTTTTTATTCCTCTATCAAGGCTTTATCCAACGACAGGCCCCGTAGCAATGCTCCCTCATCTTTTGTTCTCCAAAGTTGAGGTAAGCAGGTCAGAGCTGTCTTCTTCTTTTCAGTACTCCATTACTCTCCATTATATGCAAAAGCATTGCGTAAACTCAAGAGACTTCAAGAAACCTCAAGAGACCGGAATAAAAAATTCTGTACCAGGTGTTGAAACACCGGGCTATTTTCGCCAGTCCCTTTGGGACGCTCTTTCTCCAGTAAACGTCCTTTCACGAGACACGGCTGCATTGATGCTCTTCTTAAAGTACCTTTTTAAAAACAGACGGTAAAGATACGTCCACGGTGCTTTTGCCACCTTTGCCTTGCCAGCAAGGGCGGACTGTGGATCAAAAAACAGATCAATGATATGACTGGTTGGATGAAGAGAGCCTAACAGGTGAGCACAGCCTGCACAGTAGGTAATGATTCTGTAGTTGCCGGCTGCCTTTTTTCGTTGAATTCCCCAACTGGCCGAGTAATCAGAACGGACACAGCCAACAGCTCCCCCCTCACCGCAACACAGGGTTTGTGTTTTGCTGGAGTTCATCTCATGAATGGTCAAGGATTTGCACCGAATAAGCTGACGAATTGCAGCATGGATCTGCGGTTCATCTCTGGTGGTGCATGGGTCATGGACTGTAACTGTTGCATGAAGAGTTGATGAGGGAAGAACGGTTGCAGCAAGATGCTCATAAATGGTCTTTACCTGCAACCCTGCACCGTACTCTTGAAACACCTGGTAACAACTTGGACAGGCAACAAGAATGTTCTTCACGTTGTGAAGCTGTAAAAACTCTTGCATCTCATAAAACATGGAATGAAAAAAGCGTTCTCTGCCAAGATCATGAGACGGCTTGGTACAGCAATCCAGCACTATGCCAAGCTGTGGTATTGTGTTCTGTAGATGCTCATAAATGTCTTTGACTTTGTCATGTCTGGTACCAGACAAGGCGCAGCCGGGGAAAAAAACAGTGTCACAGTTTGCAGGCAAGGCATAGTAAGAATATCGTTTGGATACCCCCCTTTTTTCATAACTGAGCAGCCTACTGTAGTCGTGCCAGAGTTGTTTCCCCTGGAGAACAGCCTCACGGCGCATCTCCAAAAACATCGCCGCAGGATTTATTTTTGCCGGACATATTGCCCTGCACAGTCCGCATAAGCTGCACTCAAACGGCATGTTGAGGTCTTTTGAAGAGGTGGGATCAAAACGGTCTGCAATGTGTTTTGGGGTACCGTATTGCTGCAAAAATGTACACTGTTTGCAACAGAGGCCACACTCTATGCAGTTTACTGATTGTATCTGTAAGATATCTCGCAGGGCCTGTCGTTGTATATGAGGCATGCGCCGTCCCGGCTGCTGATTAACCTCTTGTTCCCTTGTCCATATATTGAGCAACCTCTTTGTAGTACTCTACGCTTTTAAGATGATCAGCCGGCAGCTTTTCACCTTCCTCCAACAGTTCAACAAAAGATCTGTTTGATAGAGCAGGCCCATACGCTGGGTCGATCTCTAGGGCCTGATCAAAATAAGCCAGAGCCTTTTCTTTTTGCCCTAAGAAGGCATGGCATAAGCCAAGGTTTCCATAGGTCTGCGGATGCTTGTTGTTCAGACGTAAGACTTTGTTGAAGCCAATAATTGCCTTTTCATACTCATGATTTTGTAAGAGTGCAAAGGCGTCATTAAACATATTATCGGATTCTAAGTATTTATCTAAAGATAAACCACTCTCCTTGGCAACGCTTGCACTGATTTCTTCCAAGAACTCTTTGGAAGATTGAACAAAGTTTTCTTTGGGATCACCCAATTGAACAACCTTCTGAAATGATTTAATCGTTCCGGCCATATCCAAGAGATGCTTGTATGAAGTACCTCGGTTAAACCATGCCTCAGTGAAGTAGGGAAAGATTTCAAGGCATTTGTCAAAATATACTATGGACTCTTTATAGTTACCCTTCATGGCTTGCAGGGTTCCCATACCGTATTGAACGGTATACAGCTCAGGGTGATCTTTAATAAGTTTACTCAGTATAGTTTCACCTTGAGCAACCGCCCCCTTCTCCACATAAGCTAAGGCTTTTTCCACCTCATCATCAATCTCTGGATCAATCTTTGCTATAAATTTCTTCTGTTCAGACTTATTCTTTTTTTCCAGTGCATATTGCTCTGCCTGAGTATAATACCTACAGCCCTCACAGTCAGCATGACGAATCTCAGCACAACAGCGTGGGCAGATAAATGTTTTATTTTGCAGTTTACATAAGCGTTTACCCTTTACCTTCAGACAAATGCCACATTTGTTTTTCTTCATAATCTCTCCTTATTATTAATAACTTATTGTGAATTAAAAACAATCTCTGGTGCAACCAGAACAAAAAACTATAACCTCTTTGAGGTAATCTACAAGATAAAATTTTCATTTAGTTTTTCGCTGATCAACTCTCTTTCCAGAGTGTATTCAACAGTGTTGCTCCTTTGTTGAGGAAATACTACAGAGGCGACACAAAAGAAATATGTTTTCATGTTTGTCAACAACACTTCAAAGATATTTTGGTTCTCTTGCGTATCTCTTACTCTACCAGAGAGCAATGCGCTAATATTTAGCTAATATAAAAGAAATAAAAAAGAAAAAGTGCATTGGCATACCTATTGCTTATCACAGGTATGAATCAACCCCCTTCATAAAAAAAACATTGCGTAAACTTTTTTTTATGTTATTCGTTATGTCTTTTATTCATAGCGATAAGACTATAAATATTCACATCAAAAAGGTTCAGGAGTCATGCAATCAACACGGAAAAACAGTTCAAAGAACAAGCTCTGGCAACTCTTTTGCTCCCCTGTTGCTGCGCTTGTTTTTCTTGGCTTCACAGGAGCCACAGCAGCTTGGGCAACAGGTACAACAGATATCTTTCTTGAAATCCGGGAACGGGCCGAGCATCAGGAGAACTTCAACGACAAGTTCTATGGCACCACACCAAAAATCGGTGAGGATAGAGATACCTATCTCCTGAGTCGGATACGCCTCGGGCTGGTCCGTCAGTTTACCGAGCAATTTTCAGGAAAGGTCAGTCTTCAGGACAGCCGGGCCATTGACTGGGCTTTTGACGATGCTGACTGGACAAAAAGCGAATTCAGCGGGATTGTCAATAACCCGCAGGATGATCCGCTGGAACTGGGCGAGAGCTGGCTTCAGTACAAAAACGACTGGTTTGCTGCCAAGGCAGGTCGGCAGGCGATTTATTACGGCAATAAGCGGGTGTTCGGGCCGGGTGCATGGAAAAATTCCGGTAAATGGGTTTGGGATGCGATCAAACTCAGCTATAGGTACGGAGAAAACTGGCTGGATGCCTTTTACGGGGAAACCATGCTCCATGACCCGGAGGTCTTCAGCCTGGATCATCGGCACGGCTATGCGGGCGCAGGTCTGTACGGCCATATCCAGGCGGCTGATTTTCTTGCTGTCGAACCGATTCTGGTGACAAAGTACAACGACAGCAGCAACGATTATGCGGAAAAAGACCTGCTCTACTACGGGACACGCCTGCTGTTCAAGATGAATAATGTCACTGTTGATGCAACAGCTTTACAACAAACCGGTGAGGTCACGGCGATGAGTGGACAGCAAACAGATGCTGATGCCTTTGGCTGCAACCTTGATCTGCAATACCGTTTCAATCCTCAATGGGCTGTGAGCAGTACCTATAGCTTTGCCACAGGAGACGATAAGACTACCCAGGATAATGAACGTTTTGATGGAGTCTATGGTGCCTCAGATAAATTTTACGGCTTGATAAATCTGATGAGCTGGTCCAACCTACAGGATTATGGCCTGTTGCTCAACTTCCGGCCCCAAAAGAATATTGAAGTACAGGCTGAATATCATCAGTTCTATGCTGACGAGATTACTGATACCTGGCGTGCCTATAAAACAGGTTTGGATGCAGACAGTGACCATTACGGCAATGAAGTTGATTTGGTCGCAAAATGGAAACTGAATGCCAACTGGAAACTCAGGGCTGCGACCTCGGTCTTTCTTCCTGGTGATGCTCTTGAAGAAGCCGTGGCTCGGCAACAGGAGTTCCTGACCAACGATACAGCCTATGCAGCCTTTGTCCAGATAAGCTATACCTTTACCCAGAGAATATAATGATATTTTTTACAACGCAAGAAGTTGAGGCATGGATCAATGAAGATGCACCAATGGTTGATCTGACCAGTCATCTGCTTGGACTGCATCGACTGCATCATCAGCTTGGAATGCTTCAGGTGCAGACCCGCCATCCAACCAGAGTAGCCCTGACCGAAGAGGCTGGCCGTATCTTTGAAATTCTGGGGTGCCAAGTAACGCAACTCACAGCATCAGGGCAAGACGTGCCAACACAAACCAGTATCCTTACTGTGGAAGGTCCAGCAGAGGCTCTGCACCGGGGCTGGAAGGTGGCCATGAATCTGCTGGAATATTTCTGTGGTGTGGCGACCCTCACGGCTGAAATGGTAAAAAAGGTCGAGGAAAAGAGCAGTATTCCCTTGCTGGTCACTCGCAAACATCAACCAGGGCTGAAGAAACCGCTGCTCAAGGCCATCCTTGCGGGTGGAGCAGTTCCGCACCGATTGGGGTTATCAGAGAGCATTTTGATCTTTGAAAATCATCTCAATCTGCTCGGCGGGCGAAAAGCCTTGCCCGAATTGATTGAAAACATGCAGGCTGCTGCCTGTGAACAAAAAATCACTGTGGAGTGTGATGATCTGGAACAGGCCATACAGGCTGCTCAGGCTGGAACTGATGCGGTCCAGTTCGACAAGGTGCCGCCGGACCAGCTTACGCCCTGGTGCGCGGATCTGAAAGCACGCTTTCCCGGTCTGATTGTTTTAAGCGCAGGCGGGGTCGGGCCGAAGAATGTGCAGGACTACGCCCGCACCGGGGTGGACGGCATTGTCCTCAGTTCGGTCTTTCATGCCAAGCCTGCTGATCTGGGCGTGACCATTCAGTCCTTGCCAGCATAACAAGCCCGCATGAATACGCAAAACAACGAACAACCAGACCTGCTCTATGCCATCATGGGATGGGCTGAGGAGCAACCGACCATTGTGCTGCTTCAGGCCCTGGAACGGACCGGGTCCATCAATAAGGCGGCTCAGTCCGTGGGGATGCAGTACCGGACAGCCTGGCAGAAAATTTGCCGGCTCGGCAATCTGCTCCCCTACCCCCTGCTGAACAAACGGGTCGGCGGCAGCGGCGGCGGCGGTTCCGTGCTGACCGAAGAGGGCAGACAGCTCTTGGAGCGGATCAAACTGCTGCAGCGCAAATTCACCCAATTCAAGCAGTTTGCAGCGGAAGACCCGCAGGAGGCCCTGACCACGATCAAAACCTTACGGAGAATAGAAATGAAACTGAGTGCCCGGAACGTCTGGCTCGGCCAAGTGGCTGAAATTCAACACGGCACTGTCAACAGTGTGGTGCATATACAGCTCAAAGGCAGCGACCGGATCACTTCCGTAATCACGGATGCCTCTGTGAAGCGGCTGGGCCTGAAAAAAGGCATGGAGGTCATGGCGATTGTCAAGGCATCCAATGTGCTGCTGGGCCTGGATATTGATCCGCAGGCCATCTCGGCCCGCAACATCCTTTCCGGCATGATCAGCAATATCATTCCGGGTGCGGTCAATGACGAAATCACGATTGAGCTGCCCGGCGGCAGCACAGTCACCTCGATCATCACCTCGGCCAGCGTCAAACGCTTGGGGCTGGCAGTCGGCAAGCCGATATCCGCAGTGATCAAGGCATCGGATGTGCTGCTGGCTGTGGCCTAACAGCCCGTAGGGGTTCGGCATGCCGAACCCCTACTATATAATGCATTGAAAACGGGGAACTGATTTCTCAAGAAGACCCTCTCCATACTCAACAACGAGGAGAACATTATGAAATATAAAGCAATTATCGCCGCTCTCGCACTTCAGCTCTGTGTCACCCTGACAGTGCAGGCGGAAACCGTGCATCTCTCTGCTGCCGCCAGCATGACTGATGCGCTCAAGGAAATTATTACGAGCTTTACAAACACTCACCCCGAAGCGCAGATCCGGCCCAACTTTGCCTCCTCCGGCAGCCTGGCCAAGCAGATCGAACAGGGCGCACCGGCGGATGTCTATATTTCCGCCAATCCCAAGTGGATGCATTATCTGCTGGAAAAGCAGCTCATCGCCCCGAAGACGGACCGCATCTTTGCCTATAACAAACTGGTCTTTGTCGGCGAAAAACGCTCAACTCCCCTGAGCCTGAACAAACTGGCCGGGCTTGACCGCATTGCTCTGGGCAGCCCGCAGAGCGTCCCGGCGGGGCAGTACGCCAAACAGGCTCTGGAGCGGGCCAAGGTGTATAAGAGTCTTGAACAGCAGAGAAAGCTGGTTATGGCTAAGGATGTGCGCCAGGCATTGCTCTATGCCGACCGGGGCGAGGTGGACGGAGCCTTTGTCTATCAGACCGATGCCCTGCTGGCCCGCAATGCCGAAGTTCTGTTCACAGTGCCGGATGACTTGTATGACCGGGTGGCCTATCCGCTGGGCCTGACTGTTGCCGGGATAAAGAAGGGAGCAGCCAAGGCGTTGTATGAATACATGAGCAGTCCTGAAGCTCAGGCTGTGCTTCAGAAGCATGGGTTTGAGGTGGACAAGTAAGTAGCTGGTCTCTGCTGTCAAGAGGTTGCTGTCGGTTGCTGTCATTGCACTCTCGTACTTCAGCTTGGGCATAGTGCTATCAACGAAAAGTTTATAGTGCTATGAGCAAAGCGTTCATAACGCTATCAAGGGATCGTTCATAGTGCTATGACGGGAGAGTTTATAGCGTTAAGAAGGGAGAGTTTATAGTGCTATGAAGGAGGAGTTTATAGAGAGTGCTACGATCTGTTTATAGTGCTATGATCCGGTCGGACTGCCGGGAGTGTGAGTGTATCTTTGAGGGGGTTGCCGGGAATTATTCTATGGTGTTTGTTGAAACAGATGAAGCCGGAATATCTAATGCGTTGAAGATGATGCTTTGTTTCATTTTATCTTTGCTCTTAGCAATCACCACAACCGTGATTCCCCTTGACATTTAGCCCCAAGTAGCTACAATGTAATTACCATAATCAAGAGGAGAAATGTATGAGAACACGAGTAATAAAAATTGGTAATTCGCAAGGGCTGCGTATCCCTAAGCCCATTCTTGAACAGACAGGCATCATGGATGATGTTGAGATAGAAGTTGAAAAAAATCAGATCATCATCCGGCCTGTAAAGAATGCCAGAGAGGGCTGGGATGCCGCTTTTAAGAAGATGAGTGAGCAAGGTGATGACGAACTGCTTATTGACGACAGTATTGCAAATGCATGGGATGAAGACGAATGGCAATGGTAATCAAACGCTTTGACGTTTATCTGGTCAATCTTGACCCTACTGTTGGGTCAGAAATCCAGAAAACCAGGCCATGTTTGGTTATCTCACCTAATGAAATGAACCGCAACATTCGCACCGTGATCATAGCTCCGATGACCTCGGCACAAAAAGCGTATCCGACCCGTGTATCCTGCACCTTTCAAAAGAAACAGGGGCAAATCGTACTGGATCAGATACGAACAATAGATAAAGCACGATGTATTAAAAAGCTTGGCAATCTTGATGCAAAAGCCCAATCAGAGGTTCTTGCAACCCTACAGAAATTATTTGCATTATAGGTTTGTCTGATTTCGTTATACTCTATCAGACCTACGCAACTATCCGCAGAGCCATGATCCGGTCGGCCTGCGGGAGTGTGCGTGTACCTTTGAGGAGTTTGCCGGGAGCTGTATCACGGGATACTTAGAGAGGAAAATTTGATAATCCAACAGGGCAAGTAATATGTTTTTACTTATTCGGAGGCATCTTATGTTTTTTCTGAGGAATAACTAATGAAAGTAAAGGGAGAAGGATTTACATCTAAACTGGGGAAGCAAGAAGCCGAAGCGATCCTTAACCATCATCGTTTTACTCTTAACGAGCTGAAGGCAATAATTGACGCCTGCCATACTTTTGTAATGTCCGCAAACATCACAGGGCAAGATACAGATAAAGAAAAACAAAAAATTATCTCCCTCATATTAGGGGTTCGATTGCTTGAGATTAGCGGAGCCGCATTACTGGTAATAGAGAGTGGCATGAGCAATGAGGCAAACACGCTATTCAGAGTTTTTCTTGATGCATATTTTGTATTTGCGAATGTTTGTACTAACCCTGAGTTCATTACTGGCTATTTTAAGTCTGATGAAGCCATGAGGTTAAAACTTATGAATTCTTCTAAGAAGCATAATTCAGAACTTTTTAAAAAGATAAATACATATGCTGACGAGCAACTTAAAACAGAACTAAAACAAAAGATTACAGAAGAAAAGATCCAAACGTTTAATAGCTACGCCTATGCCGAGAATGTTGGATGCTCTGAGATATACGACTGCATGTATAGGCTAATGAGTGCATCCCTCCATACGACGCCACGGTCTCTTCAAAAATATATGAAAAAAGACAAACACGGTAACATCATCGAAATCAAATATCATCCAACGGAAGATGATATCCCACAACGGATTTATGATTTTGCATATTTTCTCATAAAGATACTGAGCGGTTTGAAGGAAATTTTTGGAGAACTCAATGCCGAAGAGATCGAAGCGATGACCCGACGGCTGGAGCAATCCGTAATCAGGTGAATATGAGAATTCAATTCTCCAAAGATTATTTACATTTTAATACGTCGCACCCTCTTTATACTACACTATGCTCAACCTTTCCCCCGACGACATCCAAGCCATAAAGCTCTCCCTGCAGGTGGCAATCACCGCAACCGTCATTGCCCTGCCGCCCGGCTTTGCCGTGGCCTATCTCCTTGCCCTGAGTAATATGCGCGGCAAGGCCCTGCTGGAGGGTGTGATCAACCTGCCCCTGGTTTTGCCGCCGGTCGTGACCGGTTATCTGCTCCTCCTGCTCTTTGGGCGCAAAGGCTGGATCGGTGAACTGCTGGATAAGTTCGACATCCGCATCATCTTCACCCTGCGGGGAGCGGTGATCGCCTCTGCCGTGGTCGGATTCCCCTTGCTGGTCCGCTCCATCCGCATCGGCATGGAAGGCATTGACCGCCAGTACATCCAGGCATCCAGAACCCTGGGCGCAAAATGGTGGGACACCCTGTTCACCATCACTGTGCCTCTGTGCAGCCGGGCCATCCTCGCAGGCATGACCCTGATGTTCGCCCGCAGCCTGGGTGAATTCGGCGCAACTATTGTGCTGGCCGGCAATATCCCCGGTATCACCCAGACCATCCCCCTGGCTATCTACGAGTACACCAGCACGCCGGGCGGCGACAGCATGGCCCTGTCCCTCTGCCTGATTTCCATCCTGCTCTCCTTTGCCGTGCTGCTCATCGGCGAGGCCGCCAACCGCACCCTGACAGGGAGGTAGTCCATGTTTCTCGAAGTGAATGTGACCAAGAACTTTCCCGGCATCACCTGCCATGCCGCCTTTTCCCTGGACAACAAACAATGCGGGGTGTTCGGGCCGTCGGGCAGCGGCAAATCCACTCTCATGCACATGCTGGCCGGGCTGCTGGAACCGGACAGCGGGTATATCCGCCTCAACGGACGCACCCTGTTTGATCATGAGCAGCGCATCAGCCTGCCGCCGGATCAACGCCGGGTGGGTGTGGTCTTTCAACATGCCCACCTCTTCCCGCATCTCAGCGTGCAACGCAACCTGTTCTACGGTATGAACCGTCTGCCCAAGGAGGAACGCAACATTGATCCAGATCATCTGATTAAGGTTTTGCAAATTGACAAGCTGCTGTCCCGCAACGTGACCAAGCTCTCCGGCGGTGAGCGGCAGCGGGTCGCTCTGGGTCGCACCATTCTGGCCTGTCCTCAGCTCATTCTGCTGGACGAACCCCTGTCCGGCCTGGACGGTACCCTGAAATATCAGATCATCCCTCAGCTCCAGCAGGTCTTTGCCGAGTTTTCCATTCCCATGCTCTTTATCAGCCACAGCCTGCAAGAGCTGCGCATGATGACCCAAGAGGTCTTGGTGATGCACAAAGGACAGCTCGCCCGACAGCTCGCCACGGAAGAACTGGCCCGGACCAGCTTCGGCACCGGCGGGCAGGGCTACACTAATCTCCTGCATCTGGAGGAGATGGAGGACCTGGGAAAACTGCTCCGCTGCCGCTGGGGAAGCATTCCCATGATGCTGGTCAAGGCCCCGGATCAACGACCGGGAGAGTTTGCTCTGAACGGTCGTGACATCATCCTGTTCAAAAAGCACCCAGATGCCTCCAGTGCCCGCAATATGCTGTCCTGTACCGTGCGCAGAACCTACGAGACGGATTGGCTGGTGGGAGTTGAGCTGGAATGCCAAGGCTGTCAGGGGCAGAGCCTGATTGCCGAGATTGTACCGCAGTCTGTGGATGAGCTGGATATCAGGCCTGGCAGTGAGGTGGTGGCCGTGTTTAAGGCTTCGGCCTTTCGGAGGTTGTACTGAGGAAGAGGAACAGGCTGCGGGTTCTTCTCGTCATGCTGAATCGGAAATCATCTTTCGGAGTGTTTCCGCGAGAGGCGGTATGTGTTTTTCACATACCCAGAAGATTTCTTCCGCATCAACATTG
The DNA here is from genome assembly GCA_022766165.1 of Candidatus Electrothrix gigas. Taxonomy (GTDB): domain Bacteria; phylum Desulfobacterota; class Desulfobulbia; order Desulfobulbales; family Desulfobulbaceae; genus Electrothrix; species Electrothrix gigas. The sequence goes on from QYLO01000008.1 coordinate 11,435, forward strand.
AAATACTGATGGGCAATAATATCCCGCAGACCTTTTGCACCTTTCCAGTCAATTGCAGGATAGTTCTGAAAAAGTTCTCTATCTGTTATTTTGTCGATATTCTTGAGGCTTTCACCGATAGCGATGAGCAGCATACAAATCGAATCCAGGCGTTCCATACCAAAGGGCGAGCCTGTAAAATCAGCCGCCGTCTCAATTTGCCTGAAACGTTGCTGTATTTTGAGCGTTGCCTCCAGGATTTGATGGAGAATATCAAGGACAAGTTCCTTATCATACATATTGAGCATCCCTTGCAATATGCTTCTTCAGGTATGGATTCATATTCTCTTTGTTGCGGATAAGATCGACAGATTTATTGAATAGCTGTTCAAGTTCCTCTTTGATATGGACTAACATATATAAATCAGGACATTGTGTTTCGATAACCACATCAATGTCGCTCTCTTCGGTTGCCTGCCCTTTAGAATATGAGCCGAATATGCCTATACTGTTAATGCCGTATTTCTTAGAATTTTCTCTTTTGTACTGTTTCAGAGCTTTTAAGATTTCCGAACGGGTCATGTTTATTCCCCTTAGCAATGTAGGTCTGATAGAGTGTAATGAAATCTGACGATTGTGGTAGCTGAATTCAGCCTTTCGGAGATTGTACTGAGGAAGAACGAAGAAGGCGCGGAATTTTGATCAGATTTGATTGAGGACAGGCCCGGCCTGCCCTCGTCTCGTACATTATCCGCTTGAGTTGTGCTTCAGGCAGATGAACTTAACAGCATTACTTCAGCATTACTCTGACTTTTTTCCCTGGGTCAGGATCCACTCAGAGATGGTTTTCAGATCATCGTCACTGACCTGCTTCTGAGCAGGCATAGCCACTTCGCCATACTTGCCCTTGCTGCCCTCTTGAATTGACTTCGTAAGTGTTGCCACAGCATCGTCATCTTCTGTATACTTGGCTGCAATATCCTGCAAGCTTGGCCCAATACTCTTTGTATCGACTTTATGACAAATCAAACAGTTATTGCTTTTCATCAACTCCTCGCCTGTAGGAGCAGCACTCAGAGTCAGGATCCATTCAGAGATGGCTTTCAGATCATCGTCACTGACCTGCTTCTGAGCAGGCATAGCCACTTCGCCATACTTGCCCTTGCTGCCCTCTTGAATTGACTTCGTAAGTGTTGCCACAGCATCATCATCTTCTGTATACTTGGCTGCAATATCCTGCAAGCTTGGCCCAATACTCTTTGTATCGACTTTATGACAAATCAAACAGTTGTTGCTTTTCATCAACTCCTCGCTTCCAAGAACAGAAACAGCACTGCTTGCGAAAAAAATGAAAAAAGCTGCTGTGGCTGCTGATAATGCTTTTACCTCATACATAGTAATCTCCTTAGTTTTTTTTTGTCCCTATCAAGTAAAACAGGTTGACAGGAAGTTTTTTGCCCGGCATGCAATATGCTTTTGGCATGTGTAAAAAATGCTACCGGATGCAGCTCGGAAAAACAAGGGAAGATTTTGATGCTAGGCCAGAATTTTTGGTTGGAATGTTTTTTATTCCCCCAACGCACAAATCTGTGGTAAATTCCTATAGCTCTGGGCACAATCCAGCCCATAGCCAACAAGAAATCCTTTATCAATCTCAAAGCCAATATAGTCAATCGGTACATCAACAGCCCGCCGCTCGTTTTTATTAATCAGCGTACATGTCTTTACAGAGTTTGGTTGATGCTCAGTGGTGAAATAATCTTGGAGCCAGGCCATAGTGGTGCCGCTGTCCACGATGTCTTCCACCAGTAGGACATCTTTGCCAGTCAGATCCAGTTCTGGTGCTTTTGTCAGCGTGATGCTTCCACAGCTCTCAGTGGCCTGTCCATAGCTTGCGACCCGGATAAAGTCCACTTCCACAGCCAGCTCAACAGCCCTGACCAGATCAGCCAGAAAAATAAAGGCGCCGTTCAGGATACCGATGACCACAGGTTTTTTGCCTGCATAGTCCTTTGTCAGTTGCTGCCCCAAGGTGTTGACCCGTTCCGTGATCTCCTGATGCTGCAGAAGTGTTTCTTTTATTCTCATACCTTGCCTCATAAATTAAGTTGATGTAACAACGATATTGGGCATTATTAAAAAATAATATAACGTGTAAAGATAACCAAGATAACCGGTAGGATACGAAAAAGCAAGGCTGACTTGTTTTGTCAAATTGAATGATTGAATGAAGGAAAAAGATGAGAGAGTAGAGAGTAATTTTCTGTATCTTCGGTAAACAGCTTGAACAGCTTGAATATTGAACACCTGCCGAGATGACGAGATGGTTATCGACAGGTGTTAATCAGGGTTAATCAAGCTTAATCAGGAGAAAGATCCGTCACTGAACAAGTAAGCACTTATTTTTCCCAATCACCATTGGCTATCTTAATAATATCGTCCAAATGACCGCTGTCTTTTGGCAAATCAACTATACCGACCTCCAGATTAAACCAGCTTGAAGCAGAGAGCCTTAGACTGATTTTTACTTCAGGGTTAGCTGGACGAAATGCATACTTTTTCGTAGCCACTTCCTGCACAGCCGGTGACAACATATAATCAATGTAGGCTTGAGCAGCCATCTTTTTGTCAGGATCTGACGTCACAATCCAAACTGGATGGTCGTTCATCACAGCATACTCTGGATAGATAACAAACAAATCCTTGCCAAATCGATCCGCCAACTCAGGCACCATGTTCTCGTATGTAAAAATGAACGAGTATCGTGCCGAGGATGGACTAAATGCGTCTGTTAACTTCCTTGTCGATGTAGCTGAGTGTTTAATATTCTTCCAGAAATCTTGCATGGCCGTTTGAAAGCCCTGATCTTCGAGCTGGTCTGGTGACAACGGCTCAAACGCATCAAAATACGCATAGGCACGCGTCATAATAACAGAAAGTCCGGAATTAGACTTGCTTGGATCTGTGAAAGCCCCGCGATTTTTACCCTTGAGCTTACTGTCTGGAGCGATTGCTGACCATCTTTTATTGGCAACTTTACTTATATTATTGAGTGTAATATCCTCGCTGAGAAAGGCCTTCATTGCATTAGCCTTTTTCTTTGTGGTTACAAGAACTGTTGGCGAATAAAAAAGATACTGCACTTTTCCTTTATCAAAGTCCTCATATAATAAGGCGGATGCGGTACTGGCAGGAGAAACGACATCGCAGCCTTGCGTATTGCTCTTATTCAGGTCATCCATCATCTTCCCTGATCCGTCAAAATACAGGTTCACCTTAATCTTACTGTGTTCTTGCTGGAATCCTGACAGTGTGCCGTTTGCAAAATCTTTTTTCTCTCCAGCAAAGCACACTTTAATCTCTGTAGATTTCATCTTTTCGAGTTGGCCCTTGGTATATTGCTGTATACTTTGCACACTCTGAGCGGCTTTTTCCGCAATCACGTCAAACCATCCAGCGTGTACCGACACAGGAAGCGAACTTGCCAAGAGAAACACTCCAGCAGCCAATAGTAAAATTTTCGACCCCTTAGACTCTTTATAACAGACTTTTTTCTTCATTTACTTCCTCCATTTGGAAATTATTTCAGAACGCTGAAATTAATTATTGAGTAGTTAATGTAGAGTTAAGTTACATTTTGTTAAGATAGAGTTAAGACTTGGTTAGATTTATGTTAGGGCTGAAATAAAAATAGTAAAATTAACGGAATCTACCCTGATATTTGGAGAGGATACCACCTGAACCGCATTTACGCCAGTTTTTCTTTTATCTTTGTTGAAGTCACATTTTCTGTCTCTTTCTGCTTCACTGGCCGAGCAATGGCTTGAAAGAGTTCCATACAGAACCCGCAGGAGCTACAACGATTGTTGCACACAGAAAGCATGTTGGCAAAGTCAAAGGACAGGGCTGAGTTGTCAATATACAGATGCTCACTCAGCCAATGCATAGAGTCAAGTAACTCTAACATATTCCCTTGATGGCTTCCGGCCACATAGGATGAAATGATTTTTTTGAGGAACTCAACCCCGTGGGCGCGACCAGAGAGCAGGATAAGATCGGCTTGGACAAGGTAGGAGTCAACATCTTCGGGGCGGATAAAGGGAGATTGGAGGAGTTTGTAAGGCTTCTTATCCAGCAACTGTTTACAGCCAAATTTATTGTTGATATATAAGCTTTTATCGTCTTTCTCATGGTTGCCTAAGGCAATGTAGGCATCATGGGAGTTTCTATACGGGCAAAAGGGCAGACATCCCTCGTTGGCCAGTAACTCTATTTTGATGTCAGGGTATGCCTGTCGGCACCAACGCACTGTATCTGTCAGTTTCTCAAGATTACGATTAAGGGCTCGGTCCAGAGTGAGTTTACTGGGAAGCTGGAAGTTTGTTTCGCGTATGTAGGCGAGATACGAGCTGATCTTGGCCTGAGAATCAAGCATCGTGTTGGTTCCAGGAATGGCTTCTAGGGACTGAGCAAGATCAGGCGCCTCAAGAGAGAGCGATTGCAGGAGAAATTGATCGCAATAAATAATGCCTTTAACAATGCCTGCACTGACACATTGATCAAGACAGTCAATCAGATGAGCAAGGTGATCTTTTTGGATGAGCAGATCAGGACCATAAAAAATACTGTTGAGCAGAAGGTATTTATTCTTCACCTTGACCTGCTTCATCAGCTGAATGATTGTTTCAAGGTGATCAATTGATTGAGGATCAACCCGGTTATCTAACCGTTTGGCTCCCATAAGGCTAAAATGAACCGAATCAATATATGCGCTCTTGGTGTTAAGGAATTCTACATAGTCGTCTTGTGGCAGAAAAGGAACATTAAGAAATTGTGTCATAATTTTGTATTGGCATCATGTTAGTTAGTTATGGGTTGTTTTGCGCAAACTTTTTACGCAGAACAGCGTGTACCTCCGGGTTCTCCAGTGCTGGAGAGGTTGTGAGGATAATTCTATTCCCCGGATTTGCCCGTTCTTTCGGCTTCCCATCCGCTGTTGTCATGGCAACTACTGTACAGATAATCGGTTCCAACGTACTACAGCTCAGATATTCAATCTGATCTCCTTTTGTCAACACATTGCGGGCTTCAATCAGGAGTGGTGTACTTTCACATACGATACCTACTGGACTGTATGGCTGATTTATCCGTATTGTATCATAAAGCATGGCATCTGATGAAGGAGATTCATTAAAAAAGTTTTCCGTTTGCCCTCTTGTTCCTATCTTGTTTATCTCCTGTTGAAAAGACCGGGCAAGAGTAACCTGCTCTATCTCAATTCCCTGATTGAGTTGCTCTTGAATAGCGTCAAGGGCAGCACGGTACACCCGAACAACCGCTCCAACATATCCCATAGATTTCATTCTACCTTCAATCTTGATGGCATCCACTCCAACAGCGACTAATTCAGGGAGGCGACCCAGTAAGCAGAGGTCACGGGAGTTAAAGATATAGGTTCCTCGACTGTCTTCTTGCACAGGAAAGTAGACGCCTGGTCTTTTCTCTTCAACAAGGGCGTAAGAATAGCGGCATGGATGAGCGCATGTCCCCTGGTTGGCATTGCGTCCGGTCAGGTAGTTAGAGAGCATACAGCGTCCAGAGTAGGAAATACAGAGTGCGCCGTGGACAAAGACTTCCAGTTCAACGCCGGTATCTTTTGTATCCTGTCTGATTGTACGGATTTCTTCCAAACTGAGTTCACGGGCAAGGTTGATTCGTTGCGCCCCCTGTGATGTCCAGAATCGGACACTGTGGCTGTTGGTGACATTGGCCTGAGTGGAAAGGTGGATGGGCATGTCAGGAACGGTTTCCTGGCAAAGAAGGAAGATGCCCGGATCGGCAACAATAAGGCCATCAGCTCCAGTATCACAGAGGCTCTGAAGATGTTCTCTGAACTGTTGCAGGTCTCGATTATGGGCAAAGATATTGATTGTAATATAAACTTTTACCTTGTGTTCATGGGCATAGGCAACAGCTTCTCGTATCCCCTGCTGGGTAAAGTTACCAGCGCCGGCACGCAAACTGTACTCGCTGCCACCCAAGTAGACAGCATCTGCCCCGTAATGGATCGCTGTGATCAGTTTTTCCCTATTGCCTGCTGGAGCAAGAAGCTCAGGGAGCTTGAGAGATGTTTTGGCGGATTTGCCATATTTACTGTCGTTGGTATAGGGTGTTGTTGTCATAAAATCGCACCTGGGCTGTTACGTTGCTCAAAGTAACCAATTAAAGGAATTGGAGAAAAAAGACATTCTTTGCTTTTTTTGTTGTAAGTGAAGAGAAAATAGGGCATAAAACATTATATAAAAGTATGAGCTTTCATACGGCGATTGATTTGTGATTGATATTTCTATGAGAAAGTACTGGGTACTCCTGTGGAGAGTCGCCCAACCTTTCATGGGTGTTATACAAGGAGAAAAGATAAAAAGATGTTACTAAAAAATTATACAAAAACGAAAAAAAAATGCAGGGTGACCTTTAAGTATCCCAATCAGGAACATGCTGATTCTGCAACACTGGCTGGGGAGTTTAACAACTGGTCACCAACTGATACCCCTATGAACAAGTTGAAAGATGGAAGCTTCTCTGTCACTGTATCCTTACAGGCTAATCGCACCTATACCTTTCGCTATGTACTTGATGAAACTACATGGGTCAACGACTTGGAAGCAGATGAATATGTAGCAAATGAACATGGTGAGAGTAACTCGGTTGTGATACTGTAAAATGAACATGTATGAACATGTCCTTATCCGCAGAGAATGAAGAGCCAGATGATCAAGGCGTTAACAAGGGTGAGAAAGACTGCTGCTGATCCCAAATCTTTTGCCCTCCCTGCAAGCTCATGATGCTCAGAGCCGATGCGGTCAACAACGGCTTCAATGGCTGAGTTGAGTAGTTCTGTAATCAGAATCAGAAAAAGGCTTCCTATTAACAGAGTTCGTTCTATACTGTTATCACTTACCCACATTCCTATAGGGAGCATGATTGCAATGAGCAGGAGTTCTTCAGAAAAGGCGGCTTCGTGGCGAAAAGCAGCTTGTAAGCCTTGCATGGAGTAGGAGTAAGCCTTACATATCCTTTTCAGGCCCATGCCATGTTGCTTTGTTGCGTTTTTTTTTGTTGTCATGTTGCTGCCTCTTAGTATGCAGTATTTTGTGATAGAATTTTTAGCTATCGCTGTTTGCTTCAGTAGGTTCAGTGGTCATAGAGAGCAAATTAATATAGCCGAAATGGGCAAGATCTGCTATGTACCTGAGTATATTTTTAGGATGGTTCTCAAGAGAATGAAAAAGAGGTTGTGTTGGCAGATACCGTGTGGTATATTTTCTGAATAAATACCATGTTAATTTAACCTGTCAGACATTCATGACTTCAAGTGAATTCTCGTATTATCGAAAGAAACTTGGCAAGACACAAAAATCTTTATCCGGGCTTCTTGGTGTCTCTATAAAGGCTGTTCAAAGCTATGAACAGGGGTGGCGCGGTGTCCCCTTGCATATTGAGAGAAAGCTGTATTTTTTATTGGTCAACCGAAGAAAAAATGGCTCAGGCAAGAGAAAAGATTGCTGGACATTGAAAAAATGTGACTGCAAAAAAGAATGCCCAGCGTGGGAATATCAGGCTGGACACCTCTGTTGGTTCTTAAACGGAACCTTGTGTACCTGTACTAACGGATACGAAGGAAAGGATAAAATGGAGATCTGTCGTTCCTGTGAAGTGCTTACCTCCCAGTTGTAACCTGTAACCTGTAATCCCTTTGTTGTCCCCTGGCCTAGAGCCTCTAGAGTACGACTGTTGTTAGGACTGTCTTTAGTCTTTAGTTATCGGGGGCAACAGGGCAACATAGCCCCTAATTCTCTTTGGATTCTCTTTGTTTTCCTCTCATTTCTTCCTCTTGCAATATTCAAGCCTTTTTATCCTTTTATCCTTTATCCACTCTGTAACTTTATCCTGTTGAGTAAATAGATTTTGAAAAAAATATTACGATGTATCGGCTCCATTATCAGTTGTACTTGGAAAGTACTGGTAACAGGAACGGCCTTAATCAGTATAACCCTTTTTTTTGCAAGTTGTGCGATGATTTTTCATCTCTTTGCGCAACCGGACAGGGTTCAAATTGAACATGGCTCTGCCTTAGTTTTGGCACCACAGGGCAGAATTTTAGAAAAAAGATCATCTCTCGATCCAATAGCCAATATTTTGCATCTGTTAGACGGGTCGCTCCAGACAAAAGAATTACTGCTTCAGGATATTGTTTATGGGATTCGGAGAGCAGCTAAGGATGACCGTATTCAACTGCTTGTCCTTGCACCAGATCAAATGAAACAGGCCGGATTGAATCAACTGCAAGATATACGTCAGGCAATTGATGCATTTAAGAAGAGTGGTAAACGTGTTATTGCCTATGCAGACTCCCTGAGTCAGAGCCAGTACGCCCTTGCTGCTCAAAGCGATGAAGTTTATCTTCATCCTATGGGGGCGGTTGATTTGCATGGATTTGGAGTTTTTAACCTGTACATGCGGGCCTTGCTTGATAAGTTGAACGTCACGTTTCATATCTTTCGGGTGGGAGCCTTTAAGTCTGCTGTAGAACCTCTTCTTCGTAATGACATGTCGTCTGAGGCAAAAGAGGCCAACATACAGTGGTTGACCCAACTTTGGCAAAAGTTCAGCAGTGATATTGGCAGGCAACGAGGACTGTCAAGCCAAAATATCAATGACGCTGTTGAACGGCTGCCAGAGCATTTACAAGAGGCCAAAGGAGATGCAGCGCAGATGGCCCTGAATCTCGGTTTGATCGACGGGATAAGAACACAGGAGGACTTTCGAGAATATCTCATTTCGTTAGTGGGAAACAATAAGGAAAAAAAAGGATTTAAACAAGTCAGTTTTTCCAACTACTTGCAAGAGTATGTTCCCATCTACAAGGCCCCGACTGTCAAAAAAAAATATGTTGCTCTGATTGTTGCCCAAGGTGATATTATCTACGGTCATGCTGAACTTGGACAGATCGGCTCGTCTGACTTGACCAAGCAGCTCCGTAAGGCACGAAGAGAAAAAACAGTCAAGGCGGTTGTGCTTCGTCTTGACAGCGGTGGAGGGAGTGCCTTTGCCTCAGAACTTATCCGGCAGGAAATTATACAGTTGCAAAAGGCAGGCAAGCCAGTTGTGGTCTCTATGGGTTCTATGGCAGCATCTGGGGCCTATTGGCTTGCAGCTAATGCAGATAAAATTTATGCCTCAGCAAGTACCATAACCGGTTCCATTGGTATCTTTGGAGCCTTTCCAACCATAGAAAAGTCCTTAGCTGAAATTGGGGTGTTCAATGACGGTGTTGGCACGACAACAATGGCTGGGCGAGGCAGTTTGACCCGACCGATGTCAGAAGACTTTCGTACAGCAATTCAACTCAACATTGAGCATAGCTATCAACAGTTTCTTGAAATTGTTGCCAACGGAAGAGGGTTGGCTCTGGCAGAGGTGAAAAAAATTGCCCAAGGAAGGGTGTGGGATGGCGCAACAGCACAGCAATTAGGGCTAGTGGATGAATTAGGTAATCTGCACGATGCGATTGTTACGGCTACAAAAATGGTAGGATTACCAGTTGATCATGCCTACTATATGGAGGGAGAAAAAAATCCAGCAGAACTTCTGTTGCAACGTCTGGAAGAGGCCACAACAGGCAGCTTGACAAAAAACTTCACAGGAGAAGCAGGAACGGATATCTTCACAGCTTTTGCAACCCACGTGATGAAAAAGATTGCCGGACCGCAGTCCTTCTTTTTGCCCACTGGAGATCCGCATAATATGTACAGTCATTGCCTGCTCCCATTTTTGGTTCAGTAATATTGAGAGGTTGCACTGATTACACTGATTATACAATGATTATTGCCGCATTACTTGATACGCTTACCCTTCTTTGGCAGGAGTTGGGTTCCCCTTTGGTTCGGTTACTTCTTTTTATTTCAATCGGGTTGATCGTTGCTGGTTTTATAGAGGCCCTGAATTGGACCAGAAAGATGTCAGTTGTGGCCAGACCAATTATTCGTTTTGCCCATCTCTCCGACCTGACTGGTGCTGCTTTTTCTATGGCATTTTTTTCCGGTGTTGCTGCCAACACCATGTTGTCTGAAGCCTATGACAAGGGACAGTTACCGAAAAAAGAACTGTTTCTTGCTCAACTGTTTAACAGCCTGCCAACCTATTTTCTGCACCTGCCCACCACATTTTTTCTAACGCTTTCGTTGATACAAGAGGCAGCCTTTATATATGTTGGCCTGACCTTGGGCGCTGCTTTACTTCGCACTTTGGGGATTGCCGTGGTGAGTCATTTTCTACTGAGTCCAAAAAATCTCACTGTAAAGGAGAAACAGGAGGGGGAAGAAAAGGTGAGCTTTCGTGAGGCTGGTCAACGAACCATAGCACGTTTTACACAACGTATTCGTAAAATTGTCCGTTTGACATTACCGATCTATATTCTCTTTTTCTGGCTTTCCGATGCAGGCATATTTCAGTTGCTTGAGCATTTCTTGGCAAAGCATCTGACCTGGTTATCTTGGCTGTCACCCAAGGCGGTTTCTATTATTGCCCTTCAGATAGTGGCTGAGTTCAGTGCCGGGCTGGTTGCGGCTGGGACTTTGCTTGCCGATGGAACAATGAATACTCAGGAAATCGTCTTTATTCTGCTGATCGGTAATGTACTTTCTTCGCCAATTCGGGCGGTGCGCCACCAGTTTCCCTATTATGCAGGTATATTTCAGCCACACTTAGCCTTGCAGATGATTGTATTGAGCCAGAGCTTTCGGGCTGTTTCTATAGCTTTTGTTGCCTTACTGTATTTTTATATTTTTTTGTGAGATTAATCCTGTTCTCTGTGATAAAAAGGGCTAGGAAGACGTTGTTGCGTTCTATCTTATTCATCTCTCTTTCCACCATTTTTATGAAACATGAAACAGCTTGAGTTGATGAGGTCTGCTTGTCGGGTAGGATTTGGATTACGGAACTTTTCCGGCCTGATGTTGCTTCTTTTCATACCTCTATTCCTTAGCGGATGTCCTGTTACGCATTTCCTGCCGTGGGATACCACAGAGGATCTGCAAATCGCTTTCTCTGATATTGAGTTACAGGAAATCAAGGCGTTAGAGACGATTTTTCTCTTAACGTTGCGTATTATCAATCCTAACGATAAGGCAATAGAACTCCGTAGCTTGAAATGTAACCTCAAGATTAACGGGGAGCCTTTTGCCGCAGGTATCAGTGATGAGAGCCAAAGCTTATCTCCTTTTGGCACAATTTCCATACCAGTGGTGGTCTATACCTCTCAGTTTGCCATTGTCGGATCTGTTATTGAGGTACTACAAAAAGATGTGCAACAGTATGGCGGTAGATCAGAAGAGCCGCTAAACTATGAGTTAAGCGGACAGCTTCACCTTGGGCAGGAAGGAAAAGAGGTCTTTCCCTATCAGGTGTCAGGCAAAATTTTCTTGAACCGTTAAAAACCGCTAAAGAACAGCTAAGGGCTAGGATTAAATATGGAAGTATACCGAGTTCTGATAGCAAAGCCCGGTCTGGATGGTCATGATCGTGGAGCAAAATTTATTGCACGAGCCTTGCGAGATGCCGGATTTGAAGTGATTTATACTGGTATTCGCCGGACACCAAATGAGATTGCTGCCTCTGCTGTGCAGGAAGATGTGGCCGCTGTTGGCCTGTCCTCTATGTCTGGAGCGCATGCCCGACTTTTTCCAGCAGTACTTGCCTCTCTTCGACAGGCCGGGGCAGCAGATATTCCAGTTTTAGGGGGCGGTATCATTCCTGCTGAGGATATTACGCTGTTACAAGAGGCTGGTATTTGCTCTGTCTTTACACCGGGTACTCCTGCTCAGGCCATTATCAAGGCCTTTAAGGATGCCTGTCAGCAACAGCATCAACACCGTAACTGATCGTGTCGTCTCTTCAGCCAGCGCAACTGGTTGAGCAACTGCACCGTGGTGACCCTCGCTCTGTGGCCCGGGCAATTTCTCTGGTCGAGGATCAAAGCGATGTGGGAGCCAGCATCATGCAGGGACTGGATCAGCAACGTCTTGATGAGGCACTGACCGTTGGTATTACAGGTCCGCCCGGTGCAGGAAAGTCTACGCTGACCGGGGCATTAATTCATCATTTACGGCAGCAAAAAATACGGGTGGGCATCATTGCGGTTGATCCCTCTTCACCACTGACGCACGGTGCCTTGCTGGGCGACCGTATCCGAATGATGGACCATGCTCTGGATCAAGATGTCGTGGTGCGTTCAATGGCAACCAGAGGACGACTTGGTGGGGTTTGTGCTGCTGCCGGCGCTGCGATGCGGATCATGGCTGCTTCGGGTTGCCGAGTTATTTTAGTTGAAACCGTGGGCATTGGTCAGTCAGAAATGGATATTGCCTCGCTTGCCGATATTACAGTGTTGGTGTTGGCCCCTGGTTTTGGCGATGAAATTCAGGCTATGAAGGCCGGGATTCTGGAGGTGGTGGATCTGCTGGTCATCAACAAGGCAGATATGCCTGGTGCGCAGAAGTTACTCTTTGATTTGGGCAAAGGATTAAGAGCGTCTGATCAGGTGCTACAAACCTGTGCCAGTGAAAAGCAGGGGACTGCGGATCTCTTAACCCGTCTTCTCAGTTTGGAAAAGATGCTCAGACAGGAGCAAAAGTTGCAACAGCGTCGCCTCTGTTCGCTTAGGCAAGAAACAGTGGATTGGAGCCTTGAGTTGTTTAAAAAACGGTTGACTGCATTAGTTCACGCACAACACTGCACTGGGATTGATCCAAGAGTAGCAGCGGAACAGTTGCTCAACAGAGTTATTCCTGGCTAATAGATCGTCAATAGATCATTTGGGAAGAAAATGAGCAAAAAAGACCCGAGCCTGCAAGGCTGGCAGGACAATGAATTAGCACGAACACTGGCCCGTTTCCCGGAACGTAAGGACAAATTCACCTGCCACGGTGGACGAACGGTGGAGCGGCTGGCCCTGCCCGAGGAGGTGGATCAGGAATATCTGGACAAGTTGGGTTTTCCAGGTCGCTATCCTTATACTCGCGGGGTGCAGCCCACCATGTATCGGGGCCGTTTCTGGACTATGCGCCAATATGCAGGCTTTTCCACAGCAGCAGCCTCTAATGAGCGTTATCGCTACCTGCTGGAGCAAGGCCAGACCGGTTTATCCGTGGCCTTTGACCTGCCCACCCAGATTGGCTATGACTCTGATGATCCCATGTCATTGGGTGAGGTCGGCAAGGTTGGGGTTGCCATTGATACCTTGGCAGACATGGAGACCCTGTTTGATCAGATTCCGCTGGATAAAATATCCACCTCCATGACCATTAACTCACCCGCTATGGTGTTGCTGGCCATGTATATTGTGGTTGCGGAAAAGCAAGGGGTCAGCGCAGACCAAATTCAAGGGACGATTCAAAATGATATCCTCAAGGAATACGTGGCTCGTGGCACCTATATCTTTCCACCTCAGCCTTCTTTGCGCTTAATCACCAATATCTTCCAGTGGTGTTCAACCAATGCACCCAAGTTTAATACTATTTCCATTTCCGGCTATCATATCCGTGAGGCTGGCTCAACCGCAGCCCAGGAAGTGGCCTTTACCTTAGCTAACGGCCTGACCTATGTGCAGACGGCCTTGGATGCCGGGCTTGCCTTGGATGACTTTACCCCTCGTTTGGCCTTTTTCTTTAATGCCTCCTCTAATCTGCTGGAAGAGGTTGCCAAGTTCCGAGCTGCTCGCAGGTTATGGGCCAAGTTGATGAAGGAACGTTTTCAGGCGAAAAAGCCTGCCACCATGATGCTCCGCTTTCACACCCAGACAGCAGGCAATACCCTGACTGCCCAGCAGGTAGACAATAATATTATCCGGGTTACCTTGCAGGCTCTGGCAGCAGTGCTTGGCGGTACCCAATCCCTGCACACCAACTCTAGGGATGAGGCGTTGTCTTTGCCTACTGAGGCGTCTGTGCGTACAGCCCTCCGGACGCAGCAGGTTATTGCGCATGAGTCTGGAGTGGCTGATACGGTTGATCCCTTGGCTGGTTCTTGGTATGTGGAGCAGCTCACAGATGCGGTGGAACAGGAGGCGATGCAACTGATTGAACGGGTGGATGAATTTGGCGGCGTGGTAGCCTGTATTGAAAACGGCTTTATTGCCGGGCAAATTGAAGATGCAGCCTATCAGTATCAGCAGGAGATTGAATCCGGGGAACGGGTGATTGTTGGGGTGAACGAGTTTCAGGTGGATGAGGATGTTGAGGTGCCAGTAATGCGGATTGATCCGGCTGTGGAAGATGAGCAGGTGCACCAGTTAAAGCAGGTGAAGGCGGAGCGTGATCAAGAAGCGGGGCAACAATGCCTGAGCGATTTGGAGACCGCTGCCCGTTCAGAGTCGGCAAATCTGATGGAACCGGTACTGAACGCTGTACGTTGTTATTGCTCGCTAGGTGAGATCTGCAATGTATTGCGTGGGGTGTTTGGGGAGTATCGGGGGCGGGCTTGGTGAAGTTGATCGCCACTCCAGGACGAGGATATCCGAAAAATAGCGTCCCGAAGGGACTGCCGAAGTTTCCCCCTAACTCGTAGATACGCCTGTTGCAAAGTCGAATTGCAAAGTCGAATCCCAGAGGCAGGACAAAAAATCGAGCCATATACAGAACACAGGCCCGATAGGGAAATGAGTGTGAATTTGACTAGCGGCTACCGCTCCGATACGCTTTCAGTTCCCGCAACAACCAGTCCCGTGTCCGTATTGGTTTCTGTCCGTCACAGATAACGGTATAGTATTGTCCGCTCATGGTACTTTTCGTAGCAGAATATTTGATAAACTGCTCTGTTGTTTTGATCTTCTTTTTAAAGTAGTCATACTTCTTCTGGATATGCGAGGCCGCCTCTTGACCGCTATGCAAGGAGTTATTTCTGTTGATCCTGCACGTTGAATTTCGCACAAACTGCAACAGATGCGCCACTTCAGCCTGTTGTTTTGGTGGAACATCGGCCAAGGCAGTTTCTGTCAACAGTATCGCCATCACAGCCATTATCACCACAGATAAGCTCGTCTTCATTATTTCTTTTCCTTGATATTTTTTTTGCAGCATCTTCTCTATCCCTGTCCTCTGTCTTTTCTGGCCCTGGCGTGTTGGATCCGCTTGGCCTGACGCATTTCATTGAGCAGATTCATAGACCACCGGTAAATGATCTCGTCCTGTTCGTCCTTGAATTTTTTCTTTTGGATAACTTTTTGTAAACAAGCCTTTGCTGCTGGATAATTGTCATATCCTTCCCAGAGTATCTGCGCTTTAAGGAGCAACGCTTCTGGATGATTTGGCAGCCTGTGGAGGGTATTGTCAATGACTTCAAGGGCCTTGTCAAATTGTTTTGACGACTTCATGAGCCGTGCCTTAACCAACTCTCCTGCTAGTCGGTCATGCAGGATTGAGGAAAAGCAGCCGTTGAACACCAGATCGCTGAACCACCAAGAGAGGGACATACTGTAATACTCCATGTATAGTCTTTTTTGAAATAGTTCCTTAAAAGGGCTGATACAGTGCTCCCTGAAACCCAACAACCAACAACCCGACAAAGAGCTGAGAAATATCGCTAATACTGCCCAGCGTATCCAGAGCATCACCAAGGGAATGGTATTTGAGTTCCAGCAAATCCGGCAGGTTCTCCTGATCCAGCTCACTGATGCCCTGTTCAATATAATGATCCAGAATAAAAAGGAGAAACTCGTTTTCCTGCGCTGAACGGGAATGAAAAATGCCCGTAAATCCACGGCACTCCGTCACCCACTGAATGCAGATACGTCCCAACACCGAATCCTGCCCGACAGGCACAGTCGAAAAGATTCTTTCCCACTTCATCGACACCTTCCTGAAATTCCGCTCCGAATTTAAGCGTCGTTTCACCAGGGATGTGCGCAAAGCACAGGCGTGCCTCAGCAGCTTGCCATACAGGATAACATCACAGGAAGGAGATGCTTCCGTTATTCTTCAATGCTATAAAGAAGGAGGCGGTGGCATCTCTTTATCAACTCTCTCCCCATCCACCCCCTCCAGGCGTACATATCCGCAACCGATCCCCGGCCTCAGCCTGAATAGTATTCTTCCCGCCGAGATTCAGTTTTCTACCGTTGTTACGAAGAAAGAGGTTCTCTCCCTGCTTGCCATCTCCACCCCCATTCAACCCGTAGGGCGCAAAGACCCGGCGTTCCGAGAGGATGGAGACCTGCAAGGGTTCCAGAAACTCCAGTTCCCGAATTAATCCATCGCCTCCCCGGAATATTCCAGTGCCTCCAGAACCCCGACGCAGAGCAAACTCCCGCACCAATACCGGATAACGTCGTTCGAGAATCTCCGGGTCAGTGATGCGGGTATTGGTCATATGGGTATGGACGCCGGATTGGCCGTGCCAGCTCGGTCCGGCTCCGGCTCCGCCGCCGATGGTTTCGTAATAGCCGAAGCCTTCATTGCCAAAGCAGAGGTTGTTCATGCAACCCTGAGAGGCCGCTGCTACCCCGAAGGCCCGGAGTACCACATCCACCACCCGCTGGGAGGTGAGCACATTACCGCCCACCACGCCGGCTTCAGGCGAGGGATCAAGCAGGGAGCCGGGTGGAATGATCAGGCGGACCGGAATCATACAGCCGTGGTTGAGGGGAATATCCTTTTCCACCAGACAGCGCAGACTGTAGAGCAGGGCAGAGCGGGTCACGGCCTTGGGAGCATTGAGGTTGCCCCAGATCTCCGGGCCGGTGCCGCTGAAGTCAAAGGTTGCAGAGCCGTCTTGTTGATCAATGGTCAGGCAAAGGTGGATCGGGCTGCCGTCATCCAGATAATCCACTGCCTTGACCACGTCCTGCCCGGCGTCAACTATGTCCCGATTCAGGGAAAGCTCGCAAAGGGCCTTGCGTACCGCCCCCTCAGCAGCATCCTGGACATGGCCCATATAGGCTTGCACTGCTTCCAGGCTATAATCTTGCACCATGCCCAGAATCAGATCAATGCCCTTCTGATTGGCGGCAACCTGGGCCCGAAGATCGGAGATATTATCAGCCAACCTGCGGGTGCCGCTGCTGCCCGGCCCTGTACTTGTGAGCAGCAGTTCCGAGATGCCCTTTTCCTGAAATACGCCGCCTCGCACCAGCCGGAACGACTCTATAGCTGCCCCTTCCTCACTGAGCAGTCGGGAGTGAGGGGGCATGGAGCCAGGCGAGATCCCACCTATATCGGCATGATGTCCTCTACTGGCTACCCAGAAGATGATCTTTTCCGTATCCTGGGCAAAGACCGGGGTGATGACCGTGATGTCCGGCAGATGACTGCCTCCGGCTGCCGGATGATTACTGACCAGCACATCACCGGGTTGCAGGTCCGGGCAACGCCGGATCTGTTCCTGTACGGCCTCGCTCATGGCCCCGAGATGCACCGGCACATGAGGGGCATTGGCGACCAGCTGCCCTGCGGTATCAAACAGGGCGCAGGAAAAGTCCAGCCGTTCCCGGATATTGGTAGACACCGCTGTCTTTTGCAGCATCCGGCCCATCTGCTCGGCAATGGACATGAAGAGATTGGCAAAGACCGAGAGCCGTACCGGATCAAGTACCGTACTGACGGCCTCCTGCTGCCTGCGACCCACCTCAATCTCCACATCCCCGTAGCTGCTGATGCGGGCAATGCAATCCGGCTCCACCACGATGGTGGCGGTATCCTGAATCAGGATGGCCGGACCGGGAATTGCATGTCCGGCCAGCAGGGTATCCATTCTATACAGAAGCGTGTCCCGCTCTCCCTCTGTAAACCATACCCGCACCCGAGCCTGCTGCTTGGGAGGTTCTTCAGCTTGGGCGATGGGCTGCTTTTCCACCCTGCCTGCCTGGCCAGCAGAACGCACCCTGCAATCATCAATCAGCACCGCACGATCCCGGAGGGTGAAACCGAATTCCCGTTGATAGGCGGCTTGGAAGGCTGCGCCATAATCACCGTCTTCCGGCTCTGCAATCATCAGGGCGGTGTCCGTGCCTGCATAGCGCAGATTCAGGAAGCATTGACTGGTGATCCGTTCTTCCAGAATCCCCTGCTCCAGCAGCTTCTGTTCGGTAGCGGCCCGGAGGCGGGCAAGCTCGTCCCGCATAGTCTGCAAGGACTTCGACTCTAACTCGGCAGCTGCGGGTTGCCGTCGATCCACGGTAGTATCGGCCATGCCCATACCACAGGCCGACAGGATGCCGGAAAAACGATGCACCACCACTTTACGAATCCCCAGGATGCGGGCCACGGAACAGGCATGTTGGGCCCCGGCTCCCCCGAACACGGCCAGGACATGCTCACGGATATCGAATCCCCGCATCACCGAGATCTCCCGGATAGGCCGAACCATGACCTCGTCTGCCACCCGGAGAAAGCCCAGAGCCACCTCTTCCACTGACAGGGGTGTATGTCCCTGCTTGCTGTCGTTGGTACTATAAGAAGCATTGATCTCCGCTGTGAGTTCAGCCAAGGCCGCACGGGCTGCTTCCTTGTCCAGGGGTTGGTCTTCATTGGGGCCAAAGATATGGGGAAAATGATCCGGCTGAAGGCGACCCAGGACCAGGTTGGCATCGGTGACCGTGAGATAGCCGTTTTTGCGGTAACAGATCGGGCCGGGATGGGCACCTGCTGATTCCGGCCCCACCCGGAACATGCCGTTGTCAAAGAAGAGACGGGACCCGCCGCCTGCCGCCACGGTGCGAATATCCAGTTGCGGCGCATGAATGCGTACACCAGCAGTGCAGTTTTCAAAGGTCAGCTCTGGTTCCCCGGCAAAGCGGGACACATCCGTGGAGGTGCCGCCCATGTCAAAGCCGATCACTGGTTCCTTGCCGGTTGGATTCCAAACGCCCCGGCCATAGCCGATGACTCCACCTGCAGGTCCAGACAGCACAGCTCGGCTGCCAGTAAAGTTATCAGCCCGAGCCAGCCCGCCGTCAGACTGCATAAAGAGAAGCTTGTCATCGGGCAAGCCGCCTGCAAAGCCGGAGCGAAAGCTGTCCAGATAGGCGCGGATATGCGGGGTGAGGTAGGCATCCACCAGGGTGGTGTCACCACGGGGAACCAGTCTGACTGCTGGCATGACCTGAGAGGAAAGAGAGATCTGCTGAAAGCCCAGCTTACGGGCCAGCTCGCCGACCTGCTCCTCGTGTTGCGGGCAACTGTAGGCATGGACAAAGACCACAGCCACTGAGCTGATGCCTTGGGCAAGGACTGCCTGTAAACGAGGTTCCAGAGCCTTGAGGTCAGGAGCGGCCAAGACTGCAAAGCGTTCGCCAGTACTGCCCATGATAACTTTACGGCCCAGTTTCTCCTGCCGGAAGGATTCCTGATCATCCTTGACCAGTTGGAGACGTTCTTCCACCTCAATGACCTTCTCATAGAGCAGGTCGGGTTTTTCGATTTTCAGGTCAAAGAGAGCAGGCCGATCCTGGTAGCCGATCTGAAGGATATCACCAAAGCCCTTGGTGGTGACTAAGGCGGTGCGCGCTCCTTTACGTTCCAGCAGGGCATTGGTGGCCACGGTGGTTCCCATGCGAATCCACTCAATGCGGGAGCTGTCCAGCAGACCGTTTTGCAGGGGAATACCGAACTCGGCCAGAATGCGGCGGATACCCTCGCGGGGAGCATCCGGGTAATTGGCCGGGTCTTCAGAGAGCAGCTTGATGGTGCGGAAGCCGGGCTTGCCCGGTACCTCGGCATAGACATCGGTGAAGGTGCCGCCTCTGTCTATGGAGAAGCGGAAGGTATTGGTAGCGGTCATAAGGGGAAAAGAGGGGGGGAAACTGAGATCAATAGATTTTATATGGCAGCAGCCTCTTCATGAGAGGTCGCTTGAACATTACTGCTGTCTCCGGGAAGACAGGAAGTTCTTCAGCCCGCAATGTTGCTCCATCGGATTGAATCATGCGTCACGTCCCTGCCGCCATTCCTCCAGATTGCCTTCCCAATGAATACGACCTTTTAATTGCAGTATTTCCAGCTGGTTTTCACGCCGGAGCAGCTCACGCAATGCGTAATCAATGACTGCCTCCTGTGTTGTAATCCCTGTCCGCTCCATGCAGCGGCGTACCAGTTCGTTATCAGGTGTTCTTGTTGTTTGTCCCATATCTTCAGGAAAGTATCTTGTTGATCTGTGATTATTACTCAGTCCTTTTCCGGCCTTTTCAGGCATCCTGTCAATGCCGGAACGAAGTCTCTTTCTTTCAGGCTGTCCGGCTCTCTGTCAGGGTAACCCATGCAGGAGGAATTGTCAAATAAACCGCCTCTTACAAGGTCATGCGGAGAAACCGGCTCTTTTTGCTTCGGGCAAAGTCGAACCTACGTTGCATCGGGCGTATCTACGAGTTGGGGGGGCAGTATACTCAGTATCGGAAGAACTTGAGTTTCCTGCCTTCGCCGCCCAGGGTTAAAACCCTGGGCTATTATCAATCGCCCCTTTGGGGCGGGGATAGCCGGGGGACAGCGTCCCGGAGGGACTGCCGAAAATAGCCCGGTGTTTTAACACCGGGCACAAAGAATTGGCTCCCCCCTAACTCATAGATGCGCCCCGTTGCATCAACTCTCAAACGTAGGTTCGAAATTTCGTTTATGCATGCATGGAGAAAATCTCGATGCCAGCATGGAGCGACTCTCCAACGTAGCATGTAGAGAGTCTCGATGCTAGCATGTAGAGACTCTCAATGCCAGCATGGAGCGACTCTCCAACGTAGCATGTAGAGAGTCTCGATGCTAGCATGTAGAGACTCTCAATGCCAGCATGGAGCGTCTCTCCTACGTAGCATGGAGAATCCGTTTATGCATGCATGAAATTTTCCCCGGTGCCGGGACGGAGCCTGTTTTGTACAACCTGCCTGTTTTCCTTGATCAAAGGAGCAAAATCATTTTATAGTAGGCTGTTACTTCTCTCTACCTTTTCTAAGAAGAGGGAAAAATCATCATAATCACACCGGTCTGACCAGCAGGATGAATATAGCCAAGGAGTAGCCAACTATCATGCAGAAACGTACAAGCGCATCAGAACTCTTTGCACTATGTGCAGAGAAACTTCACATAACAGAGAGGGCTGCTGCCGGTTTTTTTACGGTGTTGAAAAAGCAGGGTGTGCATTCTGATGATTTGGTCGTCAGACTGGAGGAAATGGCCATTCACCATAAGGAGATACTGGAGCGTTTTGAGGGCTTCAAGTGTTATTTCCCGGAAGTAGAGGTCTTGAGAGAGAAGGCCGGCCAGGCTGTTGCTGTCGGCGAATTTTACCACGCGGAACAATCGCTTCTTCAGGCAAGGGAGAACGCCCGGGCCGTTCTTGCTGAGGATCATACAGCTCCCCTGGATATTCTCAAAGAATGGCAGGTCTCTGAAACAGAGATCTGTACCAATCTGGCTATGCTGCATTTGTTGCAATATCACTATAGCGATGCTGTACAGTTTTTTCAGGCCGCTGCCGCTGCCCTGCCCGAAGAACGCAAGGTGGAACAGGCATTCTGTCTCTGCCAGGCAGGATCAATTCTTTGGGATATTGACCGCTATCCAGATGCTCTGTCCTTATATGAACAGGCCCTCTTTATAGCCCGTGAGATTCGCGACCGCAACCGGGAAGCCGCACTTTTACGTGATATAGGTATGCTCTATATAGTACAGCAGCAGGATGACAAGGCCCTGGAGTATCTGGAGCAATGCCTTGATGTATGTGGAAACATCGACTGCAAAGAAGCGGAAGTTTTGGCCCTGGAGGATATAGCTTCAACTTATAATACGAAAAAAGAGTATGCAAAGGCCCTGGAGTATCTGGAACAAAGCCTCGGCATCTTGCGGGAGACGGGTGAAAAGGAAGACGAAAGCAGAGTGCTGAACAACATAGGTGCCGTGTACCAGGCGCAGGGCGAATTTCCTTCTGCGCTGGAATACTTTGAACAGGCCTTGGCGCTCAGTCGGGAAAACGAGGATGTGGAAACGGAGAGCAGGCAGCTGAACAATATCATTGACGTATATAAGGCACAGGGGAATTACGATACAGCCCTGAAGTATTCCGAGCAGGACTTGGCCCTTATGCGAGATTGTGGTGAAGAACAGCAGGAGTGCGTGGTCCTCAATAATATAGGTATGATATACTCAGCCAAAGAGGATCACAGTACCGCATTACAGTATCATGAACAGAGCCTGGAAAAAGCAGAGAAGCTTGGTGCGGAAGAACTGGAGGCAAGCATCAGGGCGAATATCGCCTGGATCTATATCACCCAGGATAAACCAGCCAAGGCTGAACCCTACCTGAGTCGGGCCGTGGAAATTGCAGAAGAACTCGAGCATCCGGATTTGGAAAACTGGCGCGGGGCATTAAAGGAGGTTTGCACTGAACTACAAAAACAATCCAGCCTGATAGGCCGAATGCTTCGTTTCGTGCGGGGAAAGGAGACGTAAGTAATGAATTCTCCTTGCTCACTCAATGCCCTTTGCAGGCTCAATATGGTTTCTGCCTTTAATTCTTCATTCAGGGTAAAGAAACCTTACAACCTTATAGATCCAATTCCTTACGTACCTTATCCAAGGCCCTGGGTAAACAACGCAGGATTTCCTGAACCTGGGTTGCAGGCGTTGGTTGCGCCAGTTCACCAGCAGCACGGTTGGCCCGGCCAGCGATCCGACATGCCTGTACGGGATCAACTCCAGCATACATCAAGCCGCTGATCATTCCGGTAATTAAATCGCCTGTCCCACCAATAGGCTCCATTGTCTCAATGCTTGGTTCCTTGATGGTATCAACAATCTCGCCATCCTGACAGACATAATCAACCGCCCCTTTAACAAACATAGTCTTGGTGGCGTTCTTGCCTTGATATGCCCGCCGGATCAACTCTGGCACATCCTCTTCCATATTAAAGATAAACCCACGAGTAAAGCTGGGATGGTCAGCCTTGTCATCAGCCAAAAAGGCAACCTCACCCAAATCCGGGGTGAACACATCGTAATAATGGGAATCACCGCCAGCCTTGGCAACATACATACTGCCTGCATCAGCAATCATCATGGGTTTATCTTCCATCGTATCAATGGTTGCCAGCACCTTTTTATTCAGCTTAAGATCTGGCATCACATAGTGCAGGGTCATCAGCTTGACCCCCATTTCAGGAAGATGATCAATCAGATGATTATACAGCGCTTCACTTCCCTGGCGTTTGCCAATATCTCCGGCCACCATACCAAGCGGTGCCTCAACCCCGTATTCTCGACAGGTTATACAGGCAGAGGTCATCATGGCCTCGTTGCCTCGATTAATGGCAAGTTCTCGCCCGTCAACGGTTATTCCCTTTTCATTATAACTCACAGGCCCCAGCAGAAGAGTGGGATCTTCAACAGGCACTGCTCCGACTAACAACAACATAGTTACGCTCCTATTTCCCGGGCAAGCTCTTCCCGGGCAGTATTCAATGAGTAGGCACACAGAGAAAAACCAACCTCGGTGAGATCAGGGGCCTCGTTGATATGCTGACCAATAAGTGCTGTTGCCAGATAGGGAACATCGGGACAACCTCCGCCAGAGATATTGACGATGATCTTGGTTTCAGTATCAAGGGTTATTTTCATGTTTGCCGCTCTGACCATCAGGTACTTTCCATACCATTTTTTACGGACAAACTGGAGTGGTTCCATCCCTTCAGAGGTAATAGGAACAACGTCCAGCGGGGTGAGATTGGTTATGTTCAGCAGCTCGGTAATGGCAGCCTCTGCGTCCATAGGAAACTCGACACTGAGATCACAGCCAGTACGATACGATGGCGGCGGACTGACAACACGAATTTCATATCCTTCGTCTCGCAAGATCTGTTCAACATCAATAACTGTTGTGGGATGGGCAAAGATAAGCAGACCACGGGTAACATCTTGCTTCTCTTGCCTCTCACTTTCCTCCTCCTGCGAGGGTTTCTCCTTTTTTTTAAACCATTTCATGGTGTTCTTTTTTTACTAAGGGTGAAAGAAAAATATCCTCCTCCGTTATGGAACAGGACAAAATTTATACCAAAGTTTTGCATAACCACCAGACTGTTTTACAGTCCCGAAAAAATAATACCAGTTATTTTTGCACCAATGTATATTTTTTTCGGCCTGCTCTGACCATTTCCCGGACAACATCCTCTAAGGCAAAGCCTGCCTGCCAACCAAGTTCCTGCTTTGCCTTGCCTGGATTACCACAACCTTTCCGAATATCTGCGGGCCTGAGCAGGGTTGGAACACTGACAACATGATCCTGCCAGTTCAGTCCCACCTCCTGAAAAGCCAAGGCAACAAAGTCCAGCAATGATCTGCTGGTGCCGGTGGCAATCACATAATCCTGGGGTTTCTCCTGCTGGAGCATCAGATACATGGCCTTGACATATTCCGGGGCCCAACCCCAATCGCGGTAAATATCCATATTGCCAAGCTGTAACTGCTCCTTACTTCCTGCAGCGATCCGACAGGCAGCAGCAATAATTTTACCTGTCACAAAGCGTTCCGGTCGCAGGGGTGATTCATGATTAAAAAGAATACCTGTACAGGCAAACAGGTCATAGGCTTCCCGATAATTTGCCACAATCCAGTGTGCTGATGCCTTAGCCACAGCATAGGGACTACGAGGCCGAAAGGGTGTTTCCTCGTCAGCCTTGCTCCCATCGGTATCACCAAAACACTCGCTGGACCCGGCATTATAAAAACGGATGTTTCGCCCTGTAAAACGAATGGCTTCAAGAAAGTTGAGGGTTGCTGTGCTGATGCTCTCTAAGGTTTCCACAGGTTGCTCAAAAGAGAGTCCCACAGAACTTTGTCCAGCAAGATTGTAGACCTCGTCCGGTTCAGTTTCCTGTAACGTTTTTAGGACACTGCGAAAATCATTGGCTGCAAGGGAAACCAAACAGACCTGCTCCTTGATTCCCAAACAGGACAAATTGGCAAACGAGCTGGACAGGGCATCACGAGAGGCCCCGTAAACCTGGTATCCTTTATTTAATAACAAGCGGGCAAGATAGGCTCCATCCTGACCCGAGGCTCCGCTGATCAATGCTGTCTTCATCTGTTCTTCTCTGTTTCCTTTTCTGTCAGTCTGTCAGGGAATGCAATATTCGGAGAGTCTGCTCCGCAGTCCGTTCCCAGGTAAAGCTCTTGGCCCATTGACGGCCCTTCCTGACCTGTTCTGTACGCTCCTGTTCAGACAAGTTCAATACCTCCATAATTTTATGAGCAAGAAGCGATGGTTCAGCCTTTTCTGCATAAACAGCATATTGACCACCGACTTCTGGTAAAGAAGCAGCTTGTACCGTCACCACAGGCAATCCGGCCATCATAGCCTCCAGTACCGGAAGACCAAAGCCCTCATAGGTGGAGGGCAGCACAAACATGGTTGCCTCATGATACAGAGCCTGAAGTTCTCTGTCTATCAGTCCTTGCAAGCGAATCACTCGTTTTGGATTCTGTACACGCTGGAGCTGTTCCTGAACAGGTTGTTCACCGCGACGCGCCTTTCCTACCAGAACAAGTTGATGGGGAATGCGCTTTTCGAGCAGGGCAAAGGCGGCAATAAGTTTATCCACATTTTTATGAGGATAGGTATGGGCGACACAGAGAATATAAGGGGAGCAAATCCCGAGTTTTTGTATAAGCTGCGCAGTATCATCTGCTGTTCCAAGCCTGTGGGCAAAGGCATCAGTAACACCGAGCAGTATTGGATGCACTTTTTCTGCTTTGGCAAAACCGTACTTTACTACCTCCTGTCGGGAAAATTCCGAGATCGTCAGCACAGCTTGGCAACGGACACAGGCGGTTCTCACCAAAACATTCAACGTAACTCTCTCCAGCAACGTCATGTCTTCTGGATAGCTCTTATACTGAAGATCACAGACCGTCACTGCTTGAGGCGAAAAACAAAGTGCAGGGGCCGTGTATCCAGGTGACCAGAGTACGTTTACTTTTGCTTTTCGGGCAAAAAAGGGGAGCAGCAACTGTTCCAGCAAAATGCGCAAGGGACGTACAGCGGCCTGACAGGGGAGCCGGTAAAACTCCACTTCCTTATATTTGGCAAGATCTGCCCGAAGCAGACTATCATTTTCCTGATTGGTGAAAAGAACCAAGGTGTCCTGTTCTTTCACAAGAGTGGCCAGAGCAATCAGGGTTCTCCGCAGATAAACCTCTGTCCCACCCACATCCCCTGGCACCAGAAACAGGGTATTTATCCCGATACGCATACCTGCCTCATCCTCTTTTTTCTCTACCTGCTGTTCCTACTGTTTTTTTTCGCATGTGTGCCATGACGGCATAGGTACCGACAATCCCCCAGCGAACAAAAAAATGAACCAGGGTTTGCAGGCTGAAAGAACCTGCATCTTTTTTGACAGAAAGGTATTCTTCCTCAAACTGGATCTGAAAGTTTTGACCACTAATGGAACTCTCATGCCAACGAAAGGCAGCGAGCGGATCACCAGCAACCTGGACTGCATCACCGGAGTGCCAAAGGCGAAGAATAAAATCATAATCCCAGGCAGCCACCATGTTTTCTGGCAGTACACCCGCCTGTTCCACTGCCTGCCGACGAAAAAACAAGGCAGGTTGGGAAAGGTAATTAATACATTGATAGGTGAAGCGTGAGGAAAAGGGATAAAAAAACTCCTTAAAACGGGTAATCCCAGAGCGGATTTCCTGTCCTTGCTCATTGATAATCGGACAGTTCCCAAAACAAAAGGCAGCATCAGCTCGACAGGCCAACGCCTGCGCAACACGCTCTAAAGTTCTGGGATAATAGATATCATCGGCATTCAACCAGGCAAGTACATCGCCTGTTGCCAATCGCAATCCCTTGTTAATGGCATTGGCTGGACCAGTATCCGGCTCTATCACCGTATGAGCAATATCATCATGATAACGCTGAAGAATCTCATGGGAGTCATCCGTGCTTCCACCATCAATAACAATATATTCCAGTTCAATATTGTCTCCTGCCTGATTGATAACACTCTGGAGTGTTTGTTCAAGAAATCGTTCGCCATTATAATTTGGCGTTATAATAGAAAAGCGCATGGGAGTCAAATTCTCCCTTTACGTGTGCAATCAAGTCCAACAAGGGCGGGAAGAAAGAGCAATCCTAAGTAGAGAAAATAATAATATCGCCAGTTAAAAATCCGCAAATACACCAAGGGAAGAGAGCCTGCCAGCAGCATAACTCCTAGAGTTGCGGTGTTGGGGAACCACCAAAACAGCAGGGTGAAAATTGGCAACAGTCCGAGCAGCCAAACCGGATTCCAGGAAAGCCATACCCAAGGTTCCTGATAGCTTTTCTCGTAAACCAGCATGGCGGCCTTTCTGAGTTGAGGGAACGCAACAACCTCTTGCTGATACGGGTAAAGATCCCACCAGCCAGCATGCAGGAGGAACCACCAGGCATATCGGTCATGGAAATAATAATGAAATTTATCCCATTTCTGTGCTGTTTGATTGATATTCAAAACGGTCATATAGTTATGCAGCGTCCTCTCTGCATCGCCCGCAATATTTTTTACTGACAACTGTTTGGTATAGCCACTTATTTTTTGGGTGAAAAAGCCTGTGTCTGCTATTTTACCCACAGAATAGAGTGCTGTAAAAGCAAATCCTGTGACAAGCATACAGGCCACAAGAGCAATCAGCACCTTTTTTACTGGCACTAAACCAAGGAGCAGAAAAAGAATTGGCAAAATAAAGAGGTATACCAGCCCATTATGACGAATAAAGGCTAAAAAAAGGCTGAGAAGTATCAGGGAAACAATTCGTTGTCCAGTCCAGCGCAGACGACCCTGCTGCCTTTCCCGTGAAAATTTTATCAGGAGACAGCCCCAAAAGACGACCAGCAGTGCAAAGGGAATATCCTTCCACAGCATAAGATTATACAGAGCTATCGGAACAGAACCCAGTATAAAGAGAAACCAGCAGGCGAGTAATACCCTCTGTACCCTCTGTACACCCTGCCGGTAGAGCCAAAAGCCAAACCAGGAAATCAACAGGGCTGTACAAAGTACCTGAGTAAGAGGCACTATGACTGGATTACTCCATATATGGTAAAGGTACTTATACAGAATCACATTCATGAACGGATGATCATTCACAAATACGTCGGGTAACATGGCTGCTCGCCAAATTTTCAGCGAATCAACAGACATCACACCAGGCCAGAACGCTGCCAGCCATAGGCCAAAGACAGCTAAACTGGTGCCAAACATGGCCCAGAAAACATATCTTTTTTCGTCAAGAAAACAAGCTGTAAGTCCCCCGAGCCTGCGAACAGTCTGTAGAAGAGCAGCAACTAACCACACTGAAAGCAAAGAAAAAAGCACCTGCCAACAAAACTGCACTGGATGAAAAAACGACCGCATCTCGTGCAGTACATTAGTAAAGTGAATTTTGCCAAGAACCGGCTGCTGTCCTTTAAGTAAATCAACAACTTTTCCTTTTCCGTGAATCTCTGCACTGGTGAGACTCACGGGTTTAGGTTTATCACTATAAGAACTTAAAATTTGCAACGCATGCACAGGATAGCGGGGCAGTGCCGTTTGTACGGAAAATGCGCCGTCCGAACCAAGGAGCCAATAATCAAACTGTTTACATTTTGCCTCCACATTGGCTATGTATAAATCATGTTCAACCCGTTGTCCGTTTACAGTAATACTGGCGATTCCTGAATGATTATTTGTTCTGAACTTGATGCCGATATGTGAGGTTGGCGAAAGAGTAACAGACACCTGTTGATTATCGTTAAAATGGAGTGCGTTACCTACATAGCGTCCATGTCGATGTGCTGCCAACGTACTCAGATCAAAGGGGACACTATCGACCAGTAAGGCTGTACAGACGACTTCCTTACTAAGAGATGCTGAACTTCTTTTCCCTGTTGCACCAAAAGAAATTTGAGAAATTATCTCTCCTTCTGATCTTCTCTGAAGAAGTGGAAAGGTCCGTTGTTCGTATGTGTTAAATCCCTCTCCACTGTTCCAGCGCACCAGAAGCAAAGGATTTTTTGCGTTGGCTCGCCCTTGTAGAACGAGTATAGAAGGTTCGTACCAGCCTGTACCGAAAACAAAAAAAACTAAGAAAAAGACAAAAAGAAATAATGTGCATTTTCTCTGCGAAAAGGAAATATTTTCAAACACGACAAAATCCTATTTTCGTCCGGACAACATGAGTTGCTCAAGAAAATCCGCTATTTTTTTCGTATGGCCTTGCTGTACAAGGTAGGTATGGTCAACAGTCTTATCCTGTTTATTCAGCCAATAATTACTGCCGTCGAGTCGTACCATATTTTTTCCCGTGTTTTTCGACCAAAGTTTTGTTTGCTGGCCGTTTGCCGTTACCACAGCGTAATAAACTGCAACCTGATCCCAACTGGGGCGATCTCTTAAACCGTTATATACTTCATAACTCCGTCGCACCGGGTTGGGCGATGCTGTTTTCTGTAATCCAGCACCGGTCAGCACATCTTTTCCGATTTCAAAACCGCTAAAGACTACTGGTGTGGGCCAATGTGCAATCACATACGAGGTGGAAGCACTGTCCTGGTAAAAATTCCATTCTCGCCCGGATGGGTATTCTCCACCCATGCAGACCAAACGCTGTACCTTTTGTTGCACCAGCTCTATTCCGTCCAGAGGAGATATGTCATCGGCTTTGGAACGGAGAAGGTTGGCCAAGTTGGTCAGATAACCAATGGTTACCAAGGTCACGCTTTGATCCGGTTGCTTGGCAAGGGTGCGCCGATAAAGCATCATCGCATCAGGGGCTTCCGCACCGGTTTTGCTGTCATGGGGAAATTTTTCGGCGATAATCCGGGTATATTTTGACTCATGCTGGACAGCTTTTCCCTTGATCATCCCGACGGGGATATCAGGTTGATTGAACCAAGTATTCAAGGCATCCAGACAGGGAACACTCCACGGGTCACCCGAGGAAACCTGCATCGCCAATATCTGTACCCTGCTCTGATGTGCTAAACTGTGCAGCAAAGCCACAGCTCCCACATCATCCACATCCGAAGAGATATCCGTATCAAGAATTAGCCGGAGCATCTGGTCTGATGATGCTTTTGATAATTTTTCCGACAAAGGCTCGTTTTTTTCCTGACAGGCCGCAAGCAGGCAGGCTGTACATACGAGTATAGGTACGAAACGCCCTGTAAAGAGCTTTTTTCTTTGTCCGGCTCGAAATACCCTCATGGAAACTCGCGACGAAAACGCCTGTACCCATTGATATGGCGGTAAAAATCTAGACCCAGCCGACGAAGAATAATCGGAGGCCACGTACCCATCTCCAAGATGGCTGGATTTTTTCGCATAGTAATGAAATTCCAGCAACGATCCTTTAAAGAAAGATTACCTTCTGTACGAAAATCAGTATATTCAAAGACTCCAAAATTTTCCAGATGATAAAGGCGTTCAAAAAACTCAATTTCTTCGACGGTAGGGGTAAAGACCATCCGGGCATGGCAACGGGCAAACCATTCCGGCTCTGGTAAGGTACAGTCTGAACGCAAAAACGCTCGATTTAACATGCAGACATCCGTGTACATCTGCTCTTGCAGGGGAAGAATTTTCTCACGAAAAAGCCGTCGTTCTTCAGGCAAATCTAGGGTAGTGACCAGTACTTCTCTCTTCCTCTCCCTCGTATCTCTAATATGCTCCCTGATTTCCCGCTGATGATCAGCAGGCAGTTGCGCAAACTGTTCTGGAGTAAAATAACCGTCTGCACTACCGTGGGAAGCACCCAGCATCATCTCAAACAGCGATCGGTTATTATTGTACACGTTAAAATATGGTAAAGACCGGGTAGTATCAAAGAGGATGCCCTGTTTTTTGTTGTTGTCCTCTGGTTCTGCGGCAAGAAGAAAACCTGCATAAAAACCCTGCATGGCAACCTGGCCTTCCAGAATATTATAGATATTCTCCTGAATAGAGCCTTTCCAGCCCACATCCACAACGGTCAACCCGGCCTGTTTATAGGCAATTCCCAGCGAATCCAGATAGAGCAAAAAATTACTGCGCTGCTGCTGTCGTCGTTCTTCATAGAGTTGCTGAAAGGAATCTGCGGCAAGCAGAGAACGGAACTCCGTACTGTCAGCAAAATTGGGTACCCGGGTCCCATAGTCAATACCAGTCTTTGCACAGAGTGATTGGGCCAGAGAATCTTCAAAATTCAGGCTCAGAAGAAAATCCTTTGGTGAAATATCCCGATAAGAGGCAAAAAGGCGGCTAAAGTCCTCTTCTGCCAAGGGGCGTAAGGAGGCAACAAAGGTGGCCTTACGGGAAACCAGCAAATAATGGGTGCGGATAATCCGACAACCAAACAGATCCTCTTGCATCCGATCAAAGAGCTTTTTGAGAAACTCCCCTTCCTTGGAAAAAAAAACAACATCCTGCACCTGCTGTTCCTGCAAGGTCTCAAAGAGCTTATAGGTAAAGTACCAAAGCGTAGTACTCATCTCCTGAAACACGCTCTGAGTAGAATGATTACTGGAATGGGTGGAACCTGCCTCGCTAAAACGCTGGCGTACTCTGGTGGACTCGTGGAGCATGTCTGGCTGCCAGTTTTCATAAAAAATTTTCTGCTGAGGATTGAGGAGATAGAGAGATCTGACCCCAAGATTATCTGATTGTTTTACATCAGAGGTCAGATTATCTCCGATCATCAACATCTGTTTAGGCGAGCATCCCAACTCTGCACAGACCTTGCTGTACAATCGCCCAGAACTTTTGGCTACGCCATGATCTGCTGAAACATAGATATGATCAAAATACTTGCGAATACCCATACTTTCCAGCATGACCTGAAACCACGGACTGGGCAAATAGAAATCAGAGATCAACACAGTGTGCAGGCCCTGTTCCCGTAACCAGGCAAGTACTTGGATAGACTCTAGGCAGGGTTGCTGAACCGCCCTTTCCACCACAGTTTCTATGGAAAGAATCTGTTCTGTGAAACGGGCATTACTCTCAAGCCGGGGGATATTTCCCAAGGCCCGTTGCAAGAGGGTACGATAGACCGGGGCAAAAGAGTGCAGATAAAACTCTACCTCTCCTCCAGCCGCCTGACTCTGGACACAGATCTCGTGTTCCAACTGCTGGCGCAGGGTATACAGTTGATCTGCTGGTGGCAGATTATAGAGCAAGGCACGATGCAGTTTAGCAGCAAGTTGCTTGGTATATTCCGGCTCAATTTTGCGAACAACCAGGGTGTCAAAATAATCAAAGCAAAAAAACTGCACGCCCTCTTCAGACTGTTGCCAGAGGTATTGACAAACCGTTTCCGGGGAATCTTTTCCTATGGTCCAGGTGATCAACCTTTCTCTTGTCATAGCATGATGTCTGTTGAACTTTCTCGGTTGGACACACTGTCTCCTCTCTACGGGATACTCCAAGGGCGAATACAAGATTCGCTCCTACAATTCTCCAAAAAAATTTTTACAAAACAGGATGAACATCTTTTATTCCGGCCCGCAGCTCCACATTCCAGGCGGCCCGCAGCAGTGCCTCCTCCTGAAAATGGCTTGCCTGCAACTGCATTCCAATGGGCAGGCCATCTCCAGAAAAACCACACGGCACGGAAAGCCCAGGAGTACCAGCCAAATTAGCTGAGATGGTTAAGATGTCTGATAGATACAGGGCCAGTTGATCTCCGCTTTTCTGACCGATCTGCCAAGCTGGTGTTGGTGTCACCGGTGAAGCCATTACATCGCACTGACTAAAAGCCTTGGCAAAATCCTCTTTAATCAGGGTGCGGACCTGAGAAGCCTTTTTATAATAGGCATCATAATAGCCAGCAGACAGGGCATAGGTTCCGATCAGAATACGCCGCTTGACCTCATCCCCAAAGCCCTGAGATCTGGTCTGTTTGTACATATCAATCAGGCTCTCTGCCTCAAGATCCCGCTTACAGTAGCGAACTCCGTCAAAACGGGCCAGATTGGAGCTGGCCTCAGCCGGAGCAATCAGATAATAGACAGCCACGCAGTATTCAGTATGAGGCAAAGAAACCTCCACGATCTCTGCACCAGCCTCTCTGAGCATGGCAATACCGGCACGAACCGCCTTATCCACTTCCGGATCCAGTCCTTCCCCGAAATACTCCTGCGGAATGCCCACCCGAACCCCCTGCATACCATCCTCAAGGGCTGCTGTATAATCCGGCACATCTTGCTGAATTGAAGTGGAATCAAGGGCATCATGACCAGCAATGGCGTTCATCATCAGGGCGCAGTCTGCCACATCCTTGGTCAACGGTCCGACCTGGTCCAGAGAAGAGGCAAAGGCCACCAGCCCATAACGGGAAACTCGCCCATACGTGGGTTTCATGCCCACGACCCCGCAAAGGGAGGCGGGCTGACGAATAGAGCCGCCAGTATCAGAGCCAAGTGAACCCAGACATTCACTGGCAGCAACCGAGGCTGCTGAACCACCACTGGAGCCACCAGTCACGTAGCCAGCCTTCCAGGGATTTTCAGGAACACTGTAGGCGCAGTTCTCATTGGTGGAACCCATTGCAAACTCATCCATACTCACCTTGCCCAACAGGACTGCATCAGCCTGCTTCAACTTTTCAACCACAGTCGCATTGTATGGTGGCACAAAGCCTTGCAGAATCTTGGAACCACAGGTGGTGGGCATGTCTTTGGTACAGAGTACATCCTTGATGGAGAGCGGCAAGCCACAGAGCATTCCACCCTGTCCTGCTTGCAATTTTTTATCTGCTGCTTCTGCGGCGACCAGGGCCTGTTCCTTATGTAAACTCAGGTAGGCATTGACCTTGCCCTCAACCTGATCAATACGCTTGAAAAGAGATTCGGTTAAGGCGACTGAGGTGATTTCCCGGGCAACCAGTTTATCTTTTGCCTGCTGCAGGGTAAGGGTATATAAATCCATAGGTGTCTTTTTTCTCGTTTTCAGCTGTTCTCGGCGTGAGGGATCTCTCAAAAAATAATTTCCCTATTTTCAACAACACCGATCTGTTTTTCTTCCCCCGGGGCCAAGGAAGAGATTCCGGGGCTTGGATGAAGCCGTTTCTACAATACCAGTGCCTTGCTCTCAACACAACCTCTTTGCTACAAGTTTTTATCTTTGCCTGTTTTTCTGAAGATCTCAAGTTGCTGGGAGATACATTGATCTGGTGTGGCAAAACAGGGTGGATGGGTGGATGTGATTGCGTAGGGACAAAGGCGTGTCGAGCGGCTCAGATCTCAAACCTGGCCTTTTCATCCCAGTCTGGATTTAACCTGTTGGCTCGCTGGTACCCATAGGGATTACTGAGTACCCTGGTTTTTCCCAGCAGATAGTCGTTGGAGGGTTCATGGATATGGCCGTGGACCCAAGCTGCGGGCTGAAACTCCATGATGATATCATCCCAATGGTTGGCGTAACAGTCGTTCTGCAGTCGCCATACATCTGCTGGAAAGAAACTTTTCCAGCTAGGCGCATGATGGCTGATGCAGACGACCCGATCCTCGGTGGCCCGGAGCAGGGTATCCACAAAAAACTGTTCGTCCCGCCTTCCCCATTTATTACCGTATTCTGCCTGATAGATGTCGTGGATCTCAAGGAAATCATTCATGAGCAAGCGTGCCATAGTGGAAGTCTTTTCCCACCAGCCCGTGGCACCGAGAAAGAGTACATCGCCGATGCGGGTTGTTGAGCGGTTCAGGATACGGACATTGGCGTACCGCTGTTTTGCTAACTCCCTGTCCAGCGTTTCTTTCCGAGTTCCGTAATACTCGTGATTACCGGGAACAAAGAGAAATGGACAGTGGGTGAGATCGTCCAGCAGGTGCAGATAGCGGCCCACCATACCTGATGGTTTCAAGTCCCCGGCGCAGATAATCACATCGGCTTCCCTGTTGCCTGCCAGTCGCTTGGCGAGTTCTTCGCTGCCAAACTCAACATGGAGATCTGAAAAGTAATAAATCAACATCTGTGTGAGCTTAGGTGTGAGCGTTTTTGTTCTTTGAGTTCGTTACTTGATGCCAATGTAGATAGATACAATCCCAAAAGTCAGCTTTTTGCGTTCCAAGTGAGAAAATCCAACCTTCTGCATCATGATGAAGAGTTCCTCTGGTTCATAAAATAAGGCGATGGACTTGGCAAGATATTTGTATGCCTCTTTGTCCGCAGTACAGACTCCAGCAATGCAGGGCATAATATAATGCAGATAACAGGTGTAAATGGGTCTGAATAACCTGTTGGTTGGACGAGAAAATTCCAAAATGAGCAGCTTGCCTCCTGGCTGAAGAACCCGGTAGATTTCTGCCAAGCCCCTGCGAATATTGGCAAGATTTCGGACGCCAAAGGCCACGGTACAGCCGGAAAATACATCCTTACCAGTCGGGATGACCTCTCCGTCTCCACATATAGGAAAGATCCTTGCATTATACGGATCGTTATGCAATTTTTTCAGCCCAGCCTTGAGCATATTTTCACAGAGATCCAGAGAGAAAACATGTCGATTTTCGGCCTGACAGGCAAGCTCTCTGGACAGGGAAAGGGTTCCGGCACAGAGATCAAGCACTGGGCCTTCTGGGACATCATGCAGTAAACGAGTTGTATGCCTGCGCCAAGAGTGATCAAGCAGGAGAGAAAACAGGGAACTGAGAAAATCATACCTCTGGCTCAGAGAGGCAAAGGTGTTTCGTACATACGTCTTTTTTTCTTTAGGATAAAACATACAACACCATCCAGAGAGTAGAGGGAAAAGCAGAGAATTATTTCTGTATACCCTCTGCATTATTGAAAAATTTTTAAAGGTAAGGCCTTGACAGATGCTGCCTCGTGGCGAATCAGACGGCTGAAGAATTTTTCCAAAGCACGTAGTTTTGCCGGGCCAAGATCATATTCCATAGCCTGGAAATAGGCAAGGCAGGCCGTGGTATGCATTGGGATACGGCTGGCAACCTGTGCAGAGATTGTTGCCAGATGCTTCTGGCCCTGATCACGACAGGCAAGCAGGGTCTGGTGCAAATCCCTGGCTGTATCTTCTGCTGTTGCAAGAAAATCTTCACGCACAGCGCAGACAGAAAAGACAAAGGGCAACCCGGTCTGTTGATTCCAGAATTCTGCCAGGTCCAAGCGGACAGGGTAGGGGGACGCCGGATCGTTTGCCAGCCGCAGGGCCTCATCGCCTATGGCCAGCACGGCTGTAGGTTCTTCTTCAGGTTGACGTTTGGCGAATATTTCGCCACTGGTATATTCAGGCCTGACAGCAAAAAAATCTTCCAAGATGATACGTAATAGCCAGACCGAGGTCTCGGATTGACCGGTCATCAGTATTTTTCTGCCATCTAGCTGTTTTGGCGTAACTAAGGAAAACATAAAAACACTCCCCACCGGCCCGGTAGCGGAAATGGAAAGATCAGCCATGATCCGGTACTGCTCGGGGCGGGCTGCATACTCGTAGCAAGAGACAAAGCCGAGATCCAAATCTCCGGTAGCCAGGAGCCCATTGAGATGGGCAGGTGGGGCCTCAGTCACGGCCCAGTCCGGTCGATGCACCTGCTCCTTCCACACCTCGTAGATAGGAGCGGTGTTAATATAATTTACCATGCCGATGCGTGCCATAGCTTTTTTCATGTTACCCGGCACGTTGCCACTGCAAACCAGCTCTCTTCCTGCTCCATTACTTTCCCCCCTTTTGAAATTTCCGCAGAGCATCCAGGGCTTCCTGGTCCTCTTTGGCCCGTTGCTCTTTTCTGCTGCCTGTCCTTCCGGCTTCGGGCTTATCTGCGGTTCCTTTTTCCTGTTCTTTGCTTTCATTCCAGTGCAGGGATTCTTCCACTGAATCCTTGACCTCATCAAAGGCGTGGCGAATTTCATCAAGCGGAGCAATCTTGCCAGTACCGATATCATCCAAGGTGGTCACGGTTTTACTGAACACCCTGGAAAAAAAGGACATCATCAGGCCACCAAACCAGAAGCCGAAAAAAATTGTGGGGGTGCCAAGAAAGAGGAGTATTATCTTGGTGCCCGTACCCAGAGTGTTGAATTTCCAGAAGAGCAGGCTCAGAATGATGTCAAAGACCACAGCAGCGGTCAGCCGGGTACCCAGGGTCTGGTTATAGACAAAACCCTTGATAACCTGATCCTCAGTGATTTTCTCTCGATGGCCCAGATTGTAGATGAGGAGATAGAGTTTTCGCAGGAAAAATTTTCCTTTTTTATCAAGCAGGTAAAACTGGGATGCCAAGATAAAATAGACCAGCAGCCAGATGAGTAAGGTGTCCATGTTTTCCTCGTATCGGTTAACTTACGTGTTGATGTACTCATCAACTTCTTGTTTCAAAATCGGTAGATGTTTCTTTGCTGCGGCCCATATAACTTCGCATTCGATGATATCGTAACCGTGTGCAATAATATTTCTGAAACCGATGATCCTTCTGTAATCAGTAATTTTTTCAATAAATTCAGAATCAAAACGTTTGATACGGTTCAACGCTTCACCTATTATTTCAAATTTTCTTTCTACAGCAGCCTGAATCAAATTGCTCTTCTCGAATTCGGAATAATCAATATTATTTATAAATTGCTCTATATCTTCAGCAGCTTGTTGTATATCAAAAAGAAGCTTATTGATTTCACGCTTCATAAATCAGCCTTTTTGTTTCATTCACTGCTTCGAGGAAATATGGATTGTTAAACTTTTTTTCAAAAACAAGCTCAACAGGTCTTCCGAAAAGGTCTTCTAATTGCTCCCTAAGTCCGAAATAACGATCAAAAGGATCAGAACAATCCGATGGGTCAAATCTTACTAATAAATCAATATCACTGTCTGGGCCGAACCTGTCTGTATTTACCGAGCCGAAGCTCGAAAGATGCTTTACACGAAAAGCGGCGCATATTTTTTTTAATTCTTCTTCAACAGATAAGAAATCAAAGGTATTCTTTTTTTTCATATCTTATTCCTTTTTATCTTAGCGATGTAAAACTCTATCTCGTCGATTCTTTTCCAGCCAGGAGAGCGACGGCAGGGCGTAGTTAATTGGATTGTCTTGACCGTTCGGTCAACTATGAGGTTTCTTTCTGTGTAGGAGTTGCAATAGGATTGTTGGCGATTGATTGTTGACGATTTTGTCTGGCTTGTTGAACTCAAGCTCGTTTTCATTTAATGTAAGCCGTAATTTTGAAGCATGCCGAAATTATCCATATTTTCAGTGACGGACTATAATTGCTCACATAACTCACCCGCCAATCTCCGAAGCCACCAGCTCGGCCACCCATTGCTTTTTACAGGGCGGATATTTTTTATATTCAGTATAAAACCGCTGTTTATTATATTTAAACAACCTGATCGGATCAGAGGGGTCAAGCTCTGACAGAAGATGTTCCAGAGCAGTCTGGTATGTTGCGGGCATACGTCTATGGGGTATTGTAAGATAGTCGAACAGCTCAACTGAGAGCGGAACCTCGTAGAACTGCTTACCTGCTGCAAAGCACTTCTGCAGACGTTCTATTGTAAAGAACAGCGGCGGGATCTCGTTTGCATGGCTGGCGATAAAATTTTTCTTTCTCATTTCGCTCCAACCCTTGTAGCTTTGATCCTGTGTACAGATAAAATTTGCCAGCAGAATCTCTTTTTTGTATTCAAGCAGTTCAGGATGGTTTTGATAAAACTTCATGTCCAGCTGGAAAAAATTTGCCTTTCTCAGATCCCGCAACAGATTCTTCTGGTCAATCGGCAATATCTGAACATCTGCATCTGTCATGCCTGTGCAGTTGAGCCGATCCAGGTCCTTGCAGATAACAAAGACAGGTTGCTTTTCATCAGCAGGGTGTTCCAAAATATAGACACCGCCCAGAGCTTCTGTATAAAAGATCTCAATATTTGGATAGGCAAAGTCTGCAATACCCACCTTACGCTGGCGAAGATCACCGTATTTTTTCGATGAATCAATAAGCTGTTGTCGCTTCTCCTTGTCCTCCCACAGCGTGTCGCTCTTCAGGAAATCAGCGATCAGTTGCTGCTGTTTTTTCGCACCTGCAATCAGGTTGCGCGGTGTTTCTGCCCGCAGGATAAAGGAATCCACTAACAGGAGGTCTTTGAGGCTGGCATAGCTGGAGATCCCGTTTTCCAGATCAATACACAGGGCATCTGTGGTGGTGATATCCATAATTTCAGCAGCAAAGCGATCAAAAAAAGAGGAGATCATGCTCCGGTCAAAGGAGTGATAGGGAAAATACACCGGGGCATAACGCTGATAAATGGTGATAATAATCCCCATAGGATTTGCCAGGGAATGGGTAAGGTAATAAATGCTTCTCTTTTCCGTGGCAACTTCTGGACTCCAGCCAAACATATCCACGGAAAAATGTTTCAGGCTGGTGGGCTGAAATCCCATAGAAACCAAGGCCCAGTTATACCGTTCAATCATTTGAGCTGAGGTGATTTGTATCAGACCGCTGCCATGCAGACCTTTCTGCTTGAGGAGTTTCATGTTAGCCTACTGTTATCTTAGCCTGCTGTTCTCTTTGCAAAACGCCGCTGGGCCTCCTGCTCCACCTGGTATTCCTCCAGCCGCCCAGTCACCTTGTTTTCAAAATCCCTGTCCAGAATCGTGGCCATGTTGTCCAGATAGCGAACCACCTCCTGAAAGCGGATGTTGGCAAAGGACAGCCCCCGCATATTCGCCTGCATCAGTTCCTTGAGCATGTTCAGTTTTTCTGCATACGATCTGGCAAAAAAGTAGGCGTGATCGTCCATCCATTCTGTTGGAAAATCAAAGTCTGTTAGCCGGGTATTAACAGCGGTCTGGATATTCCG
The DNA here is from genome assembly GCA_022766165.1 of Candidatus Electrothrix gigas. Classification (GTDB taxonomy): domain Bacteria; phylum Desulfobacterota; class Desulfobulbia; order Desulfobulbales; family Desulfobulbaceae; genus Electrothrix; species Electrothrix gigas. The sequence continues at coordinate 51,262 of QYLO01000008.1, forward strand.
CACATCCCGTGAAGTGAAACCGGGAAACTCTGCCTTGACATGATGAAAGAGCCGGGCAAAGAACAGATGCTCCTCAACGCTATGCTCCTTCATGGTTTTTTCAATGATTGTTTTTATTTTATAAACCTGCGCCTCGCTCTTTTTTTCGTACTGTTCAATGAGCTGCCCTGTAATATCTTGGGCTGACATGAACTCGTACTCTTCTGGATGCCGCATATCCACAAAACCAGGCACCATAGTTTCATAAGTCTGCCACCAGATATAGTCCTGATCCAGAAAATCTTCAACAGTGGTGGCTCCGGCAAGGAGGGAACGTTTTTGAATCCGGGAGAGTACGGCCTTATCTAAGGTTTCAGGTAGATTGGTATAGATCTGAATCAGTCGGTTGCCCTGTTTAGCTGCTGAAGCACCTTCCGTATTGACCAGAAAACTCTCGACCACCTCAATGACTCCGGCAGATGTGCCTCGTGCGCCCCGGTCACGCAGTTTACCGTCGCCATCGTCAATGGGTGCATAGATAATCATGTCCGGCGAGGTAGTGGGGCGGAACCATTTTTCCATGTTCTCGCTGGTACCGCCCTGATAGGTGGAAACAACCGACTGGGGGATGGGATGAAAGAGAAAGGTGATGCCCAGGTCCGTGCAACGGTCATACAGTTCAGTGGCTGTGGCAGATATCCCCATGCTCTTGCCCGTGCCAGCAGGCCCGTATTCCATTGTTACAGCAGGAAAACCGCCCAGCTCGTTGATGGGGTTTTTCTTCTGCTCTACGTCATAGCACATCAAAAACTGGATGGTGCGTTTTGAGCTATGCTTGTACATGGTGTTGCCAACAATCTCACTCCATTCCAGCCGGTTAAAGTGCATACTACCGCTCACCTGCATGGTATGGGCAGTAAATCCTTGAATGACAAAATCTTCGCCTTCCAGCTTATAGCTCTTGCTCTCAAAGGGTTCTGTATATTTGAGGGAATCCTGGATAAAGGCTATTTCGTTAAGCACTTCCTGATAATAGAGCTGGGTCAGTTTGACAAATTCCAGCGGTCTTTTAATACTGTCTGCACTGACAAAAAAACCATGATAGTAGAGCAAGTAGTTCAGGGAATGGATATAGTTGGCCAGATGCAGTTCTTCGGGAAGACCTGGAAAGCTGACCTGGACCGAATCCAGGGCCTCGCTCTTAAAGGAACTCAGGCTGGAAACAGTATAGTTAGCCGTAACAAAGAGCAGTATGGCTGAAGTGGTGATGTTCTTTTGACGGAACTCGGTTTGGGCTTCTGGATTATTTCTCAATGCTCCACTGGCCTGCTGTTCCTTGAGCGTGTAAAAGTTAGAGGCCTTGGAATAGAGGTTGGCTGCGTGCATTCCCAAGGCAATACCTTGACGAACAACGTTGAGACAAAGGGCCACATCTGGATGATAGATCAGTAACGGGTCATCACTGATTTTTTTTGCCTTATCCGCAATACTGACCGTTTCTTGGGCCGATGCATTGCTGATACTCCTGATAATTTCATGAGCATTGGCTGTTTCCTTGAGGCGTTCTTTTTTCACCCGAGGATGCCAAGAGGCCCGCCGAAGAAAAGCCGTGGCCTTGGTAAGTTGTTCGTCCAAATCAGCCTGTTTGATCGGCAAAAAACCGCCGTTGTCAGAGTCCATTGATTATTCCGTGTCTGCTGAAAGATATTATGTTGCATCCTTTACATAAGATAGTGTTCAGTGCATTTTGCATGATAAAACTCTGGAGTGTATGTGTCAACAGCGACAGAAAAAAAGTGGGAGATTGAAGGGGGGGGATAAAAAGAAAAGCCCTGAATCCTGCCAAACTTAGGGCTGTGACTCAGGGCTCTATTTCTCAGAGGTTCTTCTGTCAGCCATCGGGATCAGACACCGCCGAACTGCCCCATATTGCAGACCTCCAGGACATATCGTCCTCGGGCCAGCAGAAAGTTATGCAGCACAGTATATGCGTCTGCATCGGCAACGTTCAGGGTGACATCAACAGCCAGGCCTGTCAAAACAATATTTCCACCATTCCGGGGAACAACAACAGGGGTACCCATGTCCCCGATGTACGGGCCAATGGCCAAGGTAATCGTGTCATCGGGCTTGAGAATCGCCTCAATGCGGCAGTCCTCAGCCGGCGCATCGTGTTCGACTGCCTGCACAGGACCTGTATCGTCAGTGCCGGTCACAAAGAGCTGAAACTGATCAGCCGAAATAAAGTTCATGCTCCGCACATACTCATACGATCCGCTCTTAGAAATCTGACATAATCAACAAAATGTCAGATTATCTATTCCTCATTCAACGTTGGTAGTTTCACTTGCTGTCGCAAGTCAGAGCTTCCAACTCCAAAGGCGTTACTTCGGTCAGAGTTTGACCTAGATTTTTACTTTAAGCAGCAATCTCGATATACGCTTGGCGTAATATATTTTGTGCAGCATGAATATCTCTATTTTCTTCCACACCGCACCCACATTTAAAAACACGCTTGTTTAATGGCATATCATGCGTAGCTCCGCAATTCATGCAAAGCTTTATGTTAAATTAGCATAGATTATAATATATTATCAAGCGCTGATTCCCGCCCCGGTCAGTATAAACAACGACCAGAACACGTCCTTTCCCGGAACTACCGATATCAATATATCGTTGCTCCTCCGCAGAATGATCATGGTCGGGAATCGTCATGGAGAGAGGATCAAGAAAGACGGTTGCCGCTTCATCAAAACCGATTCCATGTTTCTTACGATTTGATTTTGCTTTCTTTTCGTCCCACTCAAAGTTCAGCTTCATCTGTCCGTACCTGTACCATGCTTCCGCTCCTGCTTTTGATACTCCTGTCTCTTCTCTGTATCATATCACCGACGGGGCTGCCCGCTCGCAGGTTGCAGATGTGCGACACGAACCCCAACATGTCCGACTCGCCTTATGATTGGTGGGGTTCAACTCTTTTAGAAAGCAAAGGGATTAAACAGCGTAAAGCTTTGTTCACGGATTCCGAGTCGGGGAAGTAAGGACGAAGGTCCGCTTCGACAATAACTGCGCCCTTTGGGGGCACAACCTCTTTGGTAACAGTTGTACCGTCCTCCTGATGAACAGTAATCGAATATCCGGTCTGCATGGCTCTGTGATGTTTGCCCCGTACCCCGCCGGTGAAATCATATTCACTACGCATGTCCTTCTTTTTTTTCTTTTTGTCAGGATTCTTCATAATACTGCCTCTCTGAATATGTTGCCTTGCGGCAGCTAATGATACGGATATTCCCGCCCCGGTCAGTATAAACAACGACCAGAACACGTCCTTTCCCGGAACTACCGATATCAATATATCGTTGCTCCTCCGCAGAATGCTCATGGTCGGGGATCGTCATGGAGAGAGGATCAAGAAAGACGGTTGCCGCTTCATCAAAACCGATTCCATGTTTCTTACGATTTGATTTTGCTTTCTTTTCGTCCCACTCAAAGTTCAGCTTCATCTGTCCGTACCTGTACCATGCTTCCGCTCCTGCTTTTGATACTCCTGTCTCTTCTCTGTATCATATCACAGACGGGGCCGCCCGCTCGCAGGTTGCAGGCGAACGGAGCGAACCCCGACGTCCGGTTCGCCTTATGATTGTCGGGGTTCGTGCATTGGCCTAATCTACGGGGCTGAATCCGGCAGGGACTCCAAAAGAAAACTACTTCTTCTTTTTGTTTCCTCCTCCCGAGGAAATCTCCGTAGCATCGTACTGCTGACCGCTGTCAACAGCTACACAGTCGCCATTGTTGTCATGCGGTACCTTCAGCGGCAAACTCATTTCCGTCTCGCCGCCTCTGCCGTCTCTGGCAATAAACGTGACCACATAGACTCTTCCGTCACCGTGGGCATCGCGTTCCTGCCGTACCCAAGCAACATCCGTACCAATACAGTCTGGATCAGCATCTGGAGTGAATTTGTCTGTAGGTTTATCAAGGGTGGGTTCATCACTGGTAATGGAAAGAATCTCGACGGTCACCGGATCGCCGTCCGGGTCGCAGACAAATCCTGTTAAAGGAACCGGAAACATCTTCTTGTTGTTCTTCGGGATACACTGAAACGCATTCACATCGCACAGCACCGGAGGATGATTGGCTTCAAACAGTACCTCCTGCTCGGCACCGATGCATTCCTCGTTATCCCAAGAAAGACGGGCGGAAAAAGTGATGAAGACATCCTCTGTTTCGTCTTCCGGGCAGGTAACCGTGACAACATTATTTTCGTCAATGGTTACGTTCCATCCTTCGGGTACCGGTGAATGCGACCAGATTACATCATCGTACCAATCGCCTGTCGGATCGAAGGTGATATAATCGTCCAGATCAAACGGTGCAAAGCCAAAGCTGTATTTCAGATCCGGGATGTCCACGGTCATGTCCAGCTCGCTGTACTCCAAGGTAAGGTCTCTCAGAACAGGTAAGTCACGATCGCCGACCGGAGCTTCGGTGGTCAGGGTAGTGCGGACTTCTATGAACTGGCCCTTCATGCCGGTAAGTGCTGCTCCGTTGCTCACTGTTGTGAACGGGACAGAGGCCAACATGGCTTTTTTGGTTGCGGCCCGCACTTGAACAATTATCTCGCCGTTATTGACCGCATCCTCCTGTCCATTCCAGGAAATCCTGTCCCAAAGGGTGTTGCATCCTCCGTCGTAGACAACATCCCAGAAACCCATGGGCGGATGACTGAGACGGACGCTACCGGTCATATCGCTGTAGTTGTACGGCCCGGCACCTTCTCCAAGGTCAACGGTTAAATCAACCGCATTGGTGGCCGGGTTAATCCGCATGATGTTATCAGACTCTCGATTCGTCACCCATATTTTACCAGCCTTATCTACAGACAATCCTGTCGGCGCTGTCCCGACTTCAATTGTTGCCAAAAGATTGCCGTCAGAATCAAGACGAGTCACTGTATTGCTGTTAGTATTTGCAGACCAGACAGTGTTGTCAGCAGTGACAGCAACCCCTCTGCCAGCTTTTCCTCCAGTATCTACAGGAAAGCCTGGTTCATAGCTACCGGTGTCTGGATTGATTTTTGTGATAGTATTCGGCCAGTGCATACTGTTCCAGATAAAGCCATCATTATCAATGCCAATGCCATATGAGCCTTCGACCTCTATACATCGCCCCTCACCGGTGGAAAGGTCGTAACGCAGCAGCTTGTCTTGATAGACACTGGCCGACCAAAGGATATCATTACCAAGAAGTTGATCAAAGTTGTTGTTAACGATGGTGCCGCCATAACCGCCACAGCCAAAACCTGTGTCCTCAGAAGCATCAAAAGAATCGACAATGGCTCCGGTATTGCCATTCAATTTATAAAACATTGTCGGATAATAGTGTCCATCATCATCGGGAGGATGACCACCTATCCAGACGTTATTCTCTCTGTCCACAGAAACGTGACGGATGCCAGGCGCACCCGGTAGCCGTTGATAAATCAGGATGCACTCATCTTCAGCATCCTCCACAATGCCGTCCGCTCCTCCGGCACCGTCAGTATTATCCGGCCAAGGCCGAATATCGCCCAGCCCTTTTGATGTTCGGATCAGTCCATCGCCGTTCCGGTCAACGCAGGTGTTGTATGTCAGTTTATCGGGGTCAAGTCGTACATATTCCCCGTCGGGATTATCTGTGCCGTCAGCATTGCAACGTGTTCCACCGATAACAATACCAATCTTGACAACCGATCCCTTCTCATCTTCGACTTCACCTCGGTTTCCCGTCCAGACGTTACCGTAAATATCCACGGTAGTTCTGGATGGATTCAAACCTCGGAATTCTGGAGCGGTTTTATACTCGCCAACGATTTCGCCAGTGTCGGTGTCAACCCGAACAACTGTGCCTCGTGCGGAAGCAGGAACGTTGATGAAACGGAAAGGTTTGGCAAAATTATTCAGCTGAAGCTGATCATGATTGGGATCATGGTTCAGATTGATGATGGTTCCCTCGTCAAAATCCGCATCAAGCGTCCAGATGTGCTCCTCGGCACGGACTTCTTTACTGAGACCGGGCAGACATGCCGCTGCCAGTATCAGTGCCGTACATGCTTTTTTCATCTTTTCCTCCGTAGTTAAGCTTATTAATGTTTATGCAGACAGCACTGCGCCGTACCGCGTTGCGTATTTCGTGTATTTTTGAAGAATATGTACACAAAGAGAGGAGGAGCAAGATGACAGGCGTGCAGAGAAACTGCAAAAAACAGGCTTGTCCGTATGACTGGAGGCGGTATCCCGGCAGGATACAGCTTTCGAGAACTTCACAACATACTCCCCGGTACAGATAAAAGCAGGCAACCCGGCTATCTCTTCCTAGAGACCCGTGGTTTTCCGACACCGCCTCGCAACGGCTGTGGCTTTTTCAACTTTCCGTTTATAACCGGAAAGCAAGGCACCCGCTCAGTTAAATAAGCATTGCCAATTGTTATGATTACTGCGGAACGAGTCAGGCTCGTTCGATTTTGCGGCCCAAGAAAAGGCGGCAAAGAACTGAAGCAGCGTTTTTATCTTATCAACGGGCGATAGAGCAACGCCTGCATTCGACTGAATGGTTGTATTACTGCTTCAATTAGAAAAAACATACAGACTTCTAATCCTCCTGTCAATAAAAAAATATTTATATCAGGATGATAAGCGGTAACAGTTATTATTCCCATGTAAAAACAAGGTCATTATAAAATTATGTCAGCATAATACCAGCAAGATAGTGGTGGTGACCTGTGGGGTATTGATCGGCAAAAAACCGCCGTTGTCAGAGTCCATTGATTATTCCGTGTCTGCTAAAAGATATTACTTTGAAACCGCTATACATATCCTGAACATCCTGAACATGTTGGTGCAGTTTATAGGGCATAACAACTGTTTTACGGATTAACGAGGCTTTTTGCCTCTCCAGCTCGTTATACACAGAGTATTCATCAACATCCGTGGCCTTGGGAATGTAAAACCGTTCTCTGACCCGTTTTTCAGTTAAAAGACTTCCCAACACCTTTTGATCCTTGATAACGCTTTGACCAATGGAAAAGACAAACTGCTCAGTCAGATGAAAGACGAATTTCCTGCCCTCATCTCCTGTTGCGAACAACTGTTCTGTTTCTTTTGGTAGGTTGACGGAAAAGGATTGAGAGTAGATGGGACCGATGCAGAGACGCTTGAGCATCTTGGGATGAATAGAGTCCAGCCGCTGGTCAATAGCCATCGCCACAATGCCTACTGCCGGAGCCCGTGAACCCTCAGAGCGGATGATTTGCACAAAGGTATCAAAGGCTTTGCTGTTGACATGCAGGGCCTTCTCCTCTGCGTCCTGTTCAAAATCAAGCAGATAAATATAGGGCATATTGCTCTTCTTATCGTAGCAGGCCCAGTAATAGAGATATTTTCTTCTGCTCGGGTTCTCGTTTTTCTGACGAATCAGTTTGCCCTCGTTAAAGAACAGGAACAGGTTGTCCTGAACCAGCCCTTTCTGATAGGCATTCTGAGCCATCTCTGCAAGCAGCTCATCAGGATCTGTCTGTTTGTGCAAAAGATGGGAAAGGATGCGTTCTTTCAGAACAGCCTCTTTATCCTGAAAGATGCCCCTGTTCTTTTTCTGGTGCAGGTCAACTTCAAGCTGAGATATTTCATAAAAATTGACAAACCCGGAATCGCTTTTGTCAATTTTCAGCCTGTCCACCGGGTGGAAGAGATATTTAAGCCGAAGGAGTTCAAAGGTTGAGGTCAGTTTTTTAAGAAAGGACAGGATAATCCCGTGTTCGGTCATGGCCTCTTGGTCTCGCTCCTTTTTTAACTCGTAGATCTTTTCAACGGCCTTGAACGCTGTCAGGGTCTTGGTCATATACTTGACATGTTCATCCTGTTGATCCAGCGCAACCAGATCATGGATAGAGTAATCGTCCCATTGCAGCATAGCGGCGGATTCTTGTTACGCGAAAAGATTATCGTCAGCCGCCGGGGTAGCAGTCCCGCCAGTACCTTGGGGCGTGCCACCTTCTCTGTAGGTAAACTCAGAGGCACTGAGGGGATCAATCCCGTAATTACTGATCATCTCCTCACGCAACGCAGCCTCGTCTTCACTGAGATCAGCTGCATGTTTTGCCAAGGCCTGCGCCACATTGGCCCGTCGCCGGATTTGATCCGGTGTCAGCTTCATCTTTTCAACGTAGGCGGTATCAGAAGCCACAATAATTTTGGCGACATTTTCCATCTGACGGGCATTTTTCTCATCGGTCATGGTGTCGACATTCTGGGCAATCTCCTGATCCGCAGCCGCCTTGAGCATTTCTAAATAGGATTGATCCTTGACCAGATCCTCTTGCAGCTTCGATTTCAGGGTGGCGATCCACATCTGATGATTACTGAGCAACTTCTGCTGGGCCTCCTGATGAGATTCATGTTCCTGAATGGATTTGGTTTTTTCATCCAGGATAGTCTGGACAACTTTGAGTCTGCCACGTTCTTCCTGAAGCGTTGAGCGAAGTTTGGAAACCTTGGCAAGTTGGCTTGTATGTTCGGCAGAACCTGTTTCAAAGGAATCAACAGCCAGTTCTTCATTTTGGAGTTCACCTTCTAGCTGTTCTACAACCTTTAACAGCTTGGCAGCTCGTTCTGATGCCTCGTTTTTAATCTCAAAGGCCCGCTCTTTCCGTGCCTTGATGGCCTCCAACTGATTCCGAATACTGGAGGTTCTTTCTGACATGATATCAATAGTCTTCTGTCCCATCACCTGGATAATATTCAGGGTCTGTTCAATATCAGCAGACATGAGCCGTTCCCGTTTCAAGGTTTCAGCCTTTCTCTTTGAGTTGGTCAGCAGGTATTCCGCATTCTGCATAGCCTCCTTTGCTGCCTCAAGCTTGCCCTTTTTTCCCCATCCAAGCCCAAGAAATCCCCTGTATGCCTCGGCTTGTTCAAGACGCTTTTGCGCCTGTTCAAACGTTGTTGTGGCATCATTGATCAACTTCTTCTCTTCTTCTGAATCTTCAACCAGGGATTGAAACTCCTTATCCATGCCGTCAATCAGCACCTTCATCCCGTACACGGCTTTGGCCATGTCTTTTTCATCGCCTTGGATGGTTTGACGGAGGTTGTCCAGCTTGGAGGTCAGAATTGCCTCTCGCTTTAACCGCTCTTGATCATCCTCAATTTTGGAAATCGACTCCTGCTCCTTTTCCAACTCTGCCAGTTTGGAGGCCACATCTACTGGGCCTTTCGCCATTACATCCAAATTGGCTGTTGTATCGTCCACCAGGCTGGAAAACAGATCTTGATTTTGCGACATGGTATTATCCCCTGAAAAATTTTTTAACAATGTTGAATAGGCTGAATACGGCTATACAGCTATACAGCTATACAGCTATACAGCTATACGGCTATACGGCCACCTTGATTATGCTCTACTTTCTTAATAAAAATTAAATAACTATGCAAGAGAATAAACAGAACGCTGCTTGATTTGTTGATGTACGAGGTGTTCCTCTATATCGGTTACGTCGGCTACATCGGCTACGGAAGAAATATTTCCTTCTAATCCTGTTACGTCCACAGCCAGAAGAGCTGCTGCCTTACCCGCTTCCAACGAACCAAGCTGCCTGTCCAGACCCAGAGCTTCAGCTCCGCCCAAGGTCGCCATGCGCAGGATATCTCTTGGCTTAACAGCAGGGTGATCCTCTGCCAGCAGGCGCATTTCACGCCAGAGCGACAGTTCGGGATTACTGGTCAGGCTGTCCGTTCCCAAGGCAGGCAGGATGCCCTTGTTGAGATATTTTTCCACTGGAGCAATGCCCACGCCCAGATAACGGTTACTGCCCGGACAGAGGCAAACCTTGGCCTTGCTTTGCGCCAGCAGATCTCTTTCCATATCTGTGACATGAAGACAGTGCACACACAGCGTTTTGCTGTCAAGCAGACCGTGCTGATGGAGATAGGAGACCGATCCTTTTGTGGCTGCGCCTGTGGGCTGAAAGCTGTTATCCCAGAAGCCACGCTGTTCCAGAAAGTTTCGCATTTCCCCTCTGCCTTGGCTGATCATATCATGCTCGGCAAGGGATTCTGCAACATGAATGGAAAAGATTTGCCCTAACCGGGTTGCTCTGGTTTTCAAGGCCAACAGCAAATCCAGATGGGTGGAATACGGTGCATGAGCTGTGCAGCAGACATCCGGGCGTTCCGCTTCTTTCATGAGATTGTTCAGAAATGCGGCAAGTTCGGATGCCCGCAGACCGAGATATTCTTTGAAGCAGAGGAGCTGTCCTTGAAATTCCGGGATCAGCTCTCGGGTGAAGCCGGTATTGGAAATATCAGCAATGGCGACCACGCCCTGTTCCTGCTGTTGGGCAAGGACGTTTCTAGCTGTCTCCAAGATGGTCTTTTTATCGGCATCAACCCTGGCCCGCTCCACCAGCATAGAGCTGATCCAACCGGTAAAACTGGCAGGTGGAGGCTGTTGGGAAAGATGGGCAAGATGAGAAAGCTCAAGATGGGTATGGGCATTGATCAGGCCAGGCATAAGCACGGTATCAGGATGATCAAGGATTTTCGCCTCTGGATACCTGCGAGCAATCTCCTTGAACCTGCCAACCTTGATGATTTTCCCCGCCTGTACTGCAAGCCCGCCATCGGTAATGGGTGGACGGCTTATGGGCAGGAGCCACGGCGCACGGTGAATTATCGGCGGATCAATCACGGCTCCTGCACTACTTCCTGCTGCACCAAGGTATAGTCCATCAGCCGTTGTTGCGGATTGAACCCGGCATCTCTGACCAAATGGCGAATTTCCTGTTCAGAGAGACGAAAATGTACGCCCGCCGCAGCCACCACATTTTCCTCAATCATGGTGGAACCAAAGTCATTGGCCCCGAAAAAGAGGGAGAGTTGGGCAATCTTTGGACCTTGGGTGACCCAGGATGCCTGCACATTGGCAAAGTTGTCAAGAAAGATGCGGCTCAGGGCCAGCATCCGCAGGTAGGTAAATGCTGATGCCTTTTTGATCCCAGCTCCCTGACCAGATTGCATGATCTCAGCCAACACGGTGTTATCTGGCTGAAAGGGCCAAGGAATAAAGGCGGTAAAACCACCTGTGCGATCCTGAAGATCACGCAGACGTTGCAGATGTTCTAGCCGTTCCTCCCAGGTCTCGATATGCCCGAACATCATCGTGGCCGTGGTCCGCATCCCGAGCTTATGCGCTGTTTCCATGACGGCAATCCACTCATCTGCCGAGCATTTGCGCGGAGCCAACTGTTCCCGTACCCGGTCCGAAAGAATTTCCGCTCCGCCGCCGGGCATGGAGTCCAGACCAGCAGCCATGAGGCGTTGTAGCGCTGTCTTCACGGACAAATCGGCAAGTTCGGCAAAATGACAGACCTCGGGCGGAGAAAAACCGTGGATATGGATGCCGGTTTCTTTCATAAAACAGAGCATGTCCTCATAAAACTCCAAGGGCAGATCCGGGTGGAGACCGCCCTGAAGAAGAATTTGAGTACCGCCCAGTTGTTGGGTTTCGTGGATCTTTTGCAACAGCTCGTTCTTGCTCAGAACCTTGCCTGCTGGGTCTTCTGGGGCCTTGAAAAAGGCACAGAATGTACAGGCTGAAAGACAAATATCTGTATAATTTATATTTCGGTCAATGACATAGGTGACCACGGGGTCTGGGTGGAGTCGTTTGCGCACCGTATCAGCCATACAACCGAGTTGGTAAAGGTCAGCTGTATCGGCAAGGAAAAGGAATTCTTTGCCAGTAATGCGCTCTCCGGCAATGACTTTATCTGTTATCTGTTGCATAAGCTGCATAATGAGGTGCTGTAATTGCTGTAATATAACCCATTGAGTTATGGTGAGTGATTTGACATGTTCCGACTTTTTGCCGGATTGTCAAATTTATTTTTTCATATCAACAAACAAATAGACAATCGTCAAGTAAAAAAATAGCCGGAAAAGTTTTTTCGACCTTTAAGTTATCAGGCTTAAATGGTTAAAGTTAAAGCTTAGGTATTTTCATTCTTATCTCTTTGAAATACATAAATTCATCTTTATAATCAGTATCCTGTCTATAATTATAAATGGTTACTCAGTTTTTTTTTGACATTGCATAAGAGAAACTTGTATAAAGTGGAAATACGTTATTTTTCAAACAAAGAATATTTCCCACTCTAAAAAGGAGGCTATCATGAGTAAAAAACGAAAAAAATTTGTTATATCAGAGCTAAAGAACTACAACAACGAGATTGATAAAGACACCCTTAAGCTCAAGTATTGCAAGATGGCTGCTACAGCCTATGCGTTTTATCGTGGAACCGATCATCTCTATTGGGCGGACTTCAGTAGCGGACGAGGGTCAAAGAAGTTTTGTTCGCCAAAAACTAAGATTTGGCTACAAGGTGATCTCCATGCGTACAACTTTGGCACATTCACAAATGATATGGGCGAATTAGTCTATGGTCTTAATGACTTTGACGAAGGTGTCATTGCTGATTATCAGTATGATGTCTGGCGGATGGCCATCAGCCTGATTCTTATTGCCAGAGAAAATGGTAAGTCAAAGACACGTGATGAGAAGGACCTTGTTTTAACTTTTGCCAAGTCCTATCTCAAGCATCTTTATAAGTTATGTAAAAATGTCAAAGAGAAGAAAGTTGTTTATACGGCCAATCAAACGATCTCGCCGTTAAAAGATTTCATGAAAGAAATTGATCGAAAAAACGCTGCGGCGCGGCTGAAAATGCTCGACAAGTGGACAAAGGATGATCGCTTTGACACCTCTTTGGAGAAACTGGCTGAAGTCAGCGACGAGGAACGGAAGATCATTGTTGAGGCAATAGAAGGCAAAGACGGCAAAAAGAGCCAGTATCGCAAAACCCTCAAAGGGCCCTTGACAAAGAAAAAGGCAAAATATTTTAAAGTTATTGATGTGGCAGAACGTTTGCTGGCTGGCACTGGCTCTTTGGGTACAAAGCGGTATTATGTTCTGCTTGAAGGGGACAAAAAGAAGCGAAACGATGATATAATACTTGATATTAAGCATCAGGGGCCAGCTTCATCCTTTCCTTATTTAGATCAGGAAGACCTCAAGCTGAATTCTTTTGTCAACGATGCGGAACGCACTATTGAAGCGTATCGTGCATTAGCTGTTAAGCCTGATGATCATTTGGGCTGGATAGAGCTACCTGCACTGGGAGATGCTCCTGCCGGATATTATTCAGTTCGGGAACGCAACCCTGAAAAGGATGCCTATCCCGCCTTGGTCGCAGATTTGAAAAAATCTATGAAACACTTGTCATTGAAGAAAAAATCCAACTTTCTGAGAAAGTGCAAGCAATGGGGAGAAATACTGGCAACTTCTCACGCTCGTGCTGACAACAGCAGTAGTCAAGACCGTATAAAATATTCCTTTGAGAAAGCGGTGAAAAAGGTGACAAAGGGAAGGGAAGATGAGTTTTGCAAGTTGGTCTGCAAAATAGCAGCAGACTATGCTGATCAAGTTGGCGATGATTACAAGTATTTCACTGCATGGTTTGACGCATCAGATTGTCCAGAGCTGTGATATCAGGTTTGCCTTAACTAAACTACCTTAACCAATTAACCAAACTCAGCAGCGTCAATAATGCAATTGCCTGTTCGCCCTTCGCCTATTCGCCTATTCGTTATCTGTAACAGGCCGTTGCATTACTGTTGTCGCTTTGCAATTTTGCGATTACAGTAGCTTACACTCTCTTCCATGTGTCTTTGATTTCTTCACATGATGCGCTGATATCGAGTATTATTTTTTTATATGACATCGGAGCAGTTTCTATGACGCTATTAAATATATCGACAATATAGCAATCTGTATTTTTAATGTCCATATCATAGAGAAGCCTCATATATTGAAAGAGTATAGTGGACAAATATTCGTTTTCAAGACTTTCTCTTTTTCTATCGTTGTTAAATATTAATTTGATAGCTCCACTGACAGATCCTCTCTCATTATAAAGTATAATGTCAGGATGAGCCTTTATTTCTATTCTATGCAGAAAAACTTTTTTCTGACTTATCCTTCCTGGTCTTTTATTGTATTGAGGAAAATCTACATCATACATTATCTTTTCAAATTCCTCTAAAGCTGACAGGCAAATATTCTGTTTTGCTTCTGATATGTCAGTTTGTATTTTTTTATTTTTTATATTATAGAATGCTTCCCAATACTCTTCTTCGCTTATAATTGCAGATATAAAGTCTGAAATTATTTTTCTTGCATCTTTATAGTACTCGATAAAGAATGGTCTTTTTGCTTTCTGGTTTTTGACTATCACCTGTCGCCTTGAAGGTCGGGATACCATATATTCAGCCAGTTTATCTATACTAAACTGTGGCCTGCTATATTTTGTTATAACATTACTTTTAAAATTAAACAGATCGTTAAGAAGCAATCCTGCTATTCCGTTGACAAGTTTTTCAGCCCTGACCTTACTGATCCCTGCTTCACTTGCTGTTTTTTCAATAATATCTTTTTTGTTCATATTTATTTGGAAAAATCTCGGGCAACATTTAAGTGTTTTTCTATATCACTGAGCTGGAGTTCAAGCGCATGCACGGAGAGGAGAACCTCCCAAAACGAAAAAATAAGCGAGATCATCAACAGGACAAGGCTGGTAACAAAGATTAACTTGCTGAGAAACAGGTTGCCTGCAAATAAGGTGAACAGGCAGAACACGCAAAGGAAAAAACTGGCTACCCCACAGGCTTGCATGTTTCTAATAAGATACACTCGTTTCCGTAGGGTTCTGATCTGTCCAACAATGATATCAGTGGGCGTTTGTGAATACTGTGCATGGAGAATGCGAATGCGTTCACTGATTGTTCTAAAACGAGTGGTATAGGCCACCAGCATCAGAGAAATGGCTGGGAACAGTAAGGCCGGTGAGGTAAGGGTGAGATCCATTGGTTTGATTTTCCACTTAATTCCCGCCCCCTTTGAGTTGAGGACGGGAAAGGTATACGGGAAACTACTGACTACCTAACAGTATTCATTGCTTTTTTTAGTCTATCATTGATAGAATTTGAGTTATAAACGTTATTTTTAGGTTTGATATGTTGGAGACGTTGGATATCTGTGTTATCCCTGAATCGCATAACCGCCATCCACCACCACAGCTTGCCCATGAATCATAGAGGCTGCTTTGCTGCATAAAAACAGAGCAAGGTCAGCAACATCTTCTGGGGTAGTCAGGCGACCAAGTGGCGTCATTTCAAGGGAACGACCAATGATTTCATCACGATTTGGAAATTTTTTCAGGGCATCAGTATCAACAACACCTGCGCTGATGGTGTTCACGGTAATTCCCTTGGGACCGAGTTCAACGGCCAGATGGCGTACCAGGGATTCCAGGGCTGCTTTGGAGGCTCCAACTACGGTATAGTTGGGAACAGCTCGCACCGCACCGAGACTGGAAACAGCCAGTATTCTTCCACCGTTTTCCATCATCGGCACAGTGTGTCGAGCCAGGGTCAGCATGGCACGGGCATTGATGTCCATTGCCCAATCCCAATGACGCTCAGTCAGCTCCATTGCCGGTTTCAATACTCCAGAGGCTGCATTGGATACCAGGATATCCATGCTCGTATAGGTGCCTTGAATTTCTTCAAACATCCTCTGCACATCCTCTTCCTTGGCAACATTGGCCTTGATTGCAAGGCAACCTACACCGTATTTTTCAATGGCAGCAACGGTTTCTTCCGCATCACGGCGGTGTCGAACATAGTTGACCACAATATTGACGCCATGCTCTGCTAGGCGCACAGCAATCGCCCGGCCGATTCCTCGCGACCCCCCCGTGATGAGAGCTGTTTTTCCCTGCAATTGAAACATCTACTTCCCCTCCTGTGCAAAAAAGAAATGGTTCAGCACTTTTGTCTGTTGGAGCAAACTGACAACCGATTTAAACCAGAACAGACCGTGCTGATTATTATCATAAATCATTTACAAGTGAATGTACCTTGCAGTGCTTTTCTTTGCAAGGGAATGGTTGGGGGTGGTTCGGAATGGTTCTTGTTGATTTTATATGAAAGCAGCCTTCTCCGAGGGGGAGGAATGGAAAATTTTTATACAAAGGTAGATGCCAAGGGAGGGAAATATATTTACATTGGTCTGTTAAGACTTAGAAAAAATCGACGAATGCTGCTCTTGAAAAAACGGAACAGATTAAAACGAACCGGGTTCAACTCCCCGGGAACTTGAAAATCATTGACCTCAAGATCTGCTGGGCAGGATAAGGGAAAAGAGAGCTGGGAAAATTTTGCTCCTGCCAGCTTGGCCCGTTGGCAGGCTGCCATGAGTGGACTGTTCTGGGGTGCCACTCCCAAAATGGCGTGAAATGCCCTATCAACAGCCACGGCATTGGTTGCAGCCCCAAGCACAGAGAGCGGGTAGGGCCTCCCGTCAAGAGGGCCGCTTATATGCATGGCTGTAATGCCGTCAACAAGGCTGATTGCAGGGGGCAGGGCAGCAGGAAACTGAACAAGACGATCAAAAAAGTCCTTTTTTTTGTGACTCATCTTCTTCCCACCACCATACGCCATGTGCCACCATGCCTTACGCAAGCCGATCAGGCAACCAAAATAATTTTTCACAGCCATTGTCAGGCGGGCCTGAGCATGGGCCTTGACCCGAGGCATATTGACCAGCAGATCGCATTCTAGGGCAGCCCGGGCCAATGTTGCCCGATTACCGTTTGGCAGGTTCACGGAAACGCCCTGCGTAAAGGAACGGATTTGCACACCAAGATGAGCGAGTTCCTCAAGCAGATTCAAGTTGTTGAGAACCGAGGTTGTTGTGCCAAAAGCCGGTGAGTCTCCAAGACTGACCTTGGCTCCCTGATCAATAAATCTCTTTGCTACTGCGAGGATGAATGCACCTTCTGTGCAGGCAAGAGGGCCTGTTTTGGCACTGATCAGGTTTGGCTTGAGAAGAACCTGGGCAGAGCAAAGGGAAAGCGGGGAGATCGGGGAGAGACCGAGTACCTTATCCAAGGACTGGCTCAGTTTTGGTTGTTCATAACTGGAACAGGCCAACAGTGCGACTGCGCAAGAATTTTTTGGCATGGTTACTGGCATGGTTACAAAAGAGTAAAGGTAAAGACAATATAGTAAAAAATATAGTAAAAATAGAAGTAATTAGGCGTGGTCATGGTCTCTGAAACTAGGAGAACATATCTATGGTATGCGAAGAAAGATTAAAATGTAAAGGAGATATCGTTCCTTTTTTTCTCTCTTCTCCCCTGTTTCGCCTTGACAGGAATTTTCATGAATTATATATTCCGAACCAATTCTCATATATTTACTGAAAAGTACCAAAAACAAGGAAAGGATTATCCGATGAGTAAAATTACAGGTGCACAAGCCTTTATACAATGTCTGCAGGAAGAAGGGGTTGATACCATTTTCGGTTTTCCTGGCGGCGTCATCATCGACCTGTATGATGAATTGGCAAATACTTCGATTAAGAATTTGCTGGTTCGTCATGAACAGGGAGCTGTCCACGCAGCAGATGGGTATGCCAGAGCCAGTGGAAAAACCGGTGTTGCTTTGCTGACCTCTGGGCCTGGAGCTACCAACGGCGTGACAGGTATTGCCACGGCCTATATGGACTCCATACCTCTTGTCGTGTTTACCGGTCAGGTCCCCAGAGCATTGATTGGTAATGACGCCTTTCAGGAGGTTGACATCGTCGGAATTACCCGTCCCTGTACAAAACATAACTATCTGGTCAGTGATCCCGAGGATCTTGTTCCAACGATTCGGGAGGCTTTTTACCTGGCTTCTTCTGGTCGTCCTGGCCCGATCTTGGTTGATCTTCCCAAGGATGTTATTGGTTCTCTGGTTGATTTTCCAGAACGGCAAGAGATCCGTATGCGAACCTATCAGCCGAATATGGAACCGCATCCAGGGCAGATTGCCAAGGCATGTCAGGCTTTTGCTCAGGCTCAACGACCGGTTTTTTACGTTGGCGGTGGAGTTATTCTCTCCAATGCAAGCGAGGAGCTAACTGAGTTAGCCGAAAAAACCCAGATCCCAGTCACCATGACGTTGATGGGTCTAGGCGGCTTTCCTGGAACAAATCCTCTGTCTACAGGGATGCTGGGAATGCACGGTTCCTATGCCTCTAACATGATGGTGGCGAAAAGTGATCTGTTGATTGCCGTGGGTGCTCGTTTCGATGATCGTATTACCGGTCGTCTTGACAAGTTTGCTCCTGATGCCAAGGTGATTCACATTGATATTGACCCAACCTCTATTTCAAAAAATGTTGAGGTTGACATCCCCATAGTCGCCGACTGCAAGCAGGCTCTTACCGCTATGAATGCCTGGTTTAACAGTCAACAAGATATTGACATGACCGCTCTCGCAGAGCAGTATCAGCCGTGGCGTGATCAGGTCAATGAGTGGAATGACAAACACCCGCTCTCATATACTGAGGAAGGTGATATTATTAAACCTCAGTATGTTATTGAGACTATTAACCGTTTGACTGGAGGCGATGCCATCATCTCGACTGAAGTTGGACAGAATCAGATGTGGGCAGCGCAGTTTTATAAGTTTAATAAGCCGCGTCATTGGCTTAGTTCTGGTGGTCTTGGGACAATGGGCTTTGGCTTACCCGCAGCCATTGGGGCGAAAATGGCTTTCCCAGACGCCACGGTTATTGATATTGCAGGTGATGGTTCTATCCAGATGAATATTCAGGAATTAGCTACTGCCAAGCAGTACAATACCCCTGTGAAGGTTGCCATTCTCAACAACAACTATCTTGGCATGGTTCGGCAGTGGCAGGAGCTGTTTTATGATAAACGTTATGCTGGAACCGTGATGGAGGTGACTCCTGATTTTGTCGAGCTGGCAAAGGCGTATGGTGCAGCAGGTCTGCGAGCAAAAACCAAGAGTGACGTTGAGCCGGTCATCAAAGAGGCTCTGGCAATTAATGATAGAGTCGTTATTATGGATTTTGCCATTAAGCGTGAAGAGTGTGTTTTTCCTATGGTTCCGGCTGGTGGTGCCACCACGGAAATGCTGCTCGTCTGATATCAAACTAACTGCTTTCTTTCAGGAGCCTAAGAGAGTCAAACAGGTCAGGCATCCGTCAAATACTACAGGATAGTTTGCCTTTATAGGTTTCAGAAAATTTTGAACAGGATCAAACCAATGAAACATACTCTTTCCGTTTTACTCCAGAATAAACCCGGTGCGCTTTCCCGAGTGACAGGTCTTTTTAGTGGCCGGGGTTTTAATATTGAGAGCCTTTGCGTTGCTGAAACCCTTGATCCCAAGGTTTCTTGCATGACCCTGGTAACCAAAGGCAATAACGCTATTATTGAACAGGTCACCAAGCAACTCCACAAGTTGATTGATGTTATTAAGGTATCTGATATCAGCGACAGTGAATATGTTGAACGCGAGATGGTGCTTATCAGGGTAAAGGCTGAGGCCCAGACCAGAGCTGAAGTGCTTCGCGTGATTGATATCTTCCGGGGGAAGGTTGTTGATGTAAGCCCTAACTCCTATGCGGTTGAAATTACAGGGCCTGAATCTAAAATCAAGGCTGTGATAGACTTACTTCGCCCCATTGGCATCAAAGAGGTTATTCGGACAGGAACCATTGCTATGGCCCGGGCGCCGAAAAAATAACGTCTTTCTGTATTCCGCTACTCCTCTGTCCCTCATCCCTATTTTCCTCTAGGGAGGCGGTGCAGTAAAGTAGATAAGGTATGATGCACCCTATGGTGCGTTATACCTTTTTTTTTGCTCTTACAAGAGAACATTGCTCAATCTTTTATTATTTTCCTTTAACATCAAAACGGTAAAGAGGTTCTTTTTGCTTATAGTGTTTTTTTATGATAATATTTTTTTATGTGGTAATTATTATTATATAAAATCAACATAGCTGATGACTATGAAAATAATTAATATTAGTGAATTATATCTTATGGGCGAGTCTGTTGACAGCGTCAAAAAGATGTTTGGTAAGATAGTGCAGTTATATATGGATACTATAGATACTGAACGGCCAATTATTATTATAACAGGACATGTTGCAATAGCAATGGATGGCAAGGAGAGTGAACAGGTACAGGAAGCTGTAAAAATTTTAGAAAAGCATGATTTTGGCTTTATCCGAATAACCAGCCCGTTTATATAATTAGGCTGATTTTTATCTCTTTTGTCTCTTATCGTGCCTCTTATCTCTTTGCCTGTTGTATTTTGTAAGGATTTGATCCAGCTTATTTGCAAAATGTTGTTTATCACGTGCATTAAAAGCTGGTGGGCCACCGCTCTCTACTCCGTTTAAGCGCAGACTTTCTAAAAAGTCTCTTGTGCTTAATCTCTCCTGAATGTTGTCCTCTGTATACACCTCTCCTCTTGGATTGAGCGCAAGGCATCCCCTGTTCACAACCCGGGCTGCTAAGGGAATGTCAGCCGTAATAACAAGGTCTTCAGCGATAAGCTGTTTAACTATTTCATCATCTGCCTTATCTGTACCTTGAGGAACACGGATGAAGTGAATAAATGAGGATGTTGGCACACGAAACAAGGTGTTTGCTACCAGCATCAACTGAAGCCCTGTTCTTTCTGCTGCTTTATACAAAATTTCTTTAATAACCACTGGACATGCGTCCGCGTCTACCCAAATTTTCATCTTACTTCATCCACTGAAAAAGCCAAAGTGAGGGAACAAAAAACTTTTCTGAAATCCGAAAGGTCTTGAGTTCAGAAAACAGGGATTGACCTAGCTCGATCATATCCTGAGAGGAGCGATAAACCGCCTTGGAGGTTGTCAGACCGGTCAATTGCATGATAACAGCATCATACAGAGTATCTATGCAGGCCTGGGACAGGAGCAACTGCCCGCCGGGCCTGAGCATTTTTGCCATTTTGTGCAGGGCCGCCTCCCCGTCGGTATAGTAGGGAAGAGAATGGCTGCACACGATCAGATCAAAGGGTGCCTGCTCGGGTTGCGCCTCCATGACATTACTCTGCACAAAGGCCGCCTCAGAATCAGGATATTTTTCCGAGGCCCGCTCCAGCATGGCCTTGGACAGATCAACGCCAAGGTAGTGAAACCCTTGTTTTCCTACAGCCTGCACAAGGTCGCCGTATAACTGGCCTGTGCCGCAGCCCATATCAAGGATCTGCGGATGCAAGTCTTGCTGTGCTGTTTTCTTCGTATCGATAAACTCCCTGATCTTTTCACAGACCAAGGCCCGTGTGGGTTGCAGGGAGATCCGTTGCAACAAAAGATGATCATAATATTTCGCCCAAAAATCCCAAATACCTTGTCGGTTCATTGTGTTTTCCAAAATTTGAAGAAACTCAGCAGCAGATGCCGACGTAGTGTGCGGTTCCGCCAGAGCAGCTTGCTGTGCAGCCACCAGATTCTGCTCATAAATCCCGGACGGCTGAGATGCAGCGGCGGCAGCACGACATGCAGTAAATCCCATTTTTGGCAGTCCGTGCTCAGGAGCTGCTTTGCCAGAGCAGGATACTCCGCTGTGCCGGGAAAAGGGGAGAACACGGAAATCGTATACATACTGAGCTGAACATCTTTAATCCAGCGATCCAGCCTGCGGAAATCAGCCGCTGTTGCCTGTTGTCCCATGATAAACAGCCCGACACAGCCGATATGATGCTGTTGGAGCAGGCGCACGCAGCGGCGATTCTGTTCCGCATTGACCTGCTTATTAAACCCCTGTAGGTCGTTATCGTCAACAGCTTCTAGGCCGACAATCACCTCAATAACCCCCATCTTTTGCAGCAGGGGCAGGATATCGGGATGTTGGCTGATAAAATCGGCCCGTCCGTAGATGATAAACTGTCGTTCAAGGTTCTGCCGCATAAGCTCGGCAGCAAAGTCGTGCAAACGCTGCCTGTCCAGCAGAAAGGTATCGTCAATCAACCAGATCAGTGAACAGTCGATTCCTTTCATTTCCTTGACCACATCTTCGACTTCCCGCACCTGATAGGTTCCATTGTTGAGCAGGCGACAGGAGCAGAACGAGCAATTATACGGGCAACCGAAAGCGGTTTTCACCAAGGCAACAGGGCCATGATAGAGCCAGGAAAAGCCTTGTTTATGGGCATGGAAAAAGCTGCGATCCGGGTGGGGCAGGGCGGACGGGTCAAACTCCGCCGGCGCATTTTTTCGCCATTGCCCCTGCTCATCCTGCCAAGAGATACCGGCAAGATTTTGCCAGTCTGCTCGTTCCCTGGTAAGGATTTTCTGAAAGGTCAAGACCCCGCCGGAGTGGACAATCAGATCCACTTCAGGACGCTGAAAATCCTCCTGTTGCAGCTCGGCATGGACTCCGCCGACCAGAACAGCAGCCTCGGGCTGGAGCACACGAACAGCACGGGCGTAGGCCAGCATCTGATCCCGGGCCGGGTAATAGCCGGTAAGAGCGACCAGATCGGGCTGATACGTCCTGCACAGTCGGGACAAGGAGCCGTCAAGCTGCCCGTCCCATATCCGGTAATCATGACCGCTTGCCCTGACTGCCGCAGCCAGATATTCAAGCTCCAGCGGTTCGGTCCTTATTGAGCCAAACCGGGTCAGGCCGGTGCGGTATTTGGGGCGCACCAGCAGGATGCGGGCGGTTTTACCGAAAAACATGCCGCTCTGTCAGCGAGGCTCTGTAACTGAGCAGCTTGATTCCTTTGCGGATAAGCAGGTTGAACAGGGGATTGGCGTGGCGGGCATAGAGAAAACGGCGATGCAGGGTGCAGCCCAGTCGTATCTTGACCTCCTCGGCAGTCTGCCCCATGTTGACCCGATCTGCGCCCAGCTCCGTTCCGCTCCTGATAACATGCAGAAGCATGTTGATATAGGTGTGAAACCGGGCATTGAGGCTGTACTCCAGCCCGCCGAAGAGAAATATCTGTTCCTTCCTGCCTCCTTGCTCGCTGCAGAGAGTCTGGGTAAAACCGAGCAGCCTGTTGCCGGCAGAAAAGACCGAGACACTGGCCGGGAACTCCTGAAAAAAGCTGATAGGCAATTTTTCCAGCTTAACGTCTGAACGTTCATAAACCTGCTCATAGAGACAATACAGCCTGTTGTCAAAGGCCCTGTTGTCCGCAAGCACCTTGGTCTCAACACCCTGAAAACGCCTGATTGAAGAGCTGAGTTTATAGCGGTAATGACTGCGCATCCTGCCGAGATAGGAGGCAAAATCAAGTCCCTGAATATCCAGCTCGCAGTTGGGCAGGGTGATGCCCTGAGCGCAGACTGGTGAGAGGGGCAGGGCAGGGGACGTGCCGTTCAGGATCAGCAGGGCACCGGGAATTTTCTCCAAAGCCTGTTTGAACGCCTCCTTGTCCTGTTCTTCAATGTGCAAGCCCGGCCAGGACACCGAGCAGGGTATACCGATGATGGTCACCGGAAGACGCAGGCTGCCTTTTCCGTAGGTGAAAATATCCAGGCGGTGTTGGTAGGTCAGAAAGAGAGAAACACGCTCCCTGTTTTCCAGCAGATAATAGCGTTGTCCGCAGGGGTTGACCTGCTCCAGAATCCTCAACAAGGAGCGACGGAGAAAGGGATTGCCCTCACAGCCCCTGTCCCAGCTTGCCGGCAGGTCTTGGGCGGTTGAGAACGTCGAAAAGGCGGAGTGTGCAGAGCCGTTCATGACAGGGCCAGACTGAACACGGAATAGGTCGGCCCGGCTTCCGGGTTCCAGCGGCAACAGATATTGCGGGACTTGCGGTTTTCCGAGAATATCCAGCCGGACTCGTATTCCTGAAAACGATCCTTTGTCAGCTCATAACAGGCATGAAACAGGCCGAGGATCACGGAACTGCCCTGAAATTCGGGCAGCACCCCGATCTCCACGATCTTGAAGCGTTTGATGGGTCGTCGAAGCAGTGTATACTTGAGCAGGGCTGTCAGTCCCAGTTCCTGTCCCGGCCCGATAAGCGCATTAAAATCAGGATACCAGAGCAGGAAGCCCACCGCTGCTCCCTTGTCTTCGGCAATGAGCAGATTCTCCTCTTTCAGGAACCGGCGAAAGGGGTGAAAGAGTTCATAGTCTTCATCATCATGCCGATGAAAGTACACGGGATGATCGGCAAAACAGTCGTTATTCAGCCGGGTGTAGAGACGTATCTCTTCCCGAAGGCGGGAGAAATCCGCTTTGCGGATCTTGAAGCGTGTCTTGCTCCGCTCCAGAATCCGCTTTTCCTGTTGTGTGGCAAAGGCGGACATGGGATAGCGGTACGAGACAAGCTGCTGCTCGCTGAAGTCCAAGGAACGGAAGTAATCAAGGTAATAGGGCGGGTTGTAGGAGGAACCGAAGCAGGGCATCTCATCAAAGCTGTCCGCCAGAAAGCCCAGCCCGTAATTGACATGGCCGTTCATGCCGACCAGCAGGCTTGATGCACCCCATTGGCGGGCAATGGATGCAGCCTTGTCAACCAGGGTCTGCACAGCTTCTTGTGCATCGGGCAGGGCCTCGAAGAAACTGAGCTGTACCGTGTCCGGCAATCCTTCAGCCCGGAGGAGCAGGGCGGCAGCAAGGGGCGTATCGTTCTCATCTTTGACCACAAGGGCCTGCTGTTGCGTGCGCCGGGCAAAGGCCCCTTTGGGATCAGTGACGATTGCCAGGACGCTGCTCAGGGAGTCACGAAAGCAGGGATTCCTGGCATAGACCTGTTTGGTGATCCGCCTGTATTCGGCAGGACTGAACCTCTCTGTACAGATTATCCGCATGAAATATCCGCTGCTTGGATTGATGGTATTTTTCCTGCATCTCTGCATAGCATGTTTTGGGCAGGTCGTCAATTTTATTCCGCTTCAGAGCCTGTAAAGTTGAGACCGGTTGAGACAGAGAAGGAGGTGCAAAGGGGAAAAGGGGAAAAAACTAAGGGACAAAGGGACAATATTGGCATTGGTTCCATATAATTACTCCCATATCTTCTTATTTTTTATTGATTATTAAATAAGACTATGTTAGCTTTTAACTAAAAAAAGGAGATCAAAATGACCTTGATTGAGCATCAGTAAGACGTTGAAGAAAGGTGTTAAAGTAAGCTTGCTTCTCCTAGGCTACCTTGGATTTTGGAGAGGATACATATTAACCAAAGAAAAATTCGCTAATGCTTTACATTTCCAAAAGGAGAAAAAAGATGAACAACCTATTACTTGCAACCAAGAAAACAACAGACAGATTCTCTCTCGTATCCATTGTACTTGTATCGGTGTACTTGCTCATGAACAGCATAAATGTTCAAGCCACTGAAATGACAGCTGACGAGCAAAAATGTATAGAGACGGTAATTAACAATACAAATCAATCAGAAAAAAGCAAGGAACTGTTCAAAGCGTGGCAGGAGAGTGGCGCAAGCTGTCAGGAAAGAGACGCAAAAATCTTTAGAGAATATACTTTTTACACCATGAAGAATATAAATATCAATCAATGCCTTTCCTCACGCATGTTAAATGACTTTGCAAGCCTGCCAACAATTCAAATGCAAATGCTTGATACGGTCCAGAAAAAGCTGGAGGCAGATGCCTGCTCCCAGTGAAATTCAGAACAACGAATCTTTAACTATAACAGAGCAATGAGGAGAATATGGCAAAGGTAACACACTCAGAAAAAGTTCCACAATCAATGCGTGAGATGTATGAACAGATCGTCATGTTGACAGATGCGTTTTCAGCCGAGCATCTCACAGAAGAATATGCGCAACTCATACGCTACGCCACAGCAGCCCTCTGTCGCAAACGCCCATCTCCTCTCCTCAAAGGCAAACCCAAAACCTGGGCCTGCGGTATTACCCATGCCATAGGTTTTGTGAATTTTCTGTTTGATCGGAGTGAGGAACCCTCAATACGTGCTAGTGAGCTCTATGCAGCCTTTGGAGTGAGCAAAAGTACTGGGGGAGCCAAATCAAAAATCGTGCGTGACCTGTTTGACATGTATCAGTTTGATCCGGATTGGTGTCTTCCAAGCAAACTTGACGACAATCCAAGAGCGTGGATGATTATGGTCAACGGATTCTTCGTTGATGCACGTTCTGCCCCACGCAATGTTCAGGAAATCGCCTATGAAAAAGGGCTGATCCCCTATATTCCCGAATAAGTTCCTGCCAAGATAACTGCGTGCAGAGTACTCCCACCCTGCACCCTTCCACTTTCCCGTGGGCGATGCTGTCCTGTTCTGTTATACTCTTCATCTCCCTGCCCCCAAAGGCATGATCATGCAGGGGCAGGTCCCTGTGCCTGCCCATCGCGTAACAATCCAGAAACAGGGCGAACACAGGGATTCGCCCCTACCCCGCACTCACCATCACCCTGTCACCGGAGGAACCTCCATGTCCATAGAACTGCAACTGACCTTCACCGATCCCGACCATGTCATGGTCTCCCTGCTGGGCCCCGGCCCGGAGTACAGCCAGCCAGCCGAGTTCACCAGTCCCCTCAAGGAAGAAGACCTGAAAGAACTGCGCTGGTACCTGGAGGACTACGGCACCAGCTATGCTGCTGAACCCGATGATGCACGGGCTGCCGCAGTGCGCGACCGCCTGCCGCTCTGGGGAACCGCCCTGTTTGAGGCTGCTCTGGAAGGCGAGCGCAAGGCGGCCAAGCTCTTTGATCGCTTTCTGGAGAGCAACGAGGAGGACCGGGTGCTCAGTATTGCTGCTGATCATCCTGCCGTGCTGACCCTGCCCTGGGAGCTGCTGCATACGCCCAATGGCACCTTTCTGGTCAACGAGCAGCCGCCTATCTCCATCCGGCGGGGCCTGCCCAGCGCGGGACAGGGCCGCAGCCCCAAGCCTCGTGACCCCAAGCCCAATCTGCATCTCCTCTTTATTGTCAGCAGACCGGACGGGGCCGGCTTTATTGATCCCCGCCGCGATGCCGATGCCGTGCTGACCGCCCTCCAGAAACAGAAGCAGCAACGGGTGAAGGTGGAGTTTCTTCGGCCCCCGACCCTGGAGGCCCTGCGCAGGCGCTTGCGCAATCCCCGGCTGCCCAGGGTGGACATCATCCACTTTGACGGACACGGGGTCTTTGGCAAAGACAGCGAGGCCGACACAGGCGGGAAAGGCGATACCGTCAAGGGGGATACGGCAGCTGCGGACAGGCAGCAGGGCTGGCTCCTGTTCGAGGACGAGGAGGGCAACACGGACCGGGTTGCGGCGGAGACCTTTGGCTTGCTGCTCCATCAGAACCATGCGGGCCTGGTGGTGCTTTCCGCCTGTCAGTCCGCAGCAATGGACAGCAAAGACCCCATGAGCGGCTGTGCGGCCCGGCTGGTCCATGCGGGCATTCCTGCGGTTATCGCCATGACCCACAGCGTGCTGGTCAGTACGGCAGAGCAGCTTTTTGCCGAGTTCTACGCCAGCCTGTTTGAAGGCCGCACAGTGGCCCGGTCCCTGGACGAGGCCCGGCACGCCCTGCTCTTTAACCCGGAGCGCGGCAAACGTTTGCGCGGTGCGCACAATGCGCAGGAAATAATTTTGGAGCTGCACGACTGGTTCCTGCCTGCCCTGTATCAGAGCGGGGAGGATACGGCCCTGCTCAGGAGCGAGGCCGATGACAGCCCGCAATCCGGCCCTGCCCGGCTCCACAATCTGCCCAAGCCGCAGCCCTCCGGCTTTTTCGGACGCAGTAAGGAGTTATGGCGGATCGAACGGGCCTTTGGGGTGGAGGACTGCCGCCGCTTCTCCATCACCGGCTTTGGGGGACAGGGCAAGACCGCCTTGGCCCTGGAAGCAGGCCGCTGGCTGGTCCGCACCGGGCTGTTTCAACGGGTCTGCATGATCAGCTATGCCGCCTATCAGGGCAGCGACCCGGTGAGTATGGCCGTTGCCTTCATGAGCACGACCTTTGAGCAGAGCCTGCTGGATGCGGATGCGGCCCGGGCATCGCTGGCAGAGACTCCCACCCTGCTGATCCTGGACAACCTGGAGACC
>QYLO01000090.1 GCA_022766165.1 Candidatus Electrothrix gigas
TGTTCGCAAGGCACTCAAGCGAATTGACGAGTTTACCCGTAAGTTGGGTTGTCTACACCCGGGACTTCCCCATCCGATTATTGACTCTTTGGTGGGTGAATTAGAAGAAAAATTTACACGGGCCTTGGATGATGACTTAAATATTTCCGGTGCAATAGGGTCCCTGTTCAGTTTTATTAAAAAGGTCAATCCCATCCTTTATGCGGGCAGTTTGGATGCAGAACAAAAAAAGACGATCTTTTCTCTGTTACGGAAAATGAATCGGGTCTTTGGATTTTTGAGGTTAGAGCAGTGTGTTTTAGCCCCGGAAATTAATCGCTTAATTGAGCTAAGAGAAGAGGCTCGTCAATGCCGAGATTGGGACACAGCAGACAAGGCCCGGGCTGAACTCCTACTCAAAGGCATTATTGTCCATGATACGGCAAACGGCCCAGTATGGGAGCAGGACGAGGCCTGTAAAGTTTGTGAAAATGCCACTGGAAATGAACGTTGATTTATCTTTTGTTTCGCTGTATACTAGTTTCACTCCTTTTAAAGGAGAGTAGCAAGAGTAGACAAATCAAACAATGCGCCAATAGCTCAGCTGGATAGAGCAACGGCCTTCTAAGCCGTAGGTCGCAGGTTCGAATCCTGCTTGGCGTACCAAATATATCAGGGAGTTAGGCTATGAGCTTGACTCCCTGTTTTTGTTTTCCCAGCAGTATCCCCAGCAGATGAACTGGTTTTCGGTTTATCTGTCCCAGCAGAGCCAAGCGCAAGCCACCCGAAAATTCTTTCCGGGACACTTCTCAATTTTCTTTTTTCGGAAGAACAGCAGCCATAAAAAAGGCTATCTGTCGTTATCATGGGAGGGGAGGAAGGGAGGACAATCAAGGTGGGGATTGTACAACAACTGTACTGGAAAGACCGCTTTCAGTCGATCCCGAAAAGCTCTCTCGGAAAACCGGAGTTGTCCGGGAATCCCATTGCCGTATAAGGGCAGGGTTCAAGAGCCGGTTTGCTGTCCACAAGATCGGCAAACCTTTTGATCCAATCGGAACTCGGCCCTATCTTTCGGACAAAATACCAGATAACGGCAGCTTGTCCGTATATTCTGCGGCGTGCCTCAAGATCAAGATTGAGGCTCTGAAAATACGGGTCAGTTTCAAAGCCCTTCAGGCTGATCGGGTTTGCAGATGCACGGTTCCAGATTCGGGCATGATGGGCGCACTTGTTCCGTAATATGTTGATTTCGGTAAGCCAGCTTATCAGCGTGGAAGGTTTTGCAAACCCTACGCGACGAATTATTTTCTGTTGGCATCTGCCGTTCAGATTGTCAAAATATTTCGACATCAGGCCGTAGTCCCAGCACTCAATAACAGCCCAGAAAGGAATAGGCAGCCCTCTTTTCCGGTGCCAGATTATGCAATCCTCCTTGCTGCTGTTTATCAGATTGCAAAGCCTGTTCATCCATTCAAACCAGTGGTTGACCGCTCTGCCGTTCTTCCGCTTGGTTGCGGTGACTTTGGGATTGATAAACTCTTCCTTCTCATAAGCGAGCGGATCAATCTTCCCTATTTCATGGGCAATGATACTGCGCATGTAAATTTCAATCCGCTCGATCCCGTCCAGCATGAGTTGACGCAGTTTTTTATCAAACAGATACAGGTCTATTATATTGTTAAAGTTGATGTTGTCCTGAAACCTGTCATCCCGGACAGGCAGGCCGGTTTCTGCGTCTTTGAGGAATTTACCGTCATTGTCAAATTTGGGACGCCTGCACGGATACCAGAAGCCGCTTAAACGGTAGTATCCAATCTGAGACAGCTTGCGCATTGCCCTTGCTTCGTCGGGAATGATCATCCCCCGTTCTTTCAGGCGGGCTACAAGTTCTTGATATTCTAAATGAGGTTTGATAACAGGCGAGGAAGGCATGAGGACACCAAAAACAAGAAGGCCCGACCGTGATACAGATCATGTCTGTAACAGGGGATCGGACACGATTACATATATAATACACGAAGAGACTGTATTGTCAATACCTGAAACGTTTTTGTATAGCTGTGCTTCCTCTCATGTATACAAAAAGCTGTTTTCCTATACACGACAACCTGCTAATGTATAGAAAATCGCTTTTTCTATACATGAACCAGCGGTAACCATCTCGCAGCCTCAGCCCATCGTTAAAACGGTGGGCTATTATCGATCGCCCCTCTAGGGCTGGGATATCCGGGAAATAGTGTCCCGAAGGGACTATCGAAAATAGCCCGGTGTTTCAACATCGGGTACAGAAAATAGTCTCCTTCCTAACTCGTAGATACACCCAGAGAATTCTGCTGTCAGTACAGGTAAAAAATATAACTGGTTGGTAAATAATCATACGAAGAGGTTGGCTATGCGTAACATGCTGGGAGAAATCGAGGTTGATAATGTTAGATATTTTGAAGAGCTGAACTTCCAGTCTTCGCAACTAATTGATGATATTGCGGAATGGTTGACCGATCCAGCCGGACTTCCCTTGGTTTTGCAGGGTGATCCGGGTTCAGGGAGGGAATACTGTTTGAAAGCGGCCTGTTATAATGCCCGGAATGTCTGTGGTCTGCCTTGGAAAGTTATCAGTATAGATTGGACACGAAAGGCGAGCCGTGATCCTCAGAAAATAGTTGAACGTTTACGGGAAGAGCGGCCTGATCTCAACAAGGAGCATATTGATTGGCTGATGCGTTTTGCTGAAACCTTTAACCTGCCTAAAGGTCCTGTTGTATGCTTTGATGTGGTGAGTTCGCTCATTCTGAATATTCCCAATATAGTCAATTTCATCAAAACAATATATAACGAGCATGACAACCCAAAATATGTTGTACCGGGAACCGACTCTTCTCAACGGCTTATCAGTTTTTTAAAAACCGTTTCAAAGCAGTACAATCTGGTTCTCCATATTCTTCATGCTGACCTGAGCGATTTGGCAACCCTCTTTGATTTCAGGGATAATATCTGCAAGCCCCATGATGACGTAGCCAAGGCAACGCAGCAGCAAGGTCGTCTGCTTTTTGCCTGCTCTTGTTCCTCAATAACTCGTACGACTGATCTGGTATCGAGTAATCATGACCGAATACTGTCGGTGTTTGTGGAGTCAAGTATTTCAGAGCAGACCCTGCGTAGCTGTATGGACAGAAATTTTTCACCCAACAGGTTCAGCGATGAGCTGATTGCTTATCTTCATGAACACGGCAGGGCCAAAGAGGGGGACAGGTTTTCTTTTTCCATCAGGATTGCCTCTGTAGTGGCGGAGTTGCTGGAAGAAAAAATCCTGGTTCAGCAAGGAGGTTGCTGGATTCTCAATCCGAAGACGACGGAGGAAGAGATAAGCAAGGTCATTGGTGCGCCGTTACAAAGCCTTTGCACAGACCGGCTGAACGCCATTGAACAGGATTTGCGACCGACTGCCAAGCGATTTATGGAACTGGCTGCCCTGTGTCGCCAGTGGATACCTGTGCAGCTCTTGACCCAATATATGGAGCTGGATGAGGAGAGAGAGGAGCAACTGTTTGATTGTCTGGATGATATCTTTGTTGATAACGAACCTGCTCTGCTTATTGATGAGCAGTACGGGTATCCCGGTTTTGCTGACTTTTGTTTTGAACAGGAAATCGCCATTTACCGTTTTGTTTCGCCGCTGTTGGCGGTTGCTCGTCGACCAGGAGATTATCAGCAGGAGGCGGAAAAATTGCTGGCCTTTTTTGATGAGAAACTTCCGAAAAATGACCGGGCTGCTGCGGCCCTGTGCTGGCAGGTGGCGGAACAGGCTGGCTCGGAAGTGCGGGAACGCTGGCGGGAGCGGTTGGCATGGTATTTTGAACCGGAAATGGCAGAGCGTTTTTCCGATACGCTTTTGGCGAGAATGGAGGCTGGCTTGGTTTCTCCGGGGTCTTTGTTGAAGCGGGCGGGTGAGGAAAAAGACCGGCAGTCGGTATATTTTTTACAGGCGATTATCTGTGCCTGTGATCGTTGGTATGAGGGGCAGGGCGGGGTGCCTTCAAATCAGACTGGAGGGTTGTTCCTTTCTCTGTTCGGCGTGTTACTGGACGATCTTGGCCAATACCAGGATGCCTTGCAAAAACATGAGGAAGCGCTGAAGCTCAAGCTACAAGTCTATCCTAAAGATCATCCAAATATTGCAACCAGCCTCAGTAATATCGGCATTACACTGGGAGAGCTTGGTCGGCACGAAGAGGCATTGATCAAACTTGAAGCTGCCTTGGAGATGCGGCAAAAAGTTCTGCCCCAAGACCATCCAAATATTGCAGCCAGCCTCAATAATATCGGTGCGAGCTTAGGAGATCTTGGTCGGCACGAAGAGGCATTGATCAAACATAAAGCTGCCTTGGAGATACGGCAAAAAGTTCTGCCCAAAGACCACCCGGATATTGCCAACAGCCTTGCTTGGATTGGGAGTATACAGGGTTATTTGGGTCGGCACCAAGAAGCCTTGGAAAAATATCAGGTTGCTCTGGATATGCAGCAACGCCTGCTGCCCCAAGACCACCCGCATATTGCAAACAGCCTCAGCAATCTCGGCAAGACATTAGGCAATCTTGATCGGCACGAAGAGGCATTGGTGAAACAGAAAGATGCGTTAGCTGTTCAGGAGCGGGTTCTGTCGGATCATCCTCGTACTGCCAGAACCCTTAGAAGAATGGGTAATACCTTGAGCGGCCTTGAACGCTACCATGAGGCTTTGGAGAAATATCAGGCTGCTCTGGATATGCAGGAACGGCTGTTACCCGCAGAGCATCCAGAAACTGCTAAAACCCGCAAGTCCCTCAAGCAATGCCAAGAGAAAATCAGAGAAAGTCAATGAAAAGAAAGCTACAGTTTGAAGATGAGCGGCATTCTATCATGTACTATATTTGCCTCGTCATCCCACCAGTTTTTATTCTGGGAGTGTTGTCGAGAATCCCATTGGATTTCGGTTCCGCAATACTGTGGCTTGGTGCTGGATTATATACTTTGAAATCCATCCTGAAAACAATGTATCTGCTTTTCTATAATCTTGACCAGCATGGAATCCATCCTAAGCGTTGGAAAAAGCGGGCCAAGTTGCTCTCGGAATCTGCTGTGATCCTGGCATATACCCTTGCAATATACTCTGTCAACTATTCCTGGGAAGTAGCAAAAAAGTTTACCTTGGAGACAGCTGAACAGGTACAGGAAGAGTGCAAGCGTTCTCGTTGTCCAGAGAGTTTGGAAGGATGGGAGGTCGACAGGGGCGGTTCTTCCTTTCTCCGAGTCGGCAAATGCGCAAAGTATGGTCTACACTACTCTTCTGATGGCCCGCACTCTTTTCGTTTTAGTCTTCGCCAGAATATTGACGGAAAGTTGATCATTCGAGGTGGAAGAGATATTGAGCTTATAATGCAAGAGCTACCAGAATAGAGCCGAGCTATTTTCGGCGGTCCCTTCGGGACGCTATTTCCAAGCAAGCAACCAATAAACTCGCCAGATGCACAACCTTAACCCGCTGCCCCTGCCGAGCCAACCCCTCCTGATACTGCATCAAACAACCAGAACAGGTCGTGGTGATATAGTCCGGTGAACCGGCAAGAGCCTGTTTGCTGCTTTTCTCAAATATCTGCGCAGAATGCTCAGGGCAGGCCAGGTGAAACAGTCCGCCTTGTCCGCAGCAGCGTGGGCCGTGCTTTGGTTCCAGAACATGCACACCTGCCTTGTGCAACAGCGAACGTGGTGTACTCATGCCCTTATTTTCAAAACGAAGATGGCAGGGATCATGATAGAAAACTCGTGTTTTAGGATGTTGATTAGGATGTTGAGAATGTTCAGTACAGGATTCAGTACAGAAGCTTGCTAATAACTTATCATTAAAAAACGAGGTAAACTCCTGAACTCGATCAGCAAAGGCCACGGCCCTGTCATGCCACGGATCATCTTTGGCAAAGAGGGTAGGGTAGGCAAGCAAATGGGAAGAACAGGAAGCGCAGGAGGTAATAATTGGCGCATCAACAGACAAAGGATCGGCAAAAGCTTGGATATTTTTTCGGGCAAGTTCGCAGGCCAGCTCCTGTTTGCCAGCACTCCACGCTGCCAAGCCGCAGCAGCATTGATCAGGTGGAACATAAGCAGTTGTTAGCCCGCTGTGTTGCAACAGGGCTTGGGTTGCCTGTGCAACAGAGGGCTGAAGATGACGGGCAAGGCAACCGGTAAAATAGTTGAGACACGCAGTTGCTTGCCCCTCTTGAGGTACGATCTTGTTGTTCAGAGACAGGCTCGGCTCGATAGGCTCGGTTCGCTGTTCGAGCAGATCGAGTTTGAGGCGTAATCCTGATTGAACAGGCAGGGCCTGGAGACGTTGCAGACTGATTCCCGCCTTAACCAGCCCCTCGAACAGTGCCGGGTGTGTTAAGGCAGCACAGGCAGCAGCTTTTGTTAGACCATTTGGCCCGTAAAAACGGGAAAAGGTACTGCGGGCCTGAGAGATAAGAGCCGTGATCGGCAACTGCCGAGGACAGACCTGTTCGCAAGCACCACAGAGCAAACAGCGAGAAAAGCGGTCCTCAAAAACAGCAGAGGGTTGTTCAGCCAGCGCAGTGGTCAGGAGGTGCATCTTGCCTCGGGCTGTCAGCACCTCTCGTCCGTCCACCCGAAATACCGGGCAAACCACAGCACATGCTCCACATTTAGCGCAGTTCAGGGCGTAGTTTTGCTCGGTTACTCTTTTGGTTGCCAAAGCAGAAATGCCTTAATAAAGGGATCAAGTCGTCCATCAAGCACAGCGTCCACATTGCCTTCTTCCAGATCGGTTCGATGGTCCTTGATCAGGCGGTACGGCTGCAAGATGTATGAGCGAATCTGACTGCCCCAGGCAATCTCTTTTTTATCCCCATGCAGATTTTCCTGCGCCTTGACCTGCTCTTCCTGCTGTTTTTCATAGAGCCGAGCCATGAGCATCTTCATAGCCATGTCCTTGTTGCGGTGCTGTGAACGTTCGTTCTGGCATTGCACAACAATGTTGGTGGGAAGATGGGTTATCCGAATGGCTGAATCGGTTTTATTGACGTGCTGGCCCCCGGCCCCGCTGGCCCGATAGGTATCAATGCGTAGCTCTTTTTCATCAACTTTTATCTCTATGGTATCATCCAGCTCTGGCAAGACCATGACCGAGGCAAACGAGGTATGCCGTCGTCCAGAAGAGTCAAAGGGGGATATGCGCACTAACCGATGGATACCCACTTCCGAACGGGTATAACCGTAGGCGTTTTTTCCTTTGATACGGATGGTGACCGATTTGGTGCCAGCCTCGTCTCCAGGCAGGTAATCCAGGATGTCAGTGGCAAAATCATGCGCCTCTGCCCAGCGCAGATACATACGCATGAGGATACCCACCCAGTCCTGGGCCTCAGTTCCACCAGCTCCGGCATGGATAATCAGCAGGGCATTGCTGTCGTCATGTTCCCCGTCGAACATACACTCCAGCTCAACCAGATCAACTCGCTTCCCCAGTTGACTGAGCGAGGACTCAACCTCTTGCTGTGTTTCCAGATCCTTTTCCTCAATAGCCATATCAAGGAGCATGTCTGCCTCTTCCAGATCCTGGAAGTTCTGTTCCCAATTCTTGACCAAATCCTGCAACTGGCCTAGTTTTTTCTGGACCTTTTTGGCGTTGGCCTGATCGTTCCAAAAGTTGGGTTCCAAGGATTCAGACTCTAAACGTTCAATGTCAAGTTTTTTGCCATCTAAGTCAAAGATGCTCCTTCAGGGTGAGCATTTTCTCTTTCAGTTCTTGAAGTTTCTGCTTTGCCTCTGCTGTTTCGTTCAGTTCTGCCATGTTTACTTTCCGATACTTTTTTTCTTATAAATAGTTATAAGTTGCACCTAATCAAAGGTAGGTGTATCTACCACAAGGGTCTTTAACATAAAGTTATAGGTCCCTACTAACAATTTGATCAACTGTTGTCAACCTTACACTCTTTGTTTATACTCTTTGTTTATAGTCTTTGCCGAATATCAAGCGGCTTTTATCTTTGAAGGATGTAAACCATCCAACCATCGTTAAAATCCACGACACCGTCGTATTTTTTTATTTTTTTGATGTCTACATACTGCAAGATGCAACAAAATGAGAGCCAAGAACAGGCAGATACTATCAAAATGATGCCCACCACGGACAAAGACCGATTGGAGAGTCATTAAGGGTATTCTTGCACTGATTGCTTTGGCTTTGAACAGCTCTGTTTCCTGAAGAATTTCTCCGGTGGGACTGACAAAACCACTGATTCCGGTGTTTGCTGCTCGAACCAAACTTCGCCTGTTTTCCACAGAGCGAAACACGGTCATAGCCCAGGAATGATCAGGGGCAACTGATCTGCCATACCAGGCGTCATTGGTAAGATTGGCCAACAAATTCGCACCCTCAGCAACTTCTTTTCGGGCAATATTTGGAAAAAGCGACTCAAAGCAGATCAGCACCCCAACCTGAATGGTTTCTCCATCAAGAGGCTGAGAAGAGTCACCAGCTGTAAAATTTCCTACTACTTCAACCAGCGGCTTGAGAAACCAGAGATAGTGGCGCAGAGGAACATATTCCCCAAACGGAACAAGATGCTGTTTATTATAACGAGCAGACATGCTTCCAGTACGATCCAAGAGCAGGGCACTGTTATAATAGGCCACCTTTTTTCGTTGTGTTGGCTTGACCGTGAAAAAAGGTGAACCAGTCAAGAGAAGGATATCTTTTTCCCAAACAAAATCAAGAACCTTGTTCATTAGGGGTTCACGAGCAGGATAAAAGGGAAGGGCTGTTTCAGGCCACACAAACAGATCTGGTTTTTCTGTTTCTTCTGTGACAACTTGACGAGAGAGCAACAGATACTGATCAATGGTTTTTTCCTTATAGCTTGGTACCCACTTTATATTTTGCTGAATATTTCCTTGCACTGCGCTGATAAAAGCCGTATCAGCAGTAGCGACTTTTGATACGATTTGCTGATACCGTACTGTGGAATACCCGCCAAGAAAGGCAAGCAGGAGAAAAACAACAACAGGAGGGGCAAAATGGTAACCCGAGGCCGCAGCATCGGCAGTCTGTATCCTGCTGATAAGCCAAAGAAGTAGTGCGTTGATCAGCACAACCGCAAAGGTAATAACATGGTGTCCACCAAGATCAGCAGCCTGAATCAAGAGGGGCTGTCGGTACAAGGCATAGCCGATATCCATCCAGGGTATGCCGGTAAAAAGGGTGCCGCGAAGAAAATCAAGTCCAACCCAGAGCGTTGGTGCTGCCAGCAAAAGCAGGGCAGCAGACGTTCCTTTTGAACGGCACCGGAGGATAAGTATAGAGTTGCCTAGACAACAAAAGAGACAGAGGTATGTTGTCATATAGACAACCAAGGCAAAAAGAGCCGTGATGGTAACAACTGGATGCATTCCACCGTAGCGTTGCAGCACCGGACTGATCCAATAGAGCAACCCCGTGTAAAAGAACATTCCGCAGACAATGCCTGTTAAAATGCTTTGCCGTACAGATAAGCGGCCAAGGGTGGAGAGCAGGGGAAGGAGAGCAACAAAGAGAAAGGGCCACCAGCCTATTTTTCCGGGCATAGCAACGGTCAACAGGACAGCGGAAAACAGGGCTCGTATATACGGGCTGCATCCTCTCAAGGGTTGAAGAACCGGTTCTGTTGGCTCTGTTGAAGGTGTTGAAAAAGTCGATATTGAGACTATAGCCATGTAGATCAGTTAGGTCCTTGTATAATTTTTTCACTCCACCCCTTCCTAACGGAAGAGGGGAGAGGAGAGAGGGGGAGTTTTATTGTATTAGTGCCTTACCCCTCAACTCCTGTCATAAAAAACAAGAAAATTAAGCGGCAATTTTTAAAAGATCCTCAATGGATGCCGCTAACAACGCATTCAGAGCGTTGGTCAACCGCATCCCCTTGGTGGTCACCTGATATCGGTTCTGCCGGGGTATTTTTCGGATAATCCCGTGACTTCTCA
>QYLO01000091.1 GCA_022766165.1 Candidatus Electrothrix gigas
GAACGATATGATAGAAGCCCGGTCTGTCATGGAGTTGCTGCCGAAGCCGGTCAAAGGTCGGCGGACGAAGCACGTCAATATGCACGGGCAATTGCTGCTTGCGGGTCAGTTCCACCAGCGGACGGGACAAGGCATGAAAGCCCACATCGCTGTCCCCGCCGGGTCGGGCGATGACCAGCAGGATGTTGATGCAGTCTTTGGGCAGATTTTCCGGCAGGGGCAGCGGATCATTCAGGTCTTTGTTGATCTGTCGCTCAATCCGGCAATGATGCGCCAAGGTGCCGATCTCCGGGTCATGCAGGGCTTCCCAGGGCCAAGCCAGCACACGGGGATCATCAGAGGAGATTTTCAGATGCAGATTTTCCAAGCCTTCTTTCCGGGCCTCCTGCAACCAGAGATATGCCTGCTTCTTAAACAGTACCTCAAAACAGTCTTGGCCCCATTGTTGCAGGGTATCCTGGACCCGCTCGGCGAGATCAGGATAGGCTCCTGTGGGCAGTTCGAGAAATTGTTCCAGATACCAGCGCAAGTCTTGCTGGAGATTGCTATTCGGACGACCGGGAACAACGGTCTGGTCCGGCCCGGTCAGGGTCACCGGTGCGGAGGATTTCAGGTCGCTGCTGCGCAGAACTACGAACTGCGGTTTGTTCTGTTCGTTGTTCTGATTATTCTGATAGCCGATATGCTTGATTTGGAGCTGAAGCGATGGAGAAGGCATGATCATCTGGTTCGGGTATATTTACGAGTTAGGGGGCAGTCAACGCCTGCTGACGAAGGAGATGATCTGCCGTAACCATTCACTCCCCCCCTCTTTTTTTTCAAGAAATTTATTTTAGAAAATAAAAAAAGATCAGAGCAAGATTAAATCTTACTCCGTAATTGGTCAGCTATCATTATTTGAATCAACCCCTTCACGCACCCCCTCCCCACAAGACCCACAAGCCACCCCACCAGTCCGATGACACATCCCAGTCAACCCATGCGGCGATTTCCGTTGCCGTCGTTTACTGAAGTTAATAATCAGAGCAGCAGCAACAAGTACCGTAAAACTAATCCCAAAAGTAAGCAAAAAAATCTTCATCATCCCCCAAAGTCATCCTTATAAATACTGTCCTCTTCCACCCCAAGCTCAGTCAGCATCTTGACCAGAGATTGGGTCATCATGGGCGGGCCGCAGGTATAGTACTGAATATCCTCGGGTGCCTCGTGATTCTTGAGATATTCCTCATACAGAACATTATGAACATGTCCGACTGGGCCAGTCCAGTTATCCTCTTTTTTTGGCCGGGACAGACAGAGGTGAAAGGTGAAATTAGGATATTTCTGAGAAAGAGCGGTAAAGTCTTCTAAGTACGGAACTTCGAGCAGGGTACGGCTGCCGTACCAGTAGGATATCTTACGACTGGAATGTCTGCCCTTCATTAACTCCAAGATTTGACTGCGCAACGGAGCCATACCTGCTCCAGCACCTACGTAGATCATCTCCTGCTTGCCTTCATGGATACAAAAGTCTCCGTACGGCCCGGAAATAGTCACCTTATCACCTGGTTTCAGGTTAAAGATGTAGGATGATGCCTTACCCGGCGGCAGGGGCAGCTTGCAGCCTGTCGGAGGACAGGCAATCTTTACGTCCAGCTTGAGCAAACCCTTTTCTCCGGGATAGTTGGCCATAGAGTAGGCTCTGGTAATGGGAACGGTCAGGTTGGATTTATACTGAAAAAGGTACGATTTTGTCCAATCAGACAGAAATTTTTTATCAATATCAAAGCTCTTAAAGGATAGGGCATAGGGCGGAATATCAACCTGAACAAAGCCACCTGGTTGAAAATCCATTTCTTCACCATCGGGTAATTTGAGAACCAGCTCCTTGATAAAGGTGGCAATGTTTTCGTTGGAGACCACAGTGCATTCCCACTTGCGGATATCCAGCATTTCGGGAGGAACCTCTATTTTCATGTCTCGCTTAACCTGCACCTGACAGGCCAGCCGCATGCCGTTTCTGGCCTCTCGCTTGGAGATATATCCCCGTTCAGTAGGGAGAATACTCCCTCCGCCTTGCTTGACTATAACCCGACATTGCCCACAGCTTCCGCCGCCACCGCAGGCCGAAGAGATAAAGATGTTCTCGTTTGCCAAGGTGGTGAGGAGTCTGTTACCAGGTTTAACCCGGAGTTCTTTTTGCTCGTTAATCAGAATGGTAACTTCTCCACCCGGCTGGAGCTTTTTTTTAGCCAGCACAATCAGTGTAACAAGGATCAACTGGAGGGCGAGAAAGATGAGAAGAGCGGTGATAATTTCCAACATATTTATTGTTCTCTTAATGTTCCTACAATGAAATTCCGGCCAGCCCCATAAAGGCAAGAGCCATCAGGCCAGTCGTGATAAAGGTCAGGCCCAGACCCTGTAAGCCAGCAGGCGGATCAGCGTATTCCATCTTTTCCCGAATCCCGGCTAGGGCTACCACGGCCAGCAGAAAACTGCCACCGGACCCGATACCGTAAAAGACACTTTCTCCAAAGGTGTATTCTCGCTCCACCATAAAGAGGCTGGCACCGAGGATGGCGCAGTTGACTGTGAGCAGAGGCAGGAAAATCCCCAGGGTGTTGTACAGGGCTGGTACAAAGCGATCAAGGGCCATTTCGAGGATCTGAACTGTAGCAGCAATAACGCCGATATAGATCAGCAGGCCGAGAAAGGTCAGGTCCAGTCCAGGAAGACCTGCCCAGGTCAGGGCATTTTGTTTGAGCAGGTACTGATAGATCAGGTTGTTGATAGGAACAGTGATAACCTGAATAAGTACAACTGCACACCCGAGACCAGCCGCTGCATTGATCTTTTTGGAGATAGCCAGAAAGGTACACATCCCCAAAAAAAAGGAGAGCACCATGTTCTCCATAAACAGGGAGGTAAGCAGTATTTCCAAATAATGGGACATTATTCCTTCTCCTGTTGGTCAGGGTATATTGTGCGTAATGCCCAGATAATCAGGGCAATAAGAAAAAAGGCTCCAGCGGGTAAGACCATCAGGCCGTTGGACGCATACCAGCCCTCATTATTGACAAGGGGGAGTACCTCATAACCAAACACAGTGCCGCTGCCTAACAGTTCCCGACAAAAGGACACGGTCATCAGGATAAAGGCGTAGCCCAGTCCGTTGCCTAGTCCATCAATAAAAGATTTGAGCGGGGCATGACTCATGGCAAAGCCTTCGGCCCGGCCCATAACAATACAGTTGGTGATGATCAGGCCCACATAGACTGAGAGCTGTTTGGCCAGATCGTAGAAAAACGCCTTGAGGATTTGATCCACCAGAATAACCAGGGTGGCAATCACGGTGATCTGCATCCCAATGCGTACTGTATTGGGGATTTGGTGCCGGATCAGGCTGATGATCAGGCTGGAAAAGGCCACCACCAGGGTAAGGCAGATGGACATGACCAGAGCCGTGTCCATGCTGCCGGTCACAGCCAAGGCCGAGCAGATCCCCAGCACTAACAGGGCAATGGGATTGCGTTGAAAAAATGGATTAAGAAGCAGTTCTTTTTTTGTTTCAGGCATCGTTGTTGATCCCCTTGTTTAAATCTGTTTCAGATTATATCTGGCGTCGTAGGGGCGAATCTTGTATTCGCCCTTTTATTTCTTCGGTGCAGGCAATAAGGGCGATCACAAGGATCGCCCCTACGGCATCTGCTGAAAATGATGATCTTATTTTTCTAAAAATCCCTTATAGCGTTGCAGAAACGGGCCAAACCCATGCTCCCCAAACCAGAACTGCATCAGATTGTTGACGCCATTCATGGTCAGGGTGGCTCCAGACACCCCGTCTACCTGATACGGGCCTGTTCCATGTCCCTTGACAATCTCAAGCACAGGTTGTCCCTCTAAGCCCTCTGGGTTATCTGGAGCATAGAGCTGTTTCCCTTGCCAACCAGCCTGCCAATCTGGGTTGGCTATATCTCCACCCAGTCCAGGAGTCTCCCCGTGTTCATAAAAGGTAATACCGCTGATAGTGGAGAGATCCGCTGCCAGAGCCACATAGCCGTACATGGTAGACCAAAGGCCCTTGCCACGAATCGGCAGAATGACCTTGTCCAGTTGCCCCCCCTTATTGACCAGATAGACCATGGAAAACTTTTCCTGCCGACCCAAGCCAGCCTTGTCTTCTTCCTTGCTTAACTTTCTGCTGGTTGTGTTATCAAGCGTTGAACGCAGTTGGTGAAAGGTTGCAGGGTCCAACTCTTCTGGCGGGACAAAGCTCCCATCTGCCAAACGAATAATCTTGGTCTCTACTTGTTGAAACAGGGTATCCACATCACCACCCTTACCGGTACCCTCCTTACCCTGGTAGAGGCCAGCAGCCCGCAGGATATTTTTCTTCTGATCCAGTGTCCGGTTGGCCTCCTGTCTGGGGCGGAGTCCAACTGCGGCTCCAGTAACCAGAACAGAACAGACAAATGCCAAGACCATGACGGCAAGAAAGGCACTGGCTGTTTTTTCCTTATTCATGCCGAAGCCTCCTCTGTCTGATATTTGCCTGAATAACCGGATAGTCAAAGAGTGGGGCAAAGACATTACCCAGCAGGATAGCCAGCATCACGCCCTCTGGATATGCTGGATTGATGACCCGAATCAAAATGGATAATACCCCAATAAAAAAACCATAGCACCACTTGCCGATGTTGGTATGTGGTGCTGTCACCGGGTCCGTGGCCATAAAGACCAGGCCAAAGGCAAAACCGCCTAGGACGGGGTGCCAGTAAAAGGGCAGGTTCATAAAGGCGTTGCTGGATGAACCAACAAACTGAAAGAGCAACGCCAGACCCAGACCACCCAGTAGCATGGAAAGCATGATCCGCCAAGAGGCAATACCCCAGATCAGCAGCAGGGTCGCACCAAGCAGGCAGGCTACCACAGAGGTTTCGCCCATAGAACCGGGAACCGTGCCAACAAAGGCATCTGCCCAGCTAAAATTAAAGGTGGCAAGTGGATTATCTGCCGGGGCGACGGCTACCTTG
This sequence comes from Candidatus Electrothrix gigas, assembly GCA_022766165.1. Classification (GTDB taxonomy): domain Bacteria; phylum Desulfobacterota; class Desulfobulbia; order Desulfobulbales; family Desulfobulbaceae; genus Electrothrix; species Electrothrix gigas. The sequence continues at coordinate 5,016 of QYLO01000091.1, forward strand.
GCTAAGGCAGTGGCACTGGAAAGACCGTCCACGCCTACCCAGACCGTGTCCCCACTTATGTTGCCGGGATAGGCAAAAAAGAGAAAGGCTCGGGCAGCCAAGGCTGGGTTCATAAAGTTACGACCCACCCCGCCATAGACCTCTTTGGCAAAGATAACTCCAAAGCTGATCCCAAGAGCTACCTGCCAGAGGGGGATGGTTGGCGGCAGAATCAGGGGAAAGAGGAGACTTGTGACCAGAAAGGCTTCAGACATTTCATGGCCCCGAGCAAGGTTAAAGATGACCTCCCACAGCCCACCTGCCAGCAGCGTGACCAGGTAGACAGGCAGAAAAAACAAACTTCCGTGGATGACGTTGGCAAGAAAGCTGTCTGGTGTGCAGTGCAGACCTATTGCGGCCATAATTGCACCGCGCCAGCCTGCCGGAATGGTCAGCCCCAGGGCCTGCAAGGCTTGATTGGCCTGATACCCCGTGTTCCACATTGCCATAAACACACACGGGATGAGGGCAACGACCACCAGGATCATGATCCGTTTGAGATCCATTGCGTCCCGGACATGGGGTGCCGAGCCAGTGGTGTGGCGACTGCCCATAATAAAGGAGTCTATCGCCTCAAAGGCTGGGTGCCAGCGTTCAAAGTGGCCTCCCTTTGCAAAGTGAGGGGCGGCTTTTTGTAAGAGGGTGTTGAGAAGTTTCATGTTGAAAAAACAGTCAAGCTGAAATTATTCAGGAAGAACCGTGCCTACTCCTTTTTTCCCTTTTTTTTGCCTGCGCCAAAGTAATCAGCCAGAAAGGCAAAGGCATAGCCGACTTGGGGGTCAAAGGCTTCTGCGGCCTGCACACGGTGATAGAGGGCAAGCACTGCCCTGCAGGAGTCGGCAAGATGGTCCATGCGGGTCTCCCGCACCTGCTCGGCCCGCTTTTCCAGCCACTCGGCATAGGGAATCAGTTCCTCGGCCAGATCAAGATGCTCTGTGACCTTGGCCGGATCAAAGTCCTCCTCGCTCAGGCGCAGCTCGTCCTGGTACTCAGGATAGAGGGCCAGCACCTGCCGGGCGATTTCCGGGAAATCCGCCTTGGGTTTGGGGAGTTTGCGGACTTCCTCGGGATCAAGATCAATCAAGGTAAAGGGCGACAGGTCGATCTGCTTGTCCGCAAGGGTCGGCGGGGTGCTCAGGGCATGAGGATTATTCGGATTGTCAGGCATCTCTTGTCTCCTTCGGTTGAACTTTACGGTTGAAGCAGTCCGTAAGGGTGATGAACGGCACGGGCTGCGGGAATTTCGTCTCTTATGAGCGGTTCTTCGGCTCCGGGGAGGGGAAGAACCTATAGTCGGGTATGGTTGAACCTATCCCTTGGTATGCCTCAACCATACCTTGGGTATGCTTCAGGGTATCGGCGGATAGGTAAAACCTATCGTCGGAGAGGTTTTACGTGTACCGAGATAACTTTATGAGAGCTATTCCACGCAGCACTTTTACAGGTGCCGCCCCTACCCAGCTATTTGGCTTATTAAAGCACTTCTCCTCATAGATTCCTGCGATCTTGGTCTGCGCCAAATGAGATATTTGCAGCTTTACCCCATACTCTCCCAAACCCCAGTGCTCCAGCGGAAAAAATAACCAATGCAGCACCTATCCAATAAGATAGTGTTTCTCTCCCTTCTGGAGCAAATAGAATTAATAGTGCAGCCAACAAAATCAACAAAAAGGCTAGAACAAGACCAATTCGTTTGTTTTTTGCCTGTTCGAGAATATAAATTTCATGAACACGGGTACGTTCTTTTACAAAATTATTATGAAAATCTGAAGTTGATTCTTGACGAATACATCCAAAAGCTATATTTTGGTCCCCTCCCCAAGGTGCAGACAATCTTATATTTGCTCCATTGTCATTCCCATTTTCAGGATCGGTCTTTCTCTCATTTTCAACGTTTTTATTCATTCCGTCTTTTTTCTTATGGTGCGATTACAGTCGTAGGTCTAATTGACTACAACGAAATCAGACAATGCAGGATTCGGGAAACCAACTGTCCGCTTTCGTTTCCTTACCCATCCTCCTCAATCCTGGTCAAAACCTCCCGCAACATCTGTCCAAAATTATTCTTCCCAGGACAGACAAAACTACACAGAGCCAAATCTTCCTCAATCAGCTCCAGACAACCTAAATCTGCTGCCTTGTCCGTGTTCCGGGTGGCAATGGCTTTAAGCAGGGCCGTGGCAATCAGATTCAGCGGCATGACCTGTTCATACGTTCCCATTGGTATAATAGCCCGTTTGCCTCCCCAGCTCGCCGTAGTCAGAGGAAATTTTCCCCTAGCTTTTTCGGTAAAAGCGGACAGAAAGACTGGCAGGCTGGAATAGCGATCACTGCCCAGGCTTAACCAGTTGAACAGACCTGACCCGTCTTTTTCCGGTAGCGCACAGATCTGTTGCTGATAACGACCCAAATACCCGTGAACGTTCTCTTGTCCCATCCGATGCCCGTTCAACACCGAGCCTGCAATCAGGCGGGATGGAGAGTCTGTTATCTCATCCTGGCAAAGCTCTACAACAGAGGCCCCGGCCAAGGTCTGTATGAGACGGGGACGTTGCATAGAAGGGCCAGTTAAGGCGACAACCCGTTCCTCCCAGAGTTTGCCTGTGCGGAAAAGATGCCCTATCCCGATCACATCTTGGTAGCCAATATGCCAGACCTGTTTTTCGGAATGCACAGGATCAAGAAAATGGATATGGGTTGAGGCCAGTCCAGCAGGATGCGGCCCGGAAAAACGAGCAACTGCAAGGTTGGACAGGTCATGAAGCGCAGAGCTTGGGAGGTTGCTCCCCAATGCACAACAGAGAAAGGTCTTGGGTGTTAATGTGTGCAGGACATGCAGTCCCAAAAGAAAATCATCCTGATACGCAGTTATAATGATTGCCGGATCTGCTGCCAGGGGTTGGCTGTCTATGGCCGTGATAAAAAGGGAGGCCGCCTGTGCCTTAGGAGAGGGTACCTTGCCGTAGGGCCGGGTTCGTAAGGTTGTCCATTGCCCAGATTGAATCAGGATATCCTTTATCGCATCAGGAGCTGGTAGATCGTGTGAAGTAGGACAGGGCGGGGTAAAGGAGAGGCGTTCCTCACCTTGCAGCTCAATCACCAGGGATTCAAAGCGACGACGTGGTCCCCGATGAATGGCTTTGACTGTACCCGGCGCAGGGGCAGTAAAGCGAACGCCGGGATTTTTTTTATCCGTAAACAGGAGATGGCCGCTTGCCACCTGATCGTTGACCCGAACGTTCATGGTCGGCTTGAGTCCAACATAATCAAAGCCGAGCAGGGCCACTTCGGTGACTGCATGACCCGGTTGAATGCTCTGCTCAGGTGTCCCGCTGATGGGGATATCAAGCCCCTTGGTTATGCTCCAATCAGTACAATTCATGTTAGCTGGCAAAACCTTCTGTTTTTGAAATGTTCAGATGCTTATCTATAAACAGGCCCTCGCAGTCCGGCAGGTCTGCCAGCAAATCCATACTGTTTGCTCGCCCCAAAACCATACACCCCGTGGCTAAGGCATCGGCCAAGGCAGCGTCAGGTGCGGTAATGGTACAGCTTGCCAGTTCTGGTGAAGAAAATCCTGTATGCGGATTGATAATATGGTGATAACGCAGGTCCGGGCTAAAGGACTGGAAATAATCGCCAGAGGTGGCCACAGCCATATTTGCAACCTGCACAGTGAGCAACTCATGGGAAATGTGAGGTCTGGGGTTTCTGATACCAATACGCCAGGGAACTCCTTGGGGCTTACAGCCCTTGACCATGAGATCACCGCCTGCCTCTACCAGTACTTGGTCAAAGCCAAATTCCTGCAAAGTGGCAACCCCTTGATCCACAATATAGCCTTTACCAATGCCGTCCAGAGTTATGCCTGGGTTTTCAACATCTGCCTTGCCCAAGCGTATCTGTTGTGGACTCACAGAGAGGTGCTGCTGGCCCATAGAACGCAGTAAACGACGGATACGCTCTGGTTGCTCAATGAGCTGCTGTCCCTGTTCCTGATACAGGCTCAACAGAGGCAGGATGGTTATATCAAAGGCACCGGCTGTTTTTTTATTGACGCTGTGAGCCAGTGCAAGCACGGCTTGCAGATCCTTACTCGGTTGCGCTAAGGAGCCGGTTCGATTTAAGATACCGACCTCACTCTCCTGTTGATGGCGAGAGAGTTTGCCCTCAAGTTCCTGCATGTGGGAGAACATAGCAGCTACTGCTGTCTCGGCTTGATCCTGGTCCTTGCTGTACACGGTCAGATTGAGCAGGGTTCCCATCAGGGGGAAAGATTTTCTCACCGTAAAAATCTGTGGATCATTTGAAAAGGGAAAGAAGCGAGTAATGCCTGTTAAACCTGTCAAACCTGCCAAGCCTGCAAAGGCCGCAATATGGAGAAAGGATCGACGGGTCAGGCCGTTGTGTCGGTTTATCAAATTATTCATGGCAGGTGGCTTGAGATGCAATGGCAGAGAAAAGCATCCTCTTTTAATATTTTATTATTCTTTCCAAGTTCTTCCAAAAAGTGCTTCAAAAAAGGACAGAATATTTACGTTCAACAAACTTTACGTTTAACAAACAAAAATATTCCTACCTCGTTCCTTATACTCTGTCAAGAGTCAAGGGTGATTTTTAGCTGCTTGATGTTTTTAAAGGAGATACGTGAGATACGTATCAAGGAAGCTTATGATGATTGTAACAAAAATGATGATGAATTTTTTTATAGTTTCCTGATAGAATTCATGAGTTTTTTTGATAAAAACGATTACAGAGACTTACAGAGAAGCTCTGTCGATTTTTCCTTGACATTCTTTAAACAACAAATTATTAAGTGACTCACTC
>QYLO01000092.1 GCA_022766165.1 Candidatus Electrothrix gigas
GAGCTGGCTCCTGAGCAAGAGGCCCCGGCCCTGTTCCCAGACGGTCTGGTCTTTTACTCCTTTTACGGGCGCAAGGATGTGGGCTTGGCCTTTGATCATCTGCTGCGCAGTTATGTGGATGAGGCGCAGGAAAACGGCCCAGAGGCGGTCTGTCGTTTGCTGGCAAACAAGCAGGCCCTGATCATTCTGGACGGGGCTGAGGAGGCTGACGACCTGCCTGCCGTGCTTCGTTGCTGTGGGGGTTGCGGGGTGCTGATCACCAGTCGAAAGCGGAGCGATGCGCCGGGCAAGCTGCTCAAGGTCAAGCGGCTGGACGAGCTGCCTGCTGAGGAGGCGTTCCGGCTCTACAGCGGCACAACAGCGGATAAGGCCACGGTGCAGGCTGTGTGCCAACAACTGGGCGGCTGGCCCTTGGCCCTGCGTATTGCTGGGCAGTATCTTCGCAACACGGATGAGAGTGCGGCAGACTACTTGCGTTGGTTGGAGACTGAGCCGCTAAAAGAGCTTGGGGGCGGGAAACATCAGGAGGAGAATGCAGCCTTGCTCTTACGGCGCAGTGTTGAGCAGGTGAGCTGGAAAGGACAGTTCGTCTTGAACATCATCGGATTGCTGGCCTTTGCCCCCTTTACTGAAAGACCAGTTACCTTCTTTATCAAGAACGTTAATTACAGCACGCCTTGGGAGTTTTGCAAGTGGGTTAAGAGACGGATTGCCCATCGCAAGACATGGCTTGTTCATTATACGGATGAGGACAGCCGCTTCTGCCGGAAGGTGCTGAATGAGTTGGTGGACTTTGGCCTATTGGAGAAGCGGGATAAAGGCTGGCAGGTTAGCCATGCCCTGATTCACGTCTATGTCCGTAGCAAGATACCGCTGAATCGGTGGCTCCTTAAAGGACTTGCCCAGTTCTACATTGTCTTTGCGCAGGAACAGAGCAAGCTCGGCTTGGAGGGTTACGCCCGCTTGGATGGTGAACGGGCGCATTGCCTGCGGCTGATTGCGGTCTGCCTGGATGGGGAGCTGTGGCAGGAGGTGAAAGGGTTGGCAGGGGCGATGTGGGAGTACCTTGACCGACAGGGCTGGTGGGCAGAGCTACTGACTGCTCTGGAAATGCGCCTGACAGCGGCCCGGCAGGCTGGCGACCGCAGGGATGAGGGATGGTGCCTGAACAGCCTGGGCCTCACCTGCTGGCGGCGTGGGGAGCCTGACCAGGCCCTTGTCTGGTATGAGCAATGCCTGCCTATCTTGCGCAAGCTGGAAGCACGCAAGGATAAAGGCGTGACCCTGAACAACATGGCCTTGATTTATGACGATCTGGGCAGGTACGAGCAGGCCCTGGAGTATTATCAGCAGAGCCTGAGCATCAAGCGGGAGGTCGGCGACCGGGAGGGGGAAGGCACGACCCTGAGTAATATCGGTGTGCTTTATCATGCCCAAGGCGAGTACGATCAGGCCTTGCAGTATTATGAGCAATGCCTGCCCATCTGCCAGGAGCTTGGCTATAAGATCGGGGAAGGCGCAACCCTGAACAACATTGCCGAGATCTACCGTGTTCAGGGGAAGCCGGGCAAGGCATTGGAATACCATGAACAAGCCTTGTCGTTACGCCGGGATCTGGGTGACCGGGCCGGAGAAGCGCAGTCCTGCTGGAACCTCGGTCTCACCTATGAAGATATGGGCGACCTTGCCAAGGCCGAGGAGCATATAAGTCTGGCCGTGGAGATTGCCGAAGCCATCGGGCATCCTTCCTTGGAGAAATGGCGTGATTATCTGAAGCGGGTGCGGGCCAAGCGGCGGGGGGCGTAGGGGCAAATCCCCGTGCCTGCCCATAATAGTTCGGGTAGACACAGGGGGCTTACCCCTACAGACAGCCGGGCGGCTTTGCTTGCACCCTCTCCCGGTTCCATTCCCATGCGACTGACACGTTGTATACTCATGCAACAGGTTGTTCCATTAGAATGCAACAGATCGTTCCATGCTCATGCAACAGATCGTTCCATTAGAATGCAACTCAAAGGTTCCATGAGAGTGCAACCAAAGGTCGTACTTTACTCAAAACAGGATGCGGAAAAGGCGTGACAGTACGGCCCAAATGGAGCTGTAATGTCAGCGTAAGTCATCAAACTCGGTTTTCTCCCACAACGGCACACCATCTTGATAGGCGGCCCGGCCAATGAGATGGGCAGCGACCGGTGCGGTCAGCAGCAAAAACACAATGATGGCCCCGGCGCGGATAAAGGTGGCAAAATCGTTAAAGTAAACAGCCACGCCCAGTAGGGTAGCGCCTACTCCCAATGTGGCCGCCTTGGTTGAGGCCGACATCCGCAAGAAGAGGTCCGGCATCCGTACCAGGCCCACGCCAGCCAGTAAAATAAAAATTGAGCCAATGGTTATAAGTAGGGTACTGATAAAAAGTTGCATTATAAACTCTCCTGTTTGATAGAGATGAGAAGATGAGAGACCGGTACAAATCACCGGGTTCATTGTTCACCAACCTCCAGTTTTCCCCGCCGTTCAATATAATAGGCAAAGCCCACCGTGCCCAAAAAGACCAGTAAGGCCAAGACAATGGCTACATCCAGTAACGCCGGTTGGCCGGTAGCCAGGGCGTAAACTGCCACAACAGCAATGCTCAACGTAGCGGTCATATCCAGGGCTATCACCCGATCGGGCAGACTGGGACCGAGGAGCAAACGGGCAAAGGTTAACAAGAGCGCCAAGCTCAACACCGGCAGAATCACCAGTACAACAAAGGTCGGTAAACTCATTCAAAAATCTCCTTGATGTAGCATTCAAATCCTTCTTTGATTTCTCTGCGGAACGTGTCGGCATCTTGCACATACATGGCGTGGACATAGAGCGTTTTGCCGTTGGGTGCTACGTCCAGGGTTAATGTGCCGGGCGTCAGGGTGATCAGGTTAGCCAGCAGCGTCACTGCGGCAGGATGCTTCACATCCAGCGGCACGGCAACGATGGCTGGGCGCATCGTGTGGGGCGGGGTAACTACTTCATAGGCAACCCGCAGGTTGGACAACAACAGTTGCCAGATAAAGAAACCGATAAATTTGATGATCTGCCATACTTTTCTGAAATAGCTCAACTCCCCATAGGCCTGTCCCCCATAGGCGTGTCGAAGCAACCAGAGCAACAGGAAGCCCACCACAAAACCAAAGCCAAAGTTCACAGGCGTCAACTGTCCGGTAAGGGCCACCCAGGCCAGGGCCAGCAAAAGATTTAAGAGCAACATTACAATACGCCTCCCAGCACGGTCTCAATGTAATCGGCCGGGTTCAGCAATTGTCCGGCCACCAGCAATGACAGGTTTACCAGTGGTTCGGCCAGCAGTCCTATAACCACTAAAATAGCCGCCAGTACGCCCACCGGCAGCAGCATCGACACCCCGGCCTGGTGAGGTATAAAGCTGATCGCTTGAACAGGTGTCTCTTTGCCGGGTTGGTCTTTCCAAAAAACCTCAGCCCAAATTTTGGTCATGGAGAACAGTGTCAAAAGACTAACACCCAATGACACGGCCACAATCACATACTGTTCGGCAGCCAGTCCGGCCTGAACCAGGGCAAATTTGGCCCAAAAACCGGATAAGGGCGGGATACCGGCCAGCGACAACGCTGGAATGAGAAACAGTAAGGCCAGCCCCGGATAGAGAATGGATAACCCGCCTAGTTGCTTCAAATTATAAGTACCGCGCAGTTTGTAAATGATGCCGCCTACCAGAAACAGGGCCGACTTAGCCAGGATGACATGCACCATAAAGTAGACCGCACCACCCAACGCTGCCGTAGTGAACAGACCCAGGCCCATCAGCAGATAACCAATCTGGCTGATAATGTGGAACGACAGCAGCTTGCGAAACTCGGTTTGAGCCACAGCACCCAATACGCCGGTCACCATAGTGAAACCGGCAATGATCAAAATAAGGGTATGTGTGTAGCCAGTGTCTTGCGTGAAAAACAGCGTAAATACCCGCACCAGCGCATAAACGCCAACTTTGGTCATCAACCCGGCAAACAAAGCCAGCAACGCCGCCGGAGCGGTGTGATACGAGGCCGGCAGCCAGAAAAAGAGCGGAAAAGCCCCGGCCTTGATCCCGAAGGCCACCAGAAACAGCATCGCCAGCGTGGTAACCAGCCCCGAGGGCAGGCTGTTAAGTTGGTCAGCCAAATCAGCCATATTCAGGGTGCCAGCTACCCCGTACAGAATTCCCACGGCCACCAAAAACAATATCGAACCGAACAAGTTGATGGCTACGTATTTGAAGGTGCCTTCTAACTGATCGCGCCGACCACCCAACACCAGAAGCACAAAGGAGGCGATCAACAGCAGTTCAAACCAGACATACAAGTTGAACATATCACCTGTCAGAAATGCACCATTGACGCCCATCAGTATGAAATGTAACAAAGCCGAATAGCCAAAATGTTCGGCTCGCTGTTCTGCGGTGGCCTGGCTGTAAATGATAACACCCAGGCCCATTAAGGCTGCCAGAAGTACCATCATGGCGCTGAACAGATCGGCCACCAGGGTGATGCCAAAGGGCGCAGCCCATTCCCCTACCTGGATGACCTGGATGCCATCACGCCATACCAGCACCAGCAGCTCAACAGCGATGATAAGCAGCAGCCCGGCCCCGCCCAGGCTTAGATTACGCCGGAGACGAGGTCGCTGACGGGCCAAGAGCACGCCGATGGTCGTGATCAAGGGAATGAGAATTGGCAGCAAAACAAAAATATTCATCGGCAGGTCCTTATCAAGTTTCGGTTGTTCTCAGTTGGTCCAGGTCATCGGTGTGCGCCGACTGGTAGAGGCGGCGGGCCAACACCAGGGCAAAGGCTTGCAGGCCAAAACCAATCACAATGGCCGTGAGCACCAAGGCCTGCGGCAGCGGGTCGGCAAAGAGTCCAACGGGGTGGGTTGCGTCCACCGGAACAAGCGGAGGTCGACCGGGAATGAGGCGGCCCATCAAAAAGATGAGCAGGTTGGCACCGTGCCCCAGCAGAATCAGCCCCACCAGCAACTTGACCAGATTACGCCGCAGCAGCATATAAACGCCCCCGGCAAACAGCCCGCCAATAACCAAGGCCAGTACAATTTCCACGCTCATTCCTCCTTAAGAGAACCGGTCTTGGAGTCGGTTTCATTTTCCATGAGGGCAAAAATAATGGTCAGCGTAACACCAATGACCACCAGATAAACGCCCACATCAAACAGTAGCGGCGTGCCCAGCTTGCCGATGACGGGCAGGGTTTGGGTGCTCCACAGACCGGTCATAAACACCTGCCCGCTCAGTAGGCCCAGCAAGCCGCTCACCACCGCTGTCAGTAAGCCAACATAAATGAGCATGCGTGGGTCGATGCCCAGCAGTTGCCGTGCAGAGCGCAGGCCCAGAGCCAGGCCGTACAGAACCAGTGCCGCAGCGGCAACCAAGCCGCCGGTAAACCCACCACCCGGCTCATTATGGCCTCGTAGCAACAGGAAAATCGAGAACATCAACAGCAAAGGCAACAGATAGCGAGTTGCCGTTGATAAGATCATAGAATGCATCAATGCTGTCCTCTCTGGTAAGCGCCCAACTCGGTGCGCAGGCGCAGGTAATTTATTCATTTTGCTCATTTTGCTTTTGTTGTTTCAGCAGCGCGTAAATGCCAATGGCGGCCACAGCCAGCACCGTGATCTCACCCAGGGTATCGAGCGCACGGAAATCAACCAGGATAACGTTCACAATGTTGCGTCCTTTTGCCAGGGTGACGCTGTTTTCAGCAAAGAAAGGTGTCAGACGCGACTGCATCGGTACTGTCAGAACCGTCAGTACCAGCACCGACACTAATCCACCAACCGTCAGTGCCACCAGCGCATCGCGGGTACGACCGGCCGTACTGCTCAACCGGGAAAAGCGCGGCAAATGGTACAGCGTCAAAGCCAGGATGATGACGGTCAGGGTTTCAACGGCCAGTTGGGTCATTGCCAGATCGGGCGCACCGTAAAAAACAAACAGCAGCGACAGCCCATAGCCGATCATGCCCAAAGCGGCAATGGTAGCCAGTCGAGATTTAGAAACTACTGCTGCTATTGTAGCCAACAAAATAACAACCGCCACCGTTATTTCATGCATCCGCACTCCCGACCAATGAGTTCCGATATTCAAGCCGTAGCGAGTCAGGAGCGTGTAACCAATCAATCCGGCAGTGGTGAGGACGATGGTGAGCAGGTAGAGCGGCAAATACCCATGCTGCAACAAGCGGGTTTGCCCGGTAGCAACGATTTGCAATCCGGCCAGCGTCCGTTCATAAATACGTTCCGGCCCGATGGCGGTTAAAGCATTGGCAGGTGAAAGCAAACGGCGCAATCCGTTGCGTCCGGTGTACAGGCCAATCCCGGCGAGCAAGGTAGCCAGGCTGAGCCAGAAAATGGCGTTGACCCCGCTCCAGGCGGCCAGCTTGACCCGTACCAATTCATCGGCAATAGCTGTGGCCGAGGTTGCCAAAAATGGGGTCAACAGGCTGCTGGGTACAAATTCTAGCAGTCCCACGAGTAACAGCCCCAGCCCGGCCAAGAGCAGCGGCCCCAGCCACAAGCTAAGGGGTGCTTCGTGAGCCGGTTTGGGTGTGGGCTTGAGTTGTCCCCAAAAGGGGCGCACGGCTACCAGTCCGGCCACCACCACGGTGAACGTGTTGGTCAACAGCACCGATCCGGTCAGCAGCCAAGCCGCCGATGGTGCGGTCAGCGCAGCCTCGTAAATGAGCTTTTTGCCAATGTAGCCTACAAACAAGGGCAGCGCCCCGGCCATCGAGAGGGCCGCCAGGGTGACGGCCACAAAGGTGATGGGCATTACCCGGCGCAAGCCACGCAGTTGATTGATGTCGCGCGTGCCGGTTTCGTGGTCAATGGCACCGGCGGCCATAAAGAGCGCACCCTTGTACAACGAGTGAACGATCAGAAAAACAACCGCCGCTTTGACTGCTATTGCGGTACCTACGCCCAGCAGTAACACCAATGTACCCAAGGCACTGATGGTAGAGTAGGCCAAAATACGCTTCAAATCGGTTTGTTGCCAGGCCAGGTAAGCACCCAAGAGCATAGTGACGGCCCCGGTAGCGGTCAGGCTGCATTGCCAGATTGGCGTATTGCCCAAAATTGGGTTAAAGCGAGCCAGCAGAAAAATGCCCGCTTTCACCATAGTGGCTGAGTGCAGGTAGGCACTCACCGGCGTAGGTGCGGCCATGGCGTTGGGCAGCCAGATATGAAACGGAAATTGAGCCGATTTGGTGAATGCGCCCAACAGGAAAAGCAAGACGATAGGCAGGTAGAGCGGGTGATTTTGAATGACTATATCCTGAGTTAACAGGGTGGAGAGTTCCCAACTGCCGCCAACCTGTCCCAACAGCACCAGACCGGCCAGCAAGGCCAGCCCACCGCCTCCGGTTATCAGCAATGCTTGCAGTGCCGATGCTCTGGCTTTGGGCTGACTATGGTTAAAGCCAATCAGCAAGTAAGAACTCAGGCTGGTCAGTTCCCAAAACACAAACAGAGCAATGATGTTGCCCGACAGCACCAGTCCCAGCATGGCGGTCATAAAAAGCAGCAGGTAGATGTAAAACCGGCCCAACTGTGGATGCCCGGCCAGGTACCCTCCGGCGTAAATTATCACCAGGGTGCCGATGCCGCTGATGAGCAGGGCAAAAACCAGGCTCAGACCGTCAATATAAAAAGAAAGGTTGACGCCCAGACTGGGCACCCAAGGGTAGCTGCCAGTGATGACCTCACCAGCAGCCACCCGGCAAATCAAACCGGCAAAGAAGAGGGTGAGACTCAGCGGCAATAGGGCAACAAACCATCCCGGGTTGAGACGATGCAACCAGGATTTGCCGTTGGCGGGTTGTTGTTCGGAAGCAATGGCAGGTGTCATGTTCACGTCTCGTTATTCATCCAGTTTGACCGGAGTGACAAATCCTTCGGGTTTAACGGCCATTACCGAGCTGTTTACCTGATTGAGCACATTCTCAGCGGTATTTCCGATGAAAAAACCAGGAACACCGGTGCGACCCACTGTGCCCATTACAATCAAACCAATGTTGTTTTGTTCAGCTAAGGCGGGAATAATATTTTTGGCTTCGCCTTTCAGGAAATGAATTTTGTGTTGTAGCTTTTCCAGGTCATATCTGGACAGCAGTTTATCCAACGCATCTTTGTGCTCGCTTTCGGTTCGGCGCAACAACTTTTCTAATTCAGCCGATGGTATCTGGGCACGTCCGTGCCTTAAAAGAGACTCCCCATGCAAGATCCAGGCGTTGACAATGTGTAGTTCAGCGTTATAGCACAGAGCCTTAGAAGTGGCCAGATCCATAATTTTGATGGCCAGTTCGTTTTTTTGTTTGTCAGAATCGGGGTCCACTGCCGCCAGGATGCGGGCGTAGTGACCTGGATGATCTGGTTTGACTACCCACACCGGGCAGGGAGATTTACGCATCAAGTGCATGGAGGTACTACAAAATACGCGTTCCCTTAAACCACCATTACCTTCGGCGGTCATAATGACCAGATCGTGTTTGAAGCGCAGTACTTCCCGAATGATTTGTAGAAACGGTGTACCTGTAATCACTTTCGTTGCTACTTGAATACCCTCCTGCCGGACGGGTTCAACAAGTTGCTCCAGGTCTTGCTTGCGAATCTCAAGGTCATGCGAGCGCAATGAGGATAACACTTCCGGAGTTGACCCCTGGTCTCCTGCACGTAACACGTCTTCAACAACATTAACAACTGTCAGGCGTGCGTGATTTCGTTTGCAGAGGTCTTTAGCTTGTTCAAGCGTCGCTTTATTCTGCGTGCTTTCATTGAAAACCAATAGAATATTCTTAAAACGTTTCATGATTTCTCCCAGGTAGGGCTTAATTCCTAATTGATAAAACCCATTATACCACAAAAACACCACACCACCAAAATCAATTCAAGGCAAACCAATACAAAGGGTACTGGTTCCGTACAATTATCATTATATATTCTTAATTTTTTTATTGATTATTAAATAAAACCATGTTAGTTTTTAGCTAAAAAAGGAGATCAAAATGACCTTGATTGATAATCATTGTCCTGTATGTAAAGGAACTTCATACCGGGTTTTAAAAATATTGAAGAAAGAATGACGCTCGAAGATATTTTAAGATTAAAAGGAGTTAATAGTTGAATCAAGCGGAACCAGTGCCGGCGCCACACAGAAACAAAAAAATAGCAGTCCAGCTTGTTGTCACCAGATAAATACGTAATGAAGGTTCTCACTATCTTTGGCACCAGACCCGAGGCTATTAAAATGGCTCCGGTTATTCATGCCCTTGCGGCTGCATCTGAATGTACAGTCAAGGTCTGTGTGACGGCTCAACACCGCAAGATGCTGGATCAGGTTTTGGAGCTTTTTTCTATAATCCCGGATTATGATTTAGATGTGATGCAGGATAATCAGGATCTCTTTGACCTGAGTTCTCGCATCCTCCTCAGCCTGCGCAAGGTCTTGCAGCAGGAACAACCAGATATTATACTTGTCCAAGGGGACACGACAACCTGTTTTATTGGCAGTTTGGCAGCTTTTTACCTTCGTATTCCTCAGCAATTCAGCTCATAAAAAACACCTAATGATTTAAGCATAGTATCTTAGAGGCTGAAAATTTTTTTCCGGCTATTTTTCTACTTGACGATTGTCTATTTGTTTGTTGATATGAAAAGATCAAAATTTATATCAACATTCAACAAACAGGGTGAACGAGTTCAAGAACAATAAAAATAAAAAAAGAATACAGGAAAAG
>QYLO01000093.1 GCA_022766165.1 Candidatus Electrothrix gigas
GACAGAAGCAGAAAAGTTCGCCATCGTGGCAAAAATATTAGCGTGAAAGAATATTTCTCCCGCAACTCCGGGGTTCCCCGACAGATAAAAATTCGCGGGGAAAAAGAAATAACGGCCACAATTGCCAGCGCACGCCTGTATGTACCCAGCCAAGGCGTTAAACGTTTCATCATTGCGGTAAGATACGAAGATGAGAAAGAATACCGCTACCTCATCGCTACCGATATGTCATGGAGAACAGAGGATATTGTAAAGGCTTACACGCTAAGATGGCTTGTAGAGGTTTTTTTTCAGGACTGGAAGGCCAATGAAGGATGGGCTGCATTGACCAAGCTGACAGGTGAGGAGGGGTCTCGCAACAGCCTGATCCTGAGCCTGCTGGTTGATCATTGCCTCCTCTTTCACCCGGACCAACTGGCCAGGATTAAGAACAAAATTCCCGCATCTACTGTTGGAACCCTACGGCACCAGATTAGAACGATGGTTGTCCGTCTCATCAATATTGAGAACCCCACTGGTAATTTTGTACAAAGTCATCAGAACAGTTCCTGATGCTTGAAGGAGTAAAGGCCAAGGGACTTTCGAGTGACGAAACATCCAAGACAGGGCATTCTTTTTGTACTTGCCCAAACTAACCTTTTCGAATTTTTCCCAGCATATCGAATTAGTTGCTAACGTGGCCAAAACACAAAAAGCCAACCAGTATTTTTGTTTTTTTGACAGTCCGTTGCCGGGGCTGTGAACCCTAATTTTTTCGTCTATTTTTTCAAAAAAATCAGCAATAAAACCTGGCAAGTTTTTCCCGATAACCATGAGTTCTCTCTTAGTTGATGACAATATTGAGGACTCAGTGTTATAATAATATTTATATTTTGAAAAGTTAAATCTCGACTCACCATCCTTATTGTACTCTTTGGGGAGTTGGCCTAGCTTTAGAACGTCGAAGGGTTTCGCAAAGCTTAATCCAGAGTTTTATTGTTAGACCAATCTCCCTATTTCTTATTTTGGGATTCAAAAAAGATTCCCTAATTGAACAGAATTCTTGAAAACTTTGCAAGGTAAAAAAACTGGATCATCGAGTGATAATGTTATCCCGTAGTGTTCCTTCAGTTTTCCTGGAACACGACCGAAGGAATGATCTGCGCCGAAGTCGGTCACGACACGCTGAAGGGGAAGCGAACAGCCCCGGCAGGTTATCCCGGCACTTTCACTGAACGGCCGAAACCGTTTTCCGGGCTGCCTGTATTCCTGCTCAATCACGTCAATTTCACCGAACGTGCTATGCCAACAAATTTTTTTTTTACCGCTGCGGACTGTTTTCTCCTCCGACGGGAGAGCCTCCCCGGCTTTCTCAACCCGGCTTTCCGCCCACCCTGTAAGCACCTCGTTTCCCATTCGGCGGACTTCTTCGATGACCCGACTTTCGGCTTCATCGGCCGTTACAATTCCGTCCCCGTCGTTATTCGCTATAGAGATGATTGATTTCATACGATCTTTAATATCGGGATGACGATTTAGCTGATTGATCAGTTCTTTATCTTCCTGTGACAGTGGCAGCATGAATATTTCCTCCGGGGTAGTCAATTATATGAACGGGCGGCACACCCTGATGATTACTTTCTGTTTCTCTTTCAGAGAAACTACTCTAACAGAAAGATAAGCCGTTATGCACCGGATAATCGAAAAAACCGCACTTTTAATCGCACCCTCTTAAAATGCAATTATATTTTTGTCATTCCTGGTAAAAAGCTCTCTATTTCAGTGAAGATTCTTTGATATCAGAAATCTGTACAATACGAATCGCATTATTTTCAAAGACAGTGTGAAACCGATCATCCTGCTGTATCTCTTGGACAAAATAATCTGGATATACGCCCAGATTGGTAATGTTTTCATCTACAGGAGCAACAAGATATTTTTTCACGACAATTGTTCTAATATGGAACCTGCGTAAAATCTTCAAACGGAGGTCATTATCTGCCCGCCAAAATTCTCGAAGATGGTAGTTCATATACCATTCATGAGGAACAGGAAAAAGTCGGTAATTTCCCTCGGGATACATAAAAATTTTTCCAGATACAGGCGGCGCCTGCTGTAAATAAGCAATTGCTGCTTTTAATTCTGGACTAACCTGCCGCAACGTATAGGTTTTAGCTAGAACATATCCGCCCTGCAGAAGGGCCAAACTGGCAAGGAGCGAAATAACCCATTTGGGACGTGGCAGACGCACAGTTTGTTCCGCAATCGGCAACAGGAGAAAGGGAAGACCAGGGAGAAAAAAGCGGGCATCTGGTGCGGTTTTGAGAAATGCTGCTGCTATACATGTGTACGATAAGCCAACACCCCAAAGCCAGTAGCTGCTTTTATTTTTCTTCTGTGCGGGATATATACGACCCAATCGGCTCCTTTGAAGTATTTGGATTATTTGCAGTGCTGTTGCAACAGCTCCGGCAAAAATGAGGAGCCAAAAAAGCAGCCCACCGTAAATAAAATAATTCGCTTTAATACGCAAGTCACCAGGATGGTTTGCAATAATGGAAGCCTGCTGTTCCGAAATAATCTTTGCCTGATTTTCCGTTATGTTTTCTCTTGGCTCGTGGCGCTGTTCCGGTTGCCGTTCCTGTTGCTTTACGGCGGAGAGCTGTCTTCCCTCAATTTTCTGCGATACTGGATTGATCTTTTCCTTAACGAAGTGTATTATTTGATTGAATTTTTCAAGTGGATAAAACGACGCCCCGGCATAGACGTTAATAGCCCTGCCAAGTCCCCATGTACACAGAAAAACCAGCAGCAAGGAACAGCAAAAAATAGCCACTGTTTTTTTCAGTCTACTCCGCTGAACAGTCCAAAGAAGCAGGCAGATAAAAAAAGCAGGGAAAAATAAAAGAGCTGTCACCTTTATAGCTAAGGCCCCGCATATAAAAAGAGTGGCCAGCAGCCAACGATTGTGGCGTAACAGGTAAAAGGCGGTCAGTACCTGTGCTGCCATAGGAATATCCTGATAAAAAGCAACTGTAAAAATCAGGCTCATCGGCAGACTGGCTAAAATCAATAAATACAACAAGGCAGCTCTGGTTTGGACACCGCCACGGCTTCGGGCCAGCAAATAGGCCATACCAAGGAATTGGGCCAGAAAAAGGGCCTGATAGAGCTGGATAGCTGCAAATGACCCGTTGGTGAGCTTGTAGATTACAGCTCCTAAATAATGCCAGCCAAAGGAGTGTGGGTAACGCCGCACCTCTGTTTTTCCCCAGCCGGTCGGAATTTCAGCTATAAAATTGGGTTGCGGCAGAACCTTGGCCTGCGTTTGCAACATGTAATAATGGGTCACCTCGTCGCCAATCATGACCTGCGGCGCAGAAAGGCCGACAAGTAACACCGCACAAACCGTAATAAAAATAATGAGCGGAGCACCCCAAGCTGTTCCATGGGCAGGACGACGAGTCAAACGGGTAAACAGGCTGTTGCAAGTTATTTTTTTCTTTATTGCGCTGAATATACTTGGTTGTTTTGTCTCCTGTTGCGGTACAGGGTACCGTACCTTGCCTTCTAACTGATTGATTCGCTTCCAGAGAACTTGTTGATTTTTATGCAAATCTGAAAGTGCAACAGAGAGATGAAAAACAAGAAGTAAGAGAAAAACTATAAATAAAGCAGCAACAGCTACGCCATAATGCATGCCGAGCAGACTGGGAAAGGAGCGGAGCGGTCCGGGAAACAGAGCTGTGAGTAAGACAATGAGACTGACAGAGGTCCATGTCAATCCATACCGTCTTTGCAAGCCTCTCTTTCTCCAAGCCACCAGGGTCAGAACCAAGAGAGAAAGGCTCAACAGGATAGCAATGAGGCGAACACGCGTTTGAAACTCCATATTACCGATAAAAGAGGCAATATTTTCCTCCAAGGCAAGGGCAGCCATAAATAGGCCGATCAGTACGCCAAAAATGCCGCCCATCTTTTTAATCTTTCTCTCCCACAGGGCCGTGACCACAAGAATAACCAGAAGTATTCCAAGAAAGAGAAGAAAGAGCTGGGGCAAGGCTGTACCAAGCCATCGACTTATAAACTCGCTAATTACTTGCACAATATCCTTTTCTGTCTGCTTGCATATTTTGTTGCCCTCGCCAACGGGGTAAAAAGGGGATGAAAGGGGAGTTTTGTTGAACGGTGTGCAGAACGACTTACCTCTCCATCTCTGCTCTCTCTGCCATGATGAAACAAGCATTAAAATACCCGTGACCAATCAGGCGGTCAACCTAAAACCATTTCTCTCAACAGAGCTACATACGAGTTCAACACAGCTCAACACGCACACAATGCAGGACTCTCAGAAAAAATCAGGCAATTTCCCTTGCATCTTCTCTCGAACAGAGTAAAATTCTGTATTTTTACAGAGACAGCCCGCTTGAGGGATCACTCTGTTACCACAACAGAATACGAACTTATCCAGGCATACGAACGCAGCACACCAAACGCAGCACACATTCCTGCACAGCAAGCACGCCTGAATCCTCAATAACCATATTTACTCCACGAGAAAAAAACAATGGAATACCGGGACACCCTGAACCTGCCCAAGACCAAATTCAAAATGAAGGCCAACCTGACCCAGAAGGAGCCGCAGTATCTCAAACGCTGGGACAAGGAAAAACTCTATCAGAAGCTGCAAGAGGCAGCAGAGGGCAAAGATATCTTCATTCTCCATGATGGGCCTCCCTATGCCAACGGCAATATTCATCTCGGTACGGCCTTTAACAAGGTACTCAAGGATATCATCCTCAAGTCCCGACGTTTAGCAGGTTTTCAGGCTCCCTATATTCCGGGCTGGGACTGTCACGGTCTGCCCATTGAGCATAATGTGGACAAGGAGTTGGGCAAGAAAAAAGAGACTATCCCGGTGCTGGCCAAACGCGGAGCCTGCCGCAAATATGCAGAAAAATGGATCAAGACCCAGAAGGAGCAGTTTCGTCGTTTGGGCGTGTTAGGGGATTGGGACCAGCCCTATCTGACCATCAACTACGGTTATGAGGCTGCCATTGCCCGGGAGTTCAACCGTTTTCTTCTCTCTGATGGCGTAGTGCGCTCGAAAAAGCCGGTGTACTGGTGTTCCACCTGCCGCACCGCTTTGGCTGAGGCTGAGGTCGAATATTACGATCATACCTCACCGTCCATTTATGTCAAATTTCCTGTGGCTGAGGATCCAGAGAATCTAAAAGAGGCGGTCCCGGAACTGGCTGGCCTAAAAAACCTCAAGGTGCTGATCTGGACCACAACCCCCTGGACCCTGCCTGCCAATATGGGCGTGGCCTTTCACCCTGATTTTGTCTATGCCGCAGTGGCGGTCAAGGATGAGGTCTGGATTCTGGCTCAGGAGCTGGTGGAAAAATGCTTTGAGGATTTTGAAATCAGCGAGTACAAGGTGCTGACCACCTTTTCCGCCAAGGGACTTGAAGGCAGGAAATGTCGTCATCCCTTTTTGGAGCGGGATTCTCTGATGGTCTTGGCCGATTACGTGACCACCGAGGCCGGTACCGGCTGTGTTCACACCGCACCCGGACATGGTGCAGATGACTACATCACCGGTCTGCGATATGACCTGGACGTGCTTTCACCTCTGGATGATGCAGGCCAGTACACGGAAGAGGCGGGCAAATACGCAGGTCAACAGGTTCCGGCGGTCAACCGGGAGATTAATGACGACATGGCCGCAGACGGCAGCTTGGTCAAGGAAAGTGAAATAGAGCATTCCTATCCCCATTGCTGGCGTTGTAAACAACCGGTGATCTACCGGGCCACCAAGCAGTGGTTCATCTCCATGAAGAATAATGACCTGCGCAACAAGGCCCTGCAGGCCATCAACGAGGTCAAGTGGACCCCGGCCTGGGGCCAGCAGCGTATCTACGGCATGGTGGAAGGCCGACCGGACTGGTGTGTCTCCCGCCAGCGTTCCTGGGGCGTGCCTCTGACCGTGCTGACCTGCGCGGATTGCGGCGAAATCCTCAAAAATGCTGCTGTCTGTAAAAATATCGAGGCCATGTTTGAACAAGAAGGAGCTGATGCCTGGTTCAAGCATGAAGCAGCGGACTTTCTCCCGGACGAGGTCCAATGCTCCTGCGGATCAACCCATTTTGAAAAAGAGACCGACATCCTGGATGTCTGGTTTGACTCCGGGGTCAGCCATGCTGCGGTTATGGAAGCTCGGGATGAGCTGCGTTCTCCGGCGGACCTCTATCTGGAAGGCAGCGACCAACACCGAGGCTGGTTCCAGTCCTCCCTGCTGGCCTCTGTGGGCACCCGTGACTGCGCACCGTTCAAGGGAGTGCTCACCCACGGCTATGTGGTGGACGGCAAGGGCAAGAAGATGTCCAAGTCCATCGGCAACGTGATTGCGCCCCAGGAGATGATTGATAAATTCGGGGCCGAGATCCTCCGTCTCTGGGTGGCCAGCGAAGATTACCGGGATGATGTCAAAGTTTCGGAAGAAATTCTGCGGCGGGTCTCGGATTCCTATCGCAAACTGCGCAACACCCTGCGCTTTCTCCTGTCCAACCTCAATGATTTTGATCCTACTACGGACAGCGTGGGACCGGAGGCGTACAGCGAGATGGATCGCTGGGCTCTGGCCCGTTTTGCGGATCTGGTCCGGCGGGTGGATCGTGCCTATAGCGAGTATGAGTTTCATGCCATTTATCACAGCCTGATCAACTTCTGCGGCACCACCATCTCTAGCCTGTACATGGATGTGCTGAAAGATCGACTCTACTGCTCCGCCCCGAATGCACCGGAACGCCGGGCAGCCCAGACAGTCATTTACCGAATTCTGGACGGTCTGCTCCGCATGATGGCCCCGATCCTCAGCGTGACTGCTGCCGAGGCATGGGAACATCTGCACGGACTTGATCAGCAATCACCGCTTGAGGAATCGGTCTTTTTTGCTGACGCCCCCAAGGTGGATGATATTGCTCAGGATGCGGAACTGGATGCCCGTTGGGAACGCTTACTTGTCCTGCGTGGTGAGATCACCAAGGTGCTGGAGGCAGCACGCCGGGATAAGACCATTGGCCTGTCCCTGGATGCGGAAGTACTCTTGCAGGCGGATGCGGAAACCACGGCCTTTCTCAATGAGAACAGGGCACTGTTGCAGGAACTCTGCATTGTCTCCAGCCTGCGGGTCGTCACTGAGGCAGGTGACGCTGCTTTCACTACCAGCGAAGAGATTGAAGGCTTACAGGTGGCGGTTCAACCTGCACCGGGCAATAAATGCGAACGCTGCTGGACCATCTCTCCCTCAGTGGGCGAGGACAGCGAGCATCCGACCCTGTGCAGTCGCTGCCTTGCTGTGGTCAAGGAGCTGGTAGGCTGATTATGATTCGCTTTTTTATCATTATGATGCTGGTCGTGGTGAGCGACCAGCTCAGTAAACTCTGGATTCTGGATAACTTTGCCCTGTATGAATCCACAGAGATTATTCCCGGCTTTTTCAACCTGACCTCTCTTCGTAATACCGGGGCGGCTTTTGGCATACTTTCTGATATGCCACTTATCTGGCGACAGATCTTTTTCATCACCATTGCAGTGATTGCCTTGGTTTCGCTTGTTGTTATGCAGCGTAAAATGGGACGGGAAAGTATTTGGTATACTCTCAGCTTTGCCTTTATCGGGGGTGGAGCTGTGGGCAATGTGATTGATCGGGTGCTGTACGGTTCAGTAGTGGATTTCCTGGATTTTTATGTCGGGAAATACCACTGGCCTGCCTTTAATGTGGCGGATTCTGGGATCTGTGTTGGGGTGACGATCTTTTTGCTGTTGCAGATTTTTGAGAAGGAGGAGAAGCAATCAGAAGAAAGCTCTCCCTGTCCCGTGAAGGAATGATACGGAGTTCTCCTGAATCGGGTTGAGGAAAGGATTCCTTGGAAGATAAGCAAGTGCAGGCGGAGAAAATGGCGTTGCAGTGCTACAGAACCGTTTTTTCCTGCTGCAGGATCATTTTTCCCCGCTACAGAACGACTTTTTCCTGTTCCAGGATGAGTTCTGCCGCTTCGGGAAGGGTTTTTCCCGTTACAGCGAGGGATTGTCCTGTTACAAAACGAATTTCTCCTTCGTTGCACGGAAGAGGGGAAAGAAAAAAAGATCATCTTTGACCTATAAATCTATCAAATTGAGTCATGCTGCCTAGCAAAAACTATAAGGAAAAAATCATCCTATTAATCATAGAAAGATTAATGCTATTGATTCGGGTTATAGCCTGGACAATAATACTCCCTATTACTTTTGCACTTACAGTGGTAGTAAAACAACTTAGTCTAACAGCATTGATATTCAATGCCTTCCTTATGGGGATATTTTGTATATCTTTAGCGATAGAAGCATTTAATCCAGAAAAATTTTTAGCACAACTAACTATAAAAACTCTTAACAAAATTTCAACCACAGAAAAAAAAGAATTTGCACTATCAATAAGATATCTAAAATATATAAAACGAACCAACTGGAAATTAAAGCTAATCCTCTTGATCTGTACTGGAATATTCTTCGGCCTTAGCTGGAAATTTCCTCATATGAATTTGTCGATAATACCCCTCGTGCTGCTATTTTGCATCAGTCTTCTGATCGCCAAAGAACAAGTGATGGAATACAGAATTCGGAAAGGATTATTCGGAACAAACCGAACAGAAGCAAAAGCCTTAATTGAATTCATCATTAAAAATTCAGATGATATCGACTTCACCGACAGCAACGGCAACCTGCGCCGCGCCCTGCTGCCCGAAGCCGAGCCTACTACAGCAGAGCAACCTCTGCCTACCTTTGGTGAGGAGACATCCGCATGAATGACAAAGCTGATATGTGGTCCTCCTTAGGAACCAAGGCGATTGACGTTATCTTTGCCAGATACCCAGCCCGAACCAGCCTTGGAGTTATCTTTGGCGGCGTTATAGACTTCCTTGTCCAACTCTTTGCCCCAGCACTAAGTTCACTAAAATTCGCTGATTTTACAGCTAGTCCAAGATGGGGATGGTGGCTGCTTGGTATTTTAATAATGCACGCCCCAACAATATTTACCACTTTTCGGCAAAAACAAACTGGTGATGAGCAGATTGATCGGGCCTTGGACCTAATTGAACGGGGAAATTTCACCAAGGCGGAAAAACGGCAACAGTACCGCAAACTCATCGAACGAGTAGCCAGCAATGTTGCCCTCAAACCGGAGTTGAAAAAAGAACTCAGGGAAACGGAAAAGAAAATTACAGCGGATGAAAAATGAAAAAGGATTAACGTATGCAGACAGAGCGGCATGTCCGCCTGTTCCGTAACGGACGCAATCAGGCAATTCGCAACCCGCACGAATGGCACGACCTTAAGCGGATGATCACAGGATTATACCGCTTGTCTTCTTGGTGCTGTCAGGGTGCGATTAAAAGTGCGGTTTTTTCGATTATCCGGTGCATAACGGCTTATCTTTCTGTTAGAGTAGTTTCTCTGAAAGAGAAACAGAAAGTAATCATCA
>QYLO01000094.1 GCA_022766165.1 Candidatus Electrothrix gigas
CCAACGCCCTGAGTGTCGGGGTACCGACCACTGTGGTGCGTTCCTTTGAACTGCATGATCATTACTGTCCTGGCGTGACCTCCGGTATTCTGATGGCTGAGTATATCAAGAAAAACCTTCCGTCGGAAAAGGGCTATTTTGTTCAGACCATTCAGCCTTGGTGCAAAGAGGATGCCCTGATTGTACTACTGAATGCGACACCGGGAAAGAGAAGTTACAGTGTTACTTATCCGACGGAAGCGGAGATTGCCGATTGGCCGAAATGGGCTCAGGAAGCCTCCACTGTTGTTTACCGCTATGACAGTGCCTCCGAGTCTTGGAAAGGTACTGCTCTGGGATTCGACTGGGGAGAGGAAACCGGCTGCGAAGTATACAGTAACAGTGTTATAAACAAGCTTTGCAGAGATTTGGCCTTTGTTGATCAGATGGATAGCCCTGAAAATTTTGTCACAGAGGTGAGAACCGTTACTCTGCCCAAGGGAGTAGCTCCCAAGGACTACGCAGGACCGGCTGATGATCCGGTTGCTCTTCTGGATGCTCTGCCAGCTGAGTAAAAATAAGCGGATAAATTGACACAGGAACTTTGCTTCCTGTTAACGTTTCGTTTCGGCGACCCTGTCTTTTATTGGCACGGTCGCCGTTTTTTTTGAAAAACTCCCTGCCCGGAACATAGGCTTTTTTACCTAGAGAAATGAGTCGAACGCCCTATTGTGCAGGCAAAGAATTCTTGATTATCTTATGCACATTTTTCATTTTCGGGATTCACCCGTCACCTTATTTACATTGGAACAAAAAAGGAAGAAAACATTGAACAGCAAAGTATACAGGACAAAGATTATCTTTGCGATGACTGCAGCGTCTCTGCTTACGCAAAGCGGCCCGGCATGTTTAGCGGTCATGGGAGAAGAACAAACAGAGATGCCAGAGGTGGTGGTGTCTGGAGAAAAACTCATCACTCCGACCCGACAGGCCAGTGAAACCGTGTACACAGGCAGTGAAATCACCTCTAAGGGGATAGAAATCCAAGGAGCAAAGGCCACGACCAGCGTCTACGGCACCTTGGATATGCTCTCTGGTATTAATGTGGAAAGTGCAGATAGCACTGGTTTAGCCGCTGAAATGAGTAGTGTTCGGGTGCGTGGGGTAAAGAGTGCCCTTGGTGCGCTGACCGTGGAAGGCGTGCCAAACTATGGAGGCAATCCCATTGGCCCGCGTGATTATCTCTATGACTTGGAAAATATGGAATCAGTCTCTGTTTACAAGGGAGCTGTACCTGGAGATATTGGCACTGGCGTGGGGTCACGGGGCGGGGCTGTTGAGTTGCGACCAGACTGGCCTCATGAAGACTTTGGCTTTAAGCTCAAACAGAGTATTGGATTTGACTCCTACGCCCGGACCTTTCTTCGCCTTGACTCTGGAGCTCTTCCTGTTACAGGGACGCAAGTTTCAGGTTCATTCTCTACGGGTGAGGCAGATAAATGGCGTGGTGAAGGCACGCTTGGACCCCGTGTGAATGCCAACATAGCTGTCCATCAACCCTTGAATGAAAATATCTCCATCAAACTCTGGTACAATCACAACGATTTGGAACAGCATCTGTACCGTGCTCTGAGTTGGGCAGATATTCAGGATCTGGGAGCAAACTATGACAAGGATTTTACTACCTCTCTGACCGGTGATCGAGTAAATGATATCTACTACTATGATAACAACCGAGGCACCTATCAAAACGATGACCTCATGGCTGTCTTGGAAGCTGATCTAACAGATACCCTCTCGCTTACCTTGAAACCGTATTCCTCCAAAGAGGATGTGGAAATTCTGCAAGGTGTGAGTAGGGGCGGTGGAATTACCCAGAAACGATTCCGAGATATTGAACGGACTGGTATTATTGCTGAAATAAGCCGAAAAACAGCCGACTTTAATGTTTCGCTGGGCTATCATCTTGAGGCTGTGGACATGAATATCTTTAGCCAAAACTACCTACCCGAGAAGAACGGCGGCCTCGCCTATCGCGGTTATGGAATGATGGCCAGCAGTGGCAACTCATACATCAACAGCCCTTACCTGAAGCTGGCTGGCACGCACGGTATATTTAGCTGGCAGGCTGGATTGAAATATTTTAATTTTCAGGAAGATGACAGCCAAGGCTATATGAGCGGACCAGGGCCGGATTATGCGCTTGTGCGTACTCCTGATCTGGACCGGGATGCCACGGAATACGATGTGTTGTTGCCTACAGTAGCGGCCTCATCTCAACTCACCGATGAAATTGAGCTGCGGGTGGGCTATGGCAAATCTTTTATCCGTCCGTATAAGTACATGCCTCTGGTGAGTCTGTACAGCAGTAACCGAAACACCTTTCTTGCACAGGGTATCAAGATGCAAAACCTGTTTGACGGCTATGATATTGAGGAAAGTCATACGGTTGATTTGGGACTGCGTTATACCGGAGCCTGGTTTGATTTTTCACCCACCCTGTTTTATGGTACGCATAGCAACCTGGTCTGCACGGTTTACGATCCCAGGGTGAATCTGAACTATGACCAGTTCGTAGGCGAGGCCACTGGCTATGGCCTGGATCTGGAGATGAACGCCTATCTCACTGATGATATTACCCTGTTTGTCAACCCTACATACACCTCTATGACATATAATAAGGATTTGGTGTATGCTGGTAAGACGCTGGAGGCTGACGGCAATCAAGTGGTAGATACCCCGAAATGGTTGCTCAAGACAGGTCTTATCTGGCGCGCTGGGCCGCTTGAAATGATACCTATGCTCCGTTATATCGGGAGCCGGTACACTGATTTAGAAAATAAGGGGGAGGTGGATGGAGCCGCCATAGTTGACCTGCGCATGAGCTATGTCCTCCCCAATATCCTGGATACCGAAGAGATGAAGCTCTCCTTGGAGATCAACAACCTGCTTGATGAGGAGTATGTTTCCGCTATCAATGCATCGGACGACAGCAGACAGGGAGTTGCCTCGTATTATCCTGGCTCGCCCCTTTCGGGAATGCTGACGTTTTCTGTTAAATACTAAAGAAGAAGGTTGATAACAGGAGCATCGAATTCATGGACGCAGCAACCCAACGCTTTATACGCATCGGTACAGCCAGCATCGGCCTAATAGGTCTTGATATCGCCCTGAACAGCATTGCTCAACAAGAGGTAAGTGAAAGCAAAGCCGTAGACTTCCTCTTTGCCGAAATCAGCCGACAAAATTATATTCCGCCTGGCAATACGGAAAAATACAGGGACGCCCTTCTCACCGCTTATCGCAAGCATTGCCGTCTTGCCACTGAGGAAGAAGGGCTGATCATTCGCATATTTGGCACGGGCTGCGTAAGCTGTAACAGCCTCCAAACCTTGGTGATTGAACTGCTTGACCGCCTCAAGTTGGCCGCTGATATTGAGCAAATTTATGATCCCGATGAAATAGGGCGAGCAGGCGTCACCAGAACACCAGCTCTGATGATCAACGGAACCATAAAAAGTGCTGGTCTGATGCCCACTCCGGCTCAGGTTGAGCAGTGGATACAGGAGGCATAGAGGAGGTATAGAGGAGGTAAACCCGGCCATATAGACCGGGTCTTACTGACTTGCTGACTTGCTGATAAATACTCTACACTTCTTGAACAGTGTAGCTGCACTCAGCAATAATATCCTCTCGCTCATGAGAACAAGCAGCAGGGTGCTTATGTGGGCATTTTGCATCGTACCATCTGTTACCAGCAAGTACTATGGCCGCTTCTTTAGACTCTGCCTTTACAGTGTATCGTTGTTGATCTGTCTTACAGTCACATGTTGTAGCGCGTTTTCCAGGTGTCACCTTGACGGTATATTTCGGCATAATCAAAACTCCTTACATACATTTTTCTAAATTTTCACTCAAGACTAAAAACGACAACTTCCCCTAACAACTATCCCCTTATCGTACTCTGTCTGAGCAGAACAATACGAGCTATCCTAACATGCTCTTTGAGAAAGAAAAGAAAAAAGGACAAAAATGTAGAAAATTGTCCTGTTATATAACACATAAACATCCCTCCTGTCCCGTACACAAGGGGCAACATGCTGCATCCTCGGCAGGAGTGGTTCGGGTCTGCATACAGGTTGTAACAAAGGCAACTGTTTGTTCTGTCAGTTCTCTGGACTTGCCAATATGTTTTTCTGGCGCTGTTGACTGCTGAATTTCTTCTTTGCTGAAATTTTTCGCTATTTCTGGATTTTTCATCAGGATATCAAGCAGGGGTTTTCCTGTCTCAACAGCCTGCATAGATGCCTCATAGACAAGGGTATGGGCATTTTGCTTGCCAATACTTTCTCCCAGAAAAAACATCAAGGCTTCAGTTGAGATCAGCGGACCAGCCTGCAGGACATTGCTGCGAACCCGTTGCTCATGCACGGTCATGTTTGCCAAAATATCTTTCATTAAGGCCAGTAGACCGCAGGTATAGAGCGAGCTATCTGTCAGAGCTGCCCATTCCAGACGAACTGAACGATAATCCCGTTCATGCTCACAGATCAACCCTTCATAGCCCAAGGAGACATTGGAGGTAATCAGCTTTGAGAGAACAACGACTTGCTCACAGAGTTCGGGATTTCTCTTATGCGGCATGGTGCTACTGCCGATCTTGCCATGATGAAACGGTTCTTCCATCTCATGGATTTCATTTCGGGCCAGGCAACGAATTTCATCTGCTATCCGAGCAAGGGAACCACCGATCATGGCAAGCGTTGAAAGGTATTCCGCAAAACGATCACGGGAGGCATGCCAGGCCAGATGAGGAACTGTCAGGCCCAGTTGAGCTGAAAATTTTTCCAACAAGGGCAGGGCTTTTTCACCAAGGGCATCCATTGTCCCCACTCCGCCAAAAAGCTGGCTCACCAGTAGCCGTTCTTTTGTCTGTTCAAGTCGTTCCACATTGCGCCAGACCTCATCAAGCCAACCAGCCATTTTCAGGCCAATGGTCATGGGCAGAGCATGTTGAGAATGGGTTCGACCAATGGTGACGAGATCACGATACTGCCTTGTCCGTTGCAGCAACAGGTTGATAATATGATGCAGATCACGTTCCACAACAAACAAGACATTGCGCAACTCCAAGACCTGGGCCGTGTCCTGAATATCCTGGGTCGTGGCACCGAAGTGAATAAACTGGCCTGCCTCTGTTTCACAGTTCTTGCGCAATGCCTCAAGCAGGGGCATGAGCGAGTGATTGGTGAACTGTAAACCCTGCCGGATACCATCAAGGTCAAGCAGGCAGATCCGGGCATTCTGCGCAATATTATCAGCAGCAGCATTGGGAATAATATCAAGTTCTGCCTGGGCTTGCGCTAAGGCTACCTCCACATCAAGCCAGTGCTGATAGCGACGAAGGTCACAAAAAATACGGCGGGCCTCAATTGTGGTGTAACCACCGCTATAAAATCTGGAATCAACAATATGGCTGTTTGGTGTGCAGGTATTCATATTCATACTTGGTATTTTTTCATTGATTGGCAAGAGATAGAGACAATACTTGAAGGTACCTCATGATATGAATAAATTGCAATGAATTCGTTACATTTTTTTGACAATTTTGTACAGGCTATAGTATAGGCCAAATTACCATATTATATAATCCAATACGAACTCATTGCCCGCAATGTCAGTGTCTAAGCGATCATTAATTTCCTATCCCGGATTTCTGGTTTTTTTGAACCTGATATTCCCAGAGCAGAACAACACCTTCTTTTTTCAGAGTAATCGTTGAGCTGTTCTGCACTGCACAGTTTGCAACCAAGACCTTACCACTGCTTGCCTCTTTGATCTGGCTGCGTTTCAAAACCTCTGCTGGCCCTTCCCAAGACAGTTTGGCCGGAATGCCCGGAGTATGAGTGCGGATTTCAAATTTCCATGTTGCATCTGTATCCTTGTCTGCCGGAACAGCCCGAAAGTCAGAGGCAAAATCCGGCATTGCGGTCTTCCATTCAGGATGCGGAAACACAATGCTGAGGTAGCGGTCGCCCATAGGCGAGGGCGGAGGCGGCATTTCCGGCAGATCATGGCTGTCCAGTCCCTGCACGCTGTCTCGAAGCCGACCAAGGATGTTGCCCCGATCCTGTCGTCCGTCCTCGGTGCTGACAATCAAACGGACATGCCATTCCTTGTTGCTGCTCTGCTCTGTAACGTGTTCAGCAGCTATGCTCCAGCATGTCGACTGCGTAAGAAAGAGGGCAAGTATCAAAAAAAAATGTTGAGAAAAAAGTATCATTACTTTAGCCTTTTTGTTTATGCGGGTCTGCCTTTACGGCCTGTTGTATTGCTATAGCAAGCTGGGATCAAAGCAACAAAAACAGCCACGGCATAGTCTTTGTTCCTCGGGATTCCGGTGCCTCCTGCCCAAGATACTCCCAGATATACTGATTCACCTCTTGGGTATTTTCTATGGTAAAGCTGAACGCAAGGCTGGTATCCTCAACCAGGATTGCATCGGTTGCCGCATCTCTGATTCGGGATCGGGGCAGCGCCGCAAGAGGATTACCTGCCCCCTCCTCCCAGCTAATCACCGTTCTGATACCTGGCGTCCGGGTTCGCACCTCAAAGATCCAGCTATCTCCTTGCGTCTCATCCGCAACGGCTGCACGGAAATCGCTGGAATAGCCGTCGTAACTGCCGCCCCATTCAGGATGGGGAAAGACTATGCTGAGGTACCTGTCTCCCATTGAGCCATCCGGCGGCGGCATTTCCGCCAGATCATGGCTATCCTGTCCGTCAAGACTATCGTGCAGACGACCAAAGACATTACCGTCATCCACCCGGACAGGTTCGGGATCATTCGGGGCCGTGACTGTGAGACGAATATGCCAGTCCGCCGCATATGCGGTTGTGGCAAACAGCAGGAGGATGGAAACGATAAGAGGGGCGATTCGTTGATTCATGACAAGACCGAAGGCAAACAAAAACAAAATCACTGTCCGCCGCGCACCAACCGAACCGCGTAGTTGCCGAAGCGATAGCCGAAGTTGGAATAGCCGTTGTTAAAACCGACGTACCATGCAATGCCCGAGTAGTGCGCATAGGGCGAACCGGACCAGACAGTTGAACTCGGCGTGTTGGGAAAACGAGTTGTATTGATCGCAGGACTATGACACTGCTTTTCAACAAGGGACTCCAGTTCAGCTATATCAGGCAGTCGCCAGTCGGTATAGCCTGCAAAGCCGCCACCGCCGTTCACTGTGCCGGGTTGCTGTAGGGCAGCCTGCCAGGTAAAGGTATCTGCTGTACCGGTTGCGCAGGTAGATCCAGAAAGCCCTTCCACACATTGTTTCCACATCAGGCCGGTTTTGCTGTCTGTGACCGTACCGTCGCCGTTGTCAATAAGCTGGCTGTCCGGGGTGGAAGCGGGTATATTACTATCACAAGCCGCATGAACGGTTGCTGTGGAAAATAGGCAAAAGAAAATTAAAAAGCAGGTTCGCATAATCAAACTCCTGTTTGAAAAAAAGGGCGAACACATAAATTCGCCCCTACATACCCTATACTGCAAACAGGGCGTTTATTTTTATTTTTTGACACATTCATCACGCAAAAACAAAATCACTGTTCGCTGCGCAATATAATGGTAAACAATATTGGAACAGTATGCTACATACACAGCACGCTAACTGTATTAGTTCAAAAGAGCAATAAAAAAAATAACAGAAATATTTTTAGCTACATTTTTTTCTCAAAACTTGATAGTGTGCTTTATTGAATTTGCTTGCCTGACGTGTTGATTGTATATTTCTCTCTGATACAGGAGGTTAAAAATGATTAAAAATTTAAAAAAAAATAGCTATCTATTTTGTTTTTTCTTTGCGCTCGGAACATTGACACAGCATGCCGTTGCTATGGAACCTGTGGACTCGTTATCACTTGTCGGAACCATGCTTAATCAGCAGAACGGTAATAAGGCCGTTATTCTGGACGAGACAGAACAGCAACAGTATATATTAGGCGAGGGAGAGAAAGTTACAGAGAGTATTGTCGTGCAGAAGGTAGAGAGGGGCAGGGTGGTGCTGTTGAGAAACGGGCAGGAGGAAGTCCTGTTCCTGAAAAATCGAAAGGGAAGAGGTACCCCGGACACAGCCGCTCCAAGAACGCCGTTGGCAGACCTTATGCCTCCCCCACCTCCTCCCCCACCGGCACCGGCTCCAGCTCCACTGTAAGCTCTCGTCTGTTGACTGTTTACCAACAGAACAAGATGAAAAAAGTTCCTTCCGTCATATTTGGCAAAACCGGTCTGCAAATGCCGGTACTCTCCCTTGGCATGATGCGGTCCAGGTATTCTCCGCAAAGTATTCCCCTTGAACAAGTTCCTGCAACAGAACAGAAGGATCTGGCCGATTTGGTGGACAAGGCCCTTGGCCTCGGCATGATCCATCTGGAAACCGCACGCAACTACGGCACCTCAGAACGGCAACTGGCCTCAGTTCTCAAGCGATACAAACGTGACTCCTTCCTCTTGCAAACCAAAGTCAGGCCAGAGGATGATCCAGAACGTTTTACTGCGCATGTTCTGGATTCACTTGACCGGTTGGGGCAGGAACGGGTTGACCTGTTGGCACTGCACGGCCTGAATAATCATCACAGTCTTTGGCAGATGTGCAGACCAGGTGGTTGTCTTGCTGCGGCTCGCAAGCTTCAGGCCCAAGGAAAAGTCGATTGGGTGGGCTTTTCAGGTCATGGCGATGTGGATCTTCTTCTCAAAGGCATTGCCCATCGGGTGTGATTAAAAGTGCGGTTTTTGACACCTTACGCCGCTCTTTTTATATTATCCCAATACTTTTCCCAGTACCCGTCTGCACGATCAACTCTCAGGGCGAGCATGATCCGGGCATTTTCCGGTGTCCACCATGCACCGGCTATTTTCAGACGCTCCTGAATAATGTACCGATGCGCACTCTCTATTTCGCCTGAACCAATGGGTAGCCCTCTGGCTTGAGCACCTAGATAATCGAATTGTCCCGGACGATTGTGTAGATAACGCAGGCAGCTCCGTACAGGAGCATGTTGATCTTCAGTTTCTTCAGGCTCAAGATGCGGCTTTAACGATTCTTTCACCTCTTCCACCCGCCCCTCTTTCAGTAATGCCTTCTGCCTATTACTCCATGCTTTTGCTCCATTTTTCTCGGAATATGCCGTAGCAGCAGCTTCCAGATATTCACAAACATGATAAAAATCAATAATATAATTTCCCTGATCACCGAATTGCTTTTCTATCTGCCCGTAAATCCACGGTGCTCCGTCACCCACTGAATGCAGATACGTCCCAACACCGAATCCCGCCCGACAGGCACAGTCGAAAAGATTCTTT
>QYLO01000095.1 GCA_022766165.1 Candidatus Electrothrix gigas
TCCAGAACGCCGCAATGCCCGACCTTGATGTAGCGGACATGCAGGTCGAGCCGTTCCGGGTGGACACGGAGGGAACCAGTCAGTTCGACATGGTCTGGTATTTCAAAGAGACCGATACGGGCCTGACCGCCTGGCTGCGCTACAGGACCGAGCTGTCCGGGTTGGCAACGGTCATGGCGGAAAATATGCAGACGCTGTTGCAAGGGATTGTCACCGACCCTGATCAGCGGCTCATGGACCTGCCCTGCCTGAGTGAAGAGGAGCGGCAGGGGCTGCCTGTGTTCATCAATCAGGATCAGGCTGTCCCGGAAACGGGCAGGCCCGGCCCGGAAAGCTATATCGCGCCGAGAAACCCGCAGGAACAGCAGCTCGCCCTGATCTGGGAAACGGTGCTGAAAACCGCCCCTGTGGGCATCCACGATAATTTTTTCGATCTCGGCGGCACGTCTGTTGCGGCATTGAGCCTGTTGAACAGGGTGCAGCAACATTTCGGCAGCAACCTATCGCTGGCAATGCTTTTTCAGGCTAGGACTGTTGCGGAGCAGGCTGAGGTTGTCCGGGAAAAGGGACGCTCTTCCGCCCTGGTGCCGCTTCAGCCCAAAGGCTCCAAACCGCCTTTTTTCTACGTGCCTCCGGGTGGCAGCACGGCCTTGGGCGGTGCAAAATATGCACAGTACCTGGGCACGGATCAGCCGTTTTACGGGCTGCAGCCGCTTGGCTTCGAGGAGGGGGAAACGCCGCATGACCGGGTGGAGGATATGGCGGCGTACTATATTCGAGCGATACGGGAGTTTCAGCCGGAAGGGCCGTATTATCTGGGGGGGCCGTGTTTCGGCGTTCATGTGGCCTTTAAGATGGCTCAACAGCTTCATAGGCAGGGCTGCACTGTCGGATTTCTGGCGTTGTTTGATTTTGTGGTACCGGGGCCAAGCTCAAGATCGCAGACGAAAGGACTTGAAAAAGTCAGTTACTCCGCTCGTCGCGCAGTGTATGAGTTCAAATATGGGAATCTTCCCAAGAAATTATATCAGCTTTTCATTCTGCCGCACCGACAGCGGCTCAAAAAAAAACGAGCTTACCGTCCAGCCGGGCCGCAGGAACGCAGAGTTCAACTCGTCCAAGAATCACATCGGGCCGCTATGAAAAAAGATCACCCTGAAGTTTATCATGGCAAAATTACGCTGTTTCAGAACAGCGAATACTACGATCGGGAGAAAAAAAACTTTTATGTAAAAAACTGGAAGGATCTGACGACAGGCGGCTTTGAACGTCATGTAATTCAAGGTTCCCACCGGGAAATCCTTGGCGGCGGACCGCAGTTTCAGGAACTCCTCAAAAAGTTTAAAACCTGTCTGGACAAAGCGCAGCAGGACAACGCCGCTGCACACACATCCTGAACTTTTACCCGCACCCGCCATGCCCCGTATGAGTCCGGGCAGAATCTATGCGCAGCTCTTTGAAAAACAGGCCCGGCAGTATCGTTAGCCCGGAACCTGATACCGTCCGACCCGGATCAGGAACTGCCGCTGCGCAAAACGTTCCGCAGCATTCAACCGCAGGAGCTGTACGGTTGCCCGACCCTCCGGGGTCTTTCCGACAATCTGAATCAGGCAGTATTCACATCGTCCTTCGGCACGGGCGATGACGGATGCACGGAGTGCGACAGAAAGGTAGGGCCGGGGCATAACAGGCGTTCAGTTTTCCGACATCAGGGAAGAACGCGCATGCGCCTTGAGCAGGATAAAGAAATGATTCATCTGCTGGTACCTGTCCAGTTCAAGCTGCTCGGTTTCACTCAGACCGTCTTCCCGGTTTTTATCAAGCAGCTCCTCAAGCCGGGCCTGAGCGGCCGGAGAACTTTTAAACGTAAGAATATCCGCAGGAGCAGGGCGGCAAGGGTAAACACACAGGTTTTACCCCTACCTTTCATCACGTTTTCTCAACGCTCCTTAAAATATTCTCCGGCCAGGGTAACCTCATCACGGGAGCCTATCACCAAGGGCACCCGCTGATGCAAATCCGTGGGTTCAATATCCAGGATCCGACGCCCGTCATCAGTGATGGCAAGACCACCTGCCTCTTCTGCAATCATTGCCAGCGGAGCAGCTTCATAGAGCAGACGAAGCTTGCCATCTGGCTTGTCAGTACTCTTTTTATCTCTGGGATAGAGAAAGACCCCACCTTTGACCAAATTTCGATGAAAATCAGAGACAAGAGAGCCAATATAGCGCAGGCTGTAGGAACGTTCTCCCTGTTTGTCCATCTCTTTCAGCTTGGTAATGTATTCACGGGTCTCATCGTACCAATACTGTGAATAGGCTTCATTAATACTGTAATACGATGCCTTATGAGGGATGGTAATGTCTGGATGCGAGAGAAAAAATTCTCCTACACTGGGATCAAGGGTAAAACCGTGAACCCCATCACCATGCCCAGTGGTGTAAACCAAGACTGTGCTGGACCCGTAAATGATATAGCCAGCAGCGACCTGTTCACTCCCCTTTTGCAGTAGATCCGACATGGTACCCTGTTTGCCCTTACTTTTGCGACGATGCACTGAAAAAATTGTCCCAATGCTGACATTGACATCAATATTCGAGGAGCCATCAAGCGGATCAAAGGCCAGGGTGTATTTACCCTCGTACCCATCCAGAACCGGAATCACGCCATCATCTTCTTCAGAACCCATAATACAGACATAGCCGCATTGCTCCATGCGTCGCTTCAGGGTGCGGTTGGCAAAGTCATCCAGCTTTTGGACCTCCTCGCCCTGTACATTGGTCTTGCCAGACTGACCCAATATGCCGGCCAGACCAGCCATATTCACTTCAGCACTGATGATCTTGCCTGCCACAATCAGTTCATTGAGCAGGCCTGTAAGTTCACCTGTTGCTTCCGGGTGCATCTGCTGATTATCCATGATCTGTCTGCTGACAGTAATACCTTTTCTCTTCATCTCGTTCTCTCAGTATGTTGTCGTTTTTAATTTTTCCGCTGGAATATCGTCAAAATCAGATGGATTCATTTATCGGCCAGAGCCGCTTCAGACATAAGAGTATGAATAGCATCCATTGTCGTGTAGCCGGTATTTCCCTGCCAATGTTCATACGCTACGATTTGACTTATATTAAGTTGCATCTTTAATTGGTCAATACCTTCTTCATAAAAATACACTGGAAATTGTTCTAACTCTGGAAGAGGTTCCTTGTCACGTTTGTCCAGAACTTGACTCACTGCTTCCATTCGCTCTTCTTGATCATCAATCCCAGCGGTGAGCTCCATAATATCCTCAGTAAGTTTCTCCGGCCTTCTTACCAAGGTTTCAGTTTGCTCGAAATATTGATGTAAACTTTTAATAGTGGATACTTCTTTAACAGTAAAGAGCTTATTACATATCGTGACATGGGTGAGTTTTAAAGCATCTCTGGGAATATATTTATCGAAAAACTCAACAGCTTGTCTCCCTCTTTCAAATGAGCGAACATTAAGTATTGCGCCATTCTTCTTAGGAAGAAGCTCTCCTAAAACCACGGGGCCAGCAACCTCTTTTATTCCACGAGCAAGCTTTAAGGCTTTAGCTTCCTCTATGTAGAGCCATACCCAACGCTTGCCTGGAGGATCAAAATCTATACATCTCAGTTTTGCCAGCTTGGTTATAAAGTCATCATGATTCAATATGTCATAATGAAGGCGCATGGGCTGGAAAACTTCGCCTGTTGTTGTACCCGCCACTTCCACACCTTTTACAGTATTACTTGCTGATACTCTGGACTTCTTGTTTTTTGCTTTAAGCCAAGAGTTTTGACCTCTTTTTTTCCCCTTCACCTTTTTTTTTCTCTTCATAAAAAATACCGTTTGGTTGATATGTTCCACTATAATTGAGTTGCGTTAGGGCTGCTCCCTGTGTCCCGCCCTGAGATTCTTCGTATGGGGCTTCTTCTTTCCCTGCCAATGGCGGATCAGATCCACCAAGGTGCGTACAGCAATCCCGGACGGTCCTTTGGGGATATAGCTTTTCTCGGTAAAATTCCACGCAGTCCCGGCAATATCAAGATGCGCCCACGGGGTATCGCCAACAAACTCCTGCAAGTAGGCGGCTGCGGTAATGGTTCCTGCGCTCTTGCCGCCAGTATTTTTGATATCAGCGATTTGGGATTTTATCTGCTTGGAATACTCTGGCCCCAAAGGCAGTCGCCAAAGGGGTTCGCCAGTCCGTTCACCGGCTGCCAGCAGTTGTTCAGCCAAGGTATCATCTGTGGCCATTAATCCGATCCGATGATGGCCCAGGCCGATAATAACAGCACCGGTCAGGGTGGCGAGGTCAATAACTGCATCAGGCGCATATTTTTCAATGCCATAGGCCAAAGCATCAGCCAGAATCAGACGACCCTCTGCATCGGTATTAATAATTTCTGAGGTCGTACCGTTGTAATGGGTGATGATATCACCTGGTTTCAGAGCGGTGGAGGCGGGCAGGTTTTCTGTGGACGGAACAAGCGCAACTACATTGATCCCCCTAGGTCGCTCTTGGGCAATGGCCTGCATAGCAGAGAGAACAGCAGCGCCACCGCACATATCATACTTCATTTCCTCCATGCCCAGGCCCGGCTTCAGGCTGATACCACCGGAATCAAAGGTCAGGCCCTTGCCCACCAGCATAACAGTTGGATCTGTTTTCTTTTTCCCGCCCTGATACTGGAGAATAACCAGCTTGGGTGGTTCAGCAGAGCCTTGGTTGACCCCTAAAATGCCTCCCATACCCATTGCTTCCATGTCATCTTTTTCAATGACCTCGCAGGAGAGTTTGTGTTTTCGTGCCAATCGCTGGGCAAATTCGGCAAATTTGATCGGTGTCCAACCGTTGCCAGGCTCATTCGCCATATCTCTGGCCCGACAGGCAGCATCGGCTGCCCGTTTACCCTGACGCATTCCCTTTTCAACCGCCTGCATATCAAGGGTTCCAACCTGAAGAGAAATAGACTCTATATTGACCTGTTCCTCTTGTCCATCGATTTTACCTTTGGATTTACCTTTGTACTTGTCAAAACAGTAGCAGCCAAGAATAAGGCCCTCGGTCAGACACTCTGCCACCTCTTGCCCTGCCAACCCTGTTTTTTCTGGGAGGACAGCCATTATACTCTTGACCTTACAGGCTGTTGCCTGCTGAACAGCTGTGCCAGCAGCTAACCGTATCTGTTCACGTAAGGCGTTCTTCTCAATTATTGCAGATGGTTCCGTTGTTTTTCCCAATCCAACAGCCAGCACCCGATACGCTGCCGGGCTTTTTGTCGATACAGAGGGATAAAACAAAAAGGTCTGCCCTTGCTGTCCAGTAAAATCACCGCTCTTCCAGGCATTTTTTAATGCTCTTCGTACAGCCTTACAAGAGCAGGGGACGGTCTTTCCCTTGGTTTCTTGGATAAAATAAATTAGCAGATCTCCGCTAAAGAACGCTGGTTTTTTTTGACTCAGCTCAAATATCATATTTTCCCCTTTCTTTTTAATATTTTGTCACAGGAGTATTTATCTGTTCAGCTACATAGCCTACGTTATATCCTGCCCTCTATCCTGGTATCAAGTTATACCAAAATATACCAAACCGCTTGGAATAAGCGACATAAATTTTCTTTCCAGTACAGTAACCAGTGCAGTAACTGCCCTGTTTCTTCTTGTTTTGTCGAAAAAGTTCTACTACAGGTACGTCCACAGCTTGAGATAATAACTGATAATATTTTTATAATACTTCCGATTTTTCGAGCTCTTGCACAGAGGAATATGAAAAAGATTGCGAAATAGCGAAGAATGCCCTACGATACTTTTTATAACGTACCAAGTATTCTGGTTTCTTGTCTACTGACACATACTCTTTCTATAATGGCCAACAGATACATCAGTACACTTTCCGCTGTCCGTAAGGATGATATTGATACTGTCGGCGGCAAGGGAGCGAATTTGGGAGAACTGGCAGGCAAAGGCTTTCCTGTCCCTGCTGGCTTTGTGGTCTCTGCAGAGGCATACAGTCTTTTTTTTTCCTCTCTCCGCTTGCAAAAAATTCTACTCTCTCTCAAAGATGAGAAAAAAGAAAATCTTGTTCGTTCCTGTGGTGTTATTCGCAACACCATTACCAATGCCAGCTTTCCAGGGGAGTTGGCAGAGAGTATTCTTGCAGCGCATCAACAACTGATAGGCAACAGGTCAGAAGAAACGCTTTGTGCTGTACGGAGTTCGGCAACAACAGACGATCTTGCAGAGGCCAGCTTTGCCGGTCAACATGCAACCTATTATTATGTTGAGCGTGCCAATCTGCTGCGGATGATCCAATACTGCTGGGCCTCGCTTTGGAGTAAGGAAGCAGTCAGTTATCGAAACAAATATGGTCTTGAGCATTCAGTGGCAATGGCTGTGGTTATCCAGGAAATGGTTTGCTCTGAAATTTCTGGTATTGCCTTTACAGCTGACCCAATCACTGGTGCAGATACAATCGTCATTGAAGCATCCTGGGGCATGGGAGCAGCCATTGTTGATGGACGAGTAACGCCGGATCGCTACACCTTAGATTGCAAATCGTTACAGGTCATTCAACAGCGAATTGCAGAAAAAAGCGTTATGGTTCCGAGTAAACTTCAGTCAGCAACATCTTCTCGACTGACAGAGGTGCCACTAGGACTTCAGCAACAGCAAACCCTCAGTCCAAAGCTGCTCAAAACTGTAGCGAGTTGGGCGCTCAAGGCTGAAAAATATTTTGGCTTTCCTGTCAGCATAGAATGGGCCTTTGTTGACAACAACTTGTATATCCTGCAGTCCAGTCCCATATCGTCTGGAGGCCGCAAAGGCAAGTCACCTGCTCCTTTGGTGGGGCAGTATGTGCTGTTCAAGGCTGTCAACAACCGTTCAGCAGAGCCCTTTACCCCACTGACCGCTCACCTGATTTCCTTGGCAGCTTCACCGGTATTACGCTTTATTGATGGACACTGTTATCTTGATCTGAAATATATCCGTCCTCTTCTTCCCTTTCATCTCTCAGATTGTGCGTTGGTTGATCTCTTTTCTCCTTCTTCTGGCAACGACTCTGTATTATATGGAAAGGGAACATTTTCTTTTTCTCAGCTTGCTCTGGCTGCACTGCTCTGGCTTTGCGGATACTTACTGTTTGGTGTTTTGTGGGCGCGATCCCGTCATCTGCCCAAAGACTTCTCAGAGAGAGAGATGCTCTTTTGTAAAGAAAAGAAAGAACCGCCAGAGAAACAGCATGACCCCTTGCCACGTCTGCTCCGCTTGAGTCTTCTGCCAAAAATTTTCGATCCCATAGGCACCTTTCCTCTCTGGATGAATATATCTTCTGTACGGTATGTTATTGCTTCTTTTTCCCTTAGAATGCTGATTCAACGTTGGTTACCTGAGCGACGCACTGAGGTTTGTTCTCTCTTTCATGTTGACCAAGACAGCTTCTCTTCTACTGGAGTAGATGCCATCCTAGAACGACTTGTGTACAAGGCAGGACAATTTCCCTCAATTCGAGATCACATTTTACATCTTCCCTCTGATCAGGTGGTAGGTATCCTCAAAAAAAATCCAAATGCCCGTCCCTTTCTGCAACTTTTTAAAAGATTTATTGAACAGTACGGGTACAGCGCGGCCAAGGAGTTGGAGTTGCAATCGGCCCGCTGGAAGGATCATCCAAATCACGTTATCCGGTTAATTCGGGAACGCCTTGTCAAGGCAACCAATCAATTGCAGAGATTTCAAGGGAAAGGCAGGAGTGGAGAGAAAAAATTTGCAACAGGTGACTCAGCAGATAAACGCACTCATCTCATGCAGAGCATCAAGAGGGACCTGGAAACCTCCTTTTTCTGGGAGCGTTATGTCCACCTGCGCTGGTACCTGCTTCTTTTTCTCGCAAAGGTAACTCAACGATTTCGTGACCTTGGTGAGAACAGTCGTTCATACCATCTGTTGACCATGTCAGCTATACGTAATAAGCTCCTTTGTCTTGAAAAAGAGTTTATGCACCAGGGCGTGTTAAAGTGCAAAGGAGATATCTTTTTTCTCCGGCTTCAGGAAATAGCATACATTCAGCAGGGTCTTCTTGCTTGGCCAGATATTGAGGAACGCATCCATCAACGACGCCATGATCTTATCAGGGCAACAAGAAAGACTCCAGCCAGGGCCATTGGCCTGGACTTACCAGACAACAGCCCAGATAGTAGTTCAGGTCAGCCCACCTTGTCAACACGATCCTGTGCAACGCTTCCCGGTCAAACCGCCTCGCCTGGGAGTTATACTGGCAGGGCTCGGGTTATCATGCGTCTTTCAGAGGCTTCAACGCTCAATGCTGGAGAAATCGTAGTTGCGCCTTATACTGATTCGAACTGGACCCCGCTTTTTCTTACAGCCGGCGGTGTTGTTGTGGAGGTGGGAAACTATCTTTCCCATGCCGGAACTGCTGCACGTGAGTATATTCTGCCCTGTATTGTTGATGTTGCTGGCTGTACGCAGTGTATTCAGACAGGTGATCTGCTGTGGATCAATGGAGAAAAAGGCGAGGTGCAGATTCTGGAGTCCTGTAAAAAACTTGAGAACAAAGAGACTGGCCACGAAGAGGCGTAGGCGGGAAAGCGTTCTTGCCCTGTTCAACGCATCGCTCGAAGGAAGAGAAAAGTATTGGGCGAGGGAATCAGAAAGCATCGCTCGAAGGAAAGGAAGAGCATCGGGCGATGGAATCTAAAAGCATCGCTCGAAGGAAAGGAAGAGTATCGGGCGAGGGAATCAAAAAGCATCGCTCGAAGGAAAGGAAAAGCATCTTCCTTTTGATCCAGGCAAGCATAACGTTATCTCCCAAGTATTCTTTGAACTTTGAACATCTTCGGCTTTCTCGCTCAACCAGTCCATCATACCACGTCCAATCATGGACAACAATACTGCTGTGCGATCATGGGGAGGGGATATCGGGGGTACTGATAACTTTCCCAAAAACACTTCCCTGTTCCTGTACTTTCAGCAGTCGCACCGGAACCACGCTACCAACCAGATGCGCTGCACCTTTGCACTGAACAGGGATGTAGTTTTCAGAAAACCCTTTGAGCAGACCTTGTTGTTCATCAATCCCCTCAAATAACACGTTCTGTTCTGTTCCACAGTGCTGCTGATAAAAATATATCTTTTTTTGTGTATCAAGCTCTCGCAAGCGAGCCACTCGGGCATTTTTTATTGGGCGAGGAATTTGATCTGTAAACT
>QYLO01000096.1 GCA_022766165.1 Candidatus Electrothrix gigas
TTATTGATGTGAAAATTTCACTATTACAAGTTATCAATAGCTGTGTCAATACGTTATGTCGTCTGTCGTCATTTTTTCAATAAGTACAATTGATTATTAGAGACCGTTCCTTAAAGTCGTGCCATTAGTATATGTTGTATTTTTTGTTACACGGGTTAAAGGGAGTAAACTACCTCGTTATACTAGGTAAATTTTTCCTGAATAGCGTGAAGAATATCTGTTATCTCGAAAAAAGCCTCAACCAGTTCTGGATCAAAATATACCCCCTGAGTCCTTACAGATCTCGTTGAATCTTAAATTGGGGTCAGAACACAATTACTACCACTTAATGCACTGAATGAAAAGTTGGAAAAGGCTAAAAAAGAGGGTGCAGAGTAGCGCATTAATAGCGCAGCATCTTGATATCATCCCACATCAAACTGCTGCCGTCGATACTGCACAGCCTCAGCAACATGGGAGGAATCAATCGCCTCAGCTCCGGCAAGGTCGGCAATAGTGCGGGCAATTTTGATAATCCGGTGATAGGCACGGGCAGATAAACCAAGTTGATCAAT
This sequence comes from Candidatus Electrothrix gigas, assembly GCA_022766165.1. Taxonomy (GTDB): domain Bacteria; phylum Desulfobacterota; class Desulfobulbia; order Desulfobulbales; family Desulfobulbaceae; genus Electrothrix; species Electrothrix gigas. Next base: position 555 of record QYLO01000096.1, read on the forward strand.
GGCCCTGTTCAGTAGGGTCTTTCCTTGCTGATCTAACGGGCAAAAAATCTCAATTTGACCAGAACCCATCTGGGCATTGCAGTTAATGAACAAGGTTGAAGCAAAACGTTGCTGCTGAAGCTTACGTGCCTTGTTGACCCGTTCCCGAATGTTTTCAGATGATTCACTTGGCTTTTGGCTGCTGATTTCCTCTACCAGAACCGGCGGTACCTCAACATGCATATCAATCCGATCCAACAACGGCCCTGACAACTGATTTCGGTAGCGTTGCACCTGCATGGGTGAGCAAGAGCATTTCTTTACCTTATCCCCTAAAAAGCCACAGGGACAGGGATTCATGGCCGCAACCAGCATAAAATTCGCTGGAAAACGAAGGCTGGCCGCTGCCCGGGCAATGGTGACAATGCCATCCTCCAGAGGTTGCCGCATCACCTCCAAAACATGTTTACGAAATTCCGGCATTTCATCAAGAAAGAGAACCCCGTTATGGGCCAGAGAGACCTCACCGGGCCGGGGGATTCGTCCGCCGCCGATTAAGCCTGCGTCAGAGATGGTATGGTGCGGCGTGCGAAAAGGTCGGGTCACCAGCAGGGGCATATCTTCTGGCAGTAAACCTGTGGTGGAATATATCTTGGTGGTTTCCAATGCCTCTTCCAAACAGAGATCTGGCAGGATAGTGGGCAATCTGCGGGCCATCATGGTCTTACCCGTACCAGGAACACCACTGAGCAGGAGATTATGCCCACCAGCCGCTGCAACTTCAAAGGCTCGTTTGGCGTGTTCTTGGCCTCGCACCTCAGAAAAATCCACTGTGTATTGATTGCGTCTGCCAAATAATGCCTGTACATCAGTGTGAGAGGGACTGATCATCTCCTGTTCAGCAAGAAAATCCACAGCCTGCCTAAGCCGTTCCACAGCTATAATTTCAATATCATCAACCACAGCAGCCTCATGGGCATTATCCGCTGGCACTAAAAACCGTTTGACTTGCTGTTGTTTGGCCTCTAAGACCATCGGAAGAACTCCTCGGATAGGACGAACAGCACCATCAAGCGAGAGTTCACCGACTATGGCAGTTTTTTCCAGATCCGGGCAGGTCAGCGCACCTGATGCGGCAAGAATACCCAAGGCAATAGGCAGGTCATAGCCAGCCCCTTCCTTTTTCACCGCTGCTGGGGCCAGATTGACCGTGATCCTCCGGGGCGGAAACTCATAGCCAGAATTTTTAATCGCCGCCTTGACCCGATCCTTAGATTCACGCACTGCGCCCTCTGCCAAACCTACCGTGAAAAAACTCGGCAAACCAAGGGCCAAATCCACCTCTACCTGAACGATAAGACCGTCAACGCCTGTTACAGCACCGCTGAGTGTTTTAGAAAGCATTGAATGAGAGTTATTTGAGATCCTTATTATATTCCATATCAAACCACATGGCAAACAGGGTAAACATGCTCGAACTCATAAAGGAAAACATCATTGCCAAGGTATTAATAGGTGGTAGATGACCGTCAATCTCAAGATAAATAACAGCTCGGATTGCCAAGATAACAGTGAAGAAAAAAAAGACCAACCCAAGAAAATAGAAAAAAATCAGCGGATGAAAGTCTTGGATAACGTATTTTTGCAGCATTCTGCGGAAGAAACCTTTGATGAGCATCCACGGAATAGCAAAGGTCACTTTTCTTATCTTGATTCCAGAGACTTCTCCTACATTATAAACCGGTCGAATAGAGACATCGCGTACCCGGAAACTGCCAATATTTAAACGGATCAGCATATCATTCGGTATTCCGTATTGCGGATAGAGCGCATCAAGATCAATAGTTTTGAGTGCGGTCAGACTGATAGCGGTATAGCCGCTCTGAGAATCAGCAACATGCCAGTAGCCGGAGGCTATTTTCGTAAAAAAAGAAAGAAAAGAGTTGCCTATGTACCGATGTTTCGGAATCATGCCCCACGATTCCCCGCGAAAGAGTCTGTTGCCTTTGGTATAGTCGCATTCTCCCGTACAGACCGGCTCAAGTATTCTGGGAAGATCCGCCGGGTCCATTTGAAAGTCGGCGTTCATAATAACAGAAACATCAATCTCATGATCTCTGGCCCATTTGTATCCTGTTGCCGTGGCCGCACCCACTCCTCGATTCTGCTCATGCTGAAGAAGGGTTATTTTTTTGTTTGATACAGTTAGAGATTGCACAACGGCTGCGGTCTTATCTCGGCTACAGTCGTCCACCACGACAATGTTGTCTACATAATCAGGTAGGGTACTGATAACTTTGCCAACGAGTTTTTCCTCGTTGTAGGCTGGGATGACAACGGCTATTTTCTTTTCAAGATACATAATAGAACCTAGAACCAAAGTGTTAAAGGGGATATACATGCTGAACAGTTTAATATCTCTTAAAAAAGAGTATAGCACCACATTTCTTCAATAGCAAGGACGTATAGCAAGGACGCAAGGAGTAGTATTTCCTTATCCATTCCCTTATTTCTCCCTGGTTGTTATATTTATATATTCGTATAACAATAGAATAATATCAAGTAATTAGATATAAAAGATACGTGACTTCTACGCTGTACACAGAGAAAAACAGAAATTACCACCTTACTTAATGAAAAAAAACTGAATTTATGGTTAAATCAGCGAACTCAGTAAGTACTATGTAACCCCCATCCATGAAAGAGGGTACTTTCTATGCATGCATCATGCACTCAATACAGACATGCTGCGTTCTCTACATAACAAGTAAGCAATTCAAGCAAGCAATCTCATGACAACAGATCAGGAAAATACTTTGCCCGAACCTCACTCCATCGGCATTGAACAAGAGTTGCGCAAATCCTATTTGGATTATGCCATGTCCGTTATCGTTGGTCGGGCCTTACCCGATGTACGTGATGGTCTTAAACCGGTACATCGGCGCACCCTGTACGCTATGCGGGAGTTAGGCAACACCTATAGTCGTCCCTATGTTAAATCAGCCAGAATCGTTGGTAATGTTATTGGTCAATATCATCCTCACGGAGATTCAGCAGTTTACGACACGCTAGTACGAATGGCCCAGGATTTTTCCCTGCGCTATCCCTTAGTTGATGGTCAAGGTAACTTTGGTTCTATGGACGGTGACCCGCCTGCGGCCATGCGGTATACAGAGGCACGTATGACCAAGCTGGATCAGGAGCTTGTTGCTGACATTGAAAAGGAGACGGTTGACTTTATTCCAACCTACGATAATTCGCAGTTGGAACCCACAGTGCTTCCCTCTAAAATTCCAAATATCCTTATTAATGGCTCTGAAGGTATTGCCGTGGGCATGGCCACCAAAATCCCACCGCATAACCTGACCGAGGTCATCAATGCGCTGATTGCCCTGGTTGATGATCCGAATTTTTCCATACATCAGTTGATGGAGATCATCACAGGACCGGATTTTCCCACAGGGAGCTTTATCTGCGGTCGGGCAGGCATCCGAGAGGCTTATGAGAGCGGACGTGGTGTCATTGTCATGCGAGCTCGGATGCATGTTGAGAAGAGGAAAAAAGGTGGCGAATCCATAGTGGTTACGGAGATTCCTTTTCAGCAAAACAAGGCCAAGCTGGTCAAAAAAATTGCCTTGCTGATGAAGGAAAAACGGATCACCTCCATTGCTGAGGTGCGTGATGAGTCGGATCGTCATGGTCTGCGTATTGTCATGGATCTGAAAAAAGACGAGATCCCGGATGTAACCATGAATCAGCTTTACAAGATGACGCCCTTGCAAAAGAGCTTTGGTATCATCATGCTCTGTATTGTCAACAACAAGCCGGAAGTACTCAATTTAAAAGAAATCCTGGTTCATTTTATTGATCATCGACGCACAGTAATTTATCGACGCACTGCTTTTGAGTTGCGTAAAGCTGAAGAGCGTGCGCATCTGTTGGAAGGGTTGAAAGTTTCCCTGGACAATCTTGACGAGGTGGTTCAACTCATCAGGGGGTCGTCCAGTCCAGTAGAGGCCAAAACGAGCTTAATAGAATCTTTTGCACTTTCTGAACTGCAGGCCCAAGTTATTCTGGATATGCGTCTGCAGAAGCTTACTGGCTTGGAACGTGATAAAATTATCCAGGAATACACTGAGCTTATGGAGCGTATTGCCTGGCTCAAAGATGTACTTGCAGATGATGCGTTGGTTATGAATATTGTCCGGGAGGAGTTTGAAGCGATCCGTGAACAGTACGGGGATGAACGCCTGACCGAGATTATTGATGCTCCTGACGAGATCCAGCCCGAAGACATGATCACTCCAGAAGAGATGGTGGTGACGATTTCTCATAATGGCTATATTAAACGGAACCAACTCTCCCTGTACCGGTCCCAGCGGCGAGGGGGCAAAGGGGTGACAGGCATGGCCGCTACTGATGATGATTTTGTTACGGATCTGTACACGGCTTCTACTTTGGACACCTTTCTCTTTTTCACCAATAAGGCCAGGGTGTTCTGGCGCAAGGTCTATGAACTGCCTATGGCCGGTCGCACAGCGCGTGGACGGGCCGTGGTCAACCTGTTAGAACTGGGTGAAGGTGAAAAATTAGCCACTATCCTGCCTGTTTCCGATTTGGCCAATGCGGATGAAGGGCTTGCCATCCTCACGGTCACCAAAAAGGGTCGGGTGAAAAAAACCAGTATTGCTGAGTATAAAAAACCAGTACGTAAGGGCAAGTATGGCCTGACCATTAAGGATGATGATGAGATGCTCTGTGCCGCCATTACCTCTCAGGATGACCATATCTTTCTGGTGACAAGAAATGGTCAATCCATTCATTTTCATGAAAAAGATGTGCGAACAATGGGCCGTACGGCTGCCGGTGTTAAGGGCATCAAACTTGCTGATGGCGACGAAGTAGTGGCTGCTGTTGTCCTGACAAGCTATGAAGAAGAGGACTCTATCCTGACGGTTACAGAAAACGGCTACGGTAAACGAACATTCGTGAAAGATTATCGTCTACAGAAACGGGGCGGCAAAGGGGTTTTTGCCATCAAGACCAGCAAGCGCAACGGCAAGGTAGTTGGTGCACTGCAGGTGGAGAATGAAGATCAGATCATGCTGATTGCAGATTCAGCAAAGGTGATTCGACTGCCTATGGATTCCATACGGATTATCGGGCGCAACACCCAAGGCGTGAAGATGATCAACCTCAATCAAGGCGAAAAGGTTGTGGCCCTGTCCATGTTGGCTCGTACTGATGAAGACATGGGCGATATGGACGATGCCGATGATTCTCCAGATACCCCTCCAGAAGAGGAACTGACGACAAAAGCAGATGAAATTCAAACCGATTAAACAGATAGCAGTTATCGGAGCAGGGAGCTGGGGAACTGCCCTGGCCAAGCTCCTGGCTGACAAGGGAGAACCTGTTTTCCTCTGGAGCCATCGAGCGACGCATGTGGACGCTTTGCGCCGGGATCGGGAGAATAGAAAGTACCTGCCCGGCGCTACTCTGCCAGACACCTTGCAAGCGGTTACAACGTTTGATGAAATCCCCTCCTGTCAATGCGTGGTCATGACCGTGCCTTCTCACGGATTCCGTGAAGTGTTCAGAGCAGTTATCCCACAACTTCAGGATGGAGCGTACCTCATCTCTGCGGTAAAGGGTATTGAAATTGCAACCCGCCAGACCATGTGTCAGGTCATGCAGCAAGAGCTTGCCCAGCACAACAGAGCTGAGAGCATGTATACCGGGGTTCTGAGTGGCCCTAGTTTTGCCGATGAGGTTGCCACCGGTCAACCCACTGCGGTTACAGTAGGCTGTGCAGACACGCAGGCTGCCAGGATCGTGCAGCATCTCTTTTCCACATCTTTTTTCAGGGTCTACACCAGTGCAGACACCGTTGGGTTGGAGATTGCTGCGGCTATGAAAAATGTTATTGCCATTGCCGCTGGTATTTCCGATGGCTTGGGTTACGGACTCAATACCCGGGCAGCCCTGATTACCCGAGGGTTAGCAGAAATCACCCGCTTGGGCATTGCCCTAGGAGCAGACCCGCTCACCTTTTCTGGACTCGGCGGAATGGGGGATCTGGTCCTGACCTGTACTGGAAGCCTGAGCCGTAATCGGACAGTGGGCATCAAACTGGGTGAGGGTCGCACCCTGCAACAGGCTTTGGCCGAAATGACTATGGTGGCTGAAGGCGTCAAGACAACAAAATCCTGCTATGATTTGGCAACTGCTGCCAAGGTTGAAATGCCTATCCTGGAGCAAACGTATCAGATCCTCTATGAGGATAAACCCTGCCGAGATGCAGTACAGGATCTTGTTGGGCGGAGCTTGAAAAAAGAAGTCTAACTGCTACGCAAGGAGAAGTAACTATGCAGGCACAGGAGCAGCAGATCAGCCCTGAAGAATATTTTACCGGGGAACGTAAGGGTAAAATCCGGCATGAATACTTTGCAGGAGAGGTCTTTGCTATGGCCGGGGCAAGCCGGGAACATAACCAGATCTCGACGAATATAGTCCGCCTGCTGGGCAATCAGCTATTGGAGAAGCCGTGTACGCCCCTCTGAGCCTTTTTACAAAAAAAACTCGGCAAGGGGAAAAATGCAACGGAATTCCAAGAAATAAGGGGGAAGGCAGCAGAAAGCTGCCTTCGGGCTGGTGCGGTTGCCGGGGAAAAAAAGAAATTACGTCAGCAGAAACTCCTTAAACTGACCGCGCATACAATGATTTGAAGCCATTGAGGATGAATAGGCACCTGCATTGATCAGGGCCAGATACTCCTGTCCGTCCATGTCGGGCATCCAGGACTTATCATACCATACATCAATAGCCTCGTTGATGTTACCGACCACTCGCATCGGTATGAACTTCCCATTGCCTAGCTCCAAAGGAACCGGTTGCAGGGGCAGCTGATAATAGGCCGGTTCCGGTGCTAGGTTAAAGCCTCCATCAACTCCGAGAAAGAGGGTATCTTTCTTTTTCTCGACCATGGTTTTTTCCAGCAGCAGGAGGCCTGCATCTTTGAGCAGGTATTCTCCCGGTTCCACCTCCAGATGGAGACCGGTGCCGCTGAAATTTTTTTTCAATACCTCAGTCCATTGGTGGAGATCAAGGGGCTGGTCAAAGGCATCATGGGGGACACCGAGGCCTCCGCCCATATTTACCTTTTCCAGCTTATCACAGCGTTCTATGAACCACATACAACGCTGTATGACCGTCTCTAGCTGTTTAAGCTGGGGCGTCAGATAGCCGCAACCCGTATGAAAATGAATCTTGCTGACAGTCAACCCGCACTCCGCCGCTGTTGCCAGGGCCTCATCAAACTGCTCCTCATAGATCCCAAACTTAGTGACTTTGTTCCCCGCATATTGCAGGGCAGTGTTTGCCTCACGGCTCACCCCGGCAGCCGGATTGATCCGTATGCCGATCTTGCTCCCCGGTTTATGCTTTGCCCAGGTTCGGATTGCGTGCAGGGAATCGCAATCCATAAACAGCCCGTCATAACGGGCGAGCTGTTCATAATCAACACGGGACAGATTGCCCGCAGTAAAAGAAATGTCAGAGGGTCTGAATCCGCAGCTGACCGCCAATTCGACCTCGCTGGGGGAACAGGCATCAATACTGCAGAGGCCTGTTTCCTGAAGTCGCGTCAGCAGCGGGGCAAAGCGATTGGCCTTCATGGCATACAAGACTGAAAATCCGCCAGCCAATTGTGCCTCATCCAGGGCCTGTCGAAGTCGGTTCAAATTCTCTCGTACTCGGGCAAAGGAGTAGACAAAGGACCGTGAACCAAACTGGGCAGCCAATTGCTTGACCGCCCGATCCGCGAAAAAAAGTTGTCCGTCTCGGTAGCAGAAATCCTTTCTTTGCCACCAGATAGCGTACTGCCTGCTATCCATCAGCTCTCGCCTGCGAAATTGACTTCGGCCATGATCCCGGCATGGTTTCCTTGAGCGACAGCGT
>QYLO01000097.1 GCA_022766165.1 Candidatus Electrothrix gigas
TATCAAGAGGTTTTTACAATATCTGTCGTACTGTCCTTTCGGGCAGTCTGAAAGGATGGAGCAAGCAAGAATTTAAAAGAATCGGAACTATTATGGCGCTCATAGTGCAGAAATTCGGTGGAACCTCGGTGGGGTCTACTGATAAGATAAAAAACGTGGCTGAACGGGTGCTTCGGCAGCAGAAGCAGGGCCATCAGATGGTGGTGGTGCTTTCGGCCATGTCCGGCCAGACTGACAAGCTGCTTGGTCTGGCTGCGGAGATGCAGGAGATGCCTGATCCTCGGGAAATGGACATGCTCCTTTCCACGGGCGAACAGGTCACCATTTCCCTGTTTGCTATGGCTGTCAAGGCCGCTGGCAGTGATGCAATTTCTCTGTTGGGAGATCAGGTGCATATTCATACCAATGGCATGCATACCAAGGCCCGGATCAAGGAAATTGATACCGAGCTGATTCATAAGCATCTTGATAAAGGCAAGGTCGTGGTGGTTGCTGGCTTTCAAGGCGTGGATGATGACGGTGATATCACCACCTTGGGTCGGGGGGGATCAGACACCACCGCAGTGGCTTTGGCTGCTGCACTTAAGGCCGATGCCTGTGAGATCTTCACCGATGTTGAGGGCGTGTACACCACTGACCCCAATATCTGTGCGCAGGCTCGCAAGATTAACAGGATAACGTATGACGAAATGCTGGAGCTTGCCAGTCTCGGTGCCAAGGTACTGGAGATTCGCTCGGTTGGTTTGGCCAAACGCTATAACGTTCCATTACATGTTCGTTCTACATTTTCAGAAAACCAAGGCACCTGGGTTGTTGAGGAGGAGAGAATTATGGAATCCATGCTGGTTTCCGGTATTACCTATAATAAGAATGAAGCACGTATCACTATCACCAAGGTACCGGATCAGCCTGGTATTGCCTCAAAGATCTTTCAGCCTATCTCTGATGCAGGTATTTTGGTGGATATGATTCTCCAGAATACCCGGGAAGGGGAGATGACTGACATGACCTTTACCGTGATGCGTACGGATTATGCCCGGACTATGGAGATGGTGCAGAAGATCGCTGAGGAGATCGGGGCTGAATCCGTGACTGGTGATGAGTCCATTGTCAAGGTTTCTATTGTGGGTGTGGGTATGCGCAATCACTCAGGTATTGCCTCGACCATGTTTCGGATTATGTCTGCGGAGGGCATCAATATTATGATGATTTCCACCTCAGAGATTAAGGTTTCCTGTGTTATTGCAGAAAAATACACTGAACTGGCTGTTCGGGCACTGCACTCGGCCTTTGATTTGGATAAGGAGAATCCGCCCAAGGAAGAGGAGTTGTAAGGAACTTTCAAAAAATAGTTTTACCCGCATGAATTGTTCGATCAAGCTTATTGCCCAAATGGGGTATTACTATCGTCCCTTCAGACAGGTAAGTTTATTTGTTGGAGATTCCTAAGTAGGGTAGGGGGGATGCCCAAAGTATTACTTTGAGCTTGATGTATCTCCCCCCTTTGAGGTAGGTTTATTCAACCCAGTGCAATGTGCCGGGTGGCTCTATAATGACGGGGCCGGAGCCAATAACGCTAAATTCGTCACGCCGCTGACAAATCTTGACATAATCCAATACGACTTGTTTGGTTGTAAGATGCCTGGGGACGGTGAACTAACAGTGTCGTCAAAAACATTATATGCAGAACCCGAGTTATTATAGACATAACCGTTCTTACTAATGTAACCACTGGTATCCGCAGCGGACGGCGTACCGGCATCCAACCATGTCGCTCCGTTGTTTTCGCTGTATGCAACATGTACCGCCGCCCAGTCCGTGTTGCGTACAAAAGGATAACCTATAAGGTTCCATTTTGTTCCTTCTGCCAATGTGGGTGGGGTCAGATCTATCTTGTAGCAGGGTTGTCCGATCCAGCCGTAATCAGAACAGTCGTCGTAATAACCGTCTTCGCCGGACACGGGGGTTGCTCCATCTGTTGTGTGCGTACCGTTATCAATCTTCAGGGTACCCGCCTGCTTTGAATAAATCCAGTAGCCGACTCCCTGCTCTAGTGGATCAGTCGCCTGTACCTGCTCGTATGATTCGGTTGCGCTGTTCCACCGAAACATAACCCACGTCAAGTCATAGGCTGCACCGGTTCCCAGATCACCGTTCAATTGGTCGTTCACCGTTGCACTGCCAGAAGGTGGAATACACGGCACAGAAAACATTGTCCAGACGTTTGCAGATAGGCTCAGGCCGCATCCGCAAGAATCAAGCGGAGCTGTCTCGTTGTAGTAGAGCTTGTTCTCCCATCCTGCGGTGATCAAGTCCGAGTCTCCATCGTTGTCCACATCAACTAGGGCTGCATCACCATTTAGGCCGGAGGTGCCTATCAAGCTATAAGTATTTGGGGTGAACACTCCTGTTCCATCGTTTTCATATACGTATGTCTTGTCCCCGGCTGTAAGCATGTCCAGATCTCCGTCATTATCCAGATCTTCAAGAAGAACAGGATGGGAATAACTTCTGTCGGTTTCCTGAAACGAGTACCAGAAAGAAAAAACACCCTGTCCGTCGTTTAGATAAACTTTCTGCGGTGCAGCAATATTGCCCGCTATGAAATCCAGATCGCCATCATTGTCGATATCTCCTACGCTCCCGGCATAGGTGTATGAACTGCCCAAGCTTTGCTCAGTCTTCGTAAATGTGCCGGCGCCATCGTTCATCCACACCTTGTTGGCCTGATTCTCACTGTTTGCAGTGATTAGATCCAGATCGCCATCGCCATCCAGATCTCCGAGAATGGGCGACTTAACATACCGTGAGGCAAGCTCCTGAGGTGATGCGGAAAAGCTTCCCGCACCATCGTTAAAATATAAGTGAACCTTACTCTGGTCGGTAAAGGCAATCACGATGTCTAAATCACTATCTCCATCAATGTCTCCTAAAGTCATGAATTGGGAACCATCCCAATAACTGACAGGCACTCTGCTTAATGGAATGGATGAAGGCTCAGAGAACACACCTGTTCCATCATTCAAGTATACCCTTATTTCTGTATTAGGATATCCCCCATGTGACGCAGGATATCCGTAGAGGCCCTCTACCAAATCTAAGGAACCATCCCCATTCAGGTCACCAAGCCTGAGACACCTGCTGTGCTGGCCACTGGAATCGCTGAAAGCATACGCAAAGTTGAAATTTCCATCACCGTTGTTCATGTAAACTTTATTATTTTCTCCATGAAATATCAGATCGGCGAAACCATCGTTGTTGATATCTCCAGCCACCATAGCAATAGCTCCACTACCTAGCTCTTCCTGTGAATGTCTAAACATCCAAGTTCCGTCAACGACTGTTATTTGGATTACCCCAGTATAATCCGCCGGAACGGAATAGGCAGGATTCGTAAGCACAACCCCGACCTTGTATATGCCAGCATTAACAGAATTAGCCAAATTATCAACTTGGTTCCAACCCACACCTGTTCCCCATCCTCCACCAGGACCCCTGGTCCAGCCTTCACCAACGGGCCCACCAATTGATTGAGTCCAAATCACTTCATCTGCTTCACTTGATACTATGAATGTGACGTCGTCGGCAAGTGCAGGGAAATCTCCAGCCCTGAGCCATGTAGCCCCCAAAGAGAGACCAACGTTCTCACCGATTTGAAATTCGGTTCCTCCTATGCCACCTAGCATCTCGTCTCCCATAGAAAGACTTACCTCAATCTCATCAGGGACAGTGAACAAAATTACAGAACTTTCAATATCCTCAGCCATGACTGATGCAGCAACGCTACCTGCTGATAAAAACGTTATCACCCCTACTAACATCATCATTTTTTCCTTGAATCGCCATCGCTTCATTGCATTTCCTCCTTTGTTTAAATACATGTCGAGTGCCATTCACTCGGCATTTTATACCGCAACAGCAAAAGATATTGCATAATCCATGCCGAAATGAAGCGCTCTCCCCTTGAGCTGTTTTAGTATACTTTTTAAACTGTATATACAAACAATTAAACCAGACATCTTGACTGATAATCATTACCATATCATTGTAATACATCTAAAAATTGTCACCAAGTGACATAAAACGTCTGAACACATTCCTTGAGATGACGCTGAGAGGAAAACAAATTTACCAAAAAAAACGAATCGGGAATAGACTTACTGACAACACCAAAAAGTCCAAATTCGAGCAAAATTGCTTCGTAACCCATTGAGTTGAGGTTGGTGATTTGACATTTTCCGACTTTTTGCAGGACTGTCAACTATAGATTAACAAAGTGTCAAACCTATTGCGATAACTTTTCCTGTAGGATCAAACAGATAATAATAATTAACATTCTCAAAACCTCCGGTATGATTATGTAATACATAACAAAAAATGTAAAAAATCTTAAAAAGATAATCAAAAAAAATAAGCAGAATATTTGGAACTGTAAGAGATGCCTGGGGTGTTACCTTGTACTAAAAAATTATCAACAGGCGTCAAAAAAGCAAATTGTATTTTGCCGTAACTGTTGTATGATACCTTTCTGACGAATTGAGCCAAAATACCTGATGACGAAAGGGACACGCAAGATGACCATAGAATTTTACGATACCACGCTTAGGGACGGAACCCAGGCAGAGAACTTTAACCTGTCAGTTGACGATAAAGTCAAGATCACCAAACAGCTCGACAAGCTTGGTATTGACTTTATTGAGGGCGGCTGGCCTGGTTCCAACCCGCAGTCTGTGGAATACTTTGAAAAGATGAAGGGCGTGGAACTCAGCCATGCGCAACTCAGTGCCTTTGGCGCAACCCGTCATTTTCAAAATCCAGCAGATAAAGACCCGAATTTACAAGCCCTGCTGGCGGCACACACTCCAGTCATTACCATCTTTGGCAAGAGCTGGGATATCCATGTCCGTGATGCTTTACGCATTGAGCTGGAAGACAACCTGCTCATTATTGAGGATTCACTGACCTATCTGCGGCCCCATGTCAAGCACCTGATCTATGATGCCGAGCATTTCTTTGACGGGTTTAAGAATAACCGGGAGTACTGTCTTGCCACTCTGGAGCGGGCCATTAAGGGCGGCGCTGAAACCCTTGCCCTTTGCGACACCAACGGTGGCACCTTACCGCATGAGATTCCTCCCATTATTGAACGGGTGAAACAGTTCCTCAAAGAGCAGGGCAGTACGGCCAGGATCGGTATTCATCCCCATAATGACTCAGAGACCGCAGTGGCTAATGCATTACTGGGCGTGTCCTTGGGCTGTAGCCAGATTCAGGGAACGATTAACGGCTATGGCGAGCGTTGCGGCAATGCCAACCTTACCTCAATTATTCCGGCGGTGATCTCTAAGATGGGGCTTGAGGCTGAGGTGGGCAAGCATATTGACAAGCTCTACTCGACCTCCCGGTTGATTAATGAACTGGCGAATCTGCCCCATAACCGCTATCAGCCCTATGTGGGAGAGTCGGCTTTTGCACACAAGGGCGGTATTCACGTCAGCGCAGTGCAACGTAATCCTCTGACCTATGAGCATATTGAGCCGGAAAAGGTAGGAAATATCCGCCGGATCCTGATTTCGGATCAGGCTGGCAAGTCCAATGTTCTGCACAAGGCAGTCAAGTATGGTCTCAATCTCAAGGCTGATGACCCGGCTATGATCCAGATTGTGCAGGAGCTGAAGGAGCTCGAAAATCAGGGCTTTCAGTACGAAGGCGCAGAGGCCAGTTTTGAACTGCTCATGCGGCGGGCTATGGGCATCAAGCCACATTTTTTCACCCTAGAAGGTTTTCGGGTGATGAATAATAAGTATCGCATGGATGCGGTCTCGCTCACTGAGGCGACGATTCGGCTCACTGTGAATGATCAGGAGGCGCATACAGCCTCTTTGGGCGATGGACCGGTCAATGCCCTTGACAGGGCTATGCGTAAGGCGTTATTGCGTTTTTATCCTCGCCTAGAAGAGATGGAACTGGCTGATTATAAGGTGCGTGTCCTTTCAGGAGAACACGGAACCGGGGCCAAGGTTCGGGTTCTGGTGGATAGCCGGGATGCAAAAACTCAGTGGAGTACGGTTGGGGTGTCGTATAATATTATTGAGGCCAGTTGGCAGGCGCTTGAAGACGCTGTCAACTATAAGTTGATGAAGGATAACCAGAATAAGCAGAACGAGGGATAAAATGAAAAAAAGGTTTGTTATGAATATACTGTGCCTTTCCTTTGTTCTCACTGTTCTCACTGCCTGTGGTCAGGAGGATAAACAGGGACAAGAAGATCAGCAGAGGCAGCAGGGAGTAAGCAAGCAGAGTACCCGGGTCATCCCTATGCAGCCCAATGGTCCGCCAGTACGAGGCAATCTGGCCCCTGATTTTACCCTGCAAGACCTTGAGGGCAGAACATGGTCCCTTGCAGAACTTAAAGGAAAGGTGGTCTTTATAAACTTTTGGGCCACCTGGTGTGCGCCCTGTATCAGTGAACTGCCCTCCATGAAAAATTTGTACAACACTCTGCCCAAGGATCAGTTTGCCATGCTGGCTATTCTGCACAATGACGAGCCAAATAATGCCAAAGGTTTTGTAGAAAAACTTGATATTCCCCTGCCAATTCTGCTGGATACGGATAACAGGGTAGGGATGCAATACGGACTGACTGGCGTGCCAGAAACCTTTATTCTGGATAAGAAAGGGATTATCCGAGAGATGCACAGGGGGCCCGCAGAATGGGATTCCGCTGAGGTTATCCAGCTGATCAAGGAGTATATTGAGCAGGAATAGCCTGTTCATATAAAAAGGACTGAGGGGAGGGCATGGCAGAAAAAAATGCGGACCGAGATTTTCGGCTGCTGGTTCTCCTTGTACTGGCAGCAAGTATTTTAGCAACCAGTTTAGCAGCCAGTTGGTTTTACCCTGTATCAGGACAACAGGTTGCTACGGTTGCTACCTATTATTATGTCCCTGCTGTCCAAGCGGAAAGGGAAAGGCCAGCAATCATTCGGATGCCCCAAGATCAAGAGCTTCCAACTGGTGCAGTTGCCATAACCCCAGATATCCCTTGCGGCAAAGTACCAGCAGAGATAAGCTGGCTCTTTCATCTTCCCTTACCCGTCAATCAGGCAGATCAGGAGAGCTTGATGCTGTTGCCAGGAATCGGGCCGGTGTTGGCACAACGGATCATTGCCTTTCGGGAAGCCCAAGGTCCAATAACCGGGCCAGCAGATTTTATCCGTGTGAAGGGAATTGGTCCCAAAATGACCGCACGCCTGACTCCGCTTCTCTGTTTCTCTAAGACGGGAGAGAGTGCAAAATAAGATAGAATATACAAGGGATTGTGAAAAAAAGTCAGCAGCCTCAGCAGCCTCAGTATCCTCAAGCAGTTATTGACTGCCCGATCATTGTCTTGGTCGGCCCCACGGCTGTGGGCAAAACAGCCCTGTCGTTGCAACTTGTCCAGCAGTTTGATTGCGAAATCGTGAGCATGGATTCCATGCAGGTCTATCGCTTCATGGACATTGGCACAGCCAAACCGAGTCCAGAGGAACAGGCTCAGGTTCCCCATCATCTCCTTGATATTGTTGCGCCAGATGAGCAGTACGATGCGGCCCGTTTTGTTCATGATGCCCTGGTTGCCATAGAGGAAATCGCCTCCCGCAATCGTACCGTTTTATTGACTGGCGGGACAGGACTGTATCTCAAGGCATTGTTTCACGGCCTGTTTTCCAGTTTGCCAACAGATACAACAGTTCGGGATACATTGCGGGAACGCCTGCAACAAGAGGGCAGGGAGGTGCTGTATGCAGAACTCTGCCAGCTTGATCCAATCACTGGGCAGCGGATTCATGTGCATGATACCCAGCGGTTATTAAGGGGGCTAGAGATTTACCTAACCTCGGGCAAGACCTGGACAGAACTGCTTGCTGAACAGCAGGAACAACAAAAAGGCGGCCCTGGGAGTCGTTTTACCCGTGTCTTTCAAGTTGCCTTGAACTGTGACCGGGAACAGCTCTATCAGCGGATTGACCAACGCTCTCAGATCATGCTGGAACAGGGCCTGATTGAGGAGGTGGAGCAGTTACGCAACATGGGGTATGCACCTGCGCTACCTTCGATGCAGGCTATTGGCTATAAGCATGTAAATACTTTTCTTGCTGGGCAATGGAGTAAAACCGATATGCTGACATATCTGGTTCGGGATACGAGAAGATATGCCAAGCGGCAGATGACCTGGTTTAGGAAGCATCAGGATCTGCACTGGTTTACCCGTGATGAGTATGCGCAGATTGCTGCTCAGGCCGCAGAGCGACTTGGTCTTTAGGTCTTTAGTGCCTTACCCCTCAACTCCTGTCATAAAAAACAAGAAAATTAAGCGGCGATTTTTAAAAGATCCTCAATGGATGCCGCTAACAACGCATTCAGAGCGTTGGTCAACCGCATCCCCTTGGTGGTCACCTGATATCGGTTCTGCCGGGGTATTTTTCGGATAATCCCGTGACTTCTCA
>QYLO01000098.1 GCA_022766165.1 Candidatus Electrothrix gigas
GCTACGGCAGGATCGTGGAGCTGGAAAAGGAACTGGAGGCGGAAAACAGCAGGCTGGCTGAGATCCAAGCGGAAAGCCAGATGCTCAAGGAAGAGGTCAGTGCTGAAGATGTGGCTGCGGCGGTGGCACTGTCCTGAATCCGCACCCCGTGATGCACCTCGTACTTCTCCTTGATGCCGCGCAGGATAGCCACGGTATCCTCTTCACTGGGCTGCTGAATGATAACCGGCTGAAAACGACGCTCCAGGGCAGCATCCTTTTCAATATACTTACGGTACTCATCCAGCGTGGTTGCGCCCACGCAATGCAGCTCACCACGGGCCAGGGCCGGCTTGAGCATATTAGAGGCATCCATAGAGCCTTCCGAGGCTCCGGCTCCGACCAGGGTATGAATCTCATCAATAAAGAGGATGATCTCCCCGGCCTTTTTCTCCACCTCCTTGAGCACAGCCTTGAGCCGATCCTCAAACTCACCCCGGTACTTGGCTCCGGCGATGAGCAGTCCCAAGTCAAGGGAGATGACCTGCTTGCCCTCCAGCGTGGCCGGGATATCGCCGTTGACAATGCGCTGTGCCAGTCCCTCGACAATGGCGGTCTTGCCCACGCCCGGCTCGCCGATAAGGACCGGGTTGTTCTTGGTTCGACGACTGAGTACCTGAATAATACGGCGCACCTCTTCATCCCGACCGATGACCGGGTCCAGTTTGCCACTACGGGCCACATCTGTCAGGTTGCGGGCGTACTTTTCCAGAGCCTGATACTTGTCCTCAGGATAGGGATCTGTAACCCGCTGATTGCCCCGAATGGTAGTCAGGGCCTGGAGAAAGGTCACCGGATTAATACCCATGCGCTGGAGCATCTGCACGACCGGTGCCAGGGTATCACTCTTCAGGATACCGAGAAAAAGATGCTCCTGGCTGACATAGTCATCCTGCATGGAAGAGGCTTCCTTGGCCGCCTGATCAACCACCTTATTGAATGCCTTGGACATATAGGATTGACCTGCACCGGTGCCGGAAACCTTGGGTAAGTTGCCGATGAGCTGGTCTGTTTCGCTGAGTACTACTGCCGGTGTCACGCCAAGCTTCTGCAGGATCGGCACCACCACGCCTTCGGGCTGCTCCAGCAGGGCCTTGAGCAGGTGCTCCGGCTGCATTTCCGGGTTGCCGAACTGCTCGGCCAGACTGTGTGCGGTCTGGATCGCTTCCTGGGATTTTACGGTGAATTTATCAAGCTGCATAGTTCCTCCTCTCTGCTGTATATTCTCTTCTCCCTGTAAAACAGGTGGTTAGTCTTCTGTGGTCTTGAAAAGAAGGTAAGAATGATTTGCAGGGTGTCAAGGGAGGGGTGCGGGGATGATGAGAGGGAGATGAGGCAGGAGAGGAAAAGAAACCGGGTTATGCGCTTGGCACGTACCCGGATAAAAATCATTTTAATGCCAATATGATTCGTTAGGAGACCCTTTAGATTGACATCTTTCATCAATCAGAAAATCATGAGGCTGCCCTATATGCTCAAAGATATTAGTCGTTGCAGTCTGGCTTATTGTTTCTTCCTCCACAATAACATCAGTTGATGTCTTCAGCTCCTTTTCTTTTACTGTAGTTTTATAACAAGTTGTTTCCGGACAACCTTCTTTCATAATATAGGTCACTTTAGTTGTACATGTAGTTCGAAAGAGGACTTTTTCTACAGTAACTTTACGTGTCCTGATTATCGCCGTCCTTCTCCAGTAGCATCTATAACTTTTAACCAATAAGCCATCAAGCACTTGCTCGTATCCTTCATAAGTTGTTACCCAATCCGTATACTCATAATACGTTTTTGAACTGACTTCAACAGGCTCACCTATCTGCTTAGTCTTACAAGTCGGCGCATCCATTGTGACCGAGATAGCTTTTGGCGGTGGACATTTGGAGGTATCTGCTACAACTGGAACAGCTTTTCCTCCTTGGCATTTTAAGCATCCTTCTGGATTTTCAGTATCATCGTTAACTATAGTTCCATTTTTACATTTCAGGCACACTCCAGGGTCTTCATCATTATCATTAACTATATTGCCTTTTTTGCATTTCAGACATTTACCGGGATCTTCACTGTCAGCAGGTACTATGCTGTTATTAACGCAGGTTACGCAATCATTTGGTAAATCAATATAAGGTTCCGGAGGTTCGATAGGACTAGCAGGAGGCGGGTCTCCGCATGCAGCAATAACGTTATTCGCCACATTGCATATGATGAAAAAAAATAAAATAAGTACAACAAAGCTATTGTGACATTTCATAATAACGCCTCCTTTTTTATTGTAAACAACACCGGACGATCCTCCAAAATCGCCCGATAAGATTCAACCCTGCTCTTTTACGCTACCTACACCGTCACCTCCAAAATATCCACCAACCTCCCCTGATATTCATTGCGGATCATCTCCCAAAGAGCGGCGTAATCATTGACCATAATACTCAGCTCAGTCACGACTGAACCTGCAAAGCCCGGAATGGTGTATGCCTCGTTGCCAGTCACTGGGATTGCTGCCCCGCTTACTCCATCTTCCTTCATATCGATCAGCGAAAACATCAGCCGCTCTTCCGACAGGTTCTGAATCACTTGGATACGCAGGCGTTCCGGTTTGATCATTCACTATAACTACCCACAACAGTAAACAGAGGAGGAAAGTAAAGTCAATAAAAAAAGTTCTATCAACAAGATAAAATTAACTTGTAAACTCATAGGTAACTTCTCCCAAAACTCACTGCTGAGTTTTCAGGGAACTCACCAATAAGTTTATCCGAAACCCACTGGTGACTTTATCCAAAACGTACTGCTGAGTTTCCAAGGAACTCACTGGTAAGTTTACCGCAAATTCACCAGTGACTTTTGCCCGTCCTGACCAGCACTCCTGTTTTCTTCCGTCTTCTCCCTTGAAATGAAAAGATTTCTCCGGTATCCTCTCGCCCTCCACTTTCTTGGATAAGAAAATTATCTCGGTTCTACAACTTGACAACTTCTAGATCATGCCTTAACCTAAGTAAGGTTATTCTTTTGACAAAAGGATACTCTTGAGAGATTTAGCAGTTACCTATTGCTGTCCAACCCATCTTTTCTACGGAGGAAAGAGTATGAAAACAAAAAAACGTATCCTGCTCGCTTTACTTTACTCAGTTCTTGTCTTTTTCTTTTGTTCCGGATCTACTAGTTGTACAACCAACTACACAGACCCTGCTAATTCTATTGATATTCCATCAATACAGTAGGTGTACGGCAGCGTAACCTTTTCAGATTCAGCATCCCTGCAAAGCACCGGGCCACATTTTCCGCCGGAAAAGTCATATTCCTTTTTCATATCCTGAAGGAAAAGAAAAAAAATTCAGCAAGCCCAAGGTAACCCCTTGGGCATCAATTTCTTACACTTCAATGCGCTTGTTTTCAGCAAAAACAGTGGGCTTGCTCCTGATAGTTTGTTGCCTCTTGAGTTGCCAGCAGCAGGAAGAGCAACCTTCCCAGCAGATACCGGAAGAAGAGACCGTCTTTATCCACGATATCACCATCACAACAGGACAGACCATCTTTGTTCCAGCCTACTCAGAGGTGCATTATGCGGGAAAAGATATCACCATGCAACTGGCCGTCACTCTGACCATCCATAACACAGACTTTACCTCGCCTGTTATCGTCACATCAGCCCGTTATTATAATTCAAAGGGAAAAATGGTGAAGGAGTATTTGCCCAAGCCGCAACGCTTAGGTCCAATGGCCTCGGCTGATTTCTTTGTTGACAGCAGTGAGCAAACCAATGGCGTGGGAACCCATTTCATTGTTGAATGGGTGGCTGAACAGCCTGTGTACGAACCAGTTATTGAAACCTTAATGCTAAGTAATTCCGGTACACAGGGGCTTTCTTTTACCAGTACAGGCCGGGTCATCAAACATATTGAAACCTCCCCTCATCCTGACCATCCAGACCGGCTGGTGCAGGGCAACAACCTCTAACAACAGGTTATTATGACGGATAACAAGATCACACACGCAGCCGACATCCTCCATAAGGTTGCAGCCAATATAGAAAAGGTTATGAAGGGACAGGATGCGTCCATCCGATTGCTGCTGGCAGGCTTTGCCGGAGGAGGACATATCCTACTGGAAGATTATCCTGGCACGGGCAAGACCACCTTGGCTAAAACCCTGGCCCTGTCCATTGAGACCCGTTTTACCCGTATTCAGTTCACGCCTGACCTGCTGCCTTCAGATATCCTTGGTGTGTCCATCTTTGATCCCAAGGACAAGGACTTTCGTCTGCACAAGGGACCCGTGTTTACCAATATCCTGCTGGCCGATGAGATAAACAGGGCCTCACCCCGGACCCAGTCAGCCCTGCTGGAGGCAATGGCGGAAAAACAGGTCAGTATTGATGGCAGTAACTGTCCATTAGAAGATCTCTTCTTTGTCATTGCCACCCAAAACCCGGTGGAATCACGAGGTACCTATCCGCTTCCTGAAGCCCAGATGGATCGTTTTGCTCTCCAATTCAGCCTCGGGTATATCAGTGTAGAGGAAGAGGTTGCCATGCTCTCCAATCAAACAGAGCAACACCCGATTGAGCATATTGCTGCCTGCACCACGGCAGAGGAGATTGCCCAGGTAAAAAAACAGGTACATGCTATCCATATCAGCGAAGAACTCAAGCAGTACATTGTTCAACTCGTTCATACCACCCGTTCTTTTCCCGGTCTTGTGCTGGGAGCCAGCCCTAGGGCATCCCTGGCCCTTATCCAGACAGCTCGTGCCTTAGCCTTATTTGATGGTCTGGATTTTGTGACCCCAGAGCATATCCAGGAGATTGCTGTTCCAGTGATTGCCCATCGCCTGGTCCTTGATCCCCAGGCTCGCTTTTCTGGTCAGACAGTGCAGGGAATTGTTGAAGAGATCCTGGAAACGCTCCCAGTTCCGGCATAACAGGTTGGTCGTATGCGATTCTTCTATACATCCTACAGGATCTTTGACGGGATAAGCTCTTGGCGAAAGCAACGTTTTACTGCGGCAGGGCTGCTGTTGTTGGCCATTTTTGCCATCTCTGCCGGTATTGGTCTCAGCCCGAGAAGCAGTACTATTTATCAGATCTTTTCCCTTGCCCTGCCCTTTCTTCTTGTCTCCTTCCTGTTCAGCTTCTTTTTTCGGGTCAGTATCAGCGTTGCTCGAAAGCTGCCCAAGTTTGCCCAGGCAAACGAACCGTTGACCTATTCTCTTCAGCTCCGCAATCAGACGGCAAGGCAACAAAAAGGGCTTTTTATCAACGAGCAGTTTGGTGATCCTCGGCCTACCTTTGAGGAGTTTAGCCGAGCCCGCGAGCCAGAAGAGGACAAGCGGAACCTCTGGGACAGGAAAACTATGGTCTACCGCTGGATGTGGCTGGTTGCCAAGAACCGGCAGGCCAAGACAAAAGAGCAGGCCCTGCCACCCCTGCCCCCGCATGGTAACGAGCAGATCCGGGTTGAAGTCCTGCCTTTGCACCGGGGCTATCTGGAGTTGACCGGTATTACCCTGTCCCGACCTGACCCCTTTGGCCTGTTTAAAGCCTGTCGTTTTTTGCCCTGCTATCAGCGGGTACTGATTCTGCCAAAACGGTATCAGTTACCAGAACTGGATCTTCCGGGTTCGCATCGCCATCAACCGGGTGGCGTTGCCCTGGCCTCCTCTGTAGGCAACTCAGATGAATTTGTCTCTTTGCGAGAGTACCGCTCTGGTGATCCTTTGCGCCGAATTCACTGGAAGAGCTGGGCCAAGACAGGCAAGCTGATTGTGAAAAACTATCAGGATGAGTTCTTTGTCCGACACGGCTTGGTGCTGGACACCTTTCAGGAGCAACCGCATAGTCGAACCTTTGAAGAGGCGGTCTCGCTGGCAGCCTCCTTTGTCAGCACAGTGGAAAGCCAGGAATCACTGCTGGATCTGATGTTTGTCGGCAATCGAGCCTACTGCTTCTCCTCTGGCAGAGGACTCTCCCACACAGAGAGTATGATGGAGATCTTAGCCTGTGTCCAGCCCTGTCATGATCAACCCTTTTCCGAACTCTCTTCGCTCTTGCTTGATCATGCCTCCCGAATCAGTGGCTGCATCTGTATCCTGCTTACTTGGGACGAAGAGCGGCAGGAGATGGTTAAAAAACTCCAGGGACTGGGCGTGCCACTCAAAGTTATTGTGGTGACAGAGCAGGTTGATACTGTGGGCGATCCCGGCCCTATGCAGGCTGATGCAGAGAACTTTCATGTGCTGGCTGCTGGTGAGATGGAAAAGGGAGTGGCTGGGTTGTGAGAGTATAAAAGTATACAAACAAAGTAAAAGATTACGATTACTAGCAAGGAGAACATGTTATGAAGGTTGAGATATATGTTAAACCCGAGTGCAAAAACAACAAAAAGCAGATAGAAATGCTGAAAGAGAAAGGGCATGATGTGACCGTTAAAAACATCTTTGAACAAGCGTGGACAGCGGAAAAACTGATACCTTTTTTTCAAAACCTGTCGTTTGATAAGTGGCATAATCCCTATGCGCCCAGAATCAAGAGCGGTGATGTTGACCCTGCGAGCCTGACACAGGAAAATATCTTTGAAGAGATGATCAGTGATAATTATCTGATACGGCGACCTCTTCTTAAAGCAGCAGATCGTTATGATTGTGGGTTTGACAGTGAGCTTGCTCAGGAGTTGGTGGAGAACTCTGACGTTGCTGAGGTACTTGTCTGCCATCAAAAGAATAATGTTTGTGAGTAGCGGGAAGCTTACAACTATGAAAGGCCGTTGCCCATGACTGGGATATCCTGCTACAACGGTCTTTGTTTAGGTAAAAAAATGGAAATCGCCAACGACAATTCCGTCTGTCGGTACGGTACGATTTTGAATTGAATAATGATAATAGAAAAAGAGAGGTTAAGTAATGAATAATTTTAAATCACTTGTTGTTGGTACAACAAATACTGAAACTGTAGATATTGAAGGCCTTCTCAAAAGATTTGACAGGAATGAATACAATATTCCTGATTACCAACGTGATTCAGAACAATGGGATGAAATAAAAAAATCTCTTTTTATCGAATCAATAATAAACAATTTTACGGTCCCACCTATAATCGTTTGCCCTGACTATACAGATGGTGACGAAAAATTTGAATTAGTTGATGGACAACAAAGGTTAACCACATTACTTGATTTTAGACATGATGAATTTCGACTCTGTAAAGAAGAATTACTGGAATATGCAGATAATGTTAGAGAGTTAGTACAAAATAAAAAATTTAGCGAACTAGATAATGAAATTACAGATAAGATCTTAAACTACAAGGTAAACATTGTAAAATTACCTCATTCTTTATTTGAGAATCTTGACTTAAAACTAGAAATTTTTCGTCGAATAAATGAAACTGGTGTTCCGCTGAGTGCGCAAGACCTGCGTTTAGCAACCTTTTCCATTTCCGCTAGAGTTACTTTCTTGAGGCTTGTCGGGATCTACGATCCTAAAAAGAAAGGTCCTACCCGAATGATCAATAGTGCTAGAGAAAAGCACGGCATAGATTACCCTTGGAACGAAGACTTCAGAGAAAGTTGGTACTCATGGTGGAAGGAATCTGTATATGCTACAGGCCAGAATCCATCAGAGATGTTTCTGTTTTTTGTTCTTGCGAAAAATCTAGGTGTTGTCCAAAATATCTTGGATTCTGAGAAATCCGTTAAGGAATTAAAATTAAAATACAATAAAACTATTGATTCAGTGTTGGATATTTATTGCGCTAGACTACAGGCTGAAGATAGAGAGCAGATACAGGTTAATACACTGCCCTCTATCAACGATTTAAAATTTTGGTTTGATCAGTTCCAGAGATGGTTTCATCTGATCAAAACTAATAAGGTCCCAACAATAAAGGCCGCATCAAGAATTAAAATTGCCCTGTTTATAGCAGCTGCTTCTGATACTTGGGGTTCACCTGATGAGGTTACTGATTCACAATGGGATAATATAGACGTTCTCCTTATTCAAGGTCAATCAAAAATAAAATCACACTTTAAAGGTTTTACAGTGGCAACACCAAGAGGAAAATGGCCCGCTCAGGCGAAGCAAGCTGCAGATATAAAAGAATTATGTGAAAAAATAAGAGATAATGAATTCTAAAGCGGGCTTTGCCCGCAACCCAATGATCGTAGAAGTAGAGCCGTTCCTCATGTAGAATGAAAGTAACCATATAACTTTCAGGATACAAAAAGGAGCGACTCATGAAAGCATTAATAGACAGGT
>QYLO01000099.1 GCA_022766165.1 Candidatus Electrothrix gigas
TTTGTACAAAGTCATCAGAACAGTTCCTGATGCTTGAAGGAGTAAAGGCCAAGGGATTTTGGAGTGACGAAACATCCAAGACAGGGCATTCTTTTTGTACTTGCCCAAACTAACCTTTTCGAATTTTTCCCAGCATATCGAATTAGTTGCTAACGTGGCCAAAACACAAAAAGCCAACCAGTATTTTTGTTTTTTTGACAGTCCGTTGCCGGGGCTGTGAGTCCTAATTCTTTCGTCTATTTTTTCAAAAAAATCAGCAATAAAACCTGGCAAGTTTTTCCCGATAACCATGAGTTCTCTCTTAGTGGATGACAATATTGAGGACTCAGTGTTATAATAATATTTATATTTTGAAAAGTTAAATCTCGACTCACCATCCTTATTGTACTTTTTGGGGAGTTGACCTAGCTTTAGAACGTCGAAGGGTTTCGCAAAGCTTAATCCAGAGTTTTATTGTTAGACCAATCTCCCTATTTCTTATTTTGGGATTCAAAAAAGATTCCCTAATTGAACAGAATTCTTGAAAACTTTGCAAGGTAAAAAAACTGGATCATCGAGTTCTACACAAAATGATATTTGAAATCTGTAACAGTATGAGTCCCACGCCGAAGTTGCGTTCACTCTAAAGATATATTTTCAGCATCATAGCGATTATGCACATCAACATGATTATTGATATATTCGTCAATCATTTCATCGGTCACATTGCCGCTGGTTACACTGAAATATCCACGCATCCAAAAATGCCTCCCCCAATAGCGTTTCCTCTTTTGTCAATAATTTCTCCTATATTAGGTTTTGAAAATGCTCGACTGGAAGTCGAGGGTTTTAGACCGATTAGAAGACTATAAATGATAAGGAGGAAAACTGTACATATGCTTCTGTCTCAGGAATGACGATCAAGCACTGCGACTGATTGTAGATTAACAAGGGGTTTTGAAAAGAAATGTCAATTTTATGTAAGATTAACTTGTAGATATGCCCCCTGTCAATATTGCCTGCTGACGAAGCAGATGATCTGCCAATGTCAAACGAACCATTGCTTCACAGACTGGAATAATGCGCGGAATAGCCGAAATATCATGACGGCCACCGATCTTGATGTTCACAGGCTCTTGCGCTTTATTGATGGTTTGCTGTTCCTTATTAATAGAAGGAATCGGCTTCACGGCCACCCGGACAATAATATCTTCGCCATTACTCACACCAGCTAAAATACCTCCTGCATTATTACTGGCAAATCCTTGAGGAGTAATGGGATCATTATTTTCAGAACCTTGCATTTCCGCAGCCTGAAACCCAGACCCTATTTCCACCCCTTTGACTGCGCCAATAGACATCAGGGCCCGGGCCAATTCGCCATCGAGCTTATCAAAGACTGGTTCACCAAGACCGGCTTGACAACATGCCCGAATTTCGACAATACCACCCAAGGTATCGCCCTGACTGCGTACTGCTTTGATCCGTTCTTCCATCTGTTCCGCAGCCTGATTGTCAGGACAGAAGAGACGATTCTGCTCAATCTGATCAAAATTGCGCTGTTCGGCTTTGATTCCGCCTAACGCCACTGTATAGGCTTGCACTGATATGTTGTGCTGCTCAAGAAGCTGTTTCGCTACTGCTCCGGCAGCCACCCGTGCTGCTGTTTCCCGGGCAGAGGCTCGCCCACCACCTCGGTGGTCACGAATACCGTATTTTTTTTGGTAGGTCAGATCTCCGTGACCAGGACGAAAGACATCCTGCAAATGGCTATAGGATTTAGAGTGAGCATCTTTATTAAAAATCGCCAAAGAGATGGGAGTACCTGTGGTCTTGGGCATTGCACACCCTTCGGGCTGAAAGATCCCGGAGAGAATCTGCACCATGTCCGGCTCATTGCGGGGGGAGGTGGCTCCGCCTTTTCCTGGACGACGACGTTCCAGTTCTTGCTGAATTATTTCAGGGGTCAAATCAAGCCCTGGAGGACAACCATCAATCACAGCCCCAAGAGCCGTGCCATGCGATTCACCCCAAGTTGTCACCTTAAAGACTGTGCCGAACGTACTTCCTGCCATGAACTTACTCTCATCAGTTGCAAATTTTTATATTTTTTATATAAATATCAATTCCGTAGCTACTAAAAGAATGTAGCAGATACTACGGTAGTACTGTATGTATTTACCTCCTTTGCTCAACGATGACAAGGGGTGCGATTAAAAGTGCGGTTTTTTCGATTATCCGGTGCATAATAGCTTATCTTTCTGGTAGAGTAGTTTCTCTGAAAAAGAAACCGAAAGTAATCATCAGGGTGTGCCGCCCGTTCATATAATTGACTACCCCCGGAGGAAATATTCATGCTACCACTGTCACAGGAAGATAAAGAACTGATCAATCAGCTAAATCGTCATCCCGACCTTAATTCCGAGAAAAATGGAGCAAAAGCATGGAGCAAAAGCATGGAGTAATCGACAGAAAGCATTGCTGAAAGAGGGGCGGGTGGAAGAGTTGAAAGAATCGTTGAAGCCGCATCTTGAGCCTGAAGAAACTGAAGATCAACATGCTCCTGTACGGAGCTGCCTGTGTTATCTAGATAATCGTCCGGGACAATTCGATTATCTAATAGGCAGCTTATAACTCATGATGGGCTATGAGTATTGCGCTGCAAACCCATCATGTACTCGTGCTACTGTACTACAGGAGGGATGATCTACCTACTATCAGATAGAACAGATATTTTTTGTGCATTTTGGTCGGTCAGCAGTCTCTGCTGGCTGAGGTTTTACAGGCAGATCACAAGAAGTCTGTTTATCCATCGAGTAAACCAAGACGGTAAAATAATACTTCTTCTTTTTCGGCAAGATACGAATTTGAAGATTTTCTAGAAGCAGCTCTTTTTCTGCTTTTCCTGACTTTTCAGCCGTCTTGCTCAACAGTTTTGCCCCTATCTTAAATGCTTCCTCAGGAGTACTCCCATATCCTCTGAGACATACCCCAGTAGCATAAACGGAATTAGCGACAACAAGAAAGAAGAATAAAAAAATTATAGCTATAAAACGTTGCACTTTTGTCCCCCATAGTGGTATTCCAAAAGAATGGATCTTCTAATAATGTTTAAATTTAATCTCTCGTAAGGCTTTTGTCAACTTTTTTTCCTGTGTGCCAACAATATTTCAGGAAAAGTATCTCTCTGAAATTGAGCTGTTTACACGAGAGAAAAATCCGTTTAACAGAAAAATAATATAACCAATAAATACACCACGAGGTACAATATGACAAAGCTCTTTGTTACAGTAAAAAAGATACTCCTTTTCGCAACAACATTATGTCTTGGCGGTTGTCTGGGAATGCCAAAATCGGTTACACCGATTAACAACTTTCAACTCAACAGATACCTTGGCAAATGGTATGAAATTGCTCGCCTTGACCACTCCTTTGAGCGAGGCATGGAACAGGTCACCGCAGAGTACGCATTACGGGAAGATGGTGGGGTTGCAGTAACCAACCGTGGTTTCCTAACCGCTGAGAATAAATGGAAAGAGGCAACAGGAAAGGCGTTTTTTGTTGAGGAACCAACTACAGGGTATCTCAAAGTTTCCTTTTTTGGCCCCTTTTACGGGTCCTATGTTATTTTTGAGCTAGATAGAGAAAATTACCAGTACGCCTTTGTCTCTGGCCCAGATACCTCCTATCTCTGGCTGCTCTCACGCACTCCAACGGTAGATCAAAAACTGCTGGATCGCTTTGTTGCCCAGGCAAAAGAGCTTGGCTTTGCAACGGAAGAATTGATTTATGTTCCACAAAAATAAGATCGGATTGGGATAGGGGTAGGGGTATTTTTTACCCCTAGACTATCCTCTGCACGACCAACATCCTGATCATATTGCTACAAACTCAGAACTTGGCAAGAGAGCAGAACAGTCTCCCTGTTGACATGATTGAGGCTTCCAATTATACTTCCAATTTAAGGCAGGTAATCATATATCTTGATAAGGGAATCAAAGATAAACTAAAAAAAGCAGCCAAGCCAAGTATCTGTGAGCAGGCTGGTTGCTGACATGCTCAAAAAATATCTCAATACTGAGGCCGCAACATACTGTTGAGCTCGTGGGGAGCTGGAAAGAAAAATGTTGAAAAACGAACTTGATGTCACGCTACACAAGGCAGATACCTTAAAAGAAAAACCAGATCAAAATCAACTGGGATTTGGTCGATATTTTACTGATCAGATGTTCACCATGCGCTGGAACAAGGAGCAGGGGTGGCATGATGCAAAGATAGAACCCTATGGCAACTTCAGCCTTGATCCTGCGGCAATGGTTCTGCATTACAGTCAGGAGATATTTGAAGGACTCAAGGCATATCGAGGTGCTGATGACGCTGCGTCTGTTCTCCTGTTTCGGCCTATGGATAACCTGAACCGTTTGAATGACTCTGCAACACGGATGTGTATGCCCTGTATTCCAGCGAATAAGGTACTTCAGGCCATGAAAGGGCTTATCTATTTGGAACGTGCCTGGATACCAGAGAGCCAAGGAGCAGCCCTGTATATTCGGCCTGCCATGATCGCCACAGAGGCAGCTCTGGGCGTTCGTCCGGCCAATGAGTACTTATTTTTTATTATTTGCAGTCCAGTAGGTGCCTACTATGCAGAGGGCTTTAGTCCAACCAAAATTTATGTGGAAGATGAATATGTTCGGGCTGTGCAAGGCGGTGTAGGTCATGTGAAAACAGGGGGCAACTATGCCGCTTCTATCAAGGCGCATACCACATCCCAGCGCAAGGGCTATACCCAGGTTCTCTGGTTAGATGCAATAGAGAGAAAATATATTGAAGAGGTTGGCACCTCAAATATTTTTTTTGTCATCAACGGCAAACTGATCACACCGCCCTTGAGCGGGAGCATCTTACCCGGCATTACTCGGGATACTGTCTTGCAGTTGGCTCAGGACTGGAATATCCCAGCCAGTGAACGGCGCATAACCATTGATGAGGTCCTTGCCGCTGTTGAGGACGGTTCGCTTACCGAGGCATTTGGCTCAGGAACAGCCGCCGTGATTTCACCTATTGGCGAACTCGGCTACCAGGGAAAGACCATTATCATCAATAACGGGGAGACAGGTCCGCTTGCTCAACGTTTTTTTGATGGGATTGAACAGTTGCAGCGTGGGGCTGCACCAGACCCGCATGATTGGCTTGTTCGAATAAAATAAAGACACTCTTTTTTCTTCTCTCTTAATTTCAAACAATTGAGGGAATATTTTTTTTTCTCTTTGTCCCTTGATTTTTCAAAATCCATCCCTATTGTTTCTCGCATCGAAATGACAGGAGTCAACTTCTGTCCCGGAAATTTATGTAAAGCCGAACAGAATGCACAGAATATATCAGCGTTGCTCGGCTTTGCTGTGAAAATAACCATACTATTATTGTAAGAGGGAGGATTTATCCATGAACATTCGTCCATTGAATGACCGTATTTTGGTTAAGAGACTGGAAGAAGAAACACAAACAGCAGGCGGTATCATCATTCCTGATTCTGCAAAAGAAAAACCGGCTGAGGGCGAAATTGTCGCTGTAGGACCGGGCAAGATGAATGATGCTGGTCAGCGTTGTGCAATGGATGTAAACACCGGTGATCGGGTACTGTTTTCCAAGTACGGTGGCACCGATGTAAAATTTGACGGTCAGGACTATCTCATCATGCGGGAAGACGATATCCTCGGTGTTATTGCGGCAGGATAAGTTTTTAGCCATCAACCTGTTTTTATTCAGACGTTAAAAAGATATTTAAGGAGTTAGAGTACAATGTCCAAAGAATTATATTACAGCGGCAAAGCCCGCGAGGCTATGCTTGCAGGTGTAAACTGCCTGGCTGATGCAGTAAAGGTTACCCTCGGACCCAAGGGACGCAATGTTCTGATTGAAAAATCTTTTGGTGCGCCGGTTATTACCAAAGACGGTGTAACCGTTGCCAAAGAGATTGATATCAAAGACAAGTTCAAGAACATGGGTGCGCAGATGGTTAAAGAGGTTGCTTCCAAGACCTCTGATGTTGCCGGTGACGGAACTACCACTGCAACCGTTCTGGCTCAGGCCATTTATCGGGAAGGCGCCAAGATGGTAGCTGCAGGCTCCAATCCTATGGAGATCAAGCGCGGTATTGATGCCTCTGTCGAGGTCGTTGTGGCCGAGCTGTCCAAAATTTCTCAACCCACCAAGGAGCAGAGCGAGATTGCCCAGGTCGGAACCATCTCCGCCAACAACGATAGCACCATCGGTAGCATTATTGCCGAGGCCATGGACAAAGTGGGCAAAGAAGGGGTTATCACCGTGGAAGAGGCAAAATCCATGGAGACCTCTCTGGATGTTGTTGAGGGTATGCAGTTTGACCGTGGTTACCTTTCTCCCTACTTTGTGACGGATCCGGATCGCATGGAAGTCAACATGGAAGATCCGCTGATCCTGATCAACGAGAAAAAGATCTCCAATATGAAAGATCTGCTGCCTATCCTTGAGGCTGTTGCCAAAATGGGTAAGCCGCTGTTCATCATTGCAGAAGATGTTGACGGTGAAGCACTGGCTACTCTGGTTGTCAACAAGCTGCGCGGTACCCTGAACATCGCCGCTGTGAAGGCTCCAGGCTTTGGTGATCGTCGCAAGGCTATGCTGGAAGATATCGCCATCCTTACTGGCGGACAGGTCATCACTGAAGATCTGGGCATTAAGCTGGAGAACATCACGGTCAACGATCTTGGAACCGCCAAGCGTGTTGTTGTTGATAAAGACAACACCACCGTGATTGACGGTGCCGGTGATAAGGATAAACTGGCTGCTCGGGTGAAGCAGATCCGCACTCAGGCCGAGGATTCCACCTCTGACTATGATCGTGAGAAGCTTCAGGAGCGTCTGGCCAAGCTGATCGGCGGTGTTGCTGTCATCAATGTCGGCGCTGCCACTGAGATTGAGATGAAAGAGAAAAAAGCCCGTGTTGAGGATGCACTCAATGCTACCCGTGCTGCTGTGGAAGAGGGTGTTGTTCCGGGCGGCGGCGTGGCCTTTCTGCGCTGTATCAAGGCTGTTGAGAGTCTCAAGCTCGAAGGTGAGCAGGATCTCGGTCGCCAGATCATTATGCGTGCTCTGGAAGAGCCGGTTCGTCAGATCGCCTCCAACTGCGGTCGCGAAGGTTCTGTGATCGTAGAAAAGGTGAAAGATCTGGATGGAGCCAACGGTTTCAACGCTTCTATTGAAGAGTACGGCGACCTGATTGTTGCTGGTGTTATTGATCCGACCAAGGTTTCCCGTACAGCACTCCAAAACGCTGCCTCTGTTTCTGGTATGCTACTGACCACAGAGTGCATGATTGCTGATGAGCCGGAAAAAGATGATGCCGGTGCAGCAGCTGCGGCTGCTATGGGCGGTGGTGGAATGGGCGGAATGGGTGGAATGGGTGGTATGGGCGGCATGATGTAATCCCCCCTGTTCAACCGTTCAACGTGTTTAACCACAGTCCGTACATTCTGTAGTTCCTTACGGACTGTGGGGGTGCGATTAAAAGTGCGGTTTTTTCGATTATCCGGTGCATAACGGCTTATCTTTCTGTTAGAGTAGTTTCTCTGAAAGAGAAACAGAAAGTAATCATCAGGGTGTGCCGCCCGTTCATATAA
>QYLO01000009.1 GCA_022766165.1 Candidatus Electrothrix gigas
TCAACTATGATGAACTTTAGCCGTGCTATTTTCCGGCCTTCCCTGATTTTTTCCAGTTCAAAGGTCAAGTCGCATTGAAATTTTCCGGATTTGTCTTTTTTCTCGAATTCTTTTTTGGATTGTTTCAGAATTCTCTTGTTAAAGTCTCTGAACACCTTGTATTTATTTGTTTCTATCCCCAAAATTTCTTTTAGTTCATCAAGTTTTAAGACACGATATCCTATGCCTTTGTACTGCTTTAATAGCTGATAAATCCTTATTGAATAGATACTTTGAAACTGTGTAACAATAGCAATTTTGCATTTTGTAAACTCTCTTTTCAAACAAAGAAGATAAGGCTTCAGTTTAGGATCGAATGACAGGGAGACGGTTCCTTTTTCATGGTTATAACAACATGAAGAGACCCATCCAATTTTTAACCATCCCTTTTTCTCTGAAATATACAGGCCTCGTTCTATAATTCGATCAGTAATTTTATCAATTTCCAAGTAAGCGTATTTTAGTTGAATACCAAGTAGTTCCGATAAATCTTTAACGCTTATTTCATAATCAAAAAAATCAGCATCATCTGGGTGGATCATTGACACCATAGCGAGAATCAGCCGTTGTTCGCCGACCGTCAGGGAGTAACGAGCCTCAATTAATCTGTTGGATTGCACTGCTACAGGATATTTCTTTTTTACCATGATGTTATGTTTGAGTGAGAGAGGATATTTTTTGAGAGTATAACTGAAGGTAGACATGTTTGTCAAGTGTCCACCTTTGACCATAAATCCGTCCACCTTTAGAGTGGAGGTTGTTCAGCACCCTTTAAAATGACACCATAACAAGAATCAGCCGTTGTTTGCCGACCGTCAAAAAGTAACGAGCCTCAATGAATTTGTTGGATTGAGCTGCTCCAGGATATTTCTTTTTTACCATGATGTTATGTTCAAGTGGGAGCGAATATTTTTTAAAAGTATAACTAAAGGTAGACATATTTATCAAGCGTCCATGTTTTGACCATAAATCTGTCCACCTTTAACCATAAATCCGTCCACCTTTGACCATAAATCCGTCCACCTTTAACCATAAATCCGTCCACACTTACGTTTTATTACTTTTTATAATTAATCAGTTACATCCCCTTAAAACAGTTAAAACATATAAAAACAACAAACACGCACGCGCGCGCACGTTGATCGAAAAAAGCCATGCGTCTGGATCAGGCAAAGACGAATTTTTGCTGTTGCTGTTTTTTTCTGCTGTCTGTGAAGAAGGAAGAAATATGTGAGGGAAGACTGCGAAGGGTACTTAAAAACGCACGGAAAGGGGGAAAATTGGCATTTTTTATAAAAAGCAATACAGAACGTACAAAAACACGAGTTCGTCTTTCAACTGTTTCGTGCTTTCGTATGTATGCCTGTCAGGCGGTTGAGCTAGACTTTGTTCAGTTATATATTTACAGAAAATCAACCGTGGGCAGCCCGTCCACAATATCCACGGTCTGCACGCTTACATTGATGACACTGAGCAGCACATCCAGAATATAGCGAGGGTTGCCGACTTCTTCGGCCCAGTCGTTGGGATCGTTGGTGATGCCGCTTTTCTTGTCCGTCTTGACCCGGTACCGTTCCATGATCCATTCCACAGCGGATTTACCGTTGACCACGTAGTGATAGGCTTTCTCCGGTATATCGGAAAGGGTTATTTTGCTGTTCAAGTGAATGGTGCTTGTGTCGTTGACCTTTTTCTTTTTGCCTCGTACTATACCGTCTTTTTTGGGGAAGCGCATTTTCTCCACCCGGAAAAAGCCGCTGTCCGCTCCTGTCACGGTCACCCCGTGATACGGTGGCACGGTCTCATAGTTGATATGCAGATCAGCCAAGGCCCGGCCCGCCTTGCTGAAGGCCCAAAAGTCCTTTGCGTTGTCCAGCAGGGGCAGGCGGGGCAGCGTCTTTTTTAAGTCGTTGGCAAAGGCGGTGCGGTATTCCGGGCTGTGCAGGATGCCGTACACATAATAAAAAATATCTTCCTTGGTTACGCTTTTGCCGTACTGCTTCTTTGCCCGTTTGAGGATGAAATCAGACAGGCCGTCTCTGCGGATGTATTCGGAGTTGTTGGGGCTGCTGAACAGGTCAAGTTGTTTTTCTTGGGGTTTTTCGTACCAGTAGAGGGGGAAGCATTGGGTGCCAGCATCAAGGCAGTTCAGATCAGGAATGCAGTCTGTTATGATTGCAGTATTGTCTTTGTTGCCTCCTTTACCGGAAATACAGATTACCAGATTATAAAGCTCGCTTTTTGGGAAGAAGTCCAGAAATTGACCTCTCCTGTGAATCATTTTTTCACCAAGATAGAGAAATTGTTTAAAGAAAGGCCGATACAGTCCCGTAATGATTTTTTCCGGTTCAAATGTTGCGGGTTCTTTTTTCTCTAAATGTAAAATGAGACTACTTGACCAACTTATTTTTTTATCATCTCGGTCAATATAATCTTTCGATTTTAATGACGGTTCAGAGCCGTTTGCAAATCCTTTCACCTGTTCGTTATAAAAATCAACCATTCTCAGCATATTAGATTCAACAGCTTCTCTTGATGAGTTGTACACCCAAGCATCCCTTGACGTTTCGTTACCTCTTGAATTAACGATAAAGAACGAGTTTGATTTTGAAGAAAACTTTTTTTTTGGAGTAATTGGAATATAATTCGCAAAGGCATCATTGCGCCGGTTGATCCAGTCTCCCTGCTCGTTGGGCTGAATAATCCGCCACTGCATAGAGGAACTGCCCACCGACTGAAACGAACTGATGATTTTCAGCTTTTCCTCTCTGCTCAGATAATCACCTATATCATGATAGTGAATAACCGCCTTTTCCCGCTTCACTTCGGGATTTTTTACCAGCAGAGTAACTGAAACAGGGGTACGGGAACCGGAGCCGAAGATTTTCCCGCCTTCTTTCCGGCTCAATTCGCCGCTTGTGCGCTGGTTGCCCCGCAGATTGAACAGATATACGGCAGAGAATTCCTTTTCCAGGCATTGACGGAATCCGTCCGCACTGTTGCCGTCCAGCCATGCCCCATTTGAAACAAAGGCGATAATTCCCCCATGTTCTGGGTCCAGCCGGTCAGTGCTCCAGCGGAACGCCTTGATATAGGAATCATACAGAGAGTTCTTATTTGTGGCTGTGGTGGCTGCTGCATAGGTTTCCGCAATGCGCTTGTTCAGTTGTTTATATTCCTGATTCTGGGCATTATCATTGGCGGATTTCTGGCCCACAGAATAGGGCGGATTGCCCATGATGACCCGGAGCGGGGCCTTTTTCTGTTCTTCCACCCGTTCCGAATTCTTCAGCATCATCTCGGAAAACAGCTTTTCGCTGCCGTCGCTCTCTCCCAGTTGAAAGGTATCGGTCAGGCAGATGCCGTCAAAGGGGATATATTCCTCGTTCCCGGCTGCATCGTGATAGGCGTTTTCAATGTTCACGGCAGCGATATAATAGGCCAGCAATAAAATTTCATTGGCGTGCAGCTCATGGCGGAATTTCCGGGGCAGGTTCTTCTTATCAATCAGACCGCTTTGTAGCAGACGGGTGATAAAGGTTCCTGTTCCGGTGAAGGGGTCAAGGACATGCACGTTTTCATCGGCAAGACTGCGCTTGAACTCTTTTTTCAGCACATCATCTACCGAATGAATGATAAAGTCCACCACCTCAACCGGCGTATACACAATGCCCAGCCGCTCCACCATCTTCGGAAACGCGGTTTTAAAGAACTTATCGTACAGTTCAATGATGATCCGCTGTTTTCCTTCTGCGTTATCGATCCCAGAGGCCCGCCGCTGTACGGATTCGTAAAACTTTTTCAGGGAGATGGTATCCTTTTCAATGGCCTGGGCTTCCAGCAGGTCAAGCATGGACTGCATACCCACGGAAACCGGGTTGCTGCTCACAAAGGAATAGCCTTCAAACAGGGCCTCAAAAACCGGCTTGGTTATGATGTGCTGGGAAAGCATCTCCACAGCTTCCTGTTCGGAAATGCTCGGATTGATGTTATTGCGCAACCCGGCCAGAAAATCAGCAAAGGCTTGTTCATGGCTCCTGTCACCGGCCCGTAAACGGTTGATTCGCTCCACCTGCCTTTCAGCGATCCGCCCCACGCTTTTGGCCCACTGCTCCCAATAGGTACGGCTGCCCACCTTTTTAACCATCCGGGCATAGATGACCCCTTGCAGCTCTTCAAATTGCAGCTTCAGTTGTTCATATCTGCCTGTCCCGGTTGCATACTCGCCCCCGGATTCAGCAGTGGACAGGGATGCTCCCCCGTCATCAAGGGGATAATCAGGCCGTCCGACCATGATATTATCCGGCTTTTTCCGGTTCAGGTCTATTTTGTTAATGGTGGCGTTGAACCGGTCATCATGAGCACGCAGGGCGTTCAACACTGTCCAGACCACCCGGTACCGGTCGTTATCATCAAGGGCCTTGTCCGCTTCCATAGATGAGGGTATTATCACGGGAATGATAATATAACCGTACTGCTTGCCCTCTGCTCTGCGCATGACCCGGCCCACGGACTGAACCACATCAACCTGAGAATTGCGGGCAGAAAGAAACATGACCGCATCCAAAGAGGGCACGTCCACCCCTTCGCTCAAACAGCGTACATTCGTGAGGATGCGGCATTCCTTTTCATCCGTTTCCGCCTTGAGCCAGCTTAACAGCTCATCCCTTTCCGGGGCCGACATGGTGCCGTCAATATGTCGGGATGCGACCGATACCATGCGTTCTTTTCGGGCTGCGGGCAGATCGTTGATATAGACTTCTGATGACTCGTTGAAAATGCCGGTTATCTTTTTTGACTCTTTGATCCTGGGGCAGAAGGCCACGGCCCGGCGCATGGGTTCCGGGTCATTTGCCTTTATGCTGCCCTCATCCCCTATAATCTGCTTTGACAGGGCATTGATACAGCCGATGAGTTTGGACGCATCATCCGTATTGATTTCGTGGTCTTCATCGGAAATCATCTTCTGAATTGCCGAGGTAATATCGCCATCGTTCAGGGTCAGAATCAGCACCTTGTAATCAGTAAGCAACCCCTGTTCAACAGCCCTGCCGAAACCGATTCGGTATATTTCCTCTCCGTACAGCTCCGGGTCATCCATAGAACAGAGCACCGCGTTTTCTTTTGCAGCCCTGCTCTTCGCATCATCGGTGTACAGCCGGGGCGTGGCGGTCATATACAGCCGTTTATCCGCCTGCAAGAACTCGTTGTCATGCACCCGGATAAAGGCGGATTCATCTTCTTTGGACATGGAAACCCCGGTTGTCCGGTGGGCTTCATCACAGATAATCAGGCCGAACCTGCCGAACGCATCACCGGCCTGAATCAGTTCTTGCTGGGCTTGGGCAATCACTTCAATGGATTGATAGGTGGAGAAAACAACGGTCATGCCGGGCCTGTTTTGCTCCCGGATGTTTTGAAACTGGCGGAGAATATTTTTCACGTTCGTGGATGCGGGCAGAGCCAGATCAACCACGCTGAACCGGTCTTGATCTTCGTTCTTTGTCTTTTTGCGGGAAACTTCCGGGTCGGAACAGATACAGACCGGATGCAGGGGAACGCTTGAAAATGCTGTCCATTCCCGCAGGGTTTGACCCAACAGGGCGATGGAAGGCACAAGAAAGAGTACCGGCCCTTTGCCTCCTGTCTCGTTTTCCGCAATCCGCAGGGAGGTAAAGGTTTTCCCGGTACCGCAGGCCATAATCAGCCTGCCCCGGCTGTTGCTTTTGAAATAGGCTTCAGCAGCTTCCAGGGCTTCCCGCTGATGGGGCATGAGGTCACGCTGACAGAGCCGGGCCTGTTCACCACTGATACCCTTGTCCAACTGCTCCCAGTCTACCGGGGCCTCAACAAGGTTGTTCAGGTTGATCCGGGTAACCTGGGGTTGCTGGTTTGAAATGGCTTGGGTGGCTTTTGCGCCCCATTTGTTGGTTGTGGAAATCCAATACCGATGCGAAAAGGAGACAGTTTCCCCTTGCTCATGGCTGAACGTCCGGCCCGACGTGGCAAGAAAAGAATCCACAGCGGGCTTGTCGATCCGTGCGCTTTCCTGAAAGCATTTGCATTGCACGGCCCAGTATTCACCGGTACAGGTTCGGGCCACAAGATCAATGCCGGTATCACTGCCCCCTAAATCCTTTCTGCCGGGAAACTCCTTCCACAGCCAGACCTTTTCAAGAGTATCTGCATATTTCGGATCAGTCTGTAAATAGGCTTGCATGAGGCGTTCAAAACGCTCGCCTTTGTTGCGTTCGGAAAAGGAAATACGGCGGTATTTTTCAAGAATTCTGTTGAATGACATAGTGTGGTGAACCGGCAAGAGGTAATAGAGGTACTGTATTTTTTACGGGCTGTACGAAATGGGGTATCATAGCGAGACAGGCCGGCAGGTGCAAGATGGATTAACCCAGACCATCAAAAACGACTTGCTAAGGTCACGCCACCCGG
Source organism: Candidatus Electrothrix gigas (assembly GCA_022766165.1). Lineage (GTDB taxonomy): Bacteria > Desulfobacterota > Desulfobulbia > Desulfobulbales > Desulfobulbaceae > Electrothrix > Electrothrix gigas. The sequence continues at coordinate 6,487 of QYLO01000009.1, forward strand.
TTACCTTCACTACCCACACTTTTTTTTCCACGGCCTTCAAATGACCCGTTGAAAAACTGCTCAACACATCTTTAAAGCCCCCAGCCTGATACGGTTTGCGATTTTTTTATGTCTGCGGGTGGAAGATCAATGGAAGATCAATGCCGAGGCCTGAAATACGCTCTTGTGACACGTCTCAACTGAGGCTTTTTAAAGCATAATCACCTAACAGTATAGTGGATGCGCTATTTTTCTCTTGACTATACAGGACTCGCTTGTGATATTATCAAATTAATTGCAAGCTTACTCTCAGGAAATCTGATAGTAATGTACGAGCCATCTGCAAAACCTACAACGTATGCAGGTGGTAAAGTTTTTTATTTCAAGAAAAGGAGGAAGATCGTGAAAACATCTGTTATCGGTATTACCGCTGCTTGTGTATTGTTTGCTGCGTCTGCATTTGCAAGTGAAGATATGGCAGGACAATACGACTGCATGGGATGCCATTCAATAGAAGCCAACAAGTTATTGCCCAAAAAATATGCCCCTTACTTCAAGGATATTGCAAAAAAATATAAAGAAAAATATAAAGACGACGAAGACAAGGCTTTAGCGTTACTTGAGAACTCAATCCTCCGTGGCAGTAATAACAAGTGGGATCGTCCTATAAATATGAAGCCACGGTCAGAGCATGGTAAATTTATAGAGTCGGCTCATGCAAAACAAATGGCTCAATGGATCATGAGTCTGGCTGAAAACGCTCCTGCTACTGAAGAGGAAGCTGCTGCTGAGAAGGCTCCTGTTGTGGAAGAAGCTCCCGCTGCTGAAGAGGAAGCTGCTGCCGAGAAGGCTCCTGTTGAGGAACAAGCTCCTGCTGTTGAAGAAGAAGCTGCCGAGAAGGCTCCTATTGTGGAAGAAGCTCCCGCTGCTGAAGAGCAAACTACTGCCGAAGAAAAAGCCCCTGCCGAGTAATCTCTCACTGACCGTATTTATTCAGTCACATAACGAATAAATAACAAGTATGGGGGCAGAAAGAGTCTGCCCTCATCTCCTAACAACTCACCGCAGATTGTTCAAAAGTTGACGGAGTTTTTTACCTGCCTTATGCTTTATTGGCAAGAGCCGGGTGGCAAGCTGGTCTTTCACAGGCCCTGCTCTTTCAATAAAGTCAGTTCGTAACGTATCGACAAGTTGCAGCGATTTGTTGCCTGCTTTGTACTTTATTGCTGCAAGCAGTAAACCGAACTGTTCTGTAACACTGGGTTCAGCCAACTCTTTCCGTACCAGTTCCAGCTCATCTCGAAGTGCCAACAAACGCTCTGTTCCGGCTGAAGCGATTGTTCTATACTCTTTAGGGAGAGCTGCCAACATATACTTCTGAATGACCTCCAGATCCTGCTGCCGCCCAATGATTGCGGCCTCGCCCAAGGTATTACCATCATGAATACGGTAGTAGAGCAACTGTTCCTCAGCCACATAGCAAACCTGTTCAGGAAAGGCCAGCATCATTCTAAAAATATAATCATAATCATGTAAATAGCGCAGGGCGCAAAACTTTCCTACCTGCTGTACAGCCTCTGCTGTCATGAACAGGTTCGAGGTTGTCACCATGAAATTACCTTTGAGAAAAGCTGCGTACAGGTCTCCGCAGGCAAAATACCACACCCGATTTTTCCGGTGCCATACATTCCAGCCAAAAGCCGGGTCTGTAAACACCTCGTCTCTATCAGAAATGGGTATAACATCCGTGAACAGGCAGACTGCATTATTTTCATGCTGGATGGCAACTAGCTTTTCTAAACGATCTTTGGCATAGATATCATCTGAGTTGAGGATGGCAATATAATCGCCTTTGGCAAGATCCAGCCCGCGATTAATCGTGTTAAAGGCATCCTGATTTTCCTGATAGTAATAGGTTAACCGAGGATCTGTATAGGCTTTGACCAGGGTTCCGGTTGCATCGGTTGACCCATCATCAATCACAATCAGCTCCAGATTCTCCCAGGTCTGATTGAGTACCGAATCCACCGCAGCCTCAATAAATTCTTCATGATTATAAGCTGGAATAATAACAGAGATACGTTCATTTTTTTCATACATTGTACACACAACGTTTCTTTTTATTTTGACTGACAGAGTTTTCTTCAATGCAACCAGAAACTATCATACCTCACAGCTTCTGTCAAAAGGCAAGATTTTGCAAGTATCTTGCAGAGCATCGGCTTGTAAAAGAGAATTCTTCTTTTCTTCTTATTGACTTCGCCATACGCTTCCTTTACTATTTCCAATGAAAGTAGTTTGTCATGCTTTTTCTCCTGCTTCAGTAAACACTCTAAGGGTGTTACGTACTTGGCAGAGACATCAGCTTGCTGGATATTACCCTGAAACTAAGATGTTTTCATGAAACTTCTCATCGCAGACGACGAGTTCTCAACCAGAACACTGCTCAGGACTTGTGTAACAAAATGGGGATATACTGTCATCGAAGCCGGAGACGGCCTTGAGGCCATGACCTTTCTCCGCAGTCAAGATCCACCAAGAATAGCAGTGCTTGACTGGATGATGCCCGGCCTGGATGGGGTGGAAATATGTTCCCGACTGCGCGATAGACCCAACGAGCAGATGACATACACCATCCTGCTGACCTGTAAGGCGGAAAAAGAAGATGCCATCCATGCCCTTGATCAGGGGGCGCATGACTTTCTCAGTAAACCCGTTCACATTGGCGAGTTGCAAAGCCGGATAGCAGTGGGCAAACGCCTTATAGAGGCGCATGATCGTCTACTTGAGCTTGATCAGCTAAAAAATCGTTTTTTACGGATGGCAGCCCATGATCTGAAAAATCCTCTGGGATTTATCATCTCTATGACTGAGCTGCTGACTGACAAAGATTTTCCTGAAGTGCGTCAAGATCAGAACGACCACATCCATGCTATTCATGATGCAGCAGCTAAAATGCAGAATCTGGTGAGCGATCTTCTTGCTGTGCCGACTATAAAAGAAAAAGAGGAGAGTTGAACCCTGTGTTCTGCACTTAGGCACTTAGGCACTTAGAGCTGTGAGCAAGGGTCAGCAGCAAGAGCCAGTAATAAGGCGGTTAAATTCGTCATATCCTCCAAGCTGACCTGTTCCTCTGTGGAATGAACATGGGTCATGCCTGTGGCTATAATAGCCGTAGGCAGGCCGCAACTGTTGAAGATATTGGCATCACTGCCACCACCCGCAACTGCATGCTTCAGGGATATATTACTCCGCAGAGCCGCTGCATCAAGCCGCTGGAGAACCGCATCCTCTGCCCTGAGCTGCATGGCTGGAAAATCCTGTTTTGCTCGAAACTCCAGTGCAGGCAGACCACGGGCCTTTCCTGATGCGTCGCTCCAGTCTGCAATCACCTGAGCAAAGGCCTGTTTAATCGTCGCAAGCAGACTGGCTACCTTTTCCGGGCAATGACTACGTACTTCCCCCTGTATAACAACCTGTTCCGCAACAATATTAGAGGCAGCACCGCCCTGAATTGTGCCAAAATTAACAGTGGTTTCTTCATCAATCCTGCCACAGGGAGCTACTGCAAGGGCCTGAGCAGCTAAGGTAATGGCATTAATGCCCTGCTCTGGATGTAAGCCAGCATGGGCTGCCACGCCTTTGACCGTGATCGAGAGCCGACTGGCTGCTGGTGCTCCAATAATAACTTTGCCAAATCCAGTCGAATCTAGGGCATACCCCATCTTGGCTTGAATATACTCTGGGTTCAGGGCCTTGGCCCCGAGCAAGCCAATCTCTTCGCAGGTGGTAAAGACAAACTCCAGAGGCGCATGCGGTAGCTTATTTTCGAGCAACACGGTGAATGCCTCAATCATGGCGGCAATGCCGGATTTGTCATCACTTCCCAGAATAGTCTCGCCCTGACTGGTAAAGATACCATCCTTGCGTACCACCTTAACACCCGTGCCGGGTTCCACGGTGTCCAAGTGACAGTTAAAGAACAGCGGGTCCAGGTTTGCATTGCCTGCAAAACGAAAGATCAGGTTGCCGCATTCTGAACCCGTTGTGGCTGCGGAATCATCTTCAAAAGGCGGGTCCGCACCAAGGGCGCAGAGGATTTCCGTGACCAATGCCGCCATCTGTCCTTCTTTTCTGGACGGGCTATCGGTTTCACAGAGGCGGATAAAGGTCTGGGCCAGTCGTTCTTGATTGATTAATTTTTGAAGCTGCATTGCGTTCTTTTTGCTGGAGATGGGTTGTGTATTTTGCGCATAAAGCCTATTGCGCCTTGATGTGGAACTTCTTCATAATGCTTTCAATTGTCTCTGTTTCACGGGGTAGCTTGAGGCGTTGGGTATCGGCCAAGGCGAGGCGGAGCAATTCCTCAATTTCTTCTTTGTTGGCCGATGCATCCATTTCATGAAGCAGGAGGGTGATTTTGGTTCTGCAAAACAATATCCCTCGTATATCTCCGATCTTTTCACAAACTGGGAGCACTTTGTCCTTAAATATTTTGAGGGCTTCATCAAGCTGTCCTCTTGTCCAGAATATATCTGCGATTCTGCCGAAGACAACGGCTTTTGTTCGTATATCCCCCAACTGTTCAAAGACTGGGAGCATTTTCTTATGATAAATTCCCAATGCCTCGTCAAGTTTCCCTCTTGCCCAGAATATGTCAGCGATCTTGCCCATTGTGACGGCTTTTGCTTGTATATCTCCAAGGTTTTCATAAACTGGAAGCACCTTTTCTTGATAAATCTTGAAAGCCTCATCAAGTTCTCCTCTCGCCTGGAGTATGTCAGCAATCCTGCCCATTGTGGCGGCTTTTGCCCGTACATCGTCAATCTTCTCGTAAACCGGGAGTTCTTCTTCCTGGCGGATTTTAAGGGCCTCATCAAGTTCCCCTCTCGCCTGAAGTATATCAGCGATCCTGCACATAGTGACGGCTTTTGCTTGTATATCTCCAAGGCTTTCATAAACTGGAAGCACCTGCTCCCTGATTATTTTTAGGGCCTGCTCATATTCCCCTTGAACTACCATTAAGTCAGCAAGATTATTGCGGGTAGAGGCGCATGCAGCGACCTCGTCCATCTCCATGTATTCGGCAATCGCCTCTGTGAGCATCTGCTTGGCCTTGTTATACTCACTGATTGATTTATAGAGATTGCCCAGTTCTCGCTTGAGGTCGGTAGAGTTTAAGCTTGGCTGTTGCGCAGAGCGGGCAAGGAACGTCTCGATTTCCTCAATCCGGTTCTGTTTTGCTGATGCATTAGCATTCACATTGTAGAGTAGATCATCATAGGAAAAACGCTTTATTGACACCAAGGGCAGGCTGAAATCCAGCACCTGTTCCCGCCAGGCCCAGAAGTCCGCCGCCTGCAAGGCTATCTCCCGCACCAGCGGTTCAGGCAGCCAGAAGGCCAGGATACCGGGGCAGGTTCGGGCGATATGTTCCCGGTGGTAGTTCAACCCCTTGAAAAATGCCTGCTGTTTTTCCTGCCCCAGACTTTCCAGATTGATCAGATGGAGTATCCGTGCCTGTCCTTGGTTCTCCAGTTCCGTCTCAAAGGCATCAAAGTTACCCAGTTCTTTCAGATTCAGCACACGGCTGTTTTCCTGTCCAAGAAACACAATAAGCCCATCCCGATACGAGGGTCGGTTCTGTTGCAGAATGAGCAGGCAAGAGCCGCTGCCCCGCTGGATCAGGTTCTGCAAACGGATCAGGCTGCCGGAATGCTCGGCCTGGACCTGCCATTGCTGCCGGCCTGACCCGCTCATTTACCCGGACGCCTCCATCTTCTGATAACCGGGCAGGGTGGTGATCAGCGGGTGGCTCTTCCAGAAGTAATCATTATACTCCAGCAGGATCAGGTTGTAGAGCATCAGATTGCTCTGTTCGTCCGTGAAGTCGTCCGGCGCATCTGGGTGCAGATCAATCTGAACCAGCCGGGTGTAATCCTCTGTATTGATAAAACGGCGATACTCATTGGCCACCTGCTTAACCGCCTTTTCCGCCGCAACCTGATCAATGCGTTCTTCATCCGCATAGTTGATTGCTACATTGAGCAGGCGCAGTAGGTCGCGGGGATGGCCGCCACTGTAACGTACCAGATAATCGACTGTATCCACTGTATCAAAGAGCTGTTCCGGCACCCGGCGCAGGGCCATTTCTCGCATCACAGCCATGTTCTCCACAAGGTCTTCCCCGTCCCGGTCCCGCACCTTGAGCATGGGCAGACGAAAGGGCTGACAAAAACTGGCACTGAGGCAGTTGTCCTGATGCAGAAGATGGATTGGAGCGCAGTAGATAAACAGGCCGTTGATCTGGGTGAGCTGATGAACATCTTCGACAAAAAACTTGGGTGCGTCCTCCTGATCCAGGCGGTCTGTGCCGTCCACAGTAAAGAGGATACGTTTTCCCTTGCCAGCAGCCCGAATCTTTTCTTCCCCGGCCCGGATGAGCTGGTTAAATGCCTCGGCAAACTCGGTAAAGTTGTTGCGCACCACTAGGCGCAGTTCTTCCCGGTAGGTGGACCCGATATTGATCTTATTGGTCAGCTCCATGAACAGCTTGCCCAACCAGGGCAGGCCGGTATGGATTGCGGCCCCTGCCTTGACCTCAGCGGCAAACTCCTTTAAGTCGCTGTGAACCTCGACCCGTTCTTTGAACCAGTTCTCCAGCCGGGTCAGAAAAACCTGATCAATGATAATGCCGTCTTCTTTTTCTAGCTGTTTCAGCAGGGCCGCTGCTAGGGCCAGGAGTACGTCCGAGTATTTCAGATTGTTGATGTCCAGCTTTTCCAGACAGTCGAGATGAATGACATAGTAACGGTCAGGATGATGGAGATAAGCAGCAGTACGCAGGAGTTCAGTGCTTTTGCCGCAACCGCGATGGCCGGTAAAGAGGATATACTCTTTCAGTGGTGCAGCCGGTGCAATATGGGCCATGCCCTGATTGTCTACGTTCAGTTCCCGGTACAACCTTTTCAGGCTAAAATCGCCCCGAGCCGAGGAGGTCTCGACAAAAAGGGGATCACCGGGTTGAAGCGGCTCATTATAGGTCAGCCGATTCTTGGCCTCCCAGATGGAGATGTGTTGATTTTGTTGGTTTTCTCTATTTCGACAATCAATCATTTTTTTGTTCCGTCTTCCGTAGGGTGCGCATATTTCAAGGGGCAATATACTCCTGTGTTCGGTATAGTAACAGAGCGTAGCATAAACGGTTTATTTTTTCTTCCAATTATTTTCAGATCAGAGATTTTACCCATGTTTCAGCTTACATTGCATCCCCGAAAAACAGCGTTTTTTTTTCTGGTAATCGTGCTTTTCCTTACTGTGCTGCACAGTGTTGTGCAGGCGATTTTTTTATCCACTATGAATGAGAACCTTTTGGAACTCAGTGAATTTGTTGATTTGGATATTGAGAAAAATCTTCCCTCATTCTACTCAGCCTTTGCGATTCTCTTCAGTTCGTTCCTCTTGTTCTGTACTGCCCTGTTGGAAAAGAATAAGGCTGAAAAACGGCGTTATTGGTTTGGTCTGGCCGCTATTTTTTTCTTTCTGGCCTTTGATGAGGCGTTTGCCCTGCATGAGGGACTGGGTGATTACACAGAAGAATACATGAAGTCAACAGGGATTCTGCAGGTCAGCGGCTTGCTCTATTTTCCTTGGATCATCCCGTACTCCATTTTAACGACCATCCTGGGGTTGTTGTATTTTCGCTTTCTTTTTTGCCTGCCTCGCAAGACCTTTGTTCTCTTCATCTGTTCCGCAGTTATCTTTCTGACGGGAGCAGGTTTTTTTGATATGCTTGGCGGCAAGGAGGCAGAGTTGCACGGTTATTACAGTAACAAGTATGTTGTGCTGTATACGGTTGAAGAGTTTTTAGAGATGAGTGGTATTGTCCTGCTCATGTACACCCTGCTTGATTATATTGCGCAACAGTACGGACATCTCTGTTTTTCTCTTGAGGTACGGAAGCCGTAAAGAGCTTGCGAAAAAAAACGAAAAAAAATTTTCTTGTTAATCTTCCGTTAATCTCCCTTTTGTTATCTTAGAATTATAAACAAGAGCAAGTAAGCTTTAACCATCATGACAAACGGAGATGTATCATGAAAAAGAAAACAGCAGCTTTGACCCTGATCGGATCGTTTCTCACACTGGCACTCTTTGCAACCGCTTACGGCAGCGGACGTGGTAGTGGGTACTATGGCGGCAGTGGATACTACGAACGCGGCAGCCTCTATGAATATCGCGGAGACGGACGCTACTATGATGATCGGTATCGTGGTCGTTACTATGATGACCGGTATCGCGGTCGTTACTATGATGACCGGTATCGCAGAAACGACCCTCGACCGGCACGACCACCAGTACCAGTACCAGTACCAATGCCAGCACCAGCACCAGTACCGGCACCGAGTAGGTGATCAAAAATATGTTATCAGAATGAGTTCAACGGAAGTGCTTATCTCATAAACAAAAGCAACCTGATGAGACTATTTATCACAAACGGAGATGTATCATGAAAAAGAAAACAGCAGCTTTGACCCTGATCGGATCGTTCCTCACACTGGCACTCTTTGCAACCGCCTACGGCAGCGGACGTGGTAGTGGGTACTATGGCGGCAATGGATACTACGAACGCGGCAGTAGCTATGAATATCGCGGAGACGGACGCTACTATGATGATCGGTATCGTGATCGTTACTATGATGACCGGTATCGCGGTCGTTACTATGATGACCGGTATCGCAGAAACGACCTTCGACCGGCACGACCACCAGTACCAGTGCCAGTACCAATGCCAGCACCAGCACCAGCACCAGTACCGGCACCGAGTAGGTGATCAAAAATATGTTATCAGAATGAGTTCAACGGAAGTGCTTATCTGTAACTATTTACTCCCCCCTGCTACTTTGGGTCCATTTTGAAAATAAATACCTGAATTTTCATTTTGAGGATCAGAATTCAGGAGGGGGTGTGAATAGTTACCATAAACAAAAGCAACCTGATGAGACTATTTATCACAGACGGAGGTTTACCTACCATGAAAAAGAAAACAGCAGCCCTAACCCTGATCGGATCGTTCCTCACACTGGCACTCTTCGCAACCGCCTACGGCAGCGGACGTGGTAGTGGGTATTATGGCGGCAGTGGATACTACGACCGCGGCAGCCGCTATGAATATCGCGGAGATGGACGCTACTATGATGATCGGTATCGTGGCAGCCGCTATGAATATCGCGGAGACGGCCGTTACTATGATGATCGGTATCGTGATCGTTATTATGATGACCGGTATCGTGATCGTTACTATGATGACCGGTATCGCGGAAACGACCGTCGACCCGCACCGACACCGGAACCAGCGCCGACACCATCACCGGAACCAGCGCCGACACCATCACCGGAACCCGCACTGACACCGACACCGGAACCAGCGCCGACACCATCACCGGAACCCGCACTGACACCAACATCGGAACCCGCGCCGGAACCAGCACCGACGACCACTGGTCAGTAGGTGATCAAAAATATGTTATCAGAATGAGTTCAACTGAAGTGCTTATCTCATAAACATAAGTAACCTGATGAGACTATTTATCACAGACGGAGGTTTACCTACCATGAAAAAGAAAACAGCAGCTCTGACCCTGATCGGATCGTTTCTCACACTGGCACTCTTCGCAACCGCCTACGGCAGCGGACGTGGTAGTGGCTACGGCTACTATGGCAGCCGTTACGAATATAGCGGTGCTTACGGATCTCCTTACTACGGGTATTACGGGTATCGAGGCAGTAATGGATACGAACGTGGTAGCCGCTACGAATATAGCGGTGCTTACGGAGGTCGTTATTACAATGATGATCGCTATGAATACAGAGGTCGACGATAAAACGTACCCTGTCGTATGACGTAGTTATCTATAAGCCTCTCTACCGGACAGGAGCTGTTTTTTTAGGACTGTCTCCCTTTTTGATTTGAGACGTAAACTTTCAAGAGGGAGACAGTGGACTTGTCAAACAGCTTCAACAGGAGCGTAAACGGTTATTTCCCCCTTTTAATTATTTTCAGGTGCTACTCATGTCTCTGTTTCAAATGAAAATTCATCCCCGAGAAACAGCTCTTTCTTTTCTGGCATTTGTCATTCTGTTGACCTTGCTGCACAGTATCACCCAAGTAGCTTTTCTCTATACTGAGAATAAGGATTTGATGGGCATTGCAGGGTATGTTGATCTGGATCTTGAAAAGAATATCCCTTCTTTCTATTCAGGCTTTGCTCTGCTTTTCTCTTCCTTTCTCTTCTTTTGTATCTCGTTATTAGAGAACAATCGAGAAAAAAAGCATCGTTACTGGCTCGGCTTGGCAGCTATTTTTTTCTTTCTCTCGCTGGATGAGGTCTTTGTCCTGCATGAGAGACTTGGTAATTATACAGGAGAATACATCAAATCAACAGGGATTCTTGAGGCAAGCGGTCTGCTCTATTTCCCCTGGATTATTCCCTACAGCATCTTGATGCTCATTCTGGGGCTGCTCTACTTTCGCTTTCTGCTGTGCCTGCCCCGCAAGACAGGCGTTCTTTTGGTCCTTTCCGCAATTATCTTTCTGACCGGAGCTGCGGGGTTTGATATGCTCGGTGGACGAGAGGCTGAGTTGCACGGTTATTACAGTATCACCTATACTGTTTTATATACGATTGAGGAGTTTTTAGAGATGATAGGAGTTGTCCTGCTCATCTACACGCTGCTTGATTATATTGAGCAGCAGTACGGGCATCTCAATTTTTCTCTTGAGATACAGAAACCCTAAAGAGTTCGTACATGCTGCATAATATAAACAAAATATTGGACAGCTTCTGGAGTCTTGCCCCAATGAAGATGGACATAACCGGCCAGCGTGTTGTCTTTAAGATACCCCTCTGCCCGACCGTCATCCAGCACATAGCCCCGTTGAATTGCGCTGGGCATGGTGTCAATGGTGGAGTAATGAAATTCATGTCCATAACAACAGTTGCCCGCCAAACCAAGAGGAGTGTTGGTCTGCATTTCCACCTGTCGATAGCCCAGTCTACGCAGACCTTGCTGCATCCGTGAACGCACCGGATAGACGCCAACCATAGGATATTCCTCTTTATCCGCAGTAACGATTCCCTTGGTGAGATACATAAATCCCCCGCATTCAGCATAAACTGGTTTGCCGGAACTAGAAAAGGCTCGGATCGCCCCTCGCATGGAGGTGTTGGCCGCCAAGGTTTCAGCATAAAGTTCAGGATATCCTCCGCCCAAATAGAGGCCGTCAAGGGTATCAGGCAGGGTTGCATCATGAAGCGGGCTGAAAAATATCAGCTCTGCCCCTGCTTTTGCCAGCATGTCAAGATTATCCTGATAGTAAAAACAGAATGCCTCATCCTGCGCCACGCCGAGACGAACTTTAATTGGATCTGATAACCTTGCTACCCCTGCAACCTGTTCTGTATCTTCCTGAGAATATACGACTGGTTTAACCTTAACCTGTTGCGCAACTTTCAGCAGCAGATCCACATCAAGATGCTCTTCTATAAGTTCGACAAGGCTCTGCCGATTCAGTGCAACCTCGGGACCCGTATGGAGTCCAAGATGTCGAGAGGGCAGGGCGATCTTGTTTTCTCTGGGCAAGGCACCGATAATTTCAGCCTGACAGTGCTGCCTGACTGCATGGCTGATCATCTGCACATGCCGTTCACTGCCCACCCGGTTGAAAATCACCCCAGCCACCTCTACTTGGGGATCAAGGATTTCAAAGCCTTTGACCACTGCGGCCACGCTTTCGGCTGCGGAGCGTACATCCACTACCAGCAGAACAGGTATATTCAGGAGCCGAGCCAGAGTTGCAGCCGAGCCTTGACCACCATCAAATAAGCCCATAACTCCTTCAATGATGGCAATCCCTTGAGCAGGTGGATTTTCTGCCAGCGGTGCATGAGTAACAGCATGAGTAGCAAAGAGATGCTGAACATACGCTGGCCCGCACATTCGTACATCCAGATTGCGAGAGACCTGCTCCGTTATCAGGAGGTGCAGGGTTGGGTCAATAAAATCCGGGCCACATTTAAAGGGCTGAACCATGAGACCACGTTGCTTGAGAGCGGCCATAAGGCCCAGAGTGACCGTGGTTTTGCCACAGCCAGAATGGGTTCCAGCGATGATGAGGGCTGGTTGTTGACTGTTCATAGATAACCGTAGACGTGCATCCTTTCAAGATTTTTCAGAGATTTTTACAGAGGTGTGGTTTTTCAGCTCGTAAGTGAGCTTGTCACCCTCCTTGAGTACGGTATATTTGCTTGGGCGACCATCAACAAATTGCAGCAATCCGATATTACAGTCAGGATGCACAGACGCAGATGTTTGCTGGGGACACATCAGGGTGGAAGACATTGTCCATCGTTTCCGTTTGCCCAAGGCAAATATAACACCGCATTTTCCCTTACGGATTGTAGTACCCATTTTTCTCAACAACCTTTCAGAGCGATGACTGGGCATATTCTTTAAGGCAGAACTGGTAAACTGCAGACAGGTAAACTGTTCTCTATCACAAAAAAATTCTCCCTGCGTACTGAAGTTATAATGAACATCACCGGAAAGAAAGACACAACCAGCAAGTTTCATCCGATTTTGCAGCGTATCAAAAAAAGCTTTGTACCCTTTTTTATTGGCTGTCCAGGATTCAATATCCATGATGTTGACCAATTTTCGATCAACAGGGCCTTTAAACCAAGGAATAAAAAAGAGATACTTTTTGGCAAAAAACTGGAACAGTTTCTTTGTGACTCGAAGACTATAGTTCTGGATGGCCTCAATCGGTTTAAAGCCAAGTACTGGTGCAGCAGTGACAAATAACGGCCAAGTATCTGCAGGGATATCATTATCTGTGAGCAGTTTAGCCCATTCCACCCGCAACCAGTCCAGCGCATACCGATCCTGAAGTCGCGCTGGCAGGTTGTAGTCATCGTACTGACGTTGGGTCCGTGAATCCACCGCAATGACAGGTGGAAAGGTCGGAACGGAAAATCCCCAGCCACGATGCTTCCAGGTATAGAGGTCATAGCGTTCAGCAACAGCGGGATCATTCTCTGTATCTGTTAATCGTTGCTGAATACTCCATATCATGTCTTTGTGAAAGTTATCCGGGTCATTGCCCCAGCTTTGAAAGGCCCAGCAGGCAGCAAGGGCATTGGAGACAATACGTCGCCCCAAAGCAGATTGTCGAACCGTATCGTACCAGCTATGAGTGATATTCCAGTCATCTGTAACGTCATGGTCATCAAAGAGCATGTAGGTGGGAATATTGGCCAGCAGTCTGCGTATGTCCGGCAGGGTGTTATGAAAGGCGTAGAGATGATCGTGCTGCTGGGTATAAGCTTCTTGGGCATGCTCTTCCTCTCCTGGGGCAAAGCCTATTTTCTTTAAATTGCTCCAATCCCATACAGGTTCCCATGCAGACAGATTACCAAAGGCGTAGAGATACATTGCAGCATATTCGCCAAAGGAGAAGAGATGGTTTTCTGATTTACCTGAGCTGAATCCCGACTTACGGCTCCTGAGTACCTGCTTGCGGCCATGCAACAGGATATTTCTTGGACTTCCAATCCGCGGCATATTCTCATCTTGACCGGTGAGCTGCGTTGCCACCTCTTTCAATCGAGCATGAAGAGAAAGCGCGACATCGTCCGCATATATCTGGTCTCCTGCCAAAAAAAGAAGGGCAGGGCGTCTGTCCAAATCGTCACAGGTTGCCTGCATGCGTGCGTGTCCCAGAATGAGAGCATCTGCCGAACTCGACATACCGTGCGGTTTCCGACAGCTACCATGCAAGAGGTTCTTGAGTGCAGAGGGGATGAAAAAGCTGGGACAGGTATGGGTGCCGTAGGTAATCTTTTGGAGTTCTTCTGCTGAAAAGAGAGGGACAGTCTCTTTGTTCCCGTTGCTTACCTGATCTATACTGTAATACATCAGGGTATCAAAGGGATAGCCTGATGTGCCTTTGGGTCTAGCCTGCAACAGATGGACAAACAGGTGTTTACCAAGCTGAATGCCCTGTGGATAGCGTGTATCCATAGCACCTGTTCCGAGAATATTTTTGGTACAGTCGGTTATGGTCAGTTGCAACTGCATGGGTTCGGATGTGGCAAGCCATACACAGACCCGATTTTTTGTGGTTCGCCGCAGGATAGGGCCAGCAAGTACTTTGTTTGTCATTCTTTCCTCCTTTAATGTTGTCAGCATATTAATCTTCTTGGTGCATGTACAGGGGGATCTTGTTGACGATTTCCCTGTTCCTTGGTGTTTTATAGGTTTCCGTAACCAAGAGCTTGTCTTTTTCAATGCTGGTGACAACCCCGTGTCGACCAATGAGCGTGTCCTGCTCTGCCAGATGACCTTTTCCTGTGATGTCTTCTAGCATGGCTATATTTTTGTCTTGAAAAGCCAACACTGCAACGAGCTTTAACTGTCTTGGTTCAAACTTTTGTAAGCCCGTTAAAACCTGCTTCGGGTTAATTATTCTTTCGGGAGGAGGCTTGGTCTTTTCTTTAAAAAACGGGAGAAAGGGATCTGGTCGATCTTCAAATTTATAATCAAATGCATGGTACCCCCGGAGACTGGTTTCAGGGAGAACCTGTTCGTTCGCCTGCGCCTGAACGCAGAGGAATCCTACCAGCATCAGAACGGCTGTGAATATGTATCGGTGTTGTACGATAGCTCTCATGGTGCAATCTCCTTTTTGTATGATCCTGTTGGTATGAATAAGACGGTGAGCCTGCGCTGATTTGCTTCAGTCTACCAGCATAGCATATAACAGTTTGAAATTCTATCAGTACCATCTGCCCTTATTCCCTGTGAAGATGAGAATGATAACTCTTTCTATATACCGTGTTGATATAAAGAAATATTTTTTTCTGATAGAACGTTTTTTTGTTGACAGGCAATATGGAACAATGTAGCATGACTCTTATGTTGAAGCTGTGAGTCTCTGTCGGGTCGAGTACTAACCCTGCTTCAATGCGCTGTCGCCTTTTTCTCAGGCGGCACAGCAGAACGGTTTGAACTGTTCTGTATGTATCATAACAACGGCAAACCGTAGTTCAACCTAAGCGGGTGCCCTGCTTTCCGGGGAAACGGAAAGTTGATAAAGCCACAGTCGTCGTGAGGCGGTGTCGGAAAGCCACGGATCTCCAAGGAGGAGACAGCCGGGTTGCCTGCTTTACCTTATAACCTATATCGGGAGGTATGTTATGAAGTCCTTATTTCATTCAAGAAGTTTTTTCAGACATCACAGTACATCAGTTTCACCTTTGGCGGTCCGCACAGTGCCGGTTACCTCGTACAAACTGCATCAAGCGAACCGTACCAAAAAAGCAATGAACAAGACGGCAGACCGTCGTCATACCTCTTTTTCGCCTGGTATGCTCCTTGATTATACCCTTTTCTCCTATATATTGGCAGTTGATGCAGGGTTGACAGCAAAAATGTTTCTCCGTGACCGCTTACAAGGCAAGAAGAGTCTTCCGGCATGATAATTAGCTGACAGAGTTTGAAGAACTGAACGGGTTTCGGTCGCAGGGCCGATACCCGCTCAATTTGATGTTCCCGCCTTACTAGCCTCCATCCCCATCTCCAGAATATCCCCCAACCTGCCGGATGCAAGCTGTTCACAACTTCACAACAGTACTGGTGGCTTCCGCCCGTATCCATAGAGCATAATTTTATTTGATAATCAATAAAAAATTAAGAATATATAATGATAATTGTACATAATCAGTGCCAAAACTAAACGCTCTCCTCAAAAAGACAGAAATAATTCTGCGAAAAACTGTTGACAGTTCCTTACCTGAAATGGTAGATATGGGCTGCATAAAAAATATATCGGAACGTAGCGCAGCCTGGTAGCGCACTTGACTGGGGGTCAAGTGGTCGGAGGTTCAAATCCTCTCGTTCCGACCAGTAATATGAAGGAGTTAGACGGAAACGTTTAACTCCTTTTTTATTGAAAATCGTCTCCAGCCTCCTGCCTTCACTTTTTTGACTAACGGAAAGAATGATCAGGGACGGAGCAAGATCACCCCTTCCCTGATGTTGTTGTTCTTACCATACAGCAGGGGCAGTACCAGTATCCGCAGGTGTGGTTCTCTCGGCTGGTTGACCGTTTGCCGCTGCCTGCGCAGCTGCCTTTTTCTCTAATAGTTCCTTCAGCCTCTTCAGTTCTGCAAGTTCTTTCAGGGTCAGAGGCTCAGGCGAAGCGCAACGTGGATCAGTTTTCTGCATTGCACCGGTCAGCAATGGAACATCAAGACCGGGCAGGACAATGGGATCACAGCCGTGTCCCTGCTCACAGACCATATCCCACTGCGGTTTTGCCTTGCTATGACAGTCAAGACAGCTACCGCCGAGAGCACTTTTCATCTCAGCAAACCCCCGTGCTTTGATCTTCGCACCATCTTTACTTACATCCAAGGCAAAGAACTCCCAGTCATTGGTTGCCGGGCTGGCACCTTTCTCCCGCTTGACCATAGCCTCTGCGGGGATCAACTGCAGCACGGTTCCAGGAGGATAGACCCCGCCCATACCAGACTTGGCAACCGCCAGTGTTCCTGTCAGGTTTCCAAGAATATTATCAACATACATGTTGCGCACTTTCTGGTTCTGATGCAGGCATTCAAATGATTGCTCAGTGACTACCACCTTTCTGTCAGCGGCAGAGGCTTGAACGGTGATGCCAATCAGCAAAGATACAGCAGTGAAGACAAGAATTTTTCCGGTACAAATGTTCATTATTTCCTCCTTTTGAGTATGATATGAAAAGACAGCCGCAACAAAGCGACCGCCTCCTGTCTTTTCGATTATCCTACTCTGTAGGTCTCTATGTCAAATTATTTTATGAAAAAGATCAAGCACCACGCACCATTGTACTCAAGACGAATTTGTCGTGATAGGTATAACGGCGCTGCCATGATACCCGATACGAATCTGTCGTGATACTCAATACGAATTTGCCGTGATACGTATCACGGGACAGTCGTGATACCTATGACGACGAATTCTACTTCACACACCACGCATACGCATTGCGGAACATCTGCAACCAAGGCGAAGCCTCCATGCCCTGCATCTCTTGCGGCAACCAATGGCATTGCCAGCCCAGAAATGCCCGTTCCGGATGGGGCATCATGGCGAGGTGGCGACCGTCGGGCGAGCAGAGTCCGGCAAAACCATCGGGTGAGCCGTTGGGATTAAAGGGATACTGCTCTGTGGCTAGGCCGTTATCGTCAGTGTAGACCAGCGGCACCAGACCTTGCTCAACCACCTTATCCCGCACTGCCTGATCCGGGAAATGCAGCTTGCCCTCACCGTGATCCACATGAATGCCAAAGACCAGTTCGGACATACCTTGCAGCATGATAGCCGGACTGTCCTGTACTTTGACGGTGGTCCAGCGAGACTCGAAGCGGCCTGAGTCGTTATGAACAAAACGGGGCTGTACCTCGGCCTCCAAACCCTGCCAGGGTACCCAGCCCAGCAGACCGAAGAGCTGGCAGCCGTTGCAGATCCCCAGAGTAAAGGTGTCAGGTCGGTTGTAGAATGCGTTGAACATCTCTTTGAGCCGGTCATTAAAGAGAATAGTGGCGGCCCAGCCTTTAGCTGACTCCGGTACATCGGCGTAAGAAAATCCGCCTACCGCCGCAATGCCTTGGAAGCCCTCCAGGTCAATGCGCCCGGCCAGCAGATCGGTCATGGTGATATCCCAGGGTTCAAAACCGGCAGCATAGAAGGCGGAACTCATCTCTCGGTCCGAGTTGGATCCCTCATCACGGAGAATAGCCACCTTGGGTTTATTGGTGGCAGCCAGCAGGGCTGGGGGTGCAGGTTCCGGCTGAAAGGGCAGGTGATAGGCCGGGGCCTGTCGGTCGTAGATGGCTTCCTTTTCCGCATCTGCGCAGGTTGGGTTCATCTGGAGACGTTCCAGCTGATAACTGGTCTCCTCCCATTCCTGCCGCAGGAGGCGCATGTCCTCATTCAGTACCACATCACTGTTGTAGCTGATGCGAATCTGTTGCTCCACAGTGCTGTTGCCCAGCAGGATGTTGTCCACCTCCGCATGAGCCAGAATTTCCTGGACATGATCAAGTTCGTCCAGGCGGCATTCCAGCACCAGGCCCAGTTCCTCGCTAAACAGGGCCGGAATCGCCTCGACCTCAGCCGCATTATATGATAATGCCAGTTCCAGACCACAGTTGCCTGCAAAGGCCATCTCCAAGACCGTGGTAATCAGACCGCCATCAGAGCGATCATGTCCAGCCAGGATCAGCCCCTGATCAATGAGCTGCTGAACAGCTCCAAAAGCCCGGCGCAACAGAGCCGGATCGTCCATATCCGGGCTTTCGTTACCCAGACTGCCCAGGGTTTGAGCTAGAGCAGATCCTCCCAAACGGGCCTTGCCCGGCGCCAGATCAATGAGCAGCAGTGCCGAACCTGGTTTCTTGATATCCGGGGTAATGACCTTGCGGATGTCGCTCATAGCTGCATAAGCCGAGATAACGAGCTGGCGCGGAGATTTCACGGTCTCCTCGCCCACCTTGGTCGCCATAGACAGGGAATCCTTGCCCCCGTCTACAGCCATGCCGGTTGCGATCATGGCATCACGCATGGCCCGGGCCGCATCGTTCATAGCTGCACCTTCGCCGGGAAGCTTAGGCGCCCACATCCAGTTGGCTGAACACTTCACCTGCTCAGGATCGTCGATCTTGGCCCACACCAGATTGGTCCATGCCTCGCCCACTGCCATTCTGGCCCCGGCTGCCGGATCAACCAGCATCTTGATCGGCTGCTCACCAATGGCCGTGGCAATGCCGGTCAGGCCGAAATGGGACTGGGCCACCACAGCCACATCCGCTACCGTAAGTTGGAGCGGACCGCAGCATTGCTGCTGGGCGATTAGACCGGTGACGGCCCGGTCCACCTTGTTGGTGAGGAAACGTTTGGAGCCCACCGAAACCAGGCGCAACACGTTATGGAGGCAATCACGCACTGTAGGGGCAGGTCCCCGTGCCTGCCCTTGCTCATCATTGGCAAACGGGTAGACACAGGGGTCTACCCCTACGGGTATCCGGTTGTCCTCAAAGGTCTTTTGCGGAATATCCCCCAATACCTCGTTCAGTTCCACATCCACCGGGGTCGAACCATCCTGTTCATCATGGACAATGAAACGCAGGTCACCAGTGACCTCACCCAACACCTCGCACCCCACCTTTTCCCGTTCGCAGATGGCCTGGAACTGGTCAATATTTTTCGGGCTGATCAGGAAGCCATTCCTCTCTTGGTACTCGGCCACGTAGATCTCCAGTACGGACATGGTGGGGTCGCCGACCCGGATCTTGCGGATCTCAATGCGCCCGCCGGAATGCTCCACCAGCTCCTTGAGCACATTGGCTGGGCCGCCTGCGCCTTGATCGTGGATGACCTCAATCAGGGTTTTATCGCCCATCTCGTTGCAGGCCCGGATAACCCGGTTCATCTTCTGCTCCATCTCGGCATCGCCGCGCTGGACCGCATTAAAATCCAGCTCCTCGGCATTCTCGCCCTGGAGCATAGACGAGGCTGCGCCGCCGCCGAAACCGACCCGATAGGCCGGCCCGCCTACCTGGACAATGAGCATCCCTTTTTCTTCTTTTTCCTTTGCAGTGTGCCGGTCATCAATCTGGCCGATCCCGCCGGTAAACATGATCGGCTTGAGAAAGCCCCAGCGTTCGCCGCTCTCTAAACGCATATCGAAGGAGCGGGTGAAGCCCTGAATCATCGGCTCACCAAACTTATTGCCATAATCCGAGGCCCCGTTGCTGGCCTCGATCTCAATCGTCAGGCCTGAGGCCAGGTTGAAAGGGCAGGGGAGATCGACTTCCCAAGGCAGGTCGTAGCCGGGAATGTGAAGGTTGGCCACGCAATAGCCAGTGGTTCCGGCCATGACAAAACCGCCTTTACCGGTTCCCTGCACGTCGCGGATACGACCGCCGGTGCCGGTCTCTGCACCGGGAAAAGGGGCCACGCCGGTGGGGAAGTTATGGGTCTCAGCAGTGAGCAGGGGATGATACACAGCCTTGCTTGCTTGCAGGGGCGAGGGCTGGCCGGGTTCCTTGGGCAGTAGGGTGGTGATTGCATGTCCGGCAACCACGCTGGAGTTATCCTTAAAGGCCACCAGGGACCCCTTGGGGTTGGCCTTCAAGGTATCCTTGACCACCTGGAACAGGGTGCCCTCCTCTTCCTTGCCGTCCACGATCTGTTTGCCGCCGAAATACCCGTGCCGGGAATGCTCGGAGTTGGCGTTGTTCAGATCCATGATCTCGACAATGGTGGGGTTGCGCTGATGCTTTGTGACAAAATACTCATAATAGAAGTTGCGATCCCAGTCATCCATAGAAATACCGGGCAGATCCAGCAGGGCGCCTGGTCCCTTGCCCATGAGGTCCACTTCGTAGACCGGCTCCGGCTCCACGCCGGTGGCAAAGGTGGTCAGTGGTTCCGGGTAGAGACATTCGGTCATCCGGTCGTGATGAGCCGCAACAAAGGTCTGCATGTCCTCGCCTTCAGGCACCAGATAACGGCGGGAGCGTTCGGCCCGACTGATACAGTCCAACCCGGTAGCCTGACATATTGAGACCATGTTGGACGACCAGGCTGTGGCAAAGTTGAGCCGTGGCCCGACTTCTATAACTCGTTCGCCCTCCAGTACCGGGTTTAGGGAGACTGTGTCGGCCATAAAGCCGTCAGCCAGCAGGAGGCGGAGTTGGTGCAGTTCCTGCTCGTTGAGGTTGCGGGAGGATTCTATATTAAAGCAAGAGGCGCGGGTGGCGTCGATGCGGCGGTATAAGCGGGTTATGGGCATGGTGTCTATCCTTTGCTTTCGGATCAAGGCGGTATGTTTCAAAATAAACCGGCTGGGCAATGCTGTGTGTTGCTGGCCGGATGGTTAAGTACTGTAAAGAGCAAGAACGATAACATGGTGGAAAAAACATTGTCAATGTATTCCGGGTGGTGGTAAAAAACAGGGAGTTTCGTACAAAAATGATTTTAATGGGAGAATGAGAATAGAAAGCAGGAAAACAAAAAAATAGAGGTGATACTATGACTGAACTCCCTGACAACGGACTCAACATCAGCAAACCGGTTGCGCTCTGGAACCGGGAAATCAAGGCGGAACCGCGTAAGCTGCTGCTCGGCATCGGTAAGATACTGGTGGAAGGGGTGATGCTGGATTTGAGCGATGCGGCCAGTGCTGCCCTAGATACCCTGGATGCGGCGGGCCTGAGCAAAAAGCCGGAAGAGCTGGCTTGGCAGCTTATTTCCCGGGCATTGTTTACTGCGCTTTTTGACTTGGTGAAAGAGTACCACGACCTGTTCCGCAGTCGTCCGAATGAAGCCGAGTTGGACAAAATTTCCGCGCTCTTTGAAGAGCAAATGGGCCAAGCCGAGGTAACAATCAACCAGAAGTTCTTTGATCGCCCCGGTGAACTGCCTCTGCTCAAGGATTTGCACGCCCCTTTGATTGACTGGTTGCAGGGACTCGGTGCTGCAAAAGCTGATGCTGCTCAGATAGCCTGTCGCCTGGCGGATTATTTTGTCTTTGCCCTGCACAAAACCTGGCGCAAGGCTCCCCAAGATTATGTGCCACTGCAAGAGCATTTTAGCAGCCCCTTTACCGAGGCAACTGAAGAGGTACGCAACTGGCAACTCTACGACCAGCACCTGCAACGGCAGGTCAGTGACCGGATGTTTGCCGAGGCATTCGGCGTGAAAGAGGTCTATGTGCCGTTGCGGGCCTATTACGAGGAAAAAGAGCAGGAGGATGAGCGAGGACAGGAGCTGGAAGCGCATCGGGATAAGGTAAAACGGATCGTGGTTGATCTGGAAGCCGAGTTCCGTAGCTGGCTGGGCAATCCAGCCGGGGGACCTGCAGTCCGTTTTCTCAGCGGCGGGCCGGGATCGGGCAAATCCACCTTTGCCAAGATTTTTGCCGCCAGAATCGCCGCAGAAACAAATATCCCCTGCCTGTACATTCCCCTTCATCTCTTTGATGCCAGGGATAATCTGATCACGGCTATGGAGAGCCATATCAGAAATAACCCATTCCTGTCCGGCAATCCGCTGGATGCCAAAACAGGCAAAGACCGCCTGCTGATTATCTTTGACGGTCTGGATGAACTGGCTTTGCAGGGTAAGGCTGCTTCAGAGGTGGCGAACAGCTTTGTGGAGGAGGTGTTGCGTCGTATTCAGGAGGGCAACAGCTTTGGCAAGCAACGACAGGTCATCATCACCGGGCGCACCATTGCTATCCAGTCGGTGGCGGACAAGCTGCGGGAACCCAAACAGATCAGCTCCGTGCTGCCCTATGTTGTTGAGGAAAAGGAGCGGGAGAAATACGAAGACCCGGACGGGCTTCTGGCTGAGGATCAGCGGCAAATCTGGTGGCAACAGTACGGCGAGGCCGCAGGTAAAGACTATACGGGCCTGCCTGCTGACCTGGATCGGCAGCATCTGGCTGAGATCACGGCCCAGCCGCTCCTCAATTACCTGGTCGCTCTGAGCTATGAGCGCAAGAGCATTGAATTTACCGATGACACCACCCTGAATCAAATTTATGCTGATCTCATCAAGGCGGTGTATTGTCGTCAGTACGAGGAATGCGGCAAAGGCCGGGTCTGTGTCAGCGAGCTGAAGGAAAGTGAGTTTCTCCGGGTGTTGGAGGAGATCGCTCTGGCTGTCTGGCATGGGGATGGGCGCACAGCTACGGTGTCCAGTATTCGGGAGAAATTCAAATCCGGTCGGATTGAAACATATCTGGACCGCTTCCAGGAAGGGGCCAAGGCTGGCGTGACTCGGCTGCTCACCGCCTTTTATTTCCGCCAATCTGAAAACCGTCGGGATGGTGATCCCACCTTTGAGTTCACCCATAAGAGCTTCGGCGAGTACCTGACCGCCCTGCGCATTATCCGTCTTTTACGGCAGATGCAGAAACAGCGCAGGCGGCAGGAGGACGACCCGGATGATGGGTGGTCGGAAAAGGAGGCTTTGCGGCATTGGACAAGCTTCTGTGCGGTTACGACGATGGACGATGATCTGCTGCGATTTATCAGCAATGAGTTCAGGGCAATGAAGCAGGAGGAGTTGCTTGCCTTACAGGGCATGGTTCGGGATTTACTGAGCTACACCATCAATCAGGGGCTGCCTTTTCCTAATGAATTTCGTGATAAAGGGTTTAAGGAGCATCTGCGCTTGGCCCGGAATACAGAAGAAGCCCTACTCGCTATTAATTCTCATATTGTCAGTGTTAGCCAGCATGCTTCCCCTAGGATAGAAGCAGAATCAGATAAAGCCCTCGGTGAATGGATGTCACGCCTGAACGGCCAAAAAGTTGAAGGATTATATTTTCTGGCTCTTTTAGGTGTATCTAGAGCCAGAACTGCTTTACTGGCCGATTTTCTTCATGAAGCAAGAACGCCTTTGAATAGTATCATTGGCATGACTGAACTTGCTTTAGATTGTGCTACAGAACCAGAGCAACGCACCAAACTGGAGATAATAAATACTTCATCTAACCTTTTATTATCTCTATTCAATAATGTTTTTTTATTGTTTGATAATGAAGAATGAGAGGGAACAACAGATACTGAAAAAACAAAGAGCTGCTGTGCATAACGCTTTATGCCCTTACCGGGGAAATTCGCCTTCGCACTTTAGAGAATACCTCGCTGAAGCCATCTGTTTTCATACCGGATAGCCCATTTGACTATATCACCTGACTATATTATACTGCAAGAACAACAAGACATCCTTGATAGCACACATAGCAAAGGAGGCAGCGCAATGAAAACAATGGCAATCAGTCAGTTTAAAGCCCATGCATTACGAATTATCAGTCAGATCGCAGAAAGCCACGAGCCAATGATTATTACTAAACGAGGAAAACCCTTGGCACGGATTCTACCCTATGAGGAAAAGTCATCTGCACCGAAGCCGGGTCGGCTTGCCGACACCCTCGTGTTTGAGGAAGATATCGTTTCACCGCTGGGTGAAGATATGTGGGAGGCATGTTCTTGAAGTATCTTCTGGATACCCACACATGGATCTGGTGGAATATGAATCCGGCAAACCTCTCGGACAAGGTCAGGCAAGTCATTGCGGACAGCGAAAAATACAGCGAACTCCTTTTATCCGCGATCTCGCCTTGGGAATTCTGCAAATTACTTGAAAAGAAGAAGCTCGGCATATCTTGCCCCCCGGAAGAATGGCTGAAACAGGCTTTGGATATGCCGAAGTTTCGCTTGGTTGAACTCACCCCGATAATCGCTTATCGCTCCACGAGCTTGCCCCAACCTTTTCATAATGATCCCGGAGATCAAATACTTATTGCAACTGCACGGGAAGAAAACGCCACTCTTCTGACCAAAGATGGGAAAATCCTACAGTACAGCCATGTAAAAACGCTTTGGTGATAAAAGCCCTGCCTCTTCGGAAAAATAACCCAACGGAACAGGGAAAAAAGACCCTCCAACGGCAGAAATGATTCTGATTACCAAATCACCTTGATACCGGAATACTGAGGAATAATCTGATCTGCGGTAATGATCGGCATCCTGTGTTCCAATGCAGTGGCAATGATAATCCTGTCACAGGGATCCTTATGAAGGAAAGGCAGAGATGCTGATTTCATGGCAATAGTTGAACTGACCGGTATTTCTTCTATTGCATACCCTTCGACCGCCTTGCAATACCACTCCTCTGCAGCCATAGGCAGGATAAGCTTTCCAAGTCGGTTTTTCAAAACAATTTCAAAGGAGGATATCGTTGAGATAAAGAGTTCGTCAGCCTGCGCTGTCAGTTTCTTTATAACTTTATCAGGAATATCTTCCCGGCGACCGGCAAGCATCAGCAGGGCACATGTGTCCAGAAGAAGCATCTATTCATCTCCTTCGGGCGTGTAATCGGGAAAAAATTCCTCTGGCAGCGGGGCCTCGGCAGGCTCTTTGAAGATAACTCCGGTGAGTTCGGGAATGACCGGGAGTTCTCCGGGGGATGCCTTTCCCGATCTCGGCTGAACAAGTTCCGCCATCACTTTGCCGTTCCTGCATATTTTTACAGTCTCATTCTTTTCGGCAACGAGGGTCAGCAGCTTGGACAGGTTTGTCTTGGCTTCATGCGTGTTGACAGTGATCATAACAGGCTCCTTATTTCAACTAAGTTTAGCTAAGTCCATTTAAGGGTACAGCAGCCTGAGATCTGTGTCAAGTCAAAGCAAAGAAACTCCAGGACAGAGCTGGAAAAGTTCTTTGCTCTCCTCTTTATATTGCTCCCAAAAAGGAAAGGTTCTGCATTGCTCTGGGCGATAGGGATAGACTGTGCAGCAATGATCAACAGGGTCGAGAAAGCAGCAAAAATGCTCATTATTGATGATGCGTTCTTTGAGTGACATCTTTCCCTTGACCTGTCGAACATATTCACGGGCAAAAGCCTCTGGTGATGTGTTCCGGGCCTGAGCCATTTTCTCCAACTCTTTCATACTGAGCCAAATATACCCCTGCTGACCTCGGCAACACTTTCCACCACAGGAAGCGCATCTGTCACTGTTGAAAAAATAGGAAAATTCGTTATGATAATGGAGATGATTACAAGTCATGAAGATTGGATTTTGTTATAGTCCAGATTCTTATCAAAAAAATCAGAAAATCTTACCATGAATCAAAAAATGCTGTCAATGATTTCAGCTGAGTGGTAAAAACAAAAGATTATCTTGTCAATAAAGGGAGCATCCGGCCCACAAAGCTGGAATAATATATAATATGATAAAAAATAGCTCCTGTACGTTTATTTTGGAGTGTGTATCCGATGTTTTTGTTGCCAACCTTTGCCCAGCCTCTTTGGCTGCTGATCGGTCTGATTACCTGCCTTGCGATGTTCATTTTTACGCTGTTCAACACAAGGCTGAAAAAAAAAGAGCTGAAAAAATTTGTTGCTCCCAAGCTGTTACAAGGATTGACCGGGAATGTCTCCAGTTCCCGTCGTCAGCTAAAAAATGTGCTGTTTATTTTTGGGATAGCCTGCCTGTTTCTCGCCTTGGCCCGTCCTCAATATGGTGAGCAATGGATTGAGGTTCGTCAAAAGGGCATTGATATTCTTATTGGAGTGGATGTGTCCAAGTCCATGCTTGTGCAGGATATAAAACCGAGTCGATTGGGGCGGGCAAAACTGGCTATCCGGGATTTTGTAAGCAAGTTGGAAGGCGATAGGGTAGGTCTGTTGCCCTTTGCTGGCACGGCCTTTCTTATGTGTCCGCTGACCACAGATTATGAGGCATTTAACGCCTCGCTTGACACCTTGGATGTGGGCAGTATTCCCAAAGGGGGAACAGATATCGGACTGGCAATCAGGAAGGGAAAGGAGGTGTTATCCAATGAGGCAAATCATAAAATTTTTGTTTTAGTGACTGATGGGGAGGATCTCAGTGAATATGCGGTACAGGCTGCCAAGGAAGCCAAAAAAGACAATATGGTCGTGTATACCATAGGCGTGGGAACACCTGAAGGTGAGTTAATACCTGTTGCCTCTCAAGGGCAGGTGGGACGGTTTATACAAGATGCACAGGGACAGTTTATTACCTCCAAACTGGATGAGCAAACTCTGACCACTCTTGCTGAGACCACTGGCGGTCTGTATGCCCCCCTAGGTTCTACAGGGCAGGGTTTTGATACTATTTATGAAAAAAAGCTTTCCCTCATCCCTCAAGAGGAGCATGAACAGCGCAGGCGAAAAATTCCAATTGAGCGTTTTCCTTGGCCGTTAGCCGCTGCCGTGCTTGTGTTGAGCATAGATTTTCTTGTGACCGGGCGGAGGAGTAGTCGGTCATTACATCTGCCCTCTGTTAAGACTGCTGGCCGACGAAAGAGGCGGGTTACTGAAACAGGGGGTATAGGAGGTCGTATGCGTATACTGCTGTTGATGCTGATACCGACAGCGACAGTTAGCGTATTACTTGTGCTTGGACTAACGCTACTGCAAGTTCAACAGACTTGGGCCTCAGAAGGGGAAGAACTCTTTCAGGCTGGAGACTATGCTGGAGCAGAGAGCTATTACCAACAATCTCTGGAAGAGGAGAAGGCGCATTCTAAGGAACATCCGGTCCTGTATTTTAATCTTGGGGGTGCCCTGTATCGTCAACAAAAATATGACCAAGCAGCTATTGCCTTTACCCAGGCTCTGACAACCAATGATCTTTCTCTTCAGGAACAGAGCTATTATAATCGAGGAAACTGTCAATTTTTCTTGGGTGCCGCAGCACAGGCAGAGGATAAGGACCAGGCTCTTCAACAGTGGAATGAAGCGAAAAAATCTTTTGAGGCTGCCTTAAAACTGCAACCAGAGGATAAGGCTGCTGCGCATAATTTGAAGATGATTAAACAAAAGCTAGAACAGCTTAAAGAAGAGATGCGTCAGTCTGGTCAGCAATGTGATAATCCGCAGGAAGGAGAGAACGGAAAGGACGGGAAAGAGGATAAAGAGGGGGAACAGCAGGGGCAAGATAAAAAGAAGACAGAGGAAGAACAGAAGCAGCAGGAACAGGAAAAAAATAAGGATAACGAGGCCTCTCAGAGTACTCCAGAAGAAAAAGAGGCTGGTGGTCAGCAGGAAGGACATCAGCAGAGTCAGGAAGAACAACAAGAGGATAAGCACAACAAACAAAAGGCTGTAGCCGAATCGAAAGCGAAAGATGAAGAGCAAGAAAAGGCTCCTACAGCAAAAGAAATTCAGAAAGCTGCTGCTGCGCAGAATACAGAGGAACAGCAGATGAGTGCCGAGGATATGGAGCGGAGAATGATGGGGAAAATGACCAAGGAAGAGGCAAGGAATCTGCTCAACAGCCTCAAGGGAGAACAGGGTGAGTTGAACTTTATCCCGCAGGGCATGGGTAATAATGAATCAGTGGGTAAAGATTGGTGATGAGAGGATTAAGAGCGCAAATTTTTTTACTGTCTGTTCTCTGGTGTTTTGTACCTCTACAAGTCGGAGCAGCAGATATCCAGGTTACAGCAGCATTGGAGCCAGCAACCTTTGGGCAAGATCAGGCTGCTCGGTTTGTCCTCACGGTAACAGGATCTGGTGGTGCAGTAAAACCGGACATGCCAGTTGTACAAGGTCTTCTGTTTACATATCAGGGGCAGAGCAGTCAAACCTCCTGGATCAACGGTACAACATCTTCTTCTCTCTCGTATAATTTTTCGGTACAAGCTGAGAAAACTGGCAAATATACCGTTCCTCCTGTCAAGGTGACCGTGCAGGGCAAGGAGTATACTACTGAACCTGTGCAGTGTACCGTGCTTCCTGCGCAAAACAGTGGAACTCAGGCTGGAGGCAGCGCTGCCGGGACCGGTACTGCTGGTTCAGGTAAAGATGTGGCAAAGAGTATCGGCTTTATGCAGGTTACGCCGGAAACTGAGCGCATGTATTCTGGGCAGGTGGTTCCCTTTACCCTCAAAGCCTATTTTCGTCCAGACAAACAGATCACCCTCAAGTCAATACCACGTTTGAGTCGAGAAGATTTTTTGCTTCAATCACTGGATAAAGAACCATATCAGCAGAAAGAGCGGTTGGATGGGACACTGTATAACTCGCTGACTTGGCAGGGAACTCTCTCTGCAGTGAAGGAGGGTTCGTTTCCCTTAACTGTAGAAATGGATGCCGAGGTAGTTGTTCATTCAAGAAGTCGTTTCCAAGGAAGCCCCTTTGGGTCCTCCTTTTTGAATGACCCGTTTTTTTCAGATATTCTGGGCAACTCTTTTCGGCGTGATATCAAAATTATCAGCCAAGAACAAGAGATAAAGGTGCTGGATCTGCCAACAGAGAATCGACCTGATGGTTTTAGCGGAGCCATTGGTACCTTTGCTCTGACTGTAGATGCCTCGCCTTTGGATGGTAAGGTCGGCGACCCGATCACCGTGAAGATGCAGTTGCAAGGTCGTGGCAACTTTTCCTTGATTCAGGCGCCAGTTGTAACACAAAAACAAGGCTGGAAGATCTACCCGACCTCTGGAACAGTCAAAGAACTGGGAAAGGGCAAAGCAGCAAAGCTCTTTGAACAGGCTCTTGTTCCCACAGAACAGGGACTCTCTGCTGTTCCTCCAATGCAATTTTCTTACTTTGATCCACAGGCTCAAAAGTATGTAACGCTAACCAGTGATCCGATTCCTTTGAATTTACAGGTTTCGGCCAATGAACCGGCTTTTCAACCCCAAAAAAATCAGGTACCAGCAGAACAGCGCAACCAACAGGAGGATAAAAAAGACGGTTCTCAGGCAAACCTGCCTGCACTGGAACCTCCGCACCTTGCACCGTTACAGCCTGAATTAGGGAAGTTAGTGCCGTATATTCAGCCCCTCTATCAAAAGCTTTGGTTTCAGGGAATGATAATCCTTGCCCTGTTCTGCCTTTTGCTTGCCCTGATTCTTTTTTATAAGCAGAGAAGGTTGATCCGAGATCCGAGCATTCTCCGGCGTAAAGAGGTACAGAGGCGTTTAAATGAGCATTACGAGGGCATGAAAAGAGCAATTGCTGTTCAGGATCAAGAACTCTTTCATCAGCATTGCCGGACCGCTATTCAACAACGGGCTGGTGAGGTATGGGGGCTTGCCCCAGAGGCTGTTACGCTGGCAGATGTGGAACAACGGTTGCCAGTTGCTGCACCGCTGAGGCGGGTCTTTACCAGCCTAGAGCAGAGTGGATATGCGGGTGAGCAGCTCACCCAAGCTGAACTAGAGGAAATTTTTCAAACGACCAGAAGTGAATTGGATACGCTGTCATGAAGCAAAATATAGTTTTTTTATCTTGTCTGTTGCTGTTCTGCTGGGCTACTACTACCACCAATGCGAACGCCAGCGAACAGAGAGACAGTATGACTGAAACACTCTTTGAGCAGGCCAATATTCTCCATACGCAAGGAGAGGTGCAACAGGCTATTGAACAGTATTTACGTATCATCAAGCAACACGGTGTTTCTGCTTCGTTGCTGTATAATTTGGCTAACAGTTATGCTGCTGCTGGAGAGGTTGGATTAGCCGTACTCAACTATGAACGGGCCCGACATCTGGCTCCTAGTGATGCTGATATTCAAGGGAATCTTGAACAGGTGCGCAAGGATGCAGGCCTGTATCGGGATGATCAGGTACTGTATAAACGCTTGGCAGCATTACTTGGTGCAGATCAATGGCTGTTGATTGCAGGTTGTGCTTTTTTTTGTTTGGGAGGCAGTGCGTTGCTGGCAAATTTTTTTAAAGGAAAGGGACAGAGGAATCTGCATTGGTTCATGATAGGCTCATCAGCTGTCTGCTTGTTGACCCTGCCTCCTGCGCTGCTTCGTTACCAAGATTGGAAAATCGGGGTGGTGATAGCAGAGGATGTGCATTTGCTTCTTTCACCCTTTGCCGATTCGGCAGTAGCAGGCGATATCAAGGCAGGCCGCTTGATTCAACCAAAGGGGGTACATAACGAGTACGTACTGGTACAAACGGAAACCGGGAAATCTGGTTGGCTGGCCAAAAAGAACTTTGCCTTAGTTACAGATAACCCTGGGATTACTCCTTCTTTTTAGGCGGAGGACCTCCGGGTGGTTTTGCGTTTAAGGAGCCGATCTGTGCTAGGTGTTCTTTACGTCGTTCTTCTTGCCAATACAGTTGCTTATCTTTTAATTCACTGTACACAAAGGATGCCTCTTTCTTGCCCAGTCTTTCCAGCGTCCATTTATCAAGCTTGAATTCTGTTTCTTCCATATACGGACTGCTGTCCTTATACGGGTTGTGATAAAACAGGGAATCGTGGTAACGAAAGAAACGAAGTTCTAAGGTTGAGGAAAAGGTGTTTTCTGTAAGACGAACCGAAACAAATTGGCGCCATACCTTGTCGCTGACATCTTGTAAGCGATGCAACAAGCCAGCCTCAAAGAGAATGGCTCGATGCGAGGTAATGACGAGAATTTTACAGGGAATGCCTATGTTTTCCTTGATGATAAGAGGTCGTTCCTGTTGCTCTTGATCAGTAAACCAGCGTTTGATCTTCTTTTCCAGCGTTGTTTCAGGTTGGTCCATTGAATCAGCATCATCTCTTGCTTTTTCCTCATCAGAAAGAAAGAATTTGCCCAGTTTTTTCCCTAAACGAGAGTCACTGTCAGCCAGTTTCATGAGGTTCTCCGGTTCCCGCTGTTTGCCTTGTTACACAGTGTTACCTGTTACTGGGTTACAGGGTCTGTCCTTTGAGGGTAAGCATTGCCTTTAATTCCTTGATAAATGTTGCAACCTTGACAGAACCGTTCCTTTGAAAGGGGTGGATTCTCATACTTTTGCCATTGGGATAGACAATCCTGAAGTCAGGATATCCTTGAGCATTTTTTTCACGAGCTAAGGTCTGTTCAGCTCTGCCCGTATCAGGATTGATTTTAATCCTATAGTATTTTGATAAAACCTTTTTAACCTCAGTGTTACTGAGATATTTTCTATTCATTCTTTTGCAGTATCCACACCAGTTTGTATAAAAGAAAAGGATATAGGGTTGCTCTTTTTCCTTTGCCGCCTTTTCTATTTTTTTAAAGCTGACAGCTTTGGTATACCATCTGCTGGTTGTGACTGCCTCTGCGCTGTGGGCGTTGCTGAAGAATATTGCACAGGTGAGGGTCAGAATCAGCAGAAGGAAGAAGGGTTTTGTGTTCATTTTTTTATCTCGTGTTTATTTGTTGATATTTTGTACCATCCTGCACTCAGGATATGCAGAGCAACCCCAAAATTGCTTACCAGTATTTACGCCTTTTTTCGCAGTACGCAAGACCATAGCTTTGCCACATTGAGGACATTTTTTTGCCGTATTCGGATCAAAGCGTTTTTTGAGCTGCCGAACGTGCTGGCGATCTGTTTTCCTTGACGGCGCAAGGCGATTCGATTGAATTGTTGTTCTTGCCTTGTGTACTTGGGCGTTTGAAAGCACCTTTTTTTGAAAGGATTTAATATACTTGATATAGTCTTTACCATGCGTGACATTGGCAGGTAGAGGCGATTTAAAGGTACTGTCACCCACAAAAACAACCACCGAATGAATTGTCTTTGGACGAACAGGAAGTAATGTCTCCAGGGTTTTGACATGCTTATAATTTTGGCGCAAAGGATTCTGGAATGCAAATGATTTGTTGACAAATTTTTGCGTCCACTGCTTTTCATGCTCTTCTCCAAAGATCCACCCCTTCATATTCTTTGTTTCCACAACGAAAATGCCAAAACGAGAGATAAAGATATGGTCAATCTGCGTTGTGCCGTCCGGGGTCAATAGCGTCACATTATGAATAGAATAATAGGTTGTAGAGGAGAGGTGTAACCATGCCGTGACTCTGACAAAGAGTTCTCCCTTATATCCCTTAAATTGAGGAGAACGAAAAAAGTGGACAAGAAACAAAAAACCGAAGGATAACACGAGTGGAGTAAACCACCAAAACGTTTTGAGAAATTCAACAATTATTGGCGGAAAATTCATTGAGTTTTCATAAGATTGTCAAAGTATTCTATGGTTTTGACCAGTCCCTCTTCCAGCTTCACTTTTGGCTGCCAGTCTAATTCTCTTTTGGCTAATGAAATATCCGGTTTTCTTTGCTTGGGATCGTCATGAGGCAAGGGGTTAAACTGGATTTCGGATTTTGAATCGGTCATCTCCAGAACCTGTTCAGCTAACTCCAGGATAGTAAATTCGCCAGGATTGCCTAAATTTACAGGGCCAGTGAAGTCATCACCTGTCCCCATTAATCGAACAAATCCTTCTATCATATCATCCACATAGCAAAAAGAGCGGGTTTGAGAACCGTCGCCGTATACTGTGAGAGGCTTGTTCTTGAGAGCCTGAACAATAAAATTGGAAACCACCCTGCCGTCATCAGGATGCATCCGAGGGCCATAGGTATTAAAAATTCTTGCCACTTTAATACGGAGTTGATGCTGACGGTAGTAATCAAAGAAGAGGGTTTCAGCGCAACGTTTGCCCTCATCGTAACAGGAGCGAATCCCGATGGGATTGACATTCCCCCAATATGTCTCTGGCTGCGGATGAACAGATGGGTCTCCATACACCTCTGAGGTCGATGCCTGAAGGATTTTGGCCTGAATACGCTTGGCAAGTCCTAACATATTAATTGCGCCGTGGACTGTAGTCTTTGTGGTCTGCACCGGGTCATATTGATAATGTACTGGCGATGCCGGGCAGGCAAGATTATAAATTTCATCCACCTCCACATAAAGAGGAAAGGTGATATCATGACGGATAAACTCAAAATATGGGTTATCCATCAGATGGATGATATTCTGCTTATTACCGGTAAAACAGTTGTCAACACAGATGACTTCATGTCCGTCATTTAAGAGCTGTTCGCAAAGATGGGACCCAAGGAAGCCAGCACCGCCGGTTATAAGGACTCGTTTCATACAGTTACCTCTTTCAATAAATCGTAGTTATTTTATAATGCGGACAGTCAAGCAGATTTGCTAGGCTTCCTGAGTACTCTTATTCAACAAGCAGACTTTTCCCCTCCATTTCCTCTGGCTGCTCTACATCCAGCAGATGCAGCAGCGTTGGAGCAATATCCTTCAACGCACCACCATCTTTGAGAGTACATCCTTTATGCTTCTTACTGACCAAAATCAGCGGCACTGGATTGAGGGTATGGGCTGTATGGGGTTGACCAGTTTCCAGATTGACCATTGTCTCTGCATTGCCATGATCTGCTGTGATGAGCAAAGAACCACCCATTTTTTGCACCTGCTCAACGATCCGTCCTAAACAGCTGTCCACGGTTTCGCAGGCCTGGACTGCTGCTGTCAGCACGCCAGTATGTCCTACCATGTCACCATTGGCAAAGTTGAGGATCACCAGATCATAAGGTGTGCCTGCCTCTGCCTGTTCGGTCAGGGCAGCAAGTAAACGGTCTGTGACCTCCACTGCACTCATAGCTGGTTTTTCATCATAGGTGGCCACATCCCGTGGTGATTCAATGAGAAGACGATCTTCACCTGGAAAAGGCTCTTCTCCGCCGCCATTAAAGAAATAGGTTACATGAGCGTATTTCTCAGTTTCGGCAATACGCAACTGGTGCATGCCTGCCTTACTGGTTTCTTCCCCAAGAATATGGGTGAGGCTTTGCGGGGGAAAGGCAATGGGAAAGGTGAAGTCAGCCTCATATTCAGTCATAGTGACCAGCTCCAGCAACTGGGGCCGATCAAGAACACCAAAGCCCTGAAAGTCGGCATCAGAA
Source organism: Candidatus Electrothrix gigas (assembly GCA_022766165.1). Taxonomy (GTDB): domain Bacteria; phylum Desulfobacterota; class Desulfobulbia; order Desulfobulbales; family Desulfobulbaceae; genus Electrothrix; species Electrothrix gigas. The sequence continues at coordinate 40,799 of QYLO01000009.1, forward strand.
AAGGCATGACAGAGTTCCCGTACCCGATCAGCCCGAAAGTTGAAAAGGACAACAGCATCGCCGTCCTCAATCCTGCCCACTGGCTTCCCTGTTTTATTGAGCAGGACTGTGGGCTTGATAAACTCGTCGGTCTCTTCCCGTGCATAGGCATCCTGAATCGCTTGTAAGGGAACCTTAGCTGTGACTCCCTGTCCGTTGACCAGAGCCTGCCAGGCCTTTTCCACTCGGTCCCAGCGGGTATCTCGATCCATAGCCCAGTAACGACCAGAGACTGTTGCCACCTGTCCGCAACCGATACGCTCAATAGCAGCAAGTAACTCTTCCATATAACCTGCGCCACTGGAAGGCGGGGTATCTCGACCGTCCATGAAACAGTGGATATTCGCCTCTAATCCTCTGTCTCTTGCCATTGCCAACAGGGCTTCAAGGTGCTTGATATGAGAATGCACACCACCGTCCGAGAGTAGGCCACAGAAATGAATCCGGCTGCCAGCGGCCTTAACCTGGTCCATAACCTTGGTCAGTACTGGATTCTTTGCAAACGCACCCTGTTCCACAGCCCGATTGATCCGGGTATAGTCCTGGTACACAATGCGACCAGAACCAATATTGAGATGACCAACCTCGGAATTCCCCATCTGGCCTTCAGGTAAGCCGACCAAGCCGTTATGAGCAACCAAGGTTGTAGAAGGATATTTTACAGCCCAATGATCCATATTTGGGGTATGGGCCACAGAAACCGCATTGGTTGCTGATGCTGGAGCAATCCCCCAACCATCCAGGATTGCTAAAACTACTGGTCTGTTGTTTGCCATTATTCCTCTCCCTGCTCCTCAAGGCCCAATTTTTTCAGATCCACCCGGGGTGCATCATGCCAGAGTCCTTCCAAATCATAAAATGTTCGTTCATCTTTATAAAATATATGAGCCACAATATCGCCAAAATCCAAGAGCACCCATAAGCCTTCTTTGAGTCCCTCTGCATGTTGACTGGTGACCCGTTTGGAGCGCAGTTCAGACTCAATAGCCTCTGCCAGTCCCTGTACATGACGGGTGGAGCGACCGCTCATAACAACAAAATAATCAGTAAAGGAAGAGGAGGCATGAACGTCTAAAATCACCAAATCTTCAGCTTTAGTGTCCAGCGCCGTCCGAGCGCAGATTGTAGCGAGTTCCAGCGAGGTTCGGTTACGGTGTTCTTTTTTCAGTTGTCGCATTATATGATATAGCTCCTATCCCTGTCCACACAGACTGGGATAACAAAAAAAATAAGGTGGTGGGGTCAAAAAAAGAGGAAGTGCTCAGTCAGGGAATCAGTTTTTCCCTTTCTTTGCCCTTGGCTTTCTCGGTGGAAACTCAAAGGTAATCTTTCCTTTTTTGTCCATACAGAGATATGCGTCAAAAGGCCGTTTTTTTCTGGATATAAACCCTTTAATTATCTCGGTTTTACCCTTGGTCAGTAATTGGACAATATTTTCTTGGCTGATACTGCGTTCCAAGATGATTTTTCCTATGCGCAGCCCTTTTTTGCGATCACCTTCCAAAGCAGATTCAGACATATAGGCCATAGGCGTTTCAAAAACCTTGGTTGAATCCACAGGCGAGATACCAAGCGGCTCCTGCTGTTTAATCGCTTCAAGATCAAGTCCATCCGTGGAATCAGCAAATTGAAAAGAAACCTTGGAATCCTTAATACTGACTGAGGCTGTAAAGGGTTTGCCTTTTTTTGAGCGAAAGTCGGTGTATGGCCCCACAGTTTCTCCACGAATCATGCGAACAATTTCCTCCTCTTCCATGATTCTGCCACCAAGGATCTTGCGGATCATGAGTTTACCGTCTTCAGATTGGTAGGCAGTTGCATTTTCAAAAAATATAACGCCATCAACCGGAGAAAAAGGTGCTTCCTTCTGATCTGCTTCCTCACCGGTTTTTACCTGCTCAACAATTTTCCCGGTTTGTTCCCGGATTTCCCGCATGAACTGCTCACGGGTTATCTTGCCTCGTAAAATTTGGTTCAGTTTATACTCCCATTCACCGGTCAGTTCTGGTGAGGCAAGAACATCAATATCCCGTGCCTCCAAAAGAGCAAGCAGTTCAAAGGCCTTCCCTGTGGGAATAAGTTCTTTTTGTTCTCGAACCACATATTTTTCATTGAGCAGCTTTTCAATAATAGCAGCACGGGTGGCAGGCGTTCCAAGTCCCCGTTCTTTCATAGCTTCAGCCAGTTCATCATCGTCAATCAGCTTACCTGAATTCTCCATTGCCGAGAGCAGCGTTGCTTCGGAAAAGCGAGCTGGTGGCTTGGTGACAAGTTTTTTTTGCTCTATTTCTTTGCACAGTACGAGCTTTCCTGCTGGCAAGGCCACAAGGGTATTTGCATCTCCAGCCCCAGGCTTGGAACCGTACACAGCCTTCCAACCAGGTTCCACCAGAATTTTTCCCTCGGTGAGAAAGGTTTCCTGCTCTACCAAGGAAAGACGGCGGGTATTATGAAAAACTGCTGGCGGAAAGAGGATCGCCAAAAAGCGTTGGACAATCATCTGATAGATTTTCAGTTCTGGCTCGCTGAGGGTGCCTGGCAGGCCAGATGTCGGGATGATCGCAAAATGGTCGCTGATTTTTTTATTATTAAAAAGCCGCTTATTTTTCTTATTTTTTTGCAGATATCCCTTGTCCTGTGCTTCTTTGGCAAAGGCTCCGTATTGCCAGTCTTGTTGACGATCAAGGATCTCGTTGACAGAATCCAGATAATCTTCTGGCAAACAACGGCTGTCAGTCCTCGGATAGGTGATCAGCTTATGGCGTTCATACAGAGCCTGAGCAAGACCCAGAGTATTTTTTGCTGAAAAGCCAAACCGGGAGTTTGCCTCCCGTTGCAAAGAGGTGAGGTCATACAGTTGCGGCGGAGCCTGTTTGGAATGTTTATGAGTCTCTTCAACCTCTGCTTGTTTGCCCCGACATTTTTTCGCAATGGCAGCGGCTTTTTTTTCATCCCAGATGCGTCTTTGCTTTGCATGAGGGTTTTCAGGATTCTTTTTAAACTTTGTATCAATCCAAACACCTTGATAGGTGGCATTTTCGCAGAGAAAATCAGCATGCAGTTCCCAGTAATCGGTTGGGACAAAGGCACGTCGTTCTGCTTCCCGTTTCACGAGCAGGGACAGGGTAGGGGTCTGGACCCGGCCACACGGCGTTTTACGGAAGCCTCCGTGACGGGAGTTATAGCAGGTCAGGGCCCGGGTGGCATTGATGCCTATGAGCCAGTCAGCTTCAGAACGACAAAGAGCGGCAGCTTCCAGACTGAGCATTTCTTCATTTTCACGAAGATTTTGTAATCCTGTACGAATAGCATCCAAGGTCATGGATTGGAGCCAAAGCCTACGGATAGATTTTCCAGCCACAGAGCGGGTATAGGCGTGTTTGAGGATATATTTGAAGATCAACTCACCTTCGCGGCCAGCATCACAACCATTGACAATCACATCAACATCTCTGCGCCGAATGAGCTTGCTCAGGGCGTTATACTGGGTCTTGGTGTTGGGTAATACGCTCAGAGGAAATTCTTCCGGCAGAATAGGGAGATTATCCAGCGTCCATTTTTGGAATTTTGGATCAATTTCCTCGGGAAAACCGATGGAAACAAGATGTCCAATCGCATAGGAGACAATATAACTGTCACCCTCGAAATGGGTTTTGGATTTTTTAAATTTGCCGGGCAATGCCTTGACAATGTCTGCGGCCACACTGGGCTTTTCTGCGATGATGAGTGTTTTTCCCATGATTGTTCTTTTGAATTAAGTGGCTTGGCCGGTCATAAGAACCGGTGCTTGTATGTCAATATGATGATCTCCGAATTTATTCAACAGCGCCTTATGAACTCGTCTTCTTTCACTTTTCTCATACCATCTTTCTTCATTTTTTTTATAGTTGATACCGGAAGCGTGAATTACTGGAAGTATAGAGTATTTTCTGTTCATATAAGCATATAAGCTATCTGGCAAATTATTTTTTTGTCCGAGCATCATTGTGCATTTGTACTCACCTGATTGACTGTCAAATGCAGTTTTGTTTAATAAGGTCAGCGCATCTTTTCCCATTAAAAGAATCGGGCTGCCTTCTTTGACATTTTCTTTAATCCTTTGAACCCAGTGGCATAAACATTGTTCAGCTTGTTTTTTAAAGATAGCTCCGTCGTCTGAGCGGAGTAATTTCATAACCTGAATAGCCTGGGAGCTTCCTCCGGGGCTGATCATACATAATAATTGCGTCATCATGAGGTTCATCCCTTTATTTTTTTTGCTGATTTTTTCAGGAGACCTCATTGACATGTCGAACAATGTCTCGAATTTTTTTATACCTATACTCTTGAATATCTTTTTGATCCCACTGCGCATGTTAGGTGTATTAAACGTATTGTCACATGCAGCACTTTCTGGAGATCGTTGCAAATCTTTTAGAAATTTGATGCCTGCATCTGGAGCGACACAAAATCCAGACAGAACAAAATTTGCTTTAGCATCATGATGAAACAGATGCTGATTGCCGACCAGGCTGCAGAACATAAGATCATGCTCGTTATTAACGTGCATAATATCTGAATTTTTTATTATTTTTTTATATCTGCAAAGCGATTTGTTTTTAGCTTTTCGATATTGTATAGCTCTGCTGTTTGAAGAGTACAGGTACACATAGCTACATCTCCTGCGTTACAGTTTAATAGTTGCAGGCAATCCTAATGATTGATAATAATTGAGCAACTTTCGTATGTTTTTACAGTATCTCCCAAATAAACCAAGCTATCATCAGGCCAGAAATGACCAGATTCGCAATCACTCCTCCCATAAAACCAAGAAAGGAACCAAAACCAGAATGGAGAGCCTGTTTGACCTGCTCTCCCATGATTAATTCACCGGCAATCGCCCCTAAGAGCGGTCCAACAATGATACCAATCGGACCGAGAACAAAGACCAGTAAAGAGCCAAGAACCGCACCCCAGGCAGCCGCTTTTGAACCACCAAACATCTTGACTCCAAAGGCGGTGGCAAGAAATTCAATCAGATAGCTCAAAATGACAAAAACCGTTTGTCCAATAAAGAACCAAGCCGATAAGCTGTCAAATCCGGTGATTAATCCGTAGACCAGAAAACCGCCCAAGATAAGCGCAGTGCCTGGCAGGGCAGGAAAAACCGTCCCCACCAGTCCTCCGATAATAAAAGGAACACTTGCCAGAAAACCCCAAACATGAGGATTTGCAAGGGTGATCGTGTAAAGCGAATAAAACCAATTTGCTACTTCTTGCACAGAGGTCTCCGGGAAAAAAATGACTCAACAGGGCATGAGAGACGTTGTTTCAAATTTTATCAAGTGTTACTTTGGGGCAAATAGAAAGAGGCCCAAGCTCTACAGATGAAGAGTTATCTGTGCAGCCTGAGCCTTTGACGTGAGCTGTCCTGAGTTGCCCGTATCAGACCTGATGAAACGTGTTTATTCTGTGGGCATCTCCTGTTGTTGAACTTGCTGCATTCTACTTGCGTCTTCAGCTTCTTGAGAAAGATCCTGCACCATAAGCCGTATTGTTTGTTCCATACCCTGATGAGTATTTTCTTGCTCACTGATTTTACCGAGTAAAACCTTTGTGTTGACCTTACATGCCTGCAACTCACTTCCCATTGCAGAGAGCGCTGTATTTCTTTCTTCAACAACCTTTTCAAAGCCAATAACCTGAGCACGGAGAGATTCAGCTTCTGTCATGATCTGATTTTGTTCTTTCTGGAGCTGAAAAATTTTCACCTGAGCCTGCTTTTTTAGCTGTGCATATTCTTCTTCAAACTGGACCATTTCAGCTTGTGCCTGCTTTTTTAGCTCTGCCTGTTCTTTTTCAAGCTGGCTAATTTTCGCCTGAGCCTGCTTTTTTAGCTCTGACTGTTCTTGTTCAAGCTGGCTAACTTTTGCCTGAGCCTGCTTTTTTAGCTCTGCCTGCTCTTGTTCAAGCTGGGCAACTTTTGCCTGAGCCTGCTTTTTTAGCTCTGACTGTTCTTGTTCAAGCTGGCTAATTTTTGCCTGAGCCTGCTTTTGTAGCTCTGCCTGCTCTTGTTTAAGCTGGGCATTCTGCATCAAGGCTGCTTCTGATTTTGCCTGGGCATTCTTTAATTTTGCCAGAACTTTTTTATGGTTGTTTGCAAGATTTTTCAAAGCTTGTTGGCACTGAGAAATGATCTGGCTATGTTGATCTTTTATCTTTTTAAGAGAATCCTCCAGTGTGCTGATCTTCTTCAAGAGGATTCCCTCTTTTTTCTCAAAATCAGCCAATGCGACTTGCTTTTCTTTTTCAAGGGCAGTGAGTGCAGCTTTCTTTTCAGAGAGTACCTTTGCCAAGCTTCGGATATTTTTCTTTGCCTTGCTTAATTCTTCTGTAGTGGTAGTGAGGTCAACAGTTGTCTCATCTAATGCCTGTTCACTATATGCTACCTGTATCTCTGCAGAGGCTAATTTTGTTTCAGCAATCTCCTTTTCCTCAATGATCTGCTTGTTGGCCCCGCTTTGACTTTGCCCCCACCAAGAGGTCAAAAGTAAAAGGATAATCAATGCTCCGATAAGAGAATTTTTGTTAAAAAAATTGTTCATCATGATGTAACTCCTGTTTTTATGAAAAGTTGTTCCTCAAATGTCCGCATTGCACAAGTAACTACTCTAATAAATCATTCAAATGGCATCTGGTCAAGAGCGGTTAATTCTTTTTCAACGCGGCTGAGGTTTCGTTTTACCTTGGTATCAAGTCCTGCATGAGGGTATTTTTGCAGAATCCCTTTAAGAATTTTTTGGGAAGAGAGAAGATGTTGCCGTTTAACTCTCAGATTTGTTGTACTCTTGGCACGTTGAAAAAAAATCGCAGCCTCTTGACGGGCCTCTTGGCCTGCTGTCAACGAAACCTTTTTTATTTTTTCACGAGCCTGTGTATCCATTGAAGTATTGAGCAAATCCGAAAAAAGTGCAATGGCTTTATCATATTCTGATGCTTGCAGTGCTGCCTCGGCCTTTCCCCATTTTTTTTCCAGGCCTGTTTGCACTACTTGTTGTGAAGAGCCTGAAGAATGCTGCGGATCTTTTTCTCCGTACTCAGAAAATTTTTTCTCTATTTCTAATCCATTGGATTTTATAGTTGTTGTCTGCGGCACAGGCTCTTGTTGTTTTATAAGCTCTGCTTGCTCCTGTTCCCCCTGTTGCTGTCGTTCCTGAATCGATTGAGACATACCGTTGTTGCCGCTATCGCTATTGCTTTTAATCATGTCCTGATGATCTGGCTCTAGTACAGGTACAGGTTCTACAGGTACGGATGTTGTTGCAAGAGGCTGCTGTGCAGAGTCCACCTGTACAGGAGAAGTGGAAGTAAGGGCATCTATTCTCTGTCGTATAATTTCTTGCTTATCAAGAGGCAATATATCAAGTGGTACATTTTCTAGTACAGTCAACGCTTCCTGAGGGTGTTGATTCACAACCAACTGATCAGATTGTTGTATAAGTTCTTGAAACCACTGTTCAGCCTTTTCCTCAGCCTTTGCTACCAGCTTTTTTACATGAGAGTGGAGTGGCGAGTTGGGAAAGTTGTGAAGAAAGGCTCGGGCCTGCTGAGTTATAGTAAATCCATCGTGTTGTGGATCAAATGTCATTGAGCTGAGAAGTAAGGATGCGTAGGCGTCAACCTCTTCTTGATGAGATGCAACAGCCTGTAAGGCCATAAGATGCTGTCTATCAAAAGAGACGTTGAGTTCTTGCAGTTCTTCATACAGTACTCTTGCAGGTAGATAATTTTTCAGGGCAAATTCAAGCTCTGACATCTGCTTGAGTACTTTTATCTGAAGGGTACTGTTGCCGGTTTGTCGAACGCTGGCAAGCAGGTCACTGAGTACGCTTCGTGCCTCTTCTTTTTTACCTTGCTTGAGGAGAGATTGGGCATACTGATACCTTTCCTCATAATTTGGAGCTGGTTGAGATGAAAGAGGCTGCTGGCCTGTATGTTCGTCTTCGCCATATTCATCATATTCATATTGCTGGCTGTCCTGACTGTACGGATTACTATATTGATTACTATACTGATTATTATACTGACCGTATCTGTCGACTTGATCCTGATTATATTGTTGTATTTGCGGTATTATTTGTTCTGATTGCTGAGGTAACGTCCTGTCAAAGTGAGCTGTTCTGGACGGAACAATATGAGTATTGGAAAGTACTTCTGGAGTACCAGTCCTACTGGGAACAAAGACAGGGCGACGCATGAAACGTTCAGGAAGTTTTGATAATTGCTGGAATAACGCAGGACACTCTCCTTCAAGATAGGAAAAATCTTTGCGTTGAAGCTGTTGCAGGATGATAATAACCTTTTCATACGACGCAGCAATATTGCGATCATTGAGAAGTTCAACTTGTAACTCTGTATATGCATCGTGCAATACATCGACCTTACGTTGACAGGAAATACGCTTTCGAGATTGCTCAGGAGTGTAATATCGGACTTGATGTTGTTCGAGTTCTTGCCAAGATCTTGCCTTTTGCGCATAAAATGAAACCCTACTCCGTACAGTTTCGTTTATAGGTTGTAACATTCCTGTAGTATCCGTTTTCTTCTCGGAAAAATGTTGTTCGTTCAAACGCTGCAAGCCCTGTAAGTCCTGTAAGTTCTGTTGCTGTGCCTGCAGAGTTTGGGCAGATTGAGCAGATTGAGCAAGTTTTTGCTGCTTCGACTGAGTGAACGGTTGGCGTAACAGGGAGCGACTGGATACGGGTTTATTGCTGCTCGGCAGGGTCTCTGAGGTCTCAGGTGGTATTGGCCAATCTTGGTAAGGAAGTACCTTCTGTTTTTCAACTGCTATACATCCAGAAAGAATACAGACTGATGCCACCTCTACAACGAGGAGCTTGAGGTTAAACCGTAAGGAGAGAGACGAGATATACATTTTTTATTTGTAAACGTATTAAACTGTTAAGCCTTTGAAGCTTAAAAGAGTATTTTTAATTCTATCCTGTTATCCGCTGGTATCGACGCTGTTCTTTATCGAGCATGCAAGGGAAAAGCAGGGCTGTTTTTCTTACTCGTTACCAACGTTCAAAACTCAAAAATCAAGACTTTTACCTCTTACCAATTGGGAAAACTATCAGAAAACGGGAATCTGTACAATTCCTTTTTTTCCTTTTTTTGTTATGGCCGTTGATTGCGCCAAAATGGAATAAATCGACGTTCAGCTGTAAAACTGTTATCACTCCCCACTGTCCCGTGTTCTAAGGCCGAAGGACTACTCGGTGTAATAACCGTTCGTTTTCCAGCTCGTGTGCCGAATTGAACTCCTCCGTTTTTATGTTGCACAGGGATAAAATACTGTCCAGTGTCTGGATATTTTAAAGAAATACCATTGAATGCAAGATCAACAGGATCAAGACGTTCGGCAACACCCTCAAGTGAGTACAGGGCTTGGGCAATATTACTCCAGGTTGGCAGGGCACCTTGCGCACCACTGATATGGGTTGAGCCTTTTTTCATGGGATCGTTGTTATCAAAGCCCGCATATACGCCTACGGCATATCCCCCTTTGAGTCGTAGTGTTCCCTCCTGTTCAGTTTTCGTTGGGACATATCCAAAAAAAGCAGCGTTGCGGAAATCATTTGCTGTACCTGTTTTTCCCAGAAGTGGAAGCGACAGATCAAATTGCTGGAGTTTGGCGTCTCGTTCCTTATCAGTACTCTTTAAACGGACATTTTTTAAGGCATAGCGTCCTGTTCCGTAACGAACCACATTGTACAGAATGTTTGTGACCTCATTACTGGTCTTGGAATCGACCACAGGAGTGGCTGCTGTCTCTCGTGTATAAATAATTTCCCCATCTGCCCCTATAATCTGTTCAATAATAGCGAGTCCATCCTGTTCCTGAGCAGAATTCTTCTCCTTATCAACTTCATCATCAGCTTCATCAGGGGGCAAATCAACAAGGTAATTTTTTCCGGTTATCAATGTTTCATACATACGCACCGACTCTAGGAGCGACACGACATTCGACCCTAAGGGGAAGGAGAGTACCGGATCAAGTTGACTGTGTATTCCGCATTCACGGGCAAGGCGTACCAGATATTGTATACCGAGCATGATTCTGTAATCAGGGATGGCACTCAACACCTGCATAGAATATTTTTTTTGTATTTTCAAGGTATTTAGCTCTATGCGCATTTGGGATTCTATCATTTTGAGGCCAGCAGAACTGACCTTCCCCTCTAAGAGAACATTGTTCCATAAGGCATCTTTATTGGAACCAAAGAGCCGAGCTAATCGCTGACGCAAGGCGAATTCGTCAATCTTACGCCAGTTTGGAGAAAGGTTGTTGCTTGTTGTATAAATCAGTTGCCCTCGCTCGTCTTGGGCAAAAGTACCCGAAGGCCGTGTTTCATCAAGACCTTCGGGTTTCTGCTGATTATAAAAGGCAAAGGGGTTGCCAAACCACGAGGGAAGCTGTTCAATGTATCGGCGATATCTCTGCAAAGCATGATAAGTATTTTGAAATTGGAGGAAGTTTTCATGCAACATGGAAAAACGTTTCCAGTATTCAGAACGCTGCCGAGATGTAAGTCCCTTTCTGTTAAGTTTTTCATGAAGTTGCTCACGAAATTTTGAGAAATCAAGGCCATGATAAATTCGTTGCCATCTGCGATACTCCTCAAAACGACCGTCAAAGACAAAATCGGCTTCCAATTTTCGTATAGCCTGTTTATAGGCCGCTTGATCAAGGATGCCATCTGTAATACGGATACCAAATATGTCCCTGATACGGCTGCTGAATTTCTGGTAACTTTCTTTTCTGCCTCGTCTGACCCTCGGGGCCATATCAAGGAATTTTGCGAGTTCTTGGATCTGTGCCGGACTCAGCCGATCCGTCAGATGATAGAGTAACCAAACTGCGGCCACATTTTCTGATTTGACACCAGCCCAACTCATGGAAACATAATGAAATGGACTTTTATGATCTGGCCGAGGGAAATAAGCCTGTCCTAAAAATGGAAAAACGTTTCTCTTGTTATCCAGTTCATCCAAGGGGGTCCAGCCCAGTTGGAGAGCAGCAGTAAAGAGAAAGGGTTTAAAGGTGGAACCCATAAGGCGTTTTGCAGTAACAGCTCGATTAAAAAAAAGATTTTCCATGCCGCCTGCCATAGAGCGAATCATGCCCTGCTGAAGAACCAAGGCTGCTCCTTGGAGTTTTGGGTAGCGTTCAAGTTCTAAAATAGGTGTACCGTCAGAAGAATCCACTTCTCTGACACTGACGTAGATTTTATCACCCTGTTTGAGTCGACTCAGCAGGTCTCTCAGGTCTTGTCCCTTTGGTGTTGACCAACGTTGCTTGCGGTACTTGACAAGAGCCACCAGTATTCGTTGCAAACCTTGACGATCAATAAATCCCTCTGGATGTTTAGGGCCAAAGCTGACAGAAATAACTCGTTTTTTAGGATCCTTATTTACTCTTTTATCTATTGTTTTAATCGTCCCAAAAAGAAATGCATTTTTGATAATTTCCCGGTCACCTTTTTTATCTTTGTACTCCTGTTGCACTTCTCTTCTGGTGTAGCCGCGTAAGCGAACATCAAGGCGGGAAAGATGACGGCGCAGGCTGTAGAGAGTTTCTGCCTGTAAAGTCTGATCAACTGTGCTGATAATCCGGGCTCCAGAGGTGGAGATGTTGTTAATCCCATGTTTTTTCAGGGCATGGGTGATGACCTTGGATTCTAATCCCTCTTTGATCAGATCCATAAGTGTATTCACGGCAAAGCGGGTTTTTCCACGGTTAAACATAATCTCTTGGGCAAGGGCCTGATCGTATTCTTTTTGACTGATCATTCCCAGTTTCAGCATATTGCCCAAAACATATTGCGCCCGATTTTCAGCCCGCAATTTGGCCTTTAAGGTGGAGGCATTATCTGTTTTAATAAATGGATTATAATAGTTGGGTTGTTTTACAGAACCTGCTATAAAGGCTGCTTCCAGCAAGGTGAGTTGGTTGGGTTCCTTATTAAAGTAGTATCGGGCCGCAACACCCAACCCGTGTCCGTTGCCGCTGACATAGAATTGGTTGCTGTAGAATTCAAGGATTTGTTCTTTAGAAAAACGATACTCCAGTCGGAGTGCATAGAGCATTTCTTTGAGTTTTGCCTCGTAGCTCCTCGATTTTCGTTTAAAGAGATTTTTTGCGGTTTGCTGGGTGATCGTACTGCCACCCTGAACAATACGACCGGCTTTTAAGTTCGCAACCATCGCCCGTGCAATACCATAAAAATCAATACCATAATGGTTGAAAAACTGGTCATCTTCTGCCGCAATAATGGCGTTGACAAATTTCTCTGGAAGTTGATCGTACTTAACATATTGACGGTGGATATCTTCAAACAGCACACCGATTTTTTCTTTGCCGTTACGATAATACACAGGGCTTTCTCGACCCAGAATAGAGGAGATATTTTCTAGGGTCATTTCTGGACAGGAAACCTCGGTCACCAGATAGTACACCCAGCCCAAGGTGCCAGCAGCGAAAAGAAGCCCTAAAAAAGAAAAGAAAAAAAAGGTCTTGAGGATAAATCTAAAAAAACAGCGCATGAATTATTTATGTAATTATTTAAGTATGATAGTTTAAAAAATGAAAAATATCAAATCACTAACCACAACGCAATGGGGTACAAGGTAATTTTACCCGACTTTGATGTTTTGCGTAACCATGAAGTATGACGTAAAGAAGATTGCTTTGAAACACAAATAAAAGGAGATAGTCTCCCTTTGCTCAGAGGAGGCGGTTGGATGCATTCATCAACATACCCTCTTTGTAAAACAAAATTGGAACGGTTGTCAACAATATGTTTTTCCTTGTAAAATATTCTTCGTCTATGGTACTGTTTTATTCAAGGTGTTTTTTCGGTCTGGAGTTATTTTATACACCTGTTACAATGAAAAATAAATCGCTTCGATTCTAATCGAAAAAAATGTTTATTATGATACGATAATGTGAGAAAGAATGAAAGTATCTTTGATTGTCCCCCTTGTCTCGTTTCCTTTTTTTACTGCTTGTACTCCTCTTCTGTATAATCTTGTTCCTGGACCTGTTACTCCTGATTCTTTAATGGGTATTAGGCAAGAAAAAGTTACCAGCTCTCCTCTTTTAGTCAAAAACAGGAGAAATTTACTCCAAGCAGAGGTAAGAGAGGTAGGGAAGAAAAAGAAAGGGATGCAACAGACTCGTGCTGTTTATAGTTCTGAACTGGTGTTTATGCAGAAAAAAAATATCTACACAAAGGAGGTGCAAGCGGTTAAAACGGTGAAAACGAGGCCGCTATCGTTGGCCAAGATAAAAAAGCCAGTATCTGAGCAGGAACCTGAACACAAACTTCAGGAAGAGGTAACCGCTTTGAAAGAAACAGGTGATTGGAGGAGTCGTCGTAAACGGAGTAAAAGAAGTAAAAGAAGTAAAATTGATGGGGCAAGGCAAAGCCTTCTGACCTCTGCTTCTTTCTCTTCCTTTTTCTCTGATGAGATACAACCGTTTGAGTCTGCTCTGACCCTTCCGAACTCTTCGAGTTCTTTTACCCCTGTTCAGTTTACAATCGATAAGATTTCTGCGCAGATTTCTAAGAAGAACCATGAAAATATTTACAGAGAGGTTCCAACACTCTCTACTTCTGTGCAATTTGAGCAGGAACCTGAGCAAATCCTTCTGACCTCTGCTTCTTTCTCTTCCTTTTTCTCTGATGAGATACATGAGATACAATCTTCTGAGTCTTCTCTGACTTTTCCGAACTTTCCCAACTTTTTGGCCCCTGTTCAGTTTACAATCGATAAGATTTCTGCGCAGATTTCCAAGAAGAACCATGAAAATATTTACGGAAAGCTTCCAACACTCTATGCTCCCATGCAATTTGAGGAGGAACCTGAGCAAGAACTTCAGGAAGAGATAACTGCTTTGGAAATAACAGGCGATTGGGGGAGGTGGAGTTATAGAAAAAACAGTAAAATTAGTAAGTCAAAACAAATCCTTCTGACCTCTGCTTCTTTCTCTTCCTTTTTCTCTGATGAGATACATGAGATACAATCTTCTGAGTCTTCTCTGACTTTTCCGAACTTTCCCAACTTTTTGGCCCCTGTTCAGTTGAATGGAGCAATTGATTTTATCTCGTTGCTTGCAAAAAATCCTACAAAAGAACAGACGCAGGATATATCTCTTGGAACCAAGACGCTGATTTCTGACTTTCCTATTATTGTCAACAAACAAGTTGCGTTTTACTTGGATAAATTTCAGCATGAACAACGAGAAATTTTTGAAGCTTGGCTCGAGCGGTCAGCCCTTTATGTGCCATTGATTGAACAGGAATTAAACAAGGCCGCATTGCCCAAGGCATTAATTCGTCTTGCCATGATTGAATCTGGCTTTAATCCTAGTGCGTATTCACCAGCAGGTGCTACTGGGTTATGGCAGTTTATGCCCACAACAGCCAAGAGTTATGGCTTACGTATTGACTCTTGGATAGATGAACGCCGAAACCCAGAAAAGGCAACAAAGGCGGCTATATCGTATCTCAGTGCCTTATATAAACAGTTCGGTGATTGGCAGCTTGCTGTTGCAGCCTATAATGCAGGTGAGGGTAAAATTTCGCGGGGACTGGAAAAGTATAAGGTAAAGAATTTTTGGGAGCTTGCGGAAAAGAACTATTTACCTCTTGAGACAAAACGTTATGTGCCAAAATTGATTGCTGCGATCATTATTGCGCATGAGCCAAAGCGGTATGGTTTTCAACCTGTTGCTGAGAAAAAGATGGAATATGATATCGTTGATGTGCCGTCTCGGACGCCGTTAGCAAAAGTTGCCAAAGCTGGAGGCTATTCAGTAAAGGAAATTCGTCAGTTGAATAACGAGTTACTGAAAAACCAGATCCCTCCTGTACAAAACATGTACTCTCTCAGAGTGCCTGCTGGCAGCAGTACCCGCATTGCTGCGAACATTGCTGAAAATCTTCAAGAGACCCGGTCTGATAAAAAGAAAAAGGTTATCCATAGACTTCAGAGAGGCGAGACCCTGTCTGGGGTGAGTAAACGCTATAATGTTCCGGTTAATATGATTATGCAGTGGAATGATATTGATGATGTTCGGCGGCTCCAAACTGGTCGTAAACTCGCTCTTTACCCTCATAAAAAGTTTCATGCCGGGAAAGATCAGGTTGTGAAAATGGATATTAGCTACTATAAAGTTCGTCATGGTGATTCTCTGTGGTCTATTGCTCAGAAACATCAGGTTTCCACCCGAGAGATTAAGCAGTGGAACCAGCTAAATAACAACTTGCTTCATCCAGGGAAAAAATTGGTTATTAAAAAAAGTTAATTCTTTTGGAAATAACGTATATAATGCCTCTTCGGTATCTCGTATCCCGTATTTCGTATTTCGACCGGCCCTTGGGTCGGGACAACAACAAGCCGCCTGATAGTCGGTACGTTCGTATACAATGAACAGAAAAAGCTGGCGTAAGATGCATCGTTGGACAGGACTCTTTGTACTGGGTTTTGTCTTTTTTTACTGTCTCACTGGATTGTTGCTCAACCATAGAAAGTCGTTTGGCTACTTTCAAACACGCCACAAGACGGTTACAGAGATACAGGTGCAGCAACAGGATGTGCTGAATCAAATCATTGCAGCGTACAAGCAGCAGATTGGCCGCAACGATGACCCGACAGTCATTCGCTTGAAAAAAGAAGGTGTGATTGAATTTCTCTATGGTTCTCATGGAACTACTACCTATGTGATTGATTCGATGAAAGGGGTCATGACCCGCATTGAAAAGAAAAAACAGCAGCCTTGGTATTGGTTGAACAGGCTGCATAAATCGTATAAGGTTGGCTCTCGCTGGATTTGGTTGACAGATTGTATTGCCATCTTGATTCTTGTTCTTACCCTGAGTGGCTTGTTTCTTTTTCGTTATACATGGTTGGACATCATGCTGCTTGTTTTTGGAGGTATGGTAATGGGGATCGGAATGGTGCTGACGTGAATTTATACCGTATAGAATATGTCTGAAATAACATTACTATGGCATGATTATGAGACCTGGGGGATAGATCCCCGCCAAGACAGACCTGCCCAGTTTGCAGCCCTGCAAACAAATAGTGAACTTGAAGAGATTGGTGAACCGATAATGCTGTACTGTCGTCCAACCGATGACTTTCTTCCTCATCCAGAGGCTGCAATGCTGACTGGTATCTCTCCCCAAGAGGCAGCAACCAAAGGTATGAATGAGGCAGATTTTTTCCAGAAAATTAATGCGCTTTTTTCTCAGCCTAGAACCTGTGGTCTGGGCTATAATTCCCTTCGTTTTGATGACGAGGTCACTCGCTTTGGTCTGTATCGTAATTTCATTGATCCCTATGCCCGTGAATGGCAGAATGAAAATAGCCGCTGGGATATTATAGATCTGATGCGCATGGCCTATGCCTTGCGGCCTGAACATATTCATTGGCCTGAAAAGGAAGACGGTTGCGTCAGTTTTAAGCTGGAAGACCTGACCGCTGCCAACGGGATTGAGCATAGTAATGCCCATGATGCCTTGTCTGACGTTCGGGCAACGATAGCCTTGGCCCGGCTCATCAAGAGGCTTCAACCTCGTCTTTATACCTATTTTTTCAACTTACGCAGGAAACATGAGGCTGCGCAGATGCTGAATCTGAGAGAACACGGGATCGTTCTCCATGTCAGCGGTATGTATCCTACGGCCCTGGGCTGCATGGCTCCGGTTGTTCCTCTGCTGCAACATCCACGCAATACAAATGAAATTATTGTCTATGATCTGCGTCAAAATCCGCAAGAGTTTTTAGACATGACAGTGGATGAGATAGAGGATAATCTGTACACCCGCACAGAGGATCTGCCAGAAGGGGTGGAGAGGATTGGCCTCAAGGGAGTGCATCTCAATAAATCGCCAGCCTTAGCGCCGGTCAATACCCTGACTCCAGAGTTGGCTGATAAATGGCAGATTCATTGGCAACAAATCAAAGACCATTATCAGGTGTTGCTTGCAGAGAATACTCTGGAAAAGTTGAAGAATCGTCTTCAAGAGTTGTATCTTCGAGTGTCGGATATCGAACCCGTGGATGTTGATGTTGCCCTGTATGGAACCTTTATTTCCAATAGTGATCGTAGAATTTGTGATACACTGTTGCAGAAATCACCTGAGCAACTGGCTGAATGGAAGCCTGATTTTCAGGACAAACGCTTACAGCACTTATACTTTCGTTATCGGGCAAGAAATTGGCCTGAGACCCTGAATGCAAAGGAAAGAGATCAGTGGCGGCAATTTTGTGAGGATCGTCTTCTTGCCGGTAAATTTGGTCATCCACTCACGCTTGATAAGTATCAAGATATCTTAGAAGAGATGCTAGAACAGGGAATACCAGAGAACAGACAGGATCTGTTTAAAAAGTTGGTGGAATGGGTTCAGTGATACAAGGCAATGGGACAGACAAAACAGGAAGAAAAACGACGTTATACAAGGGTTATTTTCAATGAACAGAATAAAGTTCAAGCCCTTATCAGCTTACCCTATCAACCCGAGTCACAGGGTCCTCTACAGCAGATGCCTGCTTCTGTCTTAAACATGAGTGAAGGAGGTCTCCAGGTTTCTGTTGAGCGAAAAAAGTTTCAAACAGTGGAGCAAGGTGATAATGCCCTGTTGACGTCCCTTACAGGAGTTCCTGATCTTGTCTCGTTAACCGATATTCCAGTGCAGATTATCTGGATTATGGATAATGAATACTTGGAACATATCCTGTTAGGTATCTCTTTTTTTGAGCTTTCTGAGAGGCAGCATAAGATTCTCCGTTTTTTTGTTGAGCATCGTCTTACCCTGGCTATGAAAAACGGGGAGCAAGAAACGATACGTTTGTAGGTAGGCGTGTACCTGTACGCCTTCATATTTTTGAATACTGCCAAAGGTGTCCTGTTATGAAAAAACTGATTGCTTTCTCCCTCTCACTTCTCCTCCGTATTCGTTACCGTGTCACTGTAACCGGACTCAAAGAGCTGAAAAAAAGTACTAAAAAAGATGATCGTCCCCTTGTATTCCTTCCAAATCATCAGGCCCTGATTGATCCAGTCATTGTCATGAGCCTGCTGTACAACAGTTTTGCACCAAGACCTCTGGTTGATGAAAAACAGTCAAAACATTGGTTGGCAAAATATCTCATGGAGATGGTCCAGGCTATTTTAATTCCAGATTTACATGTGAGTAGTCATCATGCCAAGGAGCAGGTTTTTGCTGGAATTGAAGAGCTTGTAGCAAGCCTCAATCGTGGGGAAAACGTGCTGATGTATCCGGCAGGACACATCTCCCGGGGGAACCGAGAAGTCATAGGTGCCAATACCGGTGCGATTTCTGTTGTTCATGGGACGCCAGAGGCCAGAGTTGTCCTGATACGTATCCGTGGTTTATGGGGAAGTCGTTTTAGTCGGGTTCGTGGGGTGCCTACCTTATTTGGGGATGTGGGAATACTGTTTCTCAGAGTACTTGCCAACGGACTCTTTTTTATGCCTCGAAGAGCCGTGCATCTTGAAGTTGTTGAGCCAGATGATTTTCCACGAGATGGTGATAAGCAGAGAATAAATCAATATCTTGAAAGTTTTTATAATGTTCATCCAGACAGAAACACAGAAATAGCTTCTTACTGGTGGCAAGGATTGCAGCCCATCTATCATGAGGAGGCTCGTCCAGAGTTTACCATGCAGGATACGGAACGTATTCCAGAGAGTATTCGCAGGCTTGTTTTGACACAGTTGGCAGAACTCTCCGGTGTGGACAGGGTCCAAGAACAGGATAGGTTGACCACAGACCTTGGAATGGACAGCTTAATTTTGGCAGAGTTTGGGTCTTGGTTGCATCAGGAATTTGGTGTGGCAACTGAAAATCTGGAAGTACTGCAAACTGTTTCTGACTGTCTTCTTGCTGCCAGCGGAATTATGCCGATCTTATCCGCTGTGCCGCTCAAACCTGTTTCCTCTCAGTGGTTTGAACAGGGTGATGAACACACACTGCGCTTTGCTAAGGGGGAAAATATTGCTCAAATTTTTCTGCAGCAGGCTGCGCAGAATCCAGATCAGGTTATTTTATCTGACCAGGTGGGTGGTGACAAAACCTGGCGACAGTTGATTATGGCGGTGTACGCTCTTTTGCCGGAAATAAAGAAGATTCCCGCAAAAAGGGTCGGCATTATGATGCCAGCCTCTGTGAGTGCCGTTATAAGTTGGCTGGTTGTGATGTTTAGCGGAAAAGAACCAGTGATGGTCAACTGGACCAGCGGAACTGGTACGATGCAGTATTCCTTGCAGGCTGTTGGGGTAAAGCAAGTGATTACGGCAAAGGCCCTCACCGACCAACTCAAGCAGCGAGGAGTTGAGCTGAATACGGTTGACGTTACCTGGTTGTATCTCGAAGAGCTGGCGACTCGAATACATGCCGGTCGAAAAATTACAGCGTTGTTTAAAAGTAGACTGTCTTGGCAAGCACTGCATCAGGCAAAGATTGCGCAAAATGCAGCGATTCTCTTTACCTCTGGTTCTGAGGCCCGTCCAAAAGCTGTTCCCCTAACCCATAGCAACTTTCTTTCAAATGCTCAAGACTATTCAGAAATATTATCATTATCCTCCAGTGATCGCCTGTTGGGCATTTTGCCGGTGTTCCATTCCCTTGGGTTAGCTGGTACGGTGATTCTGCCGCTCTGTACTGGTCTGCGTACGGTGTATTGGTCCAACCCAACTGAGGGTGCACAGCTTGCTCGAATGATTCAGGCTTACGGTGTAACGACCTTGATCACCACGCCTACCTTTGTCCACGGCATTCTGCGGGCTGGAAAACCAGAGTCCCTGCATACGCTCCGCTTGATTTTTTCTGGAGCGGAAAAATGTCCAGACCATGTCTTTGCTCTTCTTAAAGAATACTGCCCGCAAACTGTGCTGTGTGAGGGATACGGTATAACCGAGTGTTCTCCTGTGGTCACGGTTAACTCTTTGGATGATCCCCAACCTGGGACTATTGGAAAAATATTACAATCAATGGAGTATGTCCTGCTAGACCCAGAGAGCAATCAACCTGTTGCCCCTGGAGAAAATGGTCGTCTTTTAGTGCGAGGCCCCAATGTTTTTTCCGGTTATCTTGGCGATGCGCCTTCTCCTTTTGTCGACTTTTCTGGGAAATCTTGGTATGATACCGGAGATTTGATATTTGAAAGGGATGGGGTGTTAGTTTTTGCCGGACGGTTGAAGCGATTTGTTAAAATGGGTGGTGAAATGATCTCTCTGCCCGCAATTGAGCAGGTTTTAGAGGCGCATTATCCCACAGGGGATGGGCCAGTTTTGGCAGTGGCTGCCACTGCTGATGAACAGCATCCTGAGCTGGTTTTACTCACAACATTGACAACAGACAGGCAAGAGGTGAATCAGGTTATCCGAAATGCGGGCCTGTCTCCCTTACATAATATTCGACTTATTCGTCAAGTTGAGGAAATACCCCTTCTCGGAACCGGAAAAACAGACTATACGACCATTACTAAGCTTATTACTCAACAATAAGTTTATTGAGTACGGATGGTTCGTTTTGATATAATAAAAAATGGAGTAATAGTAATGAGATGGAATTACGAGGCATTTGAGTCAACACATTCTGGCAGAGAAGGAGTGACAGAGATGGAACTCCAGGTACAGGAAAAATTGGAAGAGTTGGGTCAAAGGGCTGAACATGCAAAAGTGGTTATGACAAATATTATTGGGGGTGTAGCACGGGCTGTTATTTACTATCCAGACACAAACCTTTCCTTGCCCGCAGTGCAACGCATTGGAAAATGGGTTAAGGGCGATGTAAATACAATAGCTGATAATCGAGATACAGAGCGATTAAAAGAAGAAATGTATCAGGAGATGAAATTATTGCTTGAATCTCTGCCCGATGCTCAGGCTGCTCGAAGTAAAATTTCTGCTACGGCATATAAAAGCGGGTACTCCACTATAACTCTTTGGTATCCAATGGAAGTTTCTTAACCCACCCCTGTTGTATTTGAGTGATAAGAACCCTGAAAATACAGAGAGAGCATCAATACACCTGGCAAACTGAAATGATAAAGCTGATAAAAGAAAATAGCCTGTTTGTATGTATTGTTACATTTTTCTGTATTTTTATTGTTTGTAAGACGGTTCACGAGTACAGGAATCTTTCGTTACTGGAAACAAAGATTTATTATGAAGACTCTAAGGTACTGAGAAATTTTATTGAAGCATACCGTTCTGTGTATCAGCGGGCCTTTATGGAAAATCATATTTCTCTGAATGAAGTGAATATGTATCTGCTGCCCGCTATGGCTATTTCTAAAATTTCAGAAGAATTCACCAAGGTAACAGGTGGAATGGTTACAGTGAATGCGGTAACTGATAGGCCAAGAAATATCAAAAATAAGGCTGATGAGGTGGAGCTGCGGGCCATCCAGTTTTTTAAAAAAAATGCCAATGAACACGAATATTCTGAAACAGTGTCCTCAGAACAGGAAAAGTACTTTTTTTATGCCTCACCATTTTTTATAAAAAAAATATGTCTGCAATGTCATGGTTCCCGCAACGTTGTTCTCCCAAATGTAGCAGAAAAATACTCGACAGCCCTTGGGTATAAGGAGGGAGATCTGCGCGGAGTTATTAGCATCAAGATGAAAAAAAAGGATATTAGGAATGAATTGATCAGCCTCTTTTTTATCCAGACGACCTTGGTCACTCTTGCGGGAAGTGTTTGTTTTTTAGTGATTATTTTCTTTTTGATCCGTAAGCTGAAGAACCAAACTGCTCTACATACAGAACAGCTTGAAAATAAAGTACAAAGTCAAACGAGTGAGCTACAGAAACAGGTGAACCTGTTAAGTGAATATTCAAAGGTACTCGATGCCAGTCTTATTGTTTCCAAAGGAGATCTTGTAGGCAATATTACCTATGTCAATGACAAGATGTGTCAAGTTTCTGGTTATACCTCAACAGAACTTGTTGGCAGGCCGCATTCGTTTTTGCAGTATTCAACAAGGGATGACTATGCCTTTGTTGACTTGTGGAAAAATATGCAGGCCAAAAAAATTTGGCAGGGCTTATTGAAAAACCGCAAAAAAGATGGGAATTATTTTTGGGCACAGACAACGGTTTGTCCTATTTTAGATAATACTGGAGAAGTTGTTGAATACATTGCTGCCAGAGCCGATGTAACAGAGCTCGTTGAAAATCGTCAGGAGATGCAGGCACTGTTAACAACTGATAAGTTGACCGGACTGCCCAATCGGTATCAAATGTTGCTGGATCTGAGCAAGCAGGAACTGACAACAGTTATTCTTTTTGATATCCATGCGTTTGCCGATATAAATGACTACTTTGGTATAGAAACCGGCGACAGTATTTTGGTTGAGTTTGTCCGTCGTCTTGAGCTGGAATGCAGGGGAAACTTTTGTAAACTCTATAAACTACCAGGTGATCAAACGGCGTTGTTGGTAACGGAACGTTTGGAACTACCAGGAGTTGAGGCAACTGTAGAGAGACTAACAGACTGTATTACACGACGACCTTTTTATGTTCATGAGAGCGAAATAGCCGTTCATGTCACCTGTGGTATTGCTTGGAATGTTGAAAAAAATGGTCTTCTTGAAGCAGATATTGCCTTAAAGCAGGCCAAAAAAAATCGACAGGAGTATGTTGTCAACCAAGAGAGCGGAAGTATTATGCTGGAGCTGGAGAAAAATCACTCCATTGCTGTTGATATAAAAAATGCCCTGCATGAGGGACGGGTGGTTACGTTTTTTCAACCGATCATTTGCTCAAAAACAGGAGAAATTGATAAATATGAATGTCTTGTTCGTATTATTGATGAGGATGGAACGGTTATCCCGCCGAGTAAATTTCTTGAAGCAGCAAAAAAAGCAAGAATATATACAAAGATAACAATAGCGGTTATTGACAGCGCCTGTTCTGCCTTTCTTGACTCTACAATGGATTTTTCTGTCAACTTATCCACGCAGGATATTCTGGATCTTGCCGTTGTCAGGCATTTAAAAAAGAAATTGCAGAAATCATCAATAGCTGAGAGGACGATTCTCGAAATTGTGGAGACTGAAGGATTTGAAAATTACGATGAAGTTGCCGATTTTATTAAAGAGATGAAGGAAATGGGATGCAAGATAGCCATTGATGACTTTGGTAGCGGACACTCAAACTATGAGCGACTTCTCAAACTGCAGGTTGATTACTTAAAGATTGATGGATCTATTCTGAAAAAATTAACTTCAGATGAAATCTCTCAAACCATTGTTGAAACTATTGTTGCAGTTGCGAAAAAACTTGAGGTGCAAACAGTTGCTGAATTTGTCTATGATAAGGAAACGGCTGAACTTGCAACTGCTCTTGGGGTCGACTTTCTGCAAGGATATTATTTTTCTGAGCCATTACAAAAAATTCAGGAAATTTCGGAAAAATAAGAAGCGATAATAAATTTTTTTTCAAAGAGATTGAGTACTATGCCATGCTATAAAACCCTGAGCTGTGTCTGTGTTTTCCTCTGGATGTTTTCTATTCAGCATGCGTTCGCTCTGGGAGTCAATCCTCAGAGCAAGAGGGCCTTACGAAAAAGCCTCAAGAATTATTCTACATCAAGAAGTAAGGCTGGTTCGTTTACAACACAGGGGAGAGGGAGAACAGGAGCAAAAGGGGGAAGAAAGGGTACAGCACGTTCTCATGCTGGTGGAAAGGGTAAAAGTCGTGAAGAAAAGAATAAGATTATATACACCTTACCTGAACCAAAAAAGTTTTCTCCCGCAACAATGGTTGATGTGGAAGACGGTGATACTATACATGTTCTTTGGAATGATGCTCCGTTTACAGTAAGTCTTTACGGCATTGATAGCCCAGAACGAACCCAGCCCCACGGTATACAGGCGATGCAGGTTCTCAAAAGATTACTCAGGCGCAAGAATATTAAACTACAGGTCTACGATACAGACAGGAAAAAACGTCGCTGCTTGGCAGTTGTCTCCGTTGGCAAGACAAACGTGAATAAATTGCTTATTCGGGGTGGACATGCCTGGGTAAGGCAAAAGTATTGCTCTGCATCTTTTTGTACAGACTGGCTCTCCTCTCAACAAAAAGCCAAGGCAGCAAAAAAGGGGCTATGGTCTTATCCAGCGCCGATAGCTCCTTGGGTATGGCGAGCAATGCCCAAGGAGAGGAGGCATATTCTTCAGCGAGGTTATAGTCCTGTTGATAACGGGTTACGCTCCAGATACGGAAAGGACACCACAATCATTGGTCGCTAAGATCGCTAAAAATTGCTGAACAAGGAGGTTATCTTTTCTCTCCAAGGCCCTCAAGAGTATAGGTTTGAATAAAGGACTCCTTTGAACCCAAAAACGGGATCACGCTGCTGTTATGTTCCTGTGCAAGAGAGAAGATGTTGAATCGGTTACGCTCTTTTTTGTCTTGGAGTACTTGAAAGTCAATCGTATACTCAGAGATTTTTGGACTTTCCCAAAGAGTTTTCATTTTGCCGTTATCCCAGCTCAAGGCCGTAACAGATGACCCATCAAATGATCGCAGGCGTTTAAAAAACATAACATTCGTCAAGCGGTTTTGTCCGAGAAGAAGTTCAGGCTTCCCGTCGTTGTTCAGATCCTGGACAAGAATCCGACTGTGCATGTAGATCGATTCTGGATTGTTTGCCTGATGACGATCACCGTCTATAGTCCTGGAAAGAGCGCCAAGAATTTCCCTCCTTGCTCCATAATTTTTTTCGCTTTTCCATACAACTCTGCCTCTGTTGTTGATAACTACCAACCTGTTGTTGTGATTTATTCCAACAAACTCGAGGTTGCCGTCCAGATCCAGATCCACCTGAATAAAGTCATAGATAGTAAATCCAAAGGGAAGTGTAATACGCTGTATCTTTTGCAAAAATCCGTTTCTCCCTCTTCTGAGGCTGTATAGGACATTGCTCCTTGTTTTCTGAAAAACATTTTCTTGACCAAGAAGAGCAGGCTGTCCTTGTGTATTCATACCAGGGCGCAGATAATAGGGTGCATTTTGAGAGAGAACACGAAAGATTTTACCGTTCCACTCCAAAATTTGCGATGCAGGCAGCGTGCCGTTACTTGCTCCTATGTAGATCTCTTGTAATCCGTTGTGATCAAGATCAGCAAGGTATACTGTATGAAGAGCGAGATGGCTGGCAAGAGGTTGAAACGCAATGCGCTGCAAAGAGGCATTTGGACCTGTATGGTAGAGAGCTAAGGTTGCCCTTTCTAAGATGATAACCTCGTCTTTCCCATCATTATTCAGATCACCTACAGCTATTGCCAACGGTGTTGAGGAGGAGGGCAATATATATTTTTTTGATGATGACATCTCGGATGACGATATACCGCCGGATGAAGACATACCGGATGACGGCTTACTAAAGGCATTATCTTTTACCTTTGGTTGCGCAATGTTCGCACCGAATTTTTTATCTTTAAAAATACGTTCTGGATGGGCGGTATGAAATTCCTCAAATCCGTTACTTGCTGGTATGACCTGATCTTTTGTGGGTCGAGAAATAGAAAAAACTTTTTCTGCAATATTAACTGCAAGTTCATCTACAGTGGATAATGCACGATCAAGCCGCTGGAATTTTTGCGACAGAGAAATTTGTGCCTTTGGCCTATGCTCAAAGACATGTATCGTCATTTCATAGCCCTGTTGTTTTTCTTGAAGAACACCTGCCAACAGATAGGTGTTGTCCATTTTTTGTAGTATTTTTTGTACTCTTATATAGTTTTGTTGGGCAAGGAGATCTGTCAGCATGTCTGTTGTCGGACTGTGTGATGCGACGATATAGCCTGTCTTTTTTGTTATGCGAGTAGCCAAAATATTGGCAAGCCCAGTCTGAAGATAAGGCTGTGGGTTTTTGGTTTGCACTTTAAAGGGAGGGATAATGATTTGTTTCTCAGCACCCCGAGCTGCTGGATTCTCTACAGCAAATCCTATGTTGCTGTGTAGAGCAAGACAGGCTACAAAACAGGCTATAAGAATGAAGGGTACAAAGAGGAGACGTTTTGTTTGGTTCCGCAGGTAAGGAGCAAGGCGA
This sequence comes from Candidatus Electrothrix gigas, assembly GCA_022766165.1. Lineage (GTDB taxonomy): Bacteria > Desulfobacterota > Desulfobulbia > Desulfobulbales > Desulfobulbaceae > Electrothrix > Electrothrix gigas. Next base: position 66,979 of record QYLO01000009.1, read on the forward strand.
AAAGACTGAGGCCAGTAATACGAATTCATAACTTGTTAATATCCCGATATTGAAGAGGTTACGGAGTACATTACTTTGCAAAAGTGCAAGGATCTATGCATGGTATTCAGGATTATAACGCAAGGACTAATTCTTGTCGACAACTAGGGCAAGAGAGGACTGTTCAGTACGGCTGTTTAACTCGGTTTAACTCTTGCAGTGACAGGAACAGTTTTGTTATATCGCTGTGTCACTACAAGAGATAGAAGGGGAGAAGCTAGTGGTGCTAAATGGTGTGAATGGTGCTAATACGAGAAGCTAATAGACATACCACCGTAAAAGGCGTTTTGTCCATCCTCTGGATCAAGAAAATTATCAATGTCGTTTCGTGTATTCTGTTCGCCGTTAGCATGAAGAGAACGCGACCATTGGAACTCTGGAGTTATTGTGATAAATCCTTTATAGGAAACCGGGAGATTCAGTGACATTGCCACAGCCTTATTGGCAATGTTTTCATCGTCAGGAGTATTGGTAAAGAGAACTGCTTTAGAGCCGATACCAATAGCAAACTCATTGTTGAGCTGAAATGAATGCGAAAGACCAACAGTGAGGTACCAAGGTCTTTCCTCAATATTATTCAAGGTGTTTTTGCTATAATTTTCTAAACCAAGAAAAAGAGACCCTCTATTGGACTCTGTATCCTCAGTGGTATATATATAACCAGCAGAAAAGCCAAGGCGACCTACTGAACCTTCGTAAGAGAGCGTGATGTCATGTCCTTCAAATTTACCTTGATGGGTAAATAAGCCCTTCATTATGTCTGTTGATTGACCAAGAGATAAATTTATTTTTTGCGAACTCTCCTTATTCATGCCTCCATACATTCCAGCGGCCAATAAAAGACTACTTACCGCACTCTCATTATAGATACTACTGATGATATCCTGCTTGGCATCTTCTTTAGCAAGGACGTCTTCAGTAGTACCTAAAAAGACTGTCAGGGCAATACACAGATATGATTTTTTTTTGAAGACCATTGTTTTTCTCAGGAATATATTTTGATACTTTGGTAGAAAGTCAAAAAACGCCAATCGTCAACTATAACTGAAGAAAATCAAAACGTTAAAGAACGATTTTACCTAGATTTGAACTTTTTACGTAACCATTATATCTCTATTTTCGTTATTATATTCTAGTATACTGTCTGAATTTTAAAATGGCAATACAAAAAACTGTACAAAAAAGTAATTGTAAAAAAAATAAAACCGATTTGTTTGGATTTGCTTGGGAGAGTAGAAGAAAACAGCAATGTACGATGGAGTACGTTGTGAAATTTTGAAGTAGTGGGAAGGTGCTACAATGTGTTGTACAAAATACTGTAAAAAAATTTTCCTGCCCCTGACCTGCTGGTTGAGTTCAGCAGGTCATCCTTGTATCAAGTCTCAAGAAACAATCGGAACGCTGCAGACTAACCTTCAGACTGGGTATGGTAGTACTCTACAATGCTTGCCACCATATCGGGAATGGTATAGTTGCTCGGTTGAATATCAACCTTTAGGCCATTATTGCAAACCGTCTCTGCAGTAACAGGACCTATGGCAGCAATTTTAACTCCATCCAGAAGGCTATGCAATTCCTGTTCATTGACAGCATCAATCATGGTCAGAAAATTGGTTACGGTTGAGGAACTGGTAAAGGTCAGCAGCTCAATATTACCGTCAGCCAGCTCGTCCCGCAGTTCGTCCTTTCGTCCTTTCGGAGGCACGTTGCGATAAACCGGGGCTATGGTGACAGTTGCGCCTGCGTCTTCCAGCATTTCCGGCAGGGTTTCCATTGCTTTTTCTGCTCGTGGCAACAGGATATTTTTTCCTGTAATAGCACCGTTAATCAGAGATTCTGCCAAGCCCGCTCCGGTAAATTTTTCCGGGATCAGATCAGCCCGGATGCCATGCTTGAGCAATTCATCCGCTGTTGCCCGACCAACCGCACCAATGCAGCAACCGGCTAGGATACGGCTATCCTGTCCGATCGCTTCCAATCGCTTGAAGAAATAGGTGATAGCGTTGAGACTGGTAAAAAGCACCCAGTCGTAGTTCTTCATATTCTGCACAGCATGATCCAACAGGCTGTAATCGTCCACCGGTTCAATGTGGATGGTAGAATACTCTAGGCAATCTGCTCCGTTTTCTTCCAGCAGATAAACCAGTTCGCTGGCCTGCTCCCTGGTTCGGGTGACAACCATACGTTTGCCAAACAGGGGACGTCGTTCAAACCAGTCAACCGTCTTTCGCAGTTTCACTACTTCACCAACAATAACAAGAGCTGGCGGGGTAATACCGGCTTCACGAACTACGTCAGTGATGGTTTCCAGCGTACCGACCACAGAACGTTGGATCGGGGTTGAGGCCCAGCGAACCACTGCCACCGGGGTTTCAGGGGCGCGTCCGTGTTCCAAGAGTTTGGAGGTAATAATGGGTAAATTTTTAATACCCATATAGACAACAATGGTGCCTGCACCGGTGGCGAGCTTGTCCCAGGCCACTGTGGACTCCCGTTTGCCCGTGGCTTCGTGACCAGTAACAAAGGCGACTGAAGTTGTATAGCCCCGATGGGTGATGGGAATACCGGCATAAGTGGCCGCAGCTGTTGCCGAGGTCACGCCGGGCACCACCTCGAAATCAATGCCCGCCTGTACCAGCTCCTGGATTTCTTCGGCCCCACGCCCGAAGATAAAGGGGTCACCGCCCTTGAGACGCACCACTTTTTTTCCTGAATTTCCGTACTCCACCAGCATCTGATTGATCCCATCCTGAGTGAAGGCATGAAGGCCGCCGCCTTTCTTACCTACGTAAATCAACTCAGCCGTTTTTGGAACATGCTTGAGAAGTTTTTTGTTGACCAGATAGTCGTAGAACACGACTTCCGCCCGTTGCAGGAGATATTTTCCCCGCAGGGTGAGCAGACCCGGATCACCGGGACCGGCACCGACGAGGTAGACTTTGCCTTTTATATTGATATTATCCATTTTAATATTCAGTCGTACTCATTTTGAGCACTCTGTAAAGATTCATCATATTCATCCATCTGTTGCTGCGTTTCGACAAACGACTCAATGATTTCATCGACATATCTTGCCATCAATTTTTCCATTACGATAGAGTCAATATTATCAACAAGACCTAGCAAAGGGGTTGTTGTTTTAAGAATAGAAACAGCTATATTTTGTGCAGGATCTGCGAGACCCAAGTTGCTTGGCCCAGCGAGCAAAAGCTTTTCTCCTTTAGCCAGACCTAAACGAAATTGTATTCCTTTTGGATTTGCATGGACGTTATGGCTCGCCATCTTATAGTATGGTCGAATGTGATCCATCCCTGTTGCTTTTTCAATGTCAAAAAAATTAGGTCGTTCTTTTTTAAGCGCATCAGCCGCCCAGCCATATTGAGTCCCGAATGATTTGCCATAGGTATCAATAAGAATATCACGCGATTTCTTGATGTGTTGCTCATCTTCTTGTGGGACTTTCTTCAGACTCAGAGCTTCTGTATACTCCTGATATTGAAGCATGGCTTTATATGATTCCACAGCTTCGTGTTTCAAGTATCTTTTTGCCACATCTTCCCCGTGTTGCACCAGAAAAGTTGCAACTACAGCAAGTTCGTGAGCAGTTCTCCATCTGGCGTGAGCACCATCAGCAAATCCAGAGCGCAAAAGACATAGCACTTCAGAGCCTACATGAACCGATCTGGCCTGCAATCTGGTCAAGGCGTCAAAAAGGTAATCTTGGCGTTTCGCTGCTTCACTGCGATAGTATCCATTGAAATTCTCGCCTAATTCATAAGCAACAACGAGATAAGTCTCTAAGCGGTCAAGCCCTTCTTTCCACAACAGATAATGTTGCCTTTCAAAATTATTTTGCTCCCGCCTTCTTTCCCTGAGCATAGACCGGGTACGTTTCCCAAAAGACTTATATAAAATTGATGCAAAACCATCAGATAGTTCAGGGATATTCTTTTGTAATCGACGGCAAGCATCGTCTTCATCAACTTTCCCCTCATCAATTAATTGAGCAAGTTTTTTAGCAAGCAAATTATGAAGTTCGTCAGGATTCAATTTGTTTCCTCATGAATAATCTTGCTTTATCGTCATCATTGCGGATCAGCACCAGCAAAGAATCCCTGTTTCCAGAGATACCCCATTTTATCGCCGTCATTCATATAGGCTACTATCTGCTCATCATCCGTGGCCCGTTTAACTTTCGTATAGCCGTTTTCTTTGACCAGCCAGAATACCTCATCCAGCTCGGCGGCATTGAGAAAGTCCGGTGAATGGGTGGAGACAAAGACCTGACCTCCTCGGTGGGCATAGGAGCGGAACTCTTCGGCAAGCTCCAGCAGCAGGGTCGGATAGAGCTGGTTTTCCGGTTCTTCGACACAGAGTAATGGATGGGGAGTCGGATCATAGAGAAGAACTAGGTAGGCAAACATTTTGATGGTGCCATCAGAAACATATTTATCAATAAATGGGTCTTTAAAGGAACCATCCTGAAATTTGAGAAGAAGTCGATCATCACGTGTTGCTTCTGGTTCGATACTACCGATACCCGGAACTCGTTCTTTCATGCTTTCGATAATATGATTGAACTCTTCTTTGTGGTTATCGTAGATATGCTTGGCAACTAATTGCAGGTTGTCACCGGAAACAGAGAGGTGTTCGGCATATCCAATATCGTCTTTGCTGCCTCGGGCAAGGTTGATATGAAAGTCGGAGACATGCCAGTTCTCCAACATCTGGCGGAATGCATTGGCTGCTTTAAATCGCTGAAACTGCCCCAAGCCCTTGATGGCAAGTATATCAGGACTATCTAACTGCTGCTGCTCTCGATCCAGTTCTTCTTCGGTTTTACTGAAGTCTTCTTCATTTGTTACAGCAAATCCGCTTCCTCGTTGAAAGTTCAAAAAATGATAAGGTGATCCATAAGCCCCCCTTTTATAACGGAGAATTTCTCTCTTAACGATACTCTTTCCACTCTCTTGTGATATTTCGAGAAGATAGGTGACTAAACGTTCGCTCCCTGTGATATTAAGGCGAAATTGCAATTCAATGGAGATTGTCTGCTCTGCTCTGCCCCGGCTGACTACCTCCTGGAATCCGCCCCGGCTGCGTAACGCCCGTGATACATTAAAAGCCAAGCAATCTTTAAGAAAACCGAAAACATCAAACAAGGTTGTTTTGCCTGTGCCATTTGCGCCAACGACAATACAGAAAGAGGGAATGTTAAAGAGTTTAACATCCTCAAAGGTCTTGAAATTTTTCAGACGGATTGTTTCAATTTTCATTGGTTACACTAGTTTTTTTAGGCGGGGAGGCAGAGGTAACTTCAGCTCTTCTCGTTTGCATACACCTCATCCAAAATCGCCTTGCCGCCTCTGTCGAGCAGGGTCTCCGCCAAGGTGACACCAATTTTTTCCGCATCATCAGCCGAGCCGCTGAGTTGTTCTTTCAGAATCGTTTTGCCATCCAACGAGGCAATTAGACCGGTGAGAGTGATGATGTCGCCGTCAAGAGTGGCAAAGCCGCCAATGGGTACTTGGCAGCCACCTTCCAGCCGGAGGAGAAAGGCCCGTTCCGTAGCCACTGTTATGGCTGTTTCTGGGTGATGCAGGAACTGAAGCCCATCCAGCAACTCTGTATCTGCCATACGTAACTCAATACCCAGTGAACCTTGGCCAATGGCGGGTAGCATCTGTTCCGGGGTGAACAGGGCTGTAATACGTTTCTGCATACCCAGCCGATTCAGACCAGCTCCAGCCAAGATGATGGCATCATATTCCCCTTCATCCAACTTTCGGAGGCGGGTATCCAAGTTGCCACGCAGATCCCGGATCTCCAGATCAGGTCGCAGAAAGCTCAACTGAGCTTGGCGTCGCAGGCTGGAAGTGCCGATGACAGCTCCCTGGTACAGCGCATCAATATTTTTATAGGTCACTGAAACAAAGGCATCTTGAGGAATTTCCCGTTCCGGCACAATAGCGATTTCTAACCCCTCGGGCAATTCGGCTGGTACGTCCTTCATAGAATGGACGGCCAAATCCACCCGTTCATCCAGTAGAGCATCCTCAATTTCTTTAACAAACAGTCCCTTGCCGCCCACCTTGGCCAGCGGTACATCCAGAATTTTATCGCCCTTGGTGACGATTTTTACCAGTTCTACGGTAGTGTCTGGGTACTGGTTTTCGATCTGATTTTTTACCCAAGTGGACTGGGTGACGGCCAGCATACTGGCGCGAGTTCCGATGCGTAGTATCTTTCTCATGTTGTGCCTATTGTCTTTGCTCATTTTTTATCTTCTGTTATTTGACCCAATGAATAAAATGCTCTGTATCTCGCTTACGTTTCCTTTGGAATTGCTTTTGAGGTATTCCGACAATGCACCCGCTCAAAGCCCATTTTTTCGGAGGTAGACCGAGGAGATCCATAAATTGTGTATTCCTTGCTAAACCGTTAGTCACTGAGAGCAGCTGAAAACCAACCTTGTGCGCTGTTGCGGTCAACCACATATTTTCCATAACATGGGCCAGAGCCTGTTCCGCAAGCGGCGGGAATCCCTTTTTCTCTGCTACCACGATATAAAAGGAACCATCAGTAAGACCAGAAATTCCTTGCGCTGCTGTGATGCTGATCCTGAGAGCAAAAAAACGCATCTTTTTGCGCAAAAAAGGGAGAAAACGAATAGCCATGCCAATCTTGGAGGCTCCGCTACGGAGCTGTGCTTCAATGATCTGTTGCGCCTGATTCATCGCCTCAGTGCCTTGGCGAAAGATAAAAATTCGTCGTCCTTCTTTCAAGGGAATTCCGGCGCCAGCCCCAAAGGGAGCATACACAGCAGAATCGACAATTTTTTGTAGCACCTCATCAGGAACCTGACCTGCAAAGCTTCGGCACGAGCGGCGAGAACGGATAATTTCTTCAAGGGCGGCAATTTGCTGGGGATCAGTCATCATTAATACGGCGGCTCTGCCGGTCCTTGATAGCCGCATTGTCCTGTTCTTGGCGAGTTGACAATGGGCATGAGCGTATAGTCTGCATACTTTTTGTCCTTTGCATGTTTATTACAGAGAAGGGCAACCTCATCCTCTTCGTTTGCGCAGTCAAAACAAAGCCATGCTACTGGTTCACCGCAGACACAGGTTTCCACTGCTGGCAGCTCGTTTCGGGCCATCAGGTAGATCGGATGTTCGGTCATAGGCTTGCCTTCACGCTCGCTGACCACCTTGATCTGCGTTTCCGAAGAGTTTCCAAAATCGTAAATATGGGTCAGCATCATTCCCGCTTGAAAAAGCGTGCTGATTCTGGTGTCCATTGCTACCTCTTCACCCATGCCACTCCCAAGAGAAAACTGGCTGAGGTGGCCGCAACATTCCAGCCAGATTGAGCGCAGATAGCTGTCCAGCTCTTGTAAGGTTGCTGAACCACACATCTCCAAATGAAGCCAGAAATCAATGAGCCACGCATCCTGGATCTTGAGGTGATAGATTTTTTCTTTTTTTCCTGGCTTGTTCTCCTGTGCGCTGAGTATTTCCTTGCGCTTGGGACAGGCTGATAGATGCTTGACCATGCCGTTTCCTGTCATCTGGCGACCACAGAAGGCGCAGGCGCCGCGAGTTTGTTTTTTTGGGGCCATATTGATTTCCTTTATCGTCTTTTGAGGTATATTTATATCTTAAAAATCAAGGGGAATGGCTATGTTGCTTGACCTGAATTAAACCGAATGACCTCTTCCCAATGCATCTGGCCTGATGCATCGCAAAACATTTCCATAAATTCAAGAGAGAATCTGTTGATTACCTTGGCATATTCTTCAAGAAACTGCTCGTTTTTTTCTTTGGCTTTATGGCCGAGTGGGGTAATAAGGTCAGTGTATAACTCTTCATTGTCAGAGATAAAAGACCAGAAACGTTGTCCGCAGAGCTTAAGATATTCGCCTTTGTCTGGGGTGTTATCTCTGCCGTAACAACAGCCGTTGACAGCAATTACATTGGGTGATGTGGCGGTATTGGTTCCGAGAATTTTTTTGGCTTTACGGAAGTTATCCTTCATTCGTTTAACTTGACTGGAGTTTCCCCAGTTTGGACCAGATTTTATAGAGACAAGGTATTTGGTGCCGCCTTTTTCAAACTCCAGATCAATCCCCTCAGCCGAGGACTTCTTGCCACCGTAAACATGATGGCAGACATGAAGAGCCAAGCCCTCAAGAAAACCACCGAACAGTGTTTCTTCTTGGGAAGACAGGTGGGCGTCAAGGATAGTTGTAACGAAGTCTGCTGCTGTAATAATGTTCTTAACTTTGAATAGATAAGGGTTTTTACGTTTAAGAACGGATTTTAGTTTTAGTTTTCCGAGTTTTTCTATTCTGTTGCGATGAAATTCCGGTATGTTTTCTTCTACATACTGTCTTATTATTTCAAGAGTTATCTGCTGCATATTCAGCCTCTTCTTCGCATAATCTATACTGATGGGCCGCTGTCCTTTCCTTTGCAAGTTGGCAATATTCAGAATGGATGTCAATGCCTACTGCATTTCTGTTCAGAGCTAATGCTGCTTCCGCAGTAGTCCCGGAACCGGAAAAAGGATCAAGTACCCAATCATGTTCTTTGGTGAACAGCCGGATAAACCATTCCGGCAGAGCTTTTGGAAAAACGGCACTGTGCTGTCTATTGTTACATTCCGTCGCAAAATGAAGCACATTGGTGGGGTAAGCCATATCACGGCCCTGCCAGTTTGAGATATTTTTTCCGAAACCACTGCTGACTTTGGATTCATCACGAGCCCGGTCGGTATCGCTGAGATTCTTGAGACGGGTTTTGGCCCAGTCGCCCATCGGCACCATGACTTCTTCCTGGTACATGTTAAATTTTCTGGCTTTATTGAATTGTAGACATCGTTCCCAGGCATCTCTGAAGCGATTTGGCCATTTGCCGGGAAAACAGTTCTTTTTATGCCAGATGAATTCTTCCGTCCAGAACCAGCCCTGTTTGCGCAGAGCTAAGATGAGTTCCATGACATAGGTATGTCGTTCACCGTTCACCACTTTTTCCTTGATATTGAGAATAAATGTACCATCCTGTCTGAGAACCCGCTGAAATTCTTCGGCTCTAGGCAGGAACCAGTCCACATAATCATCCGGTTTGACACCTCCGTATGTTTTACTTCTGCTGTCCGCATACGGAGGGGATGTAACGATAAGTTGAAAAAAGTTGTCCGGGTACTGTTTCAGCACTTCTAGGCAGTCACCATGTTCAATATTTATATCTATCTGTTTCATACGATTTATTTTCGGCCTTGCTTAATCGCTTTACTGCTTTTTTATCACCATAAAATAACTCTATCAAACCTCCCCCAACCTGTCCACAAGCCCCGCAGCCAGCAGAGGTATCATCAGCTCATGATGTCCCGTAAAATTAAATCCCTTTCCGCCTTCAAGGGTAGGGCGATGCACCACATTGGTAGCAGGTCGATAGGCTCGGATAAAATCAAAGTTCGCCGTGGTAAAGCGTTTCACCTCATGACCCAGATTGCGCACCACGGTCAAAGCCTTGAGAAAGACCTCGGGCAGCAGCACGGCTGATCCCACATTCAGATAGACTCCGCCTTCCAGTCCACTGATTAAGCGACAAAAGACCCGGAAGTCATGGTGGCTGCACTGACCAATGGCAGCACCATTTGCATCCGGGTGGATATGGATAATATCCGTACCCACGGCCACATGCACAGTCACCGGAATGTTCATCCGCCGGGCCTGGGCCAGCAGGCTGTGCTGGTTAAAGGGGAAGTCTTCCCGGAGTAGGGTGTTGCCCACAGCCTCACCTAAACCAATGCCTTGTTTTGCGCCTTGATTGATCGCCTGATTAAGCACCTCGCTGGTCTCTTTGGCTGCACCGAAAGCACCTGCTCCCAGCACATCAGCCACATCTTCAGAGGTGCGCCCAACCATCGCAATTTCGGTGTCGTGGATAATCCCGGCCCCGTTCAGGGCAATGGCCGAAATCACACCTCGTTTCATCAGACCAATCAGAATAGGATTCAGGCCGACCTTGATAACATGGGCACCCATGCCCAGCAAAACAGGTCGTTGATCATTGATTGAGACCACGACCCGATCAATAAACTCTGGAAAGTCGATACCAGCAAACTGGTTGGGCAGGCCGCTAATCAGTTCAGCAACGCTCATGCCAGGCCGTATTGGTTGGGCAAAATCCTCCACAGTCACCTTAGAATGGCGATCATGGACGGAATAGGTGTTCAGTTCGCTGAAATCAAGCGGGGAGGGCATTGGGTCTTTCATTTCCTTGCTGTCCAGTTTCTTATGATGCGGGTATTTAAGGAGGATACTTATTCCTCAACCCACTGGCCAAACATCATCTTTTCCACGATCTCGCAGACCAGATGCTCAATCCAGAGATGGGCTTCCTGAATACGGGGCGTATCGTTTGCTGGCACATTAAGCACCATGTCACAGTGGGGATGGACGCCATTTTCAGGGATAATAGTGCCGCCAGTGCCAACAGTACCACCAGTCAGGGCCACAGTTGTTAGCCCTTTTTTCTTGGCTTCAGCAAGGGCCTGGACCACATTGGCTGAAGTCCCCGAGGTGGTAATGCCCCAAGCCAAATCTTCTGGATTTCCCAATGCCTGAACTTGCTTGGTAAACACCATGTCATAAGAAAAGTCATTACCAATAGCGGTCAGGATAGAGGTATCAGTGCTGAGGGCAAGAGCAGGGAGTGGCTGACGATTGATAAGAAAGCGGTTGACAAACTCTGCTGCCACATGCTGGGCATCTGCCGCACTGCCGCCGTTGCCAAAGATGAGGACCTTGCCTTTATTATTAAAGGTGGCAACAATTTTTTCAGCCAGTTGCATGACCTTATGAGAGGACTCTTTGGCAAACTCTTGCTTGGCCACTGTGGATTGACTCAGGCGGGTATAAATAAATTCGTTCATTGCGCTGATACGGGTGCTATGCTAGAGGGTAGAGGGAAAGGAAAAAATGAAAAACGTTTCCGTACCCGGAAGCACGAAAACGCTTTTAAACGCTTTTGATGATCAAAAAAATAGGAAACAATTAGGTCAGCCGATCCATAATTTCGTTGTAAACCTCTTTGATTGTCTTGGAACCATCAACAGAGATAATCTTGGCTGTCCCCTTGTTCTTAAAGTAGTTGACCGCGGCCATGGTGCCGGTGGTATCGTCATAATAGATGTCATGGCGTTTGCCAATAGCCTCTTCGTCCTGATCATCATCACGCATACTCAGCTCACCACCGCAGATACGGCAGACCAGCTTGCCATCTTTTTCCACTGGTTTGATAGCATCAAAGGCAATGTGGTTGGGATGGTTGTTGTCATTGGCACAGAGGCGACGCCCCATGATGCGTTGTTTGGCAATTTCACGATCCAAGACAATCTCCAGCACACAATCCAGAGCCATATCCGATTCATTCAGGGCCTTATCCAGGGCCTCGGCTTGCGCCAGTGAACGGGGAAAGCCGTCCAAGAGCCAGCCTTTTTCCTTGGACTTCTGCAAGGTCTCCAGCACCATAGGAATGGTGATTTCATCAGGAACCAGATCACCCTTGTCAATGTACTCTTTGGCCTTTTTGCCCAGCTCGGTGCCGCCCTTGATGTGTTCACGGAAAATAGCACCGGATTCAATATGATCCAAACCGTATTTTTCTTTGACAATAGCACCCTGAGTACCTTTACCGCTACCGTTTGGTCCGAAAGTAAGAATGTTCATAATAACTGTCTCCTGTGGAAATAAGATGAAAGAACAGTACACCAGCCTGTTCTGTTGTGTTCTGTTGGTAACAGAGAGTAACCGCCGCTCTTAGAAATCTGACATAATCAACAAAATGTCAGATTATCTATTCCTCATTCAACGTTGGTAGTTTCACTTGCTGTCGCAAGCCAGAGCTTCCAACTCCAAAGGCGTTACTTCGGCCAGAGCTTGACCTAGATTTTTACTTTAAGCAGCAAACTCAATATATGCTTGACTTAATATATTTTGTGCAGCATGAATATCTCTATCTTCCTCCACACCGCACTCGCATTTAAAGACACGCTTGTTTAATGGCATATCATGCGTAGTTCCGCAATTCATGCA